>BNBA01000011.1 GCA_014654535.1 Xanthomonas boreopolis
TCAGTTCGGCGGGCACTTCCTCGAAGCTGATGCCGCGACCGCCGTTGGCGCTGAACACGTCGCGGCCGTTGAGTTCGCCGCGCACGAAGGTCAGGCCGCGGATCATCACGCCGCTGCCCTCGGCCGAGAAGTGGTCGGTGTCGTCGCGCGCGGCGAAACCGGTCACGGTGACGCCGCTGATGCGCTTGAGCGACTCGGTGACGCTGCGGTCGGGCAGGGCGCCGATGTCCTCGGAAGTGACCGAGTCGATGATCTGCTCGGCGTCCTGCTTGATGTCCTGGGCACGGATCATGGCGCCGCGTACCCCTTTCACCACCACGGCGTCGAGTTCCTTCACTGCGGCCGGGGCGGCATTCCCGGATTCTGCGGCCTGTTGGGCATGCAGCGTGCCGCTGGCCAGCGCGCACGCCACGCCGAGGGCGAGCGTGCGATGGCCGGGGATGGAGCGGTTGGAAAAAAGAGCGGCGCGCGCGAGGACGCCACGGCCAGCGGTACGGACCGGTCGATTCAACTTCACGATTCCCCCTCCCAGAGATATCGATTCCATGTTGTCGGCAAGCGCTTCCCGGCCTCCCGGACCGAGGGCATGCCGAATTCAGGTTAGCGCTAACAACAAAGGCATTGCAAAGCCATGACAAGTCACTGATTCATAAGGGCAATATCGTGCTGCGTTGCGGAAACCGGGGCGCCGCGAGGGATGCGCGGTAGCCGGCGGACCGGCAAAACGAGAAAGGCCGCGACGAGCGCGGCCTATCCGAGAACGCCAGCGGATCGGAAGGATCACATCGCGACGCGGCGCGCCTGCATGAACTTCTGGCTCCAGTAACCGCTGGCGAGCGAGTCGATCTGCACGTCCTTGCCGCGGCTGGGCGCGTGCAGGAAACGGCCTTCGCCGACGTAGATGCCGACGTGGTCGATGCGGCCGCGCTTGCCGAAGAACACCAGGTCGCCGGCATTGAGCGCGTTACGGTCCTTGATGATCTCGCCACTGCCGTCGTGGGCCATCTCGCGCGAGACGCGCGGCAGTTCGATGCCGAGGGCGGTCTTGAACACGTAGCCGACCAGGCCGCTGCAGTCGAACCCGTCCGGCGAGGTGCCGCCCCAGCGGTACGGAGTGCCCAGCAGGGTCATGGCGCGCTTGAGGATGACCTGGACCTTGCTGTCGTTGACCGCGGCTTCGGCGGCGGCGACGGCGCTCTGCGAGACGTCGTAGTTGGCGAGCAGGCGGCTGAGGTCGCCGGCGAACATCGCCGAGCGGTCCATCAGCGGAATGGTGTCGTTGCCGGCCAGATGCGGCAGCAGCGCGGCGAGGGTGGCAGTGGCGGCGGCATCGGCGCGGCTGCGGGCCGGTGCGGGGGGCTTGGCGGCGGAAGACGGGGGAGCCGGTTCGGCGGCGGGGCCGGGGACATCGGCGATCTGCGGCGGGGGGGATTGCGCCAGGGCCGGAAGGGAGGCCATGCAAAGCGCGGTACTGCAAAGCAAGCGGAGCGGATGGGACAGGCGGCGAGGGGCGGCGAAGCCGGGTTTGAGCTGGTCGTCGGTCGTCACGCGTGGGTCACATTGCGGCAGGCGATGCGCGATGATGCCCCGGTGAAGGTGGCGTGATGTTCAAAAAAAGTTAAATTTCCGTTGGGTTACATGTGACGCAGTTCGCTTTTCAGGGCAAAACCCGTTTTGCGCCCGTGTAGTGATCCCGCCAGTAATACCCGTCGAGGTAATCCAGCCGGACCGTGCCGCCGGTGCTCGGCGCATGCACGAACCGGCCCTCGCCGACGTAGATCCCGACGTGGGACACGTTGCCGCGCGTGCCGAAGAACACCAGGTCGCCGGCCGCCAGCCGGTCCTGCGCGATCTTCGGCCCCTGGACGGCGGCCAGTTCGCCGGAACTGCGCGGCAGCCGCAGGTCCAGCACGTCGCGATATACGTAGGCGACCAGCCCGCTGCAGTCGAAGCCGGTTTCCGGCGTGTTGCCACCGTAGCGGTAAGGCGTGCCCACCAGGCCCAGGGCCCGCATCAGCACGTTGTTGGCGGCGGCCGGATTGGCGGGGGCCACTTGCGGCCAGCTGCGATGCGAGGGCGGTGGGCCGGCCTGCTTGACCGGGGCGCTGCCGCAACCGGCCAGCAGCAGGAGCGAGAGGCTGGCCAGCCATGGCAGGAGCCGTGGCGGACGCATCGGGACGGCTGGCTTGTTGTGCATCGAGCCGGGATAATGCGCGGTTTGAGATGCCGCCATGATGGCGGCGCCCCCGGCGGCCGACAAGCCGTCCCCCTCGTCTGCCACCGGGCAGCCCATTCCAGAGTCAGGCATGAAGATCGAAAAAGACCGCGTCGTCCGCTTCCATTACACCGTTTCCGAGGTCGGCCAGGAGCCGATCGAGAGCTCCAAGGACCGCGAGCCGCTGGCGATCCTGATCGGCCACGGCAACATCATCCCGGGCCTGGAGAACGCGATGATGGACAAGGAAGCCGGCGAGAGCTTCGGCGTCGACGTGCCGGCGGCCGATGCCTACGGCGAGCGCCGCGATGGCCTGACCCAGCGCATCCCCAAGAAGCATTTCGGCAACACCAAGCTGGCGCCGGGCCAGCAGGTGGTGCTGCAGACCAACTTCGGTCCGCGCGCGGTCACCGTGCAGAAGGTCGGCCTGAGCGTGGTCGACGTCGACCTGAACCACCCGATGGCGGGCAAGGACCTGCATTTCGACGTGGAGATCGTCGAGGTGCGCGAGGCCAGTGCCGAGGAAGTCGAGCACGGCCACGTGCACGGCGACGGTGGCCACCACCACTGAGTCACGTGTGAGTCCCTCTCCTGTTGGTTGAGAGAGGGGTTGGGGTGAGGGTACTGGGGCGAAGCTTCGTCCGTACCCTCATCCGGCGCTTCGCGCCCGGCCCGGCGCAGCGCGCCGGGCGTTCAGGCGTATGCGAGCCAGCGGCTCGCAAGCAATACGCCTTCATCCCGAAGGAAGAAGGGAATAACGGCCTATTCCAATGACGCCCACCTCCTTCCAGCCCGTCGCCCCCGGCGAACGCATCGCCCTGCTGGACGTGCTGCGCGGGTTCGCGCTGCTGGGCATCCTGCTGATGAACATGGAGGCGTTCGTCGGCCCGCTCAATGCGGCGCTGACCGGCGTCGATCCTGCGTTGGCCGGCGCCGATCGCTGGGCCGATGCGCTGGTCTACGTCCTGGTGCAGGGCAAGTTCTACACGCTGTTCTCGCTGCTGTTCGGCATGGGATTCGCGGTGATGGCGCAGCGCGCCGGGCAGGCTGGGCGCCCGTTCGCGGGGTTCTACGTGCGCCGCAGCCTGGGCCTGCTGGCGATCGGCCTGCTGCACGCGCTGCTGGTCTGGTCCGGCGACGTGCTGGTGAGCTATGCGCTGCTGGCGATGCTGTTGCTGGCGGTGCGGTCGATGCCGACGTCCTGGCTGCCGGTCGCCGCGATCGTCGTCTACCTGTGCGCCCCGGCCATGGTGATGGCCTATGGCGCGCTCGGCTCGCTGATGCAAGCGGATCCTTCCAGCGCGGCGGAATGGCAGCGCACGATGGCGCGGATCGGCCAGGACGCGGCGGCGGCGGTGGACGCGCAGCGGGCGGCGTACGGTGCGGGCCGCTATGCGCAGGCGGTGCTGCAACGCCTGCACGATCTCGGCGAAACGCTGCGCGGGTTGACGATCAACGGCCCGGCCATGTTCGGCATGTTCCTGCTGGGGGGCTGGTTCGTGCGCTCCGGCGCGATCCAGGCGCCGGAGCGGTTCGCGCGGTTGTTCGCGGCGCTGCGCTGGGGAGCGTGGCCGCTGGGGCTGGCGGCCATGCTGGCCAGTCTCGCATTGGAGCCGTACATGGACCCGGGCCGGCTCGACCTGCGCCTGTCGAGCGCGTTCGCGCTGTCCTCGGTGGCCGGTCTGCTGATGTGCCTGGGCTACCTCGCCTGGGTGGCGCGCTGGCGCGGCGCGCTGGCGTGGCTCGCTCCCGCCGGGCGCATGGCATTGAGCAACTACGTGCTGCAGTCGCTGCTGTGCACCTGGATCTTCTACGGCTACGGCCTGGGCTACTTCGAACGATTGCCGCGCGCCTGGCAGCTGCCGTTCGCGACCGGGCTGTTCCTGCTGCAGGTGGCGGCGAGCGCATGGTGGCTGCGCCGGTTCCGTTTCGGTCCGCTGGAATGGGCATGGCGCGCCTTCACCTACCTGCAGTGGCCACCGCTGCGGCGATAGGGCCGGCGCGCCGGCGGCGCCCCGGATGACGGGATGCGGAAGCCGGGAGCGCTACGATGTCCCGCAATCCGGAAACAGGAAGGAGCAGCCGATGTCGATCGGGGCGGGAGGCAAGTGATGGGGGCAGCATTCGATTACGACGTGATCGTGCTGGGCGGCGGTTCCGGCGGCCTGGCCGCGGCGTTCCGCGCCGCCCGCCATGGGGCGAGCGTGGCGATGCTCGAGCCCGGGCTGCTGGGAGGCACCTGCGTCAACGTCGGCTGCGTCCCGAAAAAGGCGATGTGGCTGGCCGCCGACCTGGCGAACCGGCTCGACCAGGCGCGCGCGCTCGGCTTCCGGATCGGGCCGAGGCCGGCGCTGGCGTGGGACACCCTGGTCGAGCACCGGCAGGCCTACATCGCCAACATCCATGCCAGCTACCGCAAGCGGCTCGACGAGAACCGCATCGCGGTGGTGCCGCGGCGCGGGCGGTTGCGCGATGCGCATACGGTGGTATGCAGCGATGGCGTGGCGATCAGCGGACGGCACATCGTCATCGCCACCGGCGCGCATGCGGCCCGCCCGTCGTTCGAGGGTGCCGGGCTGGGCAGCATTTCCGACGACTTCTTCAAGCTGAGCGCGGCACCCGGACGGGTCGCCGTGGTCGGGGGCGGCTACATCGCGGTGGAACTGGCGGGCTTGCTGCAGGCGCTGGGCAGCCAGGTGGAGATGTTCGTCCAGGGGCGCCAGCTGCTGGCGCGTTTCGATGCCGAGCTGGCGGCGCAGCTGGCCGAGAGCCTGCGCCAGCAGGGCGTGCACGTGCACTTCGAGTATCGCGTCCGCCGGATCGAACAGGCCGGCGGCGGGTTGCGCGTGCTGGGGACCGGCGATACCCGGGATGCCGCGTTCGACCAGGTCTTCCTGGCCATCGGGCGCCGCCCCAATACCCAGGACATGGGCCTGGAGGACGTGGGCGTGCGGCTCGGGGAAAAAGGCGAGGTGGTGGTCGATGCCTGGCAGACCAGTTCGGTGCCCAACATCCATGCGGTGGGCGACGTCGCCGGCAAGGTCGGCTTGACCCCGGTCGCGATCGCCGCCGCGCGCAGGCTGATGGACCGGTTGTTCGGCGGCGATGCCCAGGCCCGGCTCGACTACGAAAACGTGCCGACCGTGGTGTTCTCGCATCCGCCGCTGGGCATGGTGGGCATGGGCGAGGAGGAGGCGCGCGAGCGCTACGGCGACGCGGTGAGCGTCTTCCGCAGCCGTTTCCGGCCGATGTTGAACGCCTTGTCGGATTCGCCGCACGGCAGCCTGTTCAAGGTGGTATGCCTCGGCGAGGAGCGGCGCGTGATCGGCGTCCACCTGCTCGGCGAGGCCGCCGACGAGATCCTGCAGGGCTTTGCGGTGGCGCTGAAGATGGGCGCGACGCTGCAGGACTTCGAGGACACGGTGGCGATCCACCCGACCTCGGCCGAAGAAGTGGTGTTGATCCGATGACGCGCGCGGCCGCACGCAAGCCCGCGCCCGGCGCGCGCAAGAAGGCGGTGGCGAAGGGCGCGGCGATGACGCCGGAGCAGGCGCGGGCCCGCATACTCGCGGCGATCCGGGCGATCCCGCGCGGCCAGGTGGCCGGCTACGGCGAGGTCGCCGCCCGCGCCGGCTTGCCCGGGCGTGCACGGCTGGTGGCGCGGGTGCTGGCCGGCAACGACGATCCGGACCTGCCGTGGCATCGCGTGCTGCGCTCGGACGGCCGCATCGCGATGCCGGAAGGCTCGCGCGGCTGGAGGGAGCAGAGCCAGCGCCTGCGCAGCGAGGGCGTGGCGGTCGAGCGCGGGCGCGTGAAGCGCGAGAGGACGCGCGACGACGACCTGGATGCGGCGCTGTGGGGACCGCCGTCATAGGGACTTCTTCGCAGGACCGCTCCGCCTGCCGCCATCCGGCAGCCTGGCCGGAGTTTCCCGCGGGAGCGACTTCAGTCGCGACAGGGCTTTACCGGTGAAGTCGCTGCCGCGACTGGAATCGCTCCCGCAACCCGCGCGCTATCGCAGCGGGAGCTCTCTCATTCGCCGCCCATCCGTACTTCGACCCCGGGAACGCCTTCGTGCAATTCGCCGACCACCGCGGCCTGCGCGAACCCGGCATCGCGGAACACGTCGAGCACTTCGTCCGCCGCTTCCGGGGCGCAGGCCAGCAACAACCCGCCACTGGTCTGCGGATCGGTGAGCAGCGACTGCCACGGCGCGGGCAGGTCGGCCGCCAACGCGACTTCGGCGCCGTACGATTGCCAATTGCGGTTCGACGCCCCCGTCACGCAGCCTTGCGCCAGCAGTGCCCGTGCCTGGCGCAGCAAGGGCAGGCGGGTCGCGTCCACGCGCGCCTTGGTCCCGCTGGCGCGGCACATTTCCAGCAGGTGGCCGAGCAGGCCGAAGCCGGTCACGTCGGTCATCGCGTGCACGCCCTCCAGGCGGGCCAGGCGGGTACCGGGCCGGTTGAGGCGGGAGGCGGTGGCCAGCATCTCGCGGTAGCCGTCGGCGTCGAGCAGGTCTTTCTTCAATGCCGCGGAGTAGACGCCCACGCCGAGCGGCTTGCCGAGTACCAGCAGGTCGCCCGCGCGCGCGCCGCCGTTGCGCTTGAGGTGCGCGGGATCGATCATGCCGATCGCCGCCAGTCCGTAGATGGGTTCGACCGAATCGATGCTGTGGCCGCCCGCGACCACGATGCCGGCGTCGGCGCATGCGGCCTCGCCGCCGCGCAGGATCTCGCGGATATGCGCGTGCGGCAGGGTGTTGATCGGCATGCCGACGATCGCCAGCGCGAACAGCGGCGTCGCGCCCATGGCGTACAGGTCGGACAGCGCGTTGGCGGCGGCGATCCGGCCGAAGTCGAACGGATCGTCCACGATCGGCATGAAGAAGTCGGTGGTCGCCACCACCGCCTGGCGGTCGTCGAGGCGATACACCGCCGCGTCGTCGGAGGTTTCGCGCCCCACCAGCAGGTCGGCCGGCGCGGACAGCGCAGGCATGCCGCGCAGCAGCTCCGACAGCACGCCCGGTGCGATCTTGCATCCGCATCCGCCGCCATGGGCGAGCGAGGTCAGGCGCGGTTGCGCGTTCCCGGCAGGGGCTTGCGAAGCGGGCGGCGAAAGCGTGGCCATGCATTGCGTCCCTGGATCAGGAGCGGCCCCGGTGCGGGCTCGCATCCTGCGCGGAATGGCGGAAGGCAGCAGGAGTCGAACCTACCAGGAAGCGATCGACGCCCCCTACTGGGTTTGAAGCCCAGCCGCATGCCCGGATGCGCATGCCTCCCGAATCGAGCGGCGACCCGCGGCCTTCGCACTGGAGCGCCGACTGCATCATGGCGCGGCATTCCATTGCATGTCGTTGCGCAGGCGGTGGCTGTCGCCGACGCGGCGAGTGTAGCCGACGCGATCGAAGAACTCCAAAATCTGGATGCTGCGCTTGCGCCCGAGGCCGATGGCATCGCGGAAGAGCGCGGCTTCGACCGCGCCGTGGGTCCTGGCCAGTGCGCCCAGCGTGCCTGCCAGCTCGGCGATGCGCTGCGGGTGATAGAACAGGTCGGATACCACCTGGAACACCTCGCCGCGCGCGGCCGCGTGCCTCAGCGTGGCGCGTACGAGTTCCTCGTCCGCGCCGGTCTGCGCGGCGAGCGTGCGCACCCAGGGCGGATCGAAGCCGCCGGCAGACAGCAGCGGCAGCAGCTCAGGCAACAGTGCCCGTTCGCGTTCCGGCAATGGCGTGTCGTGGCCGGGCAGGTGCCACCAGGCGCCGTTGCGCTGGATCCGCCCGTTCGCCTGCAATTCGTGCAGGAGCGCCTGCCACAGGGCCGGGGCCAGCCCGGGCAGGGTGCTGCGCTGCAGACGCCCGCTGTCGACGCCCGGTTCGTCCGGCCGCCGCTGGTGCCAGGTGCGCAGGGATTCCAGCACCTGGCCGCAGAGCGCCTGCCAATGCGTCAGGAGGATCGCGTGGCCATCGTCGCGGCCTTCGACATGCCGCGCATCGGCCGGCAGGACGATGCGCTGGGCCGGCAGGCGGCAATGGCGCGCGAGCGCGGCCATGGACAGGCCGAGCGGCGATTGCCGCAACAAGGCTTCGATGCCGTCGCCCGCCGCCAACCGTTCCAGCGCCGCCAGCCAGGCGAGCCGGGCCGGGCTGCGGCGTCGGCGCTGCGGCGGATCGGTGTCGAGCACCACGCCGCCGCCGAGGGTGGCCGTCGCGCCGGCGTTGCGCACGATGAAGCGGTCGCCGGTCATCGCGCACACGGGCGCGTCGAACACCAGTTGCACGAGCATGCTGCGCGTTCCGCCGGGCGATGCCTGGCCGCCGTCGAGTACCACGGCATGCGCCAGCCGATGCATCGTGCCCCAGTGCACGTGCAGCGGGGTCCAGTCGCGCAGGGGCGGCGCATCGGCGTCCAGGTGCAGGCGCACGTCCACGCGCGGGCTGGGAAGGAAGGCGCGCGGATCGGCGATCCAGTCGCCGCGCGATATCGCATCGCGCCCGATCGATGCCAGGTTGAGCGCGCAACGTTGTCCGGCCTCGGCGGCGGCGGCGGCACGGTTCTGCGCATGGATGCTGCGGATGCGCACGGCGATGCCTTGCGGCATCAGGCGCAGGTTGGCGCCGACCTCGGCGCGGCCGCCATGCACGGGGCCGGCCACCATGGTGCCGTGTCCCGGCAGCGTGAACACGCGGTCGATCGGCAGCCGGAACAATTCCTCGTGCGCGGAGGCGCCTTGCCTGCCGGCCGCGCCGGCGGCTTGCGCATGCAGGTACGCACGCAGCGCGGCGATGCCGGCGTCGGCCGGAGCGGTGCTGTCGCAGGCGAAGCTCGGCGCATCCCGCAACGGCGTGCCGGCCAGCAGGGCAGCGACCTGCGCCTGCACTTCGGCCAACCGCGCCGCGTCCACCCGGTCGACCTTGGTCAGCGCGATCGCGCCGCGTTCCACGCCCAGCCATGCGAGGATCGCGAGGTGCTCGCGGGTCTGCGGCATCACGCCATCGTCGGCGGCGATGACCAACAGCGCGAAATCGATGCCGGTGGCGCCGGCGACCATCGTGTGCACGAAACGCTCGTGGCCGGGCACGTCGACGAACCCGAGCATCTCGCCGGCGGCGGCGTCGCCCTCGAGCGGCACGTAGGCGTAGCCGAGTTCGATGGAGATGCCGCGCGCCTTCTCTTCCTTCAGGCGGTCGGTGTCGATGCCGGTGAGCGCGCGGACCAGGCGGGTCTTGCCGTGGTCGATATGGCCGGCCGTGCCGACGATCATCCGCGCAGCTCGTGGAGTTGCGCGAGGAACGCGGCTTCGTCCCCGGGTTCCAGGCAGCGCAGGTCCAGCCACAGCGCATCGTCGGCGACGCGGCCCAACACGGGGCGCGGCAATGCGCGCAGGCGCCTGGCCAGGCGGTCCAGGCCGCCGCGCTTCGCGCCGGCCGGCTGGATCCGGAAGCCGGCGCTGGGCAGGCGCGCTTCGGGCTGCGCGCCGCTGCCGACCTGGCTGTGCGGCGATGCCGGTTCGACGCGGTAGGCCGGCGCCAGCGCCTGCTGCAGCGGCGCGAGCAGGCGCTGCGCCTGCTCGCGCATCGCTTCGGGCGGGCGGGCGAGCGCGCGCAGGGTCGGCAGGCGCCGCGCCAGCAGTTCCGGCTCGCGGTACAGGGCGAGCACCGCTTCGAGCGCGGCCAGTCCCATCTTGTCCATGCGCAGCGCGCGCTTGAGCGGATTGCGGTTGATGCGCGCGATCAGGTCGGCGCGACCGGCCAGGATGCCGGCCTGAGGGCCGCCGAGCAGCTTGTCGCCGCTGAAGGCCACCAGGTCGGCGCCAGCGGCCAGGGTTTCCTGCACGGTGGGTTCGTGCGGCAGGTCCCATGCTTCCAGGTCGCAGAGGCTGCCGCTGCCCAGGTCGACGGCCAGCGGCAGCGCGTGCCGGCGTGCCAGTTCCGCCAACTGCGGGACCTCGACCTTGGCGGTGAAACCGGTGATGGCGTAATTGCTCGCATGCACCTGCATCAGCAACGCGGTGCGCGGGCCGATCGCGTTGGCGTAGTCGCCCGGGTGCGTGCGGTTGGTGGTGCCGACTTCCACCAGCCGCGCGCCGGCGCTGCGCATCACGTCGGGGATGCGGAAGGCGCCGCCGATCTCGACCAGTTCGCCGCGCGAGACCACCACCTCGCGGCGGTTGGCGAGCGTGTTGAGCATCAGCAGGACCGCCGCCGCGTTGTTGTTGACCACGCAGGCGGCTTCCGCGCCGGTGAGTTCGCGTACCAGGGCCTGGACGTGCGCATCGCGTTCGCCGCGACGGCCGCGATCGAGGTCGAACTCCAGGTCGACCGGCGACGCCATCGCCCGCACCACCGCTTGCACTGCGGTTTCCGGCAGCAGGGCGCGGCCGAGATTGGTGTGCAGCACGGTGCCGGTCAGGTTGAATACCGGTTGCAGCCGCTGGCGGTCCTCCTGGCGGATCGCGTCTTCGAGCGCCATCGCCACGGCCGCGTCCTGCAAGGCGTCGTCCAGCGCATCGCGCGAAAGTCCGCCCAGCGCGATGCGCTCGCGCAGGGCCTGCAGGCGGATCCGCAGCAGCCGGGCGATGCGCGAGCGGCCATGCCGTTCCAGCAGGGGCGCGAGTTGCGCGCTGCGCAGCAAGCGGTCGAGCGAGGGCAGGGCGTCGGCCGATGCCGGTTCGGCACGCTGCATCGGCTCAATCCCCATCCGCCTGCCACAGCAAGGGGTTCTGGCTGGCGCGCTCGTAGCCCTGTTCGCCGAGCAGCAGGTCCAGCGCCAGCGTGCCGAGGTCGTCGGCGACCGGCTCCACCTGCGGGTCCTTCTCCAGGTACAGGATCTTGCGATACCCGTGGCAGCGTTCGCAGGTCTCGGCGCGCACGGCGGCGTCCTTGGCCGTATCGGCAGGATCATCGATGCCGGCCAGCGAGGGGTACGCGATGTCCTTGCCCGCGGCGCCGCAGCGGCTGCATTGCACGCGTACGTAGTGCCATTGGCAGGCGCACAGCGCACAGTACAGGTAACGGTAGGAGGCATGGGGCGCCTGCGCATGCACGAGGCTGGCGACTGGTGCGGTGCCGCACAGCGGGCACAGGCCGGGGGCATCCGCCATCGGGGCAAGCTCGCCGGTCCCGTAGGCCAGGCCCAACGCGACCCAGTACACCTGCAGTGCCGCCATCACGAAGGGGGCGGTGCCGGCTTCCACCGGGGGAGCGCCCGGCACGTCGAGCAAGGCATCGGCCTGGGCCTCGATCCAGGCATCCTGGGCGGCGGCCAACTGCTCCAGGATCGCCTTCGCCTGCGCCGGGAAGGCTTCATGCCCGGCGCAGTGGGTGCACAACTCGCGCAGGAGCGTGCGCCAATATCCGTCGCGCGCGAGGCTGGCGGCATGCAGCGGCGGCATGCCGGCACCGGCGGCACCGGCGGCGCCGTTGCGCCGCTGCGACGCGGCGGCGGCCTGCAGGCCGGCGAGCCGTTCGGGCGCGATCCGCGCAAGCGCGGCGTGCTGCGCATCGACCAGCGCGGCGAGCAGTTGCAGGTAGCCGGAGATCGGGCTGGCGGACGCCAGGACGCGCAGTCGGTCGGCGCGCGCCGCGAACAGGCGATCGCGGTCGGCGAGGATGATGCGGGGAATATCGCGCTGCGCGAGCGTTTCGATCTGGCCGGGTTCGAGGATGCGTTGGGCCATGGCGATGCCGGTGGGCTAGCTGCCCGGTATCGTCGCCGTTGTCGGTGGTCGAGTCCAGTGTGGTGCGGCGACGGGTGCGTTCCGGAGCTGGGAACGCTGGAGTGCCTTTGTGGGAGGGACTTCAGTCCCGGCGGGCTTCATCGGCCCATTGTCGGGACTGAAGTCCCTCCCGCAGAAAAATGCCTGATCCAGGCCAGGATGCTTTGCCGAATCCCGAATCCCGAATCCCGAATCCCGAATCCGGCTACTCCTTCGGCCGCTGCCCGCTCAACACCTGGCGGAACCACGCTCGATGGTGCTTGTGGGCCCAGCCGTAGCTAACCTTGCCGCGGGTCATGGCCTTGACCGAACCCTTCACCCAGATCGCCGCGTAGATGTGCACCACGATCGCGCAGACCAGGACCAGGCCGAACAAGGCATGCACGACGACCGAGAAGCGGATCACGCCGATCGGGAAGTAATGGCTGAAGTAGGCGCGCCAGATCACCAGTCCCGACAGCAGCAGCGCCAGCAGGCAGCCGACGATGCTCCAGAACAGCAGCTTCTGGCCGGCATTGAAGCGGCCCACCGGCGGCAGCTTGTCGTCCTCGTTGCGCAGCACGTGGCGCATGCCGCGCAACCAGCTCCGGTCGTCGCGGTCGAGCAGGTTGTCGCGCCACATGCGCGCGGCCAGCAAGGCGAACGCGACCACCATGACCAGGCCGATGAAGGGATGCAGGATCCGCGTCCACGGGCCGCCGCCGAACAGCGCGCTCAGCGGAAACAGGGCCGGGTGGAACAGGGCCAGTCCGGACAGCGCGACCAGCACGAAGCTGATCGCGACGATCCAGTGGTTGATCCGGGTCGGGGCCCGGTAGCGGACGATCTCGTTGTCGCCAGGCGCATGGCTCATGGCCGTTCCTCCTCGTTGGCGGTCCCGGCGCGGATCTTCTCCGCCTCGCGCTCGGCGGCCTTCTCTTCGTCCTCGTCGACGGTGTTCGGGCCGACGCCGATGTAGTGCAGGAAGCCGGCGAACGCGGTGGCGGCGATCGCGAACAGGCCCAGCGGCTTGGCCGCACCCTTCCACAGCGACACCATCGGGCTGATGTGCGGGTCCTTGGGCAGGTCGCTGTACAGCTGCGGCTGGTCGGCATGCTGCAGCACGTACATCACGTGGGTGCCGCCGACGCCGGCCGGATCGTACAGGCCGGCGTTCTGGTAGCCGCGCGACTTCAGGTCCTCGATGCGCTCGGCGGCGTGCTGGGTCATCGCCTCCTTGCTGCCGAAGGTGATCGCGCCGGTCGGGCAGGTCTTCACGCAGGCCGGTTCCATCCCGACCGCGACCCGGTCCGAGCACAGCGTGCACTTGTAGGCCTTCTTGTCCTTCTTCGAGATGCGCGGCACGTCGAACGGGCAGCCGGTGACGCAGTAGCCGCAGCCGATGCAGTTCTCCTCGTGGAAATCGACGATGCCGTTGGCGTACTGCACGATCGCGCCGGGCGAAGGGCAGGCCTTCAGGCAGCCGGGGTCGGAGCAGTGCATGCATCCGTCCTTGCGGATCAGCCATTCCAGGTTGCCGTTGGCGTCCTCGTACTCGTCGAACTTCATCACCGTCCACGACTGATCGCTCAGGTCGGGCGGGTTGTCGTAGCTGCCGGTGCAGTTGCCCACCTCGTCGCGCAGGTCGTTCCACTCCATGCAGGCGACCTGGCAGGCCTTGCAGCCGATGCACTTGCTGACGTCGATCAGCTTGGCGACCTGGCCAGTGTGCGCGCCACGCGCCTCCGGCGAGGGCGTGGTGGTGGCCGAGCGGCGGATGATGTCCAGCGATTGCAGTGACATGGTTCGTCTCCTACGCCTTCTCGACCTTGACCAGGATGCACTTGGACTCGGGCGTCTGCGAGTTGCCGTCGCCGATCGCGTTGGTCAGCGCGTTGGCGATGTAGCCGGGCTTGGCCGCGCCGAGGAAGCCCCAGTGGATCGGCACGCCGACCTGGTGCACGGTCCTGCCGTCGATCTGCAGGGCCTTGATGCGCTTGGTCACCATCGCCACCGCCTCGATGTGCCCGCGCTTGGAACTGACGCGGACGCGGCTGCCGTTGGCGATGCCCAGTTCGTCGGCCAACGCCGTGCCGATCTCCACGAACTGCTCGGGCTGGATGATCGCGTTGAGCCTGCCGTGCTTGGTCCAGAAGTGGAAATGCTCGGTGAGGCGGTAGGTGGTCGCCACGTGCGGGAACTCGTCCGGCGAGCCGATCTGGGCGCGGTCGCTGGCGAACACGCGCGCGGCCGGGTTGTTCAGCGCCAGCGGCTGTGCCGGGCTCAGCGGGTTCTTCGCCAGCGGCGTGTCGAACGGTTCGTAGTGCTCGGGGAACGGACCTTCGGCCATGCCGCCCTTGGCGAAGAAGCGGGCGATGCCTTCCGGGTTCATGATGAACGGGCCCATGCCGTTGGCCGGGTCTTCGTCGGCCTTGTAGTCCGGCACATCCACGCCGCTCCAGCTCTTGCCGTTCCAGGCGATCAGCGTGCGCTTCGGATCGAACGGCTTGCCGGCCGGGTCGCAGGACGCGCGGTTGTACATCACGCGCCGATTGGCCGGCCACGCCCAGGCCCAGCCGATGGTGTTGCCGATGCCGGAAGGATCGCTGTTGTCGCGCCGCGCCATCATGTTGCCGGTCGGACCCCAGGCGCCCACGTAGATCCAGCAGCCGCACGCGGTGCTGCCGTCGTCGCGCAGTTCGCCGAAGGCGGCCAGCTGCTCGCCGGCCTTGCGCACCAGCTTGGTCGGGTCCTTGGGGTCGTACACGTCCGCCAGCGCCTTGCCGTTGTACTCCATCGCCAGTTCCTCCGGCGTCGGCAGCTCCGGGTTGGCGTACTTCCAGGCCAGGTCGCGCACCGGGTCCCACCAGGCGCCGCCTTCCTTCTCGTACAGGGCCTTGATGCGGTGGAACAGCTCGGACATGATCTCGATGTCGCTGCGCGCCTCGCCCGGCGGCTTGGCGCCCTTCCAGTGCCACTGCAGCCAGCGCGAGGAGTTGACCACCGCGCCGTTCTCCTCGGCGAAGGACGTGGTGGGCAGGCGGAACACCTCGGTCTGGATCTTGCCCGGGTCCACGTCGTTCAGCGCGCCGTGGTTCTGCCAGAACGCGATGGTCTCGGTTTCCAGCGGGTCCATGCTGACCATGAACTTCAGCTTGGAGAACGCGCTGATCAGCTTGCCCTTGTTCGGCGCGGAGGCCAGCGGGTTGAAGCCCTGGCAGATGTAGCCGTTCATCTTGCCCTGGTCCATCAGCTCGTAGGCCTGCAGCATGTCGTACGGCTTGTCGAGCTTGGGCAGGTAGTCGAAGCACCAGTCGTTGTCGGCGGTGGCCGCGTCGCCCCACCACGACTTCATCAGGCTGACGTGGAACTTGGGATAGTTCTGCCAGAACGACATCTGGTTGGGTCGCAGCGGCTTCTGCGTGCGCTTGGCGATGTAGGCCTGGTAATCCTGCTCGTCCTGCTTCGGCAGGCTGAGATAGCCCGGCAGCAGGTCGGACATCAACCCGATGTCGGTCAGGCCCTGGATGTTGGAGTGCCCGCGCAGCGCGTTCATGCCGCCGCCGGCCACGCCGATGTTGCCCAGCAGCAGCTGCACCATGGTGCCGGCGCGGACGTTCTGCGCGCCGACCGAATGCTGCGTCCAGCCCAGCGCGTACAGGATCGTCATCGCCCGATCCTTGCTGGCGGTGGAGGCGATCATGTCCCAGATCTGCCGGATCTTGTCGGCGGGCGTGCCGCAGATGCGCTCGACCATCTCCACGGTGTAGCGCGCGTAATGCTGCTTGAGCAGGTTGTAGACGCAACGCGGGTCCTTCAGCGTCGGGTCGGTGCGGACGTAGCCGTCGTCGCCGTACGCGTAGTCCCAGCTGGAACGGTCGTAGCTGCGGGTCTGCTCGTTGTAGCCCGAGTACAGGCCGTCCTTGAAGGCGAACTCGTCCTTCACCAGGAACGGCATGTCGGTGTAGTTCAGCACGTACTCGTGCTGGATCCGGTCCTCGGCGAGCAGGTAGTTGATCAATCCGCCCAGGAACACGATGTCGGTGCCGGTGCGGATCGGCGCGTACACGTCGGCCACCGCGGCCGAGCGGTTGAAGCGCGGGTCGACCACGATCAGGCGCGCCTTGTTGTGCGCCTTGGCCTCGGTCACCCATTTGAAGCCGCACGGGTGCGCCTCGGCGGCGTTGCCGCCCATGATCAGGATCAGGTCGGCATTCTTGATGTCGACCCAGTGATTCGTCATCGCACCTCGGCCAAGCGTCGGGGCAAGACCTGCCACCGTCGGACCGTGTCAGACACGCGCCTGGTTGTCGAACGCGAGCATCCCGAGGGAACGGACGACCTTGTGGGTCAGCACGGCGGTTTCGTTGCTGGTCGCCGAGGCGGCCAGCATGCCGGTGGTCAGCCAGCGGTTGACCGTCTGGCCGGCCTCGTTCTTCTGCACGAAGTTGGCGTCGCGGTCGGCCTTCATCAGCCGCGCGATGCGGTCCAGCGCGTCGTCCCAGGACAGCCGCTGCCACTTGTCCGAACCCGGCGCGCGGTATTCGGGATAGAGCAGGCGCGACTTGCTGTGGATGATGTCGACCAGGCCGGCGCCCTTCGGGCACAGCGTGCCGCGGTTGACCGGGTGGTCGGGGTCGCCCTCGATGTGGAAGATGCTCGCTTCCGCGTTCTTGGCGCCGTCGCCCAGCCCGTACATCAGGATGCCGCAGGCGACCGAGCAATAGGTGCAGGTGTTGCGGGTCTCGGTCGCGCGGGCCAGCTTGTACTGGCGCACCTCCGCGAGCGCTACCCCGGGCGCGAAGCCCATCAGAGCCAGGCTGGAACCCACCAGGGTCGTCCCGGTGACTTTCAGGAACTGGCGGCGACTCAACGTGGTCATGCCGTTCTCCTCCCCGCCTTCATGAAGACGCCAGAAGGGCAGTGCCGCTTCGTGGCATCGCTCGCCGAAGCCGTCCGCTCCCGTGGCGGTGGATGCCACGCGGACGGCCCCGGTCTACCGGCGCCTTATAGCACACCCATGTAAGCGCGGCGTTGCGCCGGCGCGGCCTGGGCCGGCCGCGCCGGGCCCCATGGCGGCCGAAGCGCTTGCCGCGGAGACAGGGGCAGGCGGTGGCAGCCGTTATGATGTGGCGCAGTTTCCACGGATGCCGCCATGTTCCCCCGACTGCCCACCGTCACCAAAGCGTTGCTGATCGCCAACGGCCTGCTGTTCCTGCTGCAATGGGCATTGGGGGACGGCACGTTCGCGCCGCTGATGCTGTGGCCGGTGGGCGAGGCCGGTTTCGACCCGTTCTCGCCCGGGCAGAACTTCCAGGTCTGGCAGCTGCTGACCTACGGCTTCCTGCACGGCAGCTTCTCGCACCTGTTCTTCAACATGCTGGCGCTTTTCATGTTCGGCGCCCCGTTGGAACAGACCTGGGGCGAGAAGCGCTTCCTGGCCTATTACCTGGTCTGCGTGGCCGGTGCCGGCCTGTGCCAGCTGCTGGTGGGCTGGCTGGCCGGCAGCGACATGCCGGTGCTGGGCGCGTCCGGCGGCGTGTTCGGCCTGCTGCTGGCCTACGGCATGCTGTTCCCGAACCAGCGGGTGATGCTGCTGTTCCCGCCGATCCCGATGAAGGCTCGTACTTTCGTGATCGTGTTCGGCGCGATCGAGCTGTTGTTGGGCTTCACCGGCTGGCAACCGGGCGTGGCGCACTTCGCGCACCTGGGCGGCATGCTGTTCGGCTGGCTGCTGATCCGCTACTGGCGGGGCCAGCCGCCCTTCGGCGGCAAGCGCAAGCCACCGATGCGGATCGTCCGCTAGACACTTAAATAAAGAAGGGGCGCGATTCCGCGCCCCTTCTTGCTTGCCCGTCCCGGACCGGTCAGCGCCAGATCCGAACCTGGTCGGCCTCCGCGCGCTGCATCGGCTGGCCCGGCTTGCAGCCGAAGGCCGCGCCGAACTCCGGCAGGTTCGACAGCGGGCCGTTGGTGCGCCACTTGCCGGGCGCGCGCACTTCCGCGGTGGCGCGCTGCACCGCCTCGTTCGGGGACAGCTGCTGTGCCCAAAGCCCGGCCCAGGCATTGAAGAACGCCTGCTTGCTGGCCTGGGTGGCCTGCGGCTGGGCCTTGGCGAAGGCCTGCCAGGCCAGCTCGACGCCGGCCTGGTCGGCCAGGTTCTCCTCGGCGGTCAATGTGCCGTTGACCTTGGTATTGGGAACGCCCGGATAAGGGTAGGCGCCGTACTGCGCGGCGACCTTCTGCGTCAGCAGGGTCCAGGCGGTCTTCTCGGCCGGGCTCCACCAGCTGCGCAGCTGGCCCTGCGCATCGACCAACGCGCCCTTGGCATCGATCGCGCGGGTGATCTCGTGCGCGGCGAGCGCGCCGAACGCACCGTACTGGGCGGCCGGGTCGCCGCCCTGCGCGAACACCGGCGCCTGCAGCACCGCGGCGGTGACGATCAGGCGGTTCTGCGCGATGTCGTAGGCGATCGCCGGCTGCTGCGGCAGCACGTCCCAGCGACGGTCGGCGTTGCCCTTGCCGATCCGCTTCATTTCCTCGCGATGGCGCCAGGTGGAGGCGATCAGCATGTTGCCGCCGAAGCTGCCGCGGCCCATCGGCTGCACGCTGTAGTCGAGGTCGCGGCGGGGCGCGCCGATCTCGATCTTCATCGCGTCGAGCTTGGCCTTGGCCTCGGCCACGACTTCCGGATTGCCCCAGCCGGTGCGTTCGATCGCCGCGATCTGGGCCTCGCGGACCTGATCGACGATGACGGCGGCCTGGCGGCGCGTGTCCGCGCCGAGGTAGCGGGCGACGTACTCGCGGCCGAGCATCGGGCCGGCCGCGACGTTGATCGCGTCCAGCACCTGCTGCCAGCGCGGCGGCGGCAGCACGTCGCCGCGCAGCAGGCGCCCGCGGAACTGGAACTCGGCGTCGCGGAAGCCCTTGGACAGGTACGGCGCCATCGCATCGCCCACGCGCCAGCGCAGGTAGGCCTTCCACTGGTCCGGCTTGAGGCTGGCGATCAGGCCGTCGAGCTGCTTGAAGTAGCCCGGGTCGGCCATCGACACCAGGTCGTCCTGCACGCCCTGGGCTTTCAGGAAATCGGCCAGCTGCAGGTTCTTGAACTGCTTGGCGACGTCCTTGGTCGCCAGCGGCGCGTAGTTGTTGAAGGGGTTGTTGATGTCGGCGACCGGCTTGCCGGCCTTGGCCAGCAGCGTCTCGATCTGGATCACCGCGGCCGAGTCGGCGTCGAGGCGGTTGGCGGCGGTGCCGGTCAGCGCCAGGATCTGCTTGACGTAGGCGCGGTAGCGGCCCATCAGCGCGGTGGTATCGGCATCGGTGCGGGTGTAGAACGCGGGATCGGGCAGGCCGGTGCCGCCCTGCATGAAGTAGCCGATGTGGCGGTCCAGGGCCTTCAGGTCCACGTCGGGACCGAAGTTGAACGCCACCGGGATGCCGACCTGGTGCAGCGCGGCGATCGCCGCCGGTATTTCCTTGGCCTTCTTGATCGCGTCGATGCGCGAGAGCAGCGGGGCGATCGGCCTGGAGCCATCGGCCTCGACCGCCGCTTCGTCCAGGCCGCTGGCCCAGAAGTCGCCGAGCAGCTTCTGCACGTCGTTCTGCGGCGCCTTCATCGCGGCGTCGAGCAGGTCGCGCTGCTGCTGCAGCGCATGCTCGGCGAGTTGGCCGAGCGCGGTGGTCGCGCCGGTCTGCGGCAGCGGGTTGGCCTTCAGCCAGGCGGCGTTGGCGGCGTCGTAGAAATCGGTGCAGGCCGGCGGCACGGCCGGGGCCTTGGGAGTCTTCTTGCGGGCGGCTTCGGCATGGGGCGCGGCCAGCAGGGCGGTCAGGCTGAAGCCGAGGGCGAGGGCAAGCGGACGAAGGGTGGGCATCGAAATGGATCCAGCCAGTTGGAAGTCGGCGGAGTTTAACAAGGCCGGCAAGCGTGCTGTCAGGGGATTGACGATCCGGCATGGGCCAAGCAAAAAAGAAGGCCCGGCAATGCCGGGCCTCCATGGATCGCAACCCGCGCGGGCGGTTTACCAGATGACCACCTGCTGGTCGCCCTGGCGCACCATCTTGTCGCCCGGCTTGCACGAGAACGCCGCCGCGAACGCCGGCATGTTCGACGGCGCGCCGATCGCGCGGAAGTTGGCCGGGGCGTGCGGGTCGGTCTTCAGGCGCACGGCCAGTTCGTCCGGGGTGAAGTTGCGACGCCATACCGTGGCCCAGTTCAGGAAGAAGCGCTGGTCGCGGGTGATGCCGTCGGTCTTCGGGTCTTCCTGGCCGGCGGTCGCCGCCTTCATCGCGTCGTAGGCGGTGTTCAGGCCGCCCAGGTCGGCGATGTTCTCGCCCAGCGTCAGCTTGCCGCTGACGTTGCCCTTGTCGGTCTTGTAGCCGTCGAACTGCTTGACCAGCCTGTCGGTCCGGGCCGCGAAGCCCTTGGCGTCGGCCGGCGTCCACCAGTTCTCGAAGTTGCCGGTCGGTCCGAAGCGGCTGCCCTGGTCGTCGTAGCCATGGGTCATCTCATGGCCGATCACCGCGCCGATGCCGCCGTAGTTCATCTCCACCGGGGCGTTCGGGTCGAAGAACGGCGGCTGCAGGATCGCGGCCGGGAACACGATCTCGTTCTGCAGCGGGTTGTAGTAGGCATTGATCGTCTGCGGCGTCATGCCCCATTCGGTCTTGTCGACCGGCTTGCCGATCTTGGACAGGTTCCACTTGTAGTTGAACTCCTGGGCCGCCTGGAGGTTGCCCAGGTAGCTGTCGCGGTTGGTCTGCAGGCCGTCCCACGAGCGCCACTTGTCCGGGTAGCCGATCTTCGGGGTGAAGCTGTTCCACTTGGCGATGGCTTTTTCCTTGGTCTCCGGGCTCATCCAGTCCAGCTTCTCGATGCGGGCCTTCAGCGCGGTGCGCAGGTTGCCGACCAGTTCCTCCATCTTGGCCTTGGAATCGGCCGGGAACGCGACCTGCACGTACAGCTGGCCCAGCGCCTCGCCGACCTGGCCGTTGACCGCGGCCAGCACGCGCTTCCAGCGCGGCTTGATCTCCTTCTGGCCGCGCATTTCCTTGTTGTAGAAGGCGAAGTTCTCCTCGACGAACGGCTGGCTCAGGTACGGCGACGCGCTGTCGACCGCATGGAAGCGCAAGTAGGCGCGCCACACCGCCGGATCGGTGTCGGCGATCATCTTGCTCACTTCCTCGTGGAAGGCCGGGATCGCCAGCGAGAACATCTGGGGCACTTCCACGCCCTGCGACTTGAAGAACTCGGTCCACGACCAGTTCGGGGTCAGCTTGTCGGCGTCGGCGGGGCTGACCGGGTTGTAGAACAGCGAAGCATCGCGCGAGAGCTCGGTGCTGGTCTTGGAGACCTTGGCCAGGCGGGTCTCGAACGCGACCACCTGCTTGGCCTGCTCGGCGGCATCGGCCGCCGGCGTGCCGGACAGCTCCAGCACCTTGGCGATGTGCGCCTGGTAGGCGTCCAGCTTCGGCTTGTTCTCGGCCTTGGTGTAGTACTCCGGATCCGGCAGGCCCAGGCCGCCCTGCGCGGCATAGGCGATGTTCATGCTGGAGTTCTTGAAGTCGGCCTCGGCGCCGAACGAGAACAGCCCGTTCCGTCCCTTGGCGGCGCTGGTGCGCAGGTAATCGACCAGCTTGGCCTGGTCGGTGACGCCGTCGATGGCGGCGAGTTCGGGCTTCAGCGGCTCGATGCCCTGGGCGTTGATCTTGGCCTCGTCCATGCCGGTGGCCCAGATGTCGCCGACCAGCTTCTCCACGCCGGTGGCGTTCTTGTCGGCGGCGGCCTGCTCGACCAGCTGGTGCTGGACCGCGTTGGAACGCTCGTCGAGCATCTCGAACGCGCCCCAGCTGGTGCGGTCGCCCGGCACCGGATTGGCGGCCAGGAACTTGGCGTTGGCGTAGGCGTTGAGGTCGGTGCAGGCGTTCGCGTTCGGGTCGATGTCGCCCGGCTTGAACTGGTTGAACGGCGGCAGCTTGGACTCGTCGAGGGTCAGCTTCTTCGGCGCGGCTTCGCTTTCGCTGGCCGGCGCGGCGGCGCTGGGGGCTTCCTCGGGCTTCTTGCAGCCGCTCAGCGCGGCGGCGACGGCGAGGGACAGCGTCAGCAGATGAGGTTTGCGGAAGGTCACGTAGGGCTCCGGAATCGGGCATGGACAAGGAAGCCCCGTCGCCGGGGCCGTGGCCGGCATTCTGAACCTCTGCGCGACGGTAGTCAGTGTCGAAGGTCATGGCCGGCTGGGGCCGGACATCCGCCGTCTCCGGGGAAGAGCAGGGCCGACGGGGCGACGCGCCGACCAGGCATGCCTGGCCAAACAGGGGAATCGGACCCCGCCAGCGCATGCTATACAGGCCGGCATGGGCACCCGACGCGACCCGTACGACACGATCATCATCGGCGCCGGCCACAACGGGCTGGTGTGCGCCGCCTACCTCGCCAAGGCCGGCCGCAAGGTGCTGGTGCTCGAACGGCGCGACGTGGTGGGCGGGGCCGCGGTCACCGAGGAGTTCCATCCCGGCTTCCGCAACTCGGTCGCCTCCTACACCGTCTCGCTGTTGCAGCCGAAGGTGATCGAGGACCTGGAACTGCCGCGGCACGGCCTCAGGGTGGTGCCGCGCCGGATCAACAACTTCCTGCCGCTGCAGGACGGATATCTGTTGGCCGGGGCCGGACGGACCGCGGCCGAAGTCGCGAAGTTCTCCGCCCGCGATGCCGAACGGCTGCCGGCCTACGAGGCGCGCCTGGAACAACTGGCCGACGTGCTGCGCGCGCTGGCCTTGCAGCCGCCGCCCAACGTCACCGACGGCGGGTGGTGGCAGGCGCTGCCCCAGCTCTGGCGAGCCGGCCAGCTCGGGCGAAGGCTGCATGCGCTGTCGCCGGCCCTGCGCCAGGAACTGCTCGACCTGTTCACGATCTCGGCGGCCGAGTACCTGGACCGCTGGTTCGAAAGCGCACCGATCAAGGCGCTGTTCGGCTTCGACGGCATCGTCGGCAACTACGCCAGCCCGTACGCGCCGGGCACCGCCTACGTCTTGCTGCACCACGTGTTCGGCGAGAGCAACGGCGTCAAGGGGGCGTGGGGGCACGCGATCGGCGGCATGGGGGCGATCACCCGGGCGATGGCCGCCTGCTGTCGCGAACGCGGCGTGGACATCCGTACCGGACGTGGCGTCGCACGCGTGCTGGTCGAAGGGGGACGAGCGGTCGGCGTGACGATGCTCGACGGCGAATCGCTGCGCGCCGACTGCGTGGTTGCCAACGTCAACCCCAAGCTGCTGTACGAACGGTTGATCGATCCCGCGCACGTGCCGGCCGCGACGCGCGAGCGCATGGCGAACTGGCGCTGCGGCTCCGGCACCTTCCGGATGAACGTGGCATTGTCCCGGCTGCCGGACTTCCGCGTCCTGCCGGGCGAGGGCGACCACCTGACCGCCGGGATCATCATCGCCCCGAGCCTGGACTACATGGACAAGGCCTGGCGCGACGCGCGCGACCACGGCTGGTCGCGCGAGCCGATCGTCGAGATGCTGATCCCGAGCACGCTGGACGACTCGCTGGCACCCCCGGGGAAGCACGTGGCGAGCCTGTTCTGCCAGCATGTCGCGCCGGTACTGCCGGAAGGACGCAGCTGGGACGACCACCGCGAGGAAGTCGCCGACCTGATGATCGCGACGGTGGAGCGGCACGCCCCCGGCTTCGCCGCCTCGGTCCTGGGGCGCCAGGTCCTGAGCCCGCTCGACCTCGAGCGCGAGTTCGGCCTGGTCGGCGGCGACATCTTCCACGGCGCGCTGAGCCTGAACCAACTGTTCTCCGCAAGACCGATGCTGGGCCAGGCCGATTACCGCGGCGCGATCCCCGGGCTCTATCTATGCGGGTCGGGCACGCACCCGGGAGGCGGCGTCACCGGGGCGCCTGGGCACAATGCGGCGAGGGTCGTGCTACAGAGGCCTTGGTGAGGAAGACGGTTGTTTCCAGTTGAATACAAAAGGGGGCGGCCAGTGGCCGCTCCCCTTTGCTGTTCCAGAAGGAATCAGAACTTGTACTGCACTCGGGCAAAGATCGTTCGCCCATACCAATCGTACTGCGATGCATATAGCGGTGCATTGCCATAGCGGGTGCCAACGCCGGTCGAGATCAGATCCGGTTCCTTGTCGAACAGGTTGCGGACACCGACCATGATGCCCCAATCGCCTGGTTCGTAAGCGATGGATATGTTGTGCAGGAACTGCCAACCAGCCTTGATGTCCCGGGTCGCGCCTTGGTATCCCTGATAGGTGAAAGTACGATTCAGGTCGCGATTTTCAGTCGAACTGACATAGGTGGTCTGATAGCTGAAGGTCCAGTCGTTACGCTTCAGGTCCGCTGCCAACAGGCCAACAGTCTTGGGACGGCCGATGTAGCCAATCTGGTTGTCGGTGGCGAGCCCGCTTTCTGACGAACTGTCGAACAGGCGAGTGAGATCCTCGATGGTATAGGTGACCTGCGCCTCCAGCGACAGTTTGCCGAACGAGAAGTCGTTGTCGTAGTTCAACTGCAAGTCATAGCCACGAGTGCGCTCGCGATTGATGTTGATGTACTTGTTGTAGATGGTGGTAATCGCATTCGGCGCGCTCGGATCGTTCGGACTGTTGCGAACGAACTGATCACAGAATGCATTCGGGTAGACCGCCGAGCCATAGCAGCCGTTGATGATGTCGTACTCATCCAGTTGGCTGATCTCGCCACGGATGTCGTAGTCGAAATAATCCACGGCGACGCTCAAATTGGCGAATTCCGGGGTCCATACCAGGCCCAATGTTCTGGCCTTGGACGTTTCAGGCTTCAGATCGCCCTTGCCGCCGCGGGAATAAACCGTAGCGGTGGCGCCAGTGCCTGCATAATTTGCAGGAATGCCGGCTGCATTGCAGTTGGCCTGGAGGAATGTGTTGCTGCTTTCCCCCCACAATACGCAGGGATCGATTTCCGTCTGTTGGCGATAGCCAGTCTGGTCGCCCAAGTAAAGCTCATAAAGGCCTGGTGCACGATATGAAGTGCCAACGCTACCGCGCAGGCGCAGGGACGGAATGATCTGCCAGTTCAGGCCGGCCTTCCAGACATTGTCGGAGTCTTCCACCGAGTTGTATTTGAAAGCACGGCCGGACAGGTTGACCGACAGCGATTCGAAGCCCGGCTTGCCCTTGATGAGCGGAATATCGAGTTCGGCGAAAGCCTCACGAACGTTGTCGGTTCCCTTCGTGGCTTGAGCGGAGCTATAGCCCCAGATATCGCCGATCTTGGTCAGTTCGTCGGGTTCATCATCGATCTTGGAATGCCGGTACTCCACGCCGAACGCCGCGCCGACATCGCCCGCAGGCAGGGTGAACAGGTTGCCGGTAATCAATCCGTTGACGATCGCCTGGTCGTAAACCGTATTGCCTTTGGTCATGACTCCAACGGCATTCACCAGCTCGTTCATGCGCTCGCCGCTGAGAAAGCCAGGATCGAAGTAGTTGAGCGGCGGATCGGTTTCGACATACGAAAGATCGCCCGTGCGCGAAGTCTGGATGTCGTTGTGTTCGTAGTCACCGTCGGATCGTGAGTAGCTGGCATTGACCTCCCAGCTCCAGCTATCGCTCCACTTGAATGCGCCATCGAACTTGGTGCTGCCATAGAAGTAGTCTACGGTGATCTTCTGATCATCCGGATACGGCATGATCGGCTCGTAGTAATTGTCGTCGGCTTCGTTGTACACGACGGGGAAGAACTGCCGATATCCGTGGGTCTTCGTCTCACGACGGTTGTACAGCCACTGGGTCTTCCAGTTGAAACTGTCGAAGCTGAAGTCGCTGGCGCCGTACAGGCTGATGCGTTCACGCTGGTCGATGACTTGAGCACTGTCCCAGAAGGGGAAGTTCAAGACGTCTTCGTAGTAGGCCTGTGGCGAATTCGCATAGGTTCTGCTGGGGTAAGGGCGTGGACGATAGCCGGGGAACGGTCCCACGGTGCTGCCGTCCGGAGAGGGCACGTAGCGAGTGCTGGGGTTGAAGTAGTCAATAATGGTATTGGCATAGAGGTTGCCCGATGAGCATCCTCCCAGCTTGGTATCGCCAATGATCGAACGATCCTCACGATCAATTCGCTGGCCGTCCTTGCCCCAGACCCTGTCTTCAGCGCATCGCAGGAAGTCGCGATCGCCAAACTTGAGGGCATTCAACCTATCCCACTGCACCGCTCCGACGATGCTGCCATTGTTGAAGTCCTTTCCGGCAGCGAACGATGCCGAGAACTGTTCGCCGCCACCATGCTGCGGGACGCTCATGGTGTAGTCCATGATCGGCTTGTCGATACTCTTGCGAGTGATCAGGTTGACTGCACCCGCGACCGCGTCGGAGCCGTAAATCGAGGATGATCCGTCCTTGACGATCTCGATGCGTTGCAAGATGACCTTGGGAATGACGTTGAGGTCGAATGCGCCAACCTGTCCGCGAGTACCGGCAGGGCCGGGTCTTTGGCCATCCAAGAGGATCAGGGTGCGATTCGCCCCCAAGCCGCGCAGCGAAACGGTTTGCACGCCGGTACCGCCTTCGACGACGAAACCGCCGAATTGGTTGTTGAGCTGGGTGGAGCCAGCGGCGACGGCAGAGGTCTGCAGGAAGTCAGCAACGTCGAACTTGCCTGCGGCGATGCTCTTGTCGACGGAAATCACTTGCACCGGCGACGTGGTCTCATACTCCGGACGCTTCAGGAGCGAGCCGGTGACGGTAACGGCATCAAGGTCCTTGGCCTGGCGTGACTCCGCTCCTTGGGCGGGCTTGGGAGCGGTGTTCTTTGCTTCATCCGTTTGATCCTGGGCCATGACCGGTGCTGCCTGCAAGGCTGCGACGACGGCGATGGCCAAAGGTAAGCGTTGCAATCCGTGACGAACGGACATGGTGCCTCTCTCCTGAATAGGGCTAAACGAGAAACCGGCGTTATGCTCCGGTTAAGCGAATCTACTTCGATGAGGTTGCTAATGCAACATTCATGTTGCATATGAACAAACCCGGCATCGGGCCCGATGCCGGGTTCGGCCTACAAACCGCCAGGGCCGCAGTCGTTCTTGAGATAGCTCTCGATCAATCCCAGGGTTTCGCGCTGCTGCCGTGGGTACCACGGCATGCTATGGGGCATGTCGGAGATCAGGGCGAACTTGGCGGGAACAGTGTTCTTGACGGCCTCGTAGAAGTCCTTGGCATGGAACGATGGCGTGCGGACATCCCGGTCGCCCACGAACAGCAGGATCGGCAAGGTCGCATTGGCCGTATTCTGCATTGGGTCCATGCCCTTGACGGTCTGGCCTTGCAGGATGCGCTGGAGGCGGTTGTCGCTCCAGGCAGTTCCAAGCCGCCCAAGATTGGTCACCGGAGCGCCGGCAATCGCGCACTGGTAAGGGGATGGCTTGCGAACGGCTGCTGCAGCGGCGGCAAAACCGCCGTAGGAATAACCAAAGATGGCAATCCTGTCTTTTGCGGCGATCTTCTGTGAAACCAGCCATTCCGCGCCGTCATCATTGTCGTCGGACATCTTCTTGCCCCATTCCCGATCGCCAGCGATCCACAGGTCACGGCCCAGGTTCGTCGATCCACGATACTGGGGACGAAGCACTGCATAACCACGCGATGTGAGCAGGGGAACCCAGCCGCTAGCATCCCAGCCCATGTAGTCGCGCGCCCATGGGCCACCATGAGGATTGATGATGGCGGGGACAGGAGAATCACCTTGCTTCCAGTCTGCAGGAAGATCCAGGATGGCAGGTATCTTCCGGCCGTCTCGGGCCGTATAGGTGACCCAACGTTGCTCGCCGGTCTGGCCGTCCTTTAGCCACGGCCGTTCGCTGCCCAACTCGACGACATTCTTTTTTCCGACGAGAATGTGGTAGCTGGCCGGCTTCCCAGAGCTCATCGTGCTGAACAGGATTTTCGAAAAGTCATCCGTGTAGTTGACGATCGATACTTGCTGCCCTGGGTACGCTTGCTTGAGCCCGGCCTGAATCGAGTTAAGGGCGGGGTCGACATAGATGGTTTGACGACTGGGACCATCGATCACGAATCCGACGACTTTGTTGAAATTGCTGGGTTGGGAGCCGAACACCAGGCTGTCAATGGAGAAATCCGGGTTCGCTACCGCGGGCTCGGAGTCGAACTTGCGCAGCTTGGGGTCGTAAAGGTAGGCCTGCACCTTGTCGGAGAAAAGGTCGGTCAATACGTAGAGCTTGCCGGTTGCGTCGTCGATTCCTTCTATCTGGACCGTACGCCGATCGGCCAACTTGGTACTCAACGCATCGTGCGCCTCGAACTGCCCGCTCTCGGAGTTGAGAATGAGCAGTTTCTGGAGATAGTTATCGGCTCCGATGGGCTCGATCTCCGTCTTGGCCAGTACCTTCCCCGTGCGCGGATCGAAAAGAGAGGGCGTGCTGCGTGCATTGCCCCGGAACAACAGCTCGGTTTGTTTGGTGCTCAGGTTGTAGAGATAGTAGTTGGCGCTGAAGGTCAGCTCATTGAGCTGCTGGATGATCACTCGCTCCGGGTCGAGCGGGAGGCGATGCACTAACGATGCGGTGCCGGCAATCTCTAGACAGCGTTGGGTCTGTTCACTCACCCCGATCTTCCGGGTATTGTCGGCAAAGGCCTCTTCGAACTTCTTCTGATCATCGCCAGTGAGGTAGGCTTTGACCACGAACGTCTTGGTGGCGCCAGAGACACTGCCTTCGCCGCAGCCTCCCAATTGCCCGGTCCACTCCTGGCGCCCGAGAACAAGAATCTTATCGGCCTTGAGTGCTCCGGCGGCGATGAACTTCATCCGATCGCCGGAGGGCGTCACGACTTTGGGGCCATTAGAAAGCTTGTCCATGTCCCATGTAGCCAACGCCGTCTCGTCATTGTTGTTTGGAGACGGGATGACAGCTACGAGATGCTTGCCGTCCGGGCTCATCGAAACGGACTGGATGGCGGGCAGTCGTGCCAGGTCTTCTATCGCGATGGGTTCTGCGGCTTGCGCTCCGGCGGTCGCAAGCAGCGAGGACACGCCGATTACGATGATCCGAAGGCGAGCTGAAAACAGGTCATGCTTGATCACTCGAAACTCCCTTTAATTTAAGACGTACACACCTCCTTCGGGTCACCGGAGGCAATATGAATGATGCCTGAAAATTATCGAGTTGAAATCTATGCCAGAAGTTGGCCCAGAGCGCATTGCCGGCTGTTCGATATGCAGGTTTAATTCGATCGTGGCGAGATGTTGCGGGCCTGTGCCTCGGAGTGAGGAACTCAATAGCGTTTCGTGCTGAAGCGCCGTTCTGGCAGCATGTCGAGCGTCGGGGAAGGTTGGGAAAGTCGCGAGCTTGCTGGACAATGTCCGCATGAAGACATTCGCCCATCGGCCGCAAGGCGGCCTGTCCCCCCATCCCCGCATCCGCAATGTCATTGCCGTCGGTTCCGGCAAGGGCGGGGTGGGGAAATCCACCACGGCCATCAATCTGGCGCTTGCCCTGCACCAACTTGGTGCAAAAGTCGGGGTGCTCGATGCGGACATCTACGGACCCAGCGTGCCGGCGATGCTGGGGCTGAGCGGGCGTCCGGAAAGCCCCGACAACAAGTCGATCGAGCCGTTGCGGGCGTTCGGGGTCGAGGCGATGTCGATCGGGCTGCTGATCGACCCGGACACGCCGATGATCTGGCGCGGGCCGATGGCGACCTCGGCGCTGACCCAGTTGTTCAACGACACGCTGTGGGGCGACCTGGACTACCTGCTGGTCGACCTGCCGCCGGGCACCGGCGACATCCAGTTGACCCTGTCGCAGAAGATCCCGGTGGCCGGCGCGGTCATCGTCACCACGCCGCAGGACATCGCGACGCTGGATGCGCGCAAGGCGCTGAAGATGTTCGAGAAGGTCGAGGTCGCCGTGCTCGGCATCGTCGAGAACATGGCGGTGCACGTGTGCTCGAACTGCGGGCACGAGGAACACTTGTTCGGCGAAGGCGGCGGCCAGCGCATGGCCGGGCAGTACGGGGTGCCGCTGCTGGGTTCGTTGCCGCTTGACATCGGCATCCGCGAGCGCGGCGACGAAGGGCGGCCGATCGTGGTGGCCGACCCCGGGTCGGCGGCGGCCAAGGCGTACCTGGCGGCGGCGGAACGGTTGGCCGAGGAGCTGGGCAAGCGGCCCCGCGCGGCGATCCCAATCGTGTCCTCGCTGGCCTGAGCCCGTTCGCGGAGGGCGGCCGAAGTCGCTCCCCCGGGGCACTCATGGGTAGAATTGCCGACCCCCACGGGCATCAGGATTCCGCATGAGCATCAAGAGCGACCGTTGGATCAGGCGCATGGCCGAACAGCACGGCATGATCGAGCCGTTCGAGCCGGGCCAGATCAAGCAGGACGCCGCCGGGCAGCGCATCGTCAGCTACGGCACGTCCAGCTACGGCTACGACGTGCGCTGCTCGCGCGAATTCAAGGTCTTCACCAACATCAACTCGACGATCGTCGACCCGAAGCAGTTCGACCCGAAGAGCTTCGTCGACGTGATCGGCGACGAGTGCATCATCCCGCCGAACAGCTTCGCGCTGGCGCGCACGGTGGAGTACTTCCGCATCCCGCGCGACGTGCTGGTGGTATGCCTCGGCAAGAGCACCTACGCGCGCTGCGGCATCATCGTCAACGTCACGCCGCTGGAGCCGGAGTGGGAAGGCCACGTGACGCTGGAGTTCAGCAACACCACGCCGCTGCCGGCGCGCATCTACGCCAACGAGGGCGTGGCGCAGATGCTGTTCTTCCAGTCCGATGCCGACGACGTCTGCGAGACCTCGTACCGGGACCGCGGCGGCAAGTACCAGGGCCAGACCGGGGTCACGCTGCCGCGGACCTGAGTCGCGGCCGGCGGATCAGGCGCCGGCGCTCTTCCCGTCGAAGCGGCGCGTCAACTGGCCGATCCCGGCCAGGATCAGCAGGGCCGGCCACCAGGTGGCGACCAGGTGGCGGGCGTCGAGGTCGGCCAGGCCGAGGTTGTCGAGCAGGAACAGGGTGCCCAGGCAGATCAGGACCAGGGCGGGGATCAGGCGGCGAGGCATGGCGGGCGTCCTTGTTGGCGTGGCGCCATGCTGCGTCCGGGCCGGCGCCGGATCAGGTGCCGGAAGTCAGCTCTTCCGGGTGCCGGTGGTCAGCCCCCTGCCACTGCGGGGGCGCCGAGCTACTTGCCCTTGCCGAACAGCATGCCGATGCCGACCGCCACCAGGATCGCCGGCCACCAGGTGGTGATCAGCTTGCCGATGCTCAGGTTGGTCCAGCCGAGGTTGTTGGCCAGGAACAGCAGGCCGACCACGATCAGGATCAGGGCGGCGACGATGTTCGATCTCATGCAGGTGACGGTCCGGAAGGGCCGCCTATCGTAGCCGCTGTGCCCATGCGCTGGCACGCTCGGCCAGCGCCTCGGGAGCGAAGCGCTGGGCGGGGCCGCTGCCCCAGACCGGCCCCGGCCAGGCGGGGTCGCCTTCGCGGCGGCCCACCAGGTGCACGTGCAGTTGCCGCACGATGTTGCCGAGCGCGCCGATGTTGAGCTTGCCGACGCCTGGCTCCGCGCGCAGCAGGTGCGAGAGCTGGTTGATCTCGGCCAGCAACAGGCGCTGCTGGCCGCCGTCCAGGTCGATCCACTCGCTGGCGCCTGCGACGCGGGGCACCAGGACCAGCCAGGGGAAGCGCATGTCGTCCATCAGCCGGACCTGCGACAGCGGGCCGTCGGCGACGAACGCGCTGTCGGCGGCCAGGCGCGCATCGAGCTGGAAACCGCTCATGCCAGGTGCTCGGCGAAGAAGCGCAGTGTCCGTTCGCGTGCGAGGCGGGCACTCTCCGGCTCGTGGGCGTGGCCGCCGTCGCGGTTGAAGGCGTGGTCGGCCGGATAGGTGAAGACTTCCATCCGCGGCAGCTTGTCGCGATGCCGCTGCACCGCTTCCGGCGGAATGCTCTTGTCCTTCTCGCCGAAGTGGAACATCACCGGCGCCTTCGGGGTTTCGTCGAGGAACTGCGTGTTGCGGGCGCCGTAGTAGCTCACCGAGGGCAGGCCCAGGCGGATGGCCGCCAGCAGCGCGATGGTGCCGCCCCAGCAATAGCCCACCGTGCCCACGGGACCGGCGGGAGCCAGCGCCATCGCCGCGGCCTTCACCACGTCGACCGCCTTGTCGAAGCCGATCTGGCCGACCAGTTCCAGCCCGCGCTTGACGCCTTCGTTGTCGTACGGCAGTTGCAGGTCCTTCTCGACCAGGTCGAAGAAGGACGGCGCCAGCACTTCGTAGCCTTGCGCGGCGAAGTCCTCGGCGACCCGGCGGATATGATCGGTGGTGCCGAAGATCTCCTGGATCACGACCAGGCCGCCGCGCGGCGCTGCGGCGGGCGTGGCATGCCAGGCCGAGACCTGGCCATGGGGCGTGTCGAGGGTGGTCCAGTGGGCCATGAGCGTTCTCCTGACGGGGGAAACGGGGATTATCGCGCCGTGGGATGTCGCGGGAGTGTTTCCGGCCGTCGTCCATCGTCCCGGCGACGGTTGCGTGCGAGCACGGACTGCGCGGCATTCAGGCCGGCCTGCGGCGGCCGGCTATAATCCGCCGGCTCAGGCCCCAGGCCGCATCCCACCCAGGCCCCCTCGTTTCCCATGTCCTTGTCGAACCCCAAAGTCGGCTTCGTCAGCCTTGGCTGCCCGAAGGCGCTAGTCGATTCCGAACGCATCCTCACCCAGCTGCGGGTCGAGGGCTACGACATCGTGCCGTCCTACGATGCCGCCGACGTGGTGGTGGTCAACACCTGCGGTTTCATCGACTCGGCCGTGGCCGAATCGCTCGACGCGATCGGCGAGGCGATGAACGAGAACGGCAAGGTGATCGTCACCGGCTGCCTGGGCAAGCGCAGCGAACTGATCCGGGAACAGTACCCGGATGTGCTGGCGGTGTCCGGCCCGCAGGACTACGACAGCGTGATGCAGGCCGTGCATGCCGCGCTGCCGCCGCGGCACGATCCGTTCGTGGACCTGGTGCCGGACTACGGCGTCAAGCTGACCCCGCGCCACTACGCCTACCTGAAGATCTCCGAGGGCTGCAACCATCGCTGCAGCTTCTGCATCATCCCGTCGATGCGCGGCGACCTGGTGTCGCGGCCGGTCGACGAAGTGCTGCGCGAGGCCGAGCGGCTGGTGCGCGGCGGCGTGCGCGAGCTGCTGGTGGTGTCGCAGGACACCTCCGCCTATGGCGTGGACCGCAAGTACGCGCCGGGTACCTGGCAGGGCCGCGAGTACGCCACGCGGATGAAGGCGCTGTGCGAGGGCCTGTCCGAACTGGATGCCTGGACCCGCCTGCACTACGTGTACCCGTACCCGCACGTGGACGACGTGGTGCCGCTGATGGCCGAAGGAAAGATCCTGCCGTACCTGGACATCCCGTTCCAGCACGCCAGCCCGCGCATCCTCAAGCTGATGAAGCGCCCGGGCGCGGTCGACAAGACCCTGGAGCGCGTGCTGCGCTGGCGCGAGCTGTGCCCGGACATCACGGTGCGTTCGACCTTCATCGTCGGTTTCCCGGGCGAGACCGAGGCCGAGTTCGAGGCGCTGCTGGATTTCCTCGACGCGGCCCAGCTCGACCGCGTCGGCGCGTTCGCCTATTCGCCTGTGGAAGGCGCGGCGGCCAACGACCTGCCCGACCCGGTGCCGGAGCCGGTGAAGCAGGAACGCCTGGCGCGCTTCATGGAAAAGCAGGCGGCGATCTCCGCGGCCAAGCTGGAAGCCAAGATCGGCAGCGTGCAGCAGTGCCTGGTCGATGCGATCGAGGACGGCATCGCGGTGGCGCGTTCGAAGGCGGACGCGCCGGAGATCGATGGCCTGGTGCACATCCAGAACGCCGGGGAGGCGAAGCTGCGGGTCGGCCAGTTCGTCCAGGTGGAGATCACCGACAGCGACGAGCATGATCTGTTCGGCGAAGCCTTGCCGGCGCAGAACGCGGGCTTGGGCGGGCCTCTCGCGCTGGACCTGCGGGTCGTCTGAACGCCACTGTGGGAGGGACTCCGGTCCCGGCGAGGCTCTACCGGTAGAGCCTCGTCGGGATCGGAGCCCCCACAATCGTTCAGTCCGCGTATTCCACCGCCAGCACCGCGAAGCGATGCCGGCCGCCCGGCAACTGGACCTCGAACTCGTCGTCGATGCGCTTCTTCAGCAGCGCGCGCGCCAGCGGCGAGTCGATGCTGATCCAGCCGCGGGCCGCATCGGTCTCGTCCGGACCGACGATCCGGTAGCGCACGACCTCGCCGCTGTCGGCGTCCTCCAGCTCCACCGTCGCGCCGAAGAACACCGCCTCCGGATCGGACGGCACGGTGTCCACCACGCGCAGGCTTTCCAGGCGTTTGCTCAGGTAGCGCACGCGCCGGTCGATCTCGCCGAGCTGCTTCTTGCGATAGGTGTACTCGGCATTCTCGGAGCGGTCGCCTTCGGCCGCCGCCGCGGCCAGGGCCTTGACCACCTCAGGCCGCCGCACCCGCCACAGCTCGTCCAGCTCCGCCTTCAGCCGCGCGTGGCCTCCGGGGGTGATCAGGGCGGTGCTTTTCTCTGCGGGGGGACGCCAGCGGCTCATGCTTTGCGGGAGGGGGCCAGGTACGGGCGCACGATGCTAGCGCCTACCGGCTTGCGTGTCCCGCGGCGATCGCCGAAGCTGCGCGGCCATCGATACATGGAGTGTCGCGATGTTCATCCTGCCCCTGCACAAGCCGCTGGACCGGGAGACCTTCCCGTGGATCACGATGCTGCTGGTGCTGGCGAACGCGCTGGTGTTCTTCGGCCTGCAAGCGGGGGACGATGCGGCGTTCGCGCGGGCACGGGCGTACTACCTCGAATCCGGCCTGGGCCGCTACGAACTGCCGGCCTACGAGCGCTACCTGCAGCGGGCCGGGCGCGGCGACGCACTGGCGGAGTTGCGCCGGCAGCCGGAGCCGCTGCGGTTCGCCTACGTGGCGGCCGGCACGGTCAACGATCCGGCGTTCCAGCGCGCCCTGGCCGCGGGAGGCCTGTTCGAGGACGCGGGCCAGGAGTCGGCCTGGGAACCGTTGCGCCGGCGCTACGACGCATTGCTCGGCGAGGTGTTCACGCTGCGCCACAACCTGCGCAGTTCGGAATGGTCGCCCTGGCGCATGCTGGCCGCGGCGTTCCTGCATGGCGGGGTGATGCACCTGGTCGGCAACATGTTGTTCCTGGTCGCGCTGGGCCTGCTGCTGGAAGGCGCGATCGGCCCGCTGCGGCTGCTGGCGGTGTACGTGCTGGGTGCGTTCGGCGCGAGTGCGGCGAGCCTGCTGTGGCGCTGGGGGCAGCCGGGCGGCGGGCTGGGCGCGTCGGGCGCGATCGCGGCCCTGATGGGAGCGTTCTGCGTGGTGTGGGGGCGGCGCCCGGTGCGCTTCTTCTACTGGTTCGGCGTGGTGTTCGACTACGCGCGCGCACCGGCGATCGTGCTGCTGCCGCTATGGTTGGGATGGGAGCTGTACAACCTGCTTTTCGGCGGCGAGAAGGGCATCGGCTTCGATGCGCATGCCGGTGGCCTGGTGACCGGGGCGTTGCTGGGCGGCGTGCTGGTGCTGACGCGGCAGACCCGGCCGGACTTCATGCACGACGCCGGCGAAGCCGGAACCGGCGACGATCGCTGGGAACGCGCGCAGCGGCACCTGGGCAGGATGGAGAACCTCGAGGCCGAGCGCTTGCTGGCCGACCTGGCCGCCGAGCAGCCGCAGCGCTTCGACGTGGCGCTGGCGCGCTGCCGGGTGGCGCGCAATGCGGGCCAGCGCAGCGCATTGCGCGATCGCGCATTGGAACTGCTGGCATTGACGGCGACGGACGCGGAGCAGGCCCGGGCGCAGCGCGCCATCCTGCAGGAGCTGCCGCCGGGAGCGTTGCCCGCCCGGCAGTTGCTGTCGCTGGCGCGCCGCTGGAGCGAGCTGGGCTTGCTCGCCGAAGCGGAAGCGCTGCTGCAGTCCGCCGGCCAGGCGGATGCGTCGCGCGAATGGGTGGCGCAGGCGTGGCTGTCGCTGGCGATGCGCCATGCCGAGCAGAACGCGCCGGAGGGGCAGCGGCGCATCCTGGGCCTGGTGGCCGAACGCTATGCCGACCAGCCGCAGGCGGCGAAGGCGCGCTTCCTGCTCGACAACCTGTAGCCGCCGCGCCGGGGCGGCGGGGGCGTCATGGGCGTGCCGCCGCGATATCCGTCCCCGACAGCGCCTTCAGCGCCGCCTGCAGCTTGCGTCGCTGTTCCTCGTCCTCGCTGGCCGCCAGCCCTTGCTGCAGCAGCGCGCGGGCATCGTCGTCGCGGCCGAAGCGCTCGGCCAGCAGCATCGCGGCATCCAGCGACCATTGCGGCGCCTGCGGCGAGCGTGGCCAGGTCTTCAGCATCGCCGAGAGGATGTCGCCGGCGAGCTGGTACTGGCCGGCCAGGCGCGCGCGCTCGGCCAGCAGCGCCGCCTGGGCGTCCTGCGCCGGGACGAAATCCGGTTGTTGGTCGAGCATCTCCCGCATCAGCGCGAGCGCGCGCCGTTCCTGGCGCTCGTCGACCAGGCGCGAGACGTAATGGCGGGCGTGTTCGCGCAGTTCGTCCCGGCGCGCGCCCTGCCGGAGCAAGCGATGGTAGAGCTCGTGCACCGGCAGGCCCACGGCGCGGCTGCGCACGGCGGCGCGCAGCGTCTCCAGCGCGGCTTCGGGGTGGCCGTCGCGGACCTGCCCCTCGGCCTCGTCGAGCAGGGGCCGGTCCGGGTCATGCCGGTCCGGTGCGTCCAGCGCGTCGGGCTCGAAGCCCAGCACCTCATGGTACTGGTAGACCAGGTAGCCCATCAGGTGGAAGGTGGCGAACAGGCCCCAGATCGAGACCACGGTGATCGCCAGGTCGTCCAAGACCGGGGGCAGGTAGCGGTGCAGCCAGCGGTTGGCGGTGAAGGCGCTGCCCTGGATCACGAACAGCAGGCCGAATGCGGCCAGGTAGGGCCAGCCGATGCGCGTGGCCAGGCCCAGCGATACCGCCGGATTGAGCGCCCTGCGCAACGAGCCGTCCAGCGCCAGCGAGATCACGCATCCCGGCTGCAGCAGCGCGGCGAGCAGCAACGCCACCCCGGTCAGGGCAGGGCTGCGGGTGAGCAGCGCCACGGCCGCCACCGCGGCGACCATCAGGATCATCAGCAGGATCAGCCGCAGCACCGTTCCGTCGCCGACGTCGAAGCCGTGCTGGGGCGACTCCAGGTGCCCGTTGGCGGTGTGGCGCAGGATCTCGAAGGCGTACTTGTAGATCGCCAGCCAGGTGACGATGGCGATGATCCAGCCCACGCCCGGCAATATCCCCAGCAGGCTGCACAGGGTCAACGCGACCAGCGTCCATAGCGCCGAGCCCTGCAGCGGATACAAGGCGATCGCGCGGGTGCGGGTCCAGAACGGTGCGGGTGCGGCGCTGTGGCCGGACCGTGCCCGCGTCCGGTAACGACGGTCTTCCATGACATTCCCCTGAGTGTCGATGGCGGATTTTGGCGGGAACGGCAGCGGCGGTGCAATCGGGTCGGTGGCATGGCCTGCCGTGGCGCCCGAGGCTCCCGCGGGCGCATTCGTGCGCTGCCCGCGCTGGGGGATTCCGCTCCCGCGCGATATGCCGATGTTCGAGTGGCCGTGCCCGGGTTCCTTTCCCCACCCGGCATGCGGGAGGGCCGGGTGGAGCGACGGCGCGCTAGCGCTTGCCCCCGAAAATGCCGCCGAGGATGCCGCGCACGATCTGCTGGCCGAGCTTGCTGCCGACCGTGCGGGTGGTCTGCTTGGCCATGGTTTCCAGCAGGCCCTGGCGGCGCTTGGTGCCGAACACCACGTCCTTGACCGCCTGGCCCCAGTCGTTGCCGGCTTGCGCCTCGTCCTGCTCGCGGGTGCGGGCGGGCGGGGCGCCGGCCTTGGCGGATTGCTCGCCGGCGCGCTTGGCCAGCATCTCGGCGGCCGATTCGCGGTTGACCGCGGTGTCGTACTTGCCGCCGACCGGGCTGGTGGCGCGGACCTGGGCGCGCTCGGCGTCGGTGATGGCGCCCATCCGGCAGCGCGGCGGGGCGACCAGGGTCTGCTGCACCGGCATCGGCACGCCCTTGTCCTGCAGCGTGGACACGAGCGCTTCGCCGGTGCCCAGGCTGGAGATGGTCGTGGCGACGTCCAGCTTGGGGTTGGCGACGAAGGTCTCCGCGGCGGTCTTCACCGCCTTCTGGTCGCGCGGCGTGTAGGCGCGCAGCGCGTGCTGCACGCGGTTGCCGAGCTGGCCGAGGATGTTGTCCGGCACGTCGTCGGGGAACTGCGAGCAGAAGTACACGCCCACGCCCTTGGAGCGGATCAGCCGCACCACCTGTTCGATGCGCTGCACCAGCGCCGGCGGCGCGTCGTCGAACAGCAGGTGGGCCTCGTCGAACACGAACACCAGCTTGGGCTTGTCCAGGTCGCCGACCTCGGGCAGCCGCTCGAACAGCTCCGACAGCAGCCACAGCAGGAAGGTCGAGTACAGGCGCGGCTTGAGGATCAGCTGCGCGGCGGCGAGGATGCCGATCACGCCGCGGCCGTCCGGGGCCGTGCGCATGATGTCGGCCAGGTCCAGCGCCGGTTCGCCGAAGAAGCCCTCGCCACCGTCCTGCGACAGCCGCAACAGCGCGCGCTGGATCGCCGAGACCGACTGCGCGCCGATCAGGCCGTATTCGGTGGAGACTTCCTTGCGTTCCTCGACCACCAGGTTGAGCAGGGCGCGCAGGTCGTCCAGGTCGAGCAGGAGCAGGCCACGGTCGTCGGCGAGCTTGAACACGATGTCGAGCACGCCGGCCTGGGTGTCGTTGAGTTCCAGGATGCGCGCCAGCAGGGTCGGGCCCATCTCGCTGACGGTGGTGCGCACCGGATGGCCGAGCTGGCCGTACAGGTCCCAGAACACCACCGGGCTGGCGCCGGGCGCGTAGTCGGCCACGCCGATGTCCTTGGCGCGCTGCAGCAGCTTGTCGTTGCCATCGCCGGGCATGGCCAGGCCGGCCACGTCGCCCTTCACGTCGGCCATGAACACCGGCACGCCGATCCGCGAGAAACCTTCGGCCAGGGTCATCAGGGTGACGGTCTTGCCGGTGCCGGTGGCGCCGGCCACCAGGCCATGGCGGTTGCCGAAGCGGGGATTCAGGACGACCTGGATGTCGTCGGTGATGCCTTTGCCGAGCAGGATCGGGTCCATGGCGGTCTGCGGATGGGAGGTGACCGGATTCTAACGGCGGACTGTCCTCCCGGCGCCAGTCGCCTTGCTCCGGCGCACGGCCGGCGGCTACCCTGCGGGCCTTTCCGTCGCGCCCGCCCACGATGCCGCTTTCCCGATTCGCGCCGCCCCTCCGGTCGACCCTGGCCGTCGCCCTCCTGATGTCGTTGTTGCCCGCCGCGCACGCGGCCTCGCGCGAGGAGAAGATCGCCGCGCTCGACCAGCGCATGGCCGCGGCCGAGAAGCGCTACCGCGACGGCATGGTGCTGGTGAACAACTCCGACCCGAGGGGGCAGGCGGAGACCGACGCCGCGCTGGAGGACATGGAGGACGTCATCGATGCCTGCCTCAAGCTGCGCGGCTGCCAGGTCAACACGATGCTGGCCGGCTACAAGCGCCTGCTGAAGGCCAACGTCGATGCCGAGGCGGCGGCCAGCGACGAGGAGGGCGACGAGTTGCTCGAGGCCGATCCGGACCACATCGGCCCGCTCGCCGCGGACGTGCCCGAGGCGGCGCGCGCCGCCGACCTGCTCAACGACCACCGCCATGCCTTCGACGACATGGTCCAGTACAACGCCGCGGTGCAGGCCGGCATCCGGCGCTGGCTGACCGACCTGCGGCCGGCGCTGCTGACCAGCTACGAGAACTACGAGAACCTGCGCGCGATCATGTGGCCGGAATGGCAGAAGCGCGGCCTGCCCGAAGCGCTGCTGTTCGGCATCATGGCCAAGGAGTCCAACGGCCGCGTGCACGCCAGCTCGCGCGCCGGCGCGGCCGGGTTGATGCAGTTCATGCCGGCGACCGCGGCGCGCTTCGGCCTGGGGCCGGACGGCACCGGTTTCGATACCCGCTTCGATGCGCGCAGCGCCGCCGAGGCCAGCGCGAGCTACATCAACGAGCGCCTGGCCGAACTCAACCGCAGCGTCGAGCTGGCGCTGGCCGCCTACAACGGCGGCGAGGGCCGCGCGGCGCGCGTGTTCGCCCAGACGGGCGGGCGCAACTTCTGGGACCAGTCGGTTTACGAGCAGTTCCCGGCCGAGACCAAGGACTACGTGCCGATGGTGATCGCCGCCGCATGGATCTTCCTGCATCCGCGCCAGTACGGGGTGGAATTCCCCAAGATCAACGCGCAGCCGGCCACGCTGCGGCTGGCCAAGTCGACCACGATCTACGAGTTGACCATCTGCCTGGGCAGCGCCGGTACCCGCGACGGCTACATGCGCGTGCTGCGCAACCTCAACCCGCGCTACGAGGCGGACGGCTGGATCCCGGCGGGCACGCTGATCAATGCCAACACGCGCATCGTCGGGCTGTACAACAGGTACTGCGTGAGCGGCCCGCGCGCCGACCTGGCGCGGACCCTGATCACCGCCGACCTGAACGCGGCGATCGTGCGCCCCGCGCCGAACAGCTATACCGGCAGCGTCGCGGTGGGCGATGCCTCCCCGATCGCCGCCGGCGTGCCGACCACGGTGGCCACCGGCCGGCCGGAGCCGGCCAAGCCGAAAGCGAAGCAGGCGCGCAGCTACAAGGTCGCCAAGGGCGACACGCTGGGCCGCATCGCGCAGAAGTACCAGTGCGAGCTGAAGGAGCTTGCCCGCGCCAACGGGCTCAAGGCGCCGGCCTATGCGATCAAGCCGGGGCAGACGATCAAGCTGCAGGGCTGCGACAAGTAGGCCGTGGGCAAGTAGTGCCCCTCTCTTCCGCGCCGCTGGCGTGGGTGGGAAATGGGGTGGGACGGGGCGAGGGTACGGGGGCGACGCCCCCAGCCTTGTTTAAATCCCATGAGGCTTCGCCCGAACCCCCATCCGCCCCCGCGGGCCCTTCTCCCGAGGGGAGAAGGGGGCACCGGACAACACGCCTTCATCCCTGGAGGGATAAGGAAAAACTCAGTCCCGCCGTGCCAGCGCCTGCCCGAGCTTCACCGGACTCTCCGCCTGCAACCCCGGGGCGAACGCGGCCACCCCGGGCGGCAACAGCACGATCACCGTGGAGCCGTAGTTGAACCGCGCCATCTCGGCGAACCGCTCCAGCACGATGCCCTTGCCGCGCCAGTCCTTGCGGGTGATGCGGTCGCCATAGGCGGGGATTTCCACGCCGCTCCACACGGTTTCCACCCCGGACACCAGCAGCGCGCCGACCATCACCTGCACCATCGGCCCGAAGTCGGTGTCGAAGTGGCAGACCAGCCGCTCGTTGCGGGCGAACAGCCTCGGCACGTTGCGCACCGCGTCCGGGCCGACGCTGAACAGGCGGCCGGGCACATGCACGGTCTCGCGCAGCGTGCCGGTCCACGGCATGTGCACGCGGTGGTAGTCGCGCGGTGACAGGTAGACGGTGGCGAACAGGCCGTCGTTGAACGGCGAGGCGGCGGCCTCGTCGCCGAGCAGTTCGGCGGCGGTGAAGGATTGCCCCTTGGCCTGGAAGATGCGGCCGGCCTGGATCGGGCCGAGCTGGCTGATGCGGCCGTCGGCCGGCATCAGCAGGGTGCGCGGGTCCGGGTCGGCCTGGCGCGCGCCGGGTTTCAGCGGACGGGTGAAGAACGCATTGAAGCTGGGATAGGCGCGGGCATCGGGCTCGGCGGCCTCGGCGAGGTTGACATCGAACTTGGCCACTACGGTGTCGATCAGGCGCTGCTTGATCGCGGGATGGGTCGAATACGCCAGCCGGCGCGCCAGCGACGACAGTAGGCGGTGCGGCAGGGCGTAGGTCAGGGTGGTAATGGAGCGTGTCATGCACTTTTTCATGAGATGCGTTGGTCGTCAGCGGTACGGAGCGTGTGTTGCGTGGGGCAGCCTTGGCTGGCCGCCAAGGCGAGCCGCGCGGCGCTGGCTCCGTGCCGCTGACGACCAACCCTCCGGGAAGTCCCTTGGGACGCGCCGATCCTGCGTTGCGCGCCTTGCCCAGGCGGCCGGCCTGGGCGGCGCCGCGCGCCCCCTTGGCTCGCCGCGCCCCAAGGGGCTTCGCACTCATGAAAGAGTGCATGGCACGCTCTACAACTCAAGGGGCGGTTTCCTGGGTCAGCTTGGTGAAGTCGGCGGCGATCGCCTGCGGGTCGAGCGGGGGGCGGATCAGGCCGGCGAGGCGGCCTGCCGGGTCGAGCACGGCGATGCCGGCCGAATGGTCCATGCTGTAGTCGTTCGGGTTCTCGTCGAAGTGCTTGCCCGGCACCTTCTGGAACACGAAGCCGAGCGCGGTGGCGAAGCGCTCCAGCGAGGGCGTGTCGGCGGTGGCGGCGAGGGTGTCCTTGTGGAAGGCATGGGCGTACTCGCCCAGCCTCGCCGGCGGGTCGCGGTCGGGGTCGACCGAGACGAAGAGCACGCGCGGGCGCAGCGAGTCGGGGATCGATTCCCACTGCTTCTGCGCGATCGCCAGGTCGGCCAGCGTGGTCGGGCACACGTCCGGGCAGAACGTGAAGCCGAGGAACACCAGCGTCCAATGCCCCTTGAGCTCGCCCGGGACCAGCTGGGTGCCGTCGGACTGGCGCAGGCTGAAGTCGGGCAGGGTGCGCGGCTGCGGGTAGAAGGTCACGGTGCGGGTGTCCGGCCACGGCGCGGGCTTGCCGCCGCCCAGCAGCTTCTGTCCGAGCAGCAGGCCCAGCCCGGCGGCCAGCGCCACCACCAGCACGATCAAGGTATTCCGGTTGAACATGGACGTTTCCGATGCAACAGACGCTCAATCATACCGGCGGGAACCCTATAATCGGGGGCCGACCTGACCCAGCTGTTGCCATGACTGCCGCCGCGGCCGACGAACTGCACACGATCATCGACCTGATCCGCTACGGCGCCAGCCGTTTCAACGAAGCCGGCCTGACCTTCGGCCACAGCTACGACAACGCGCTGGACGAGGCCACCCAGCTGGTCCTGCACGCGCTGCACCTGCCGCACGACCTCGGCCCGGCCTACGGCCAGGCGCGCCTGCTGCGCGCCGAGAAGGACGCGGTGCTGGCGCTGTTCCAGCGCCGCATCGACGAGCGCGTGCCGGCCGCCTACCTGACCGGCGAGGCCTGGTTCGCCGGGTTGAGCTTCAAGAGCGACGCGCGCGCGCTGGTGCCGCGCTCGCCGATCGCCGAGCTGATCGAGGCCGGCTTCGAGCCCTGGCTGGCCGGGCGCGACGTGCACCGCGCGCTCGACCTGTGCACCGGCTCGGGCTGCATCGCCATCGCCATGGGCCACTACAACCCGAACTGGGACGTGGACGGCGTGGACATCAGCGACGACGCGCTGGCGCTGGCGGCCGAGAACAAGGAGCGCCTGCTCGCGCACAACGTCACGCTGCTCAAGTCCGACCTGTTCGACGGGCTGACCGGCCGCCACTACGACCTGATCGTCACCAACCCGCCCTACGTCACCAACGCCGAGACCGACGCCCTGCCGAAGGAGTATTCCTACGAGCCGGAGCTGGGCCTGCGTGCCGGCGAGGACGGCCTGGACCTGGTGCTGAAGATCCTGCGCGACGCCCCGCTGCACCTGAGCGAGGACGGCCTGCTGATCTGCGAGGTCGGCGATTCCGAGCAGCACCTGGTCAAGCTGCTGCCGGAGGTCGATTTCGCCTGGATCGAGTTCAAGGTCGGGCAGATGGGCATCTTCGCGGTGGAGTGCCGCGAGCTGATCCGCCACAACGCCCGCATCGCGGAGCTGGCCGCGCAGCGATGAGCTCCAATTCGTTCGGCAAGCTGTTCACCGTCACGACCTTCGGCGAATCGCACGGGCCGGCGATCGGCTGCGTCATCGACGGCTGCCCGCCGGGCCTGGCGATCGCCGCCGAGGAGTTCGCCCACGACCTGCAGCGGCGCGCCACCGGCAAGACCCGCCACACCTCGGCGCGGCGCGAGGCAGACGAGGTCGAGATCCTGTCCGGCGTCTACGAAGGCGTCACCACCGGCACGCCGATCGCGCTGCTGATCCGCAACACCGACCAGCGCAGCAAGGACTACGCCACCATCGCCGCGCAGTTCCGCCCCGGCCATGCCGACTACAGCTACTGGCAGAAGTACGGCATCCGCGATCCGCGCGGCGGCGGCCGCAGCTCCGCGCGCGAGACCACGATGCGGGTGGCCGCCGGCGTCGTCGCCAAGAAGTGGCTGAAGCAGCGCCACGGCGTGAGCGTGCGCGGCTACCTGTCGCAACTGGGCGAGATCAGGCCCGAGGGCTTCGACTGGAGCGCGGTCGAGGACAATCCGTTCTTCTGGCCGCACGCCGCGCAGGTGCCGGCGCTGGAGGCCTACATGGACGCGCTGCGCAAGTCCGGCGACTCGGTCGGCGCGCGCGTGGACGTGGTCGCCGATGGCGTGCCGCCCGGTTGGGGCGAGCCGATCTACGGCAAGCTCGACGGCGAACTGGCCGCGGCGCTGATGAGCATCAACGCGGTCAAGGGCGTGGAGATCGGCGACGGTTTCGCCAGCGCGGCGCAGAAGGGCACCGAGCATCGCGACCTGATCACGCCGCAGGGCTTTCTCAGCAACCATGCCGGCGGCATCCTCGGCGGCATCTCCACCGGCCAGCAGGTCGTCGCCTCGATCGCGCTCAAGCCCACCTCCAGCCTGCGCCTGCCGGGCCGGACCGTGGATGTGGATGGCAACCCGGTCGAGGTGGTCACCACCGGCCGCCACGATCCCTGCGTCGGCATCCGCGCCACCCCGATCGCCGAGGCGATGGTCGCGCTGGTGCTGATGGACCAGGCGCTGCGCCATCGCGCCCAATGCGGCGACGTCGGCGAGGTCGCGCCGCGCATCCCGGGGAGCGTCGATGGCTGAGTCGCGGCCACGCGTGTGGGTCAGCCAGCCGCTGTTCGACGACGTCGTCGCGCAGCTGGGCGAGCATTTCGAGCTGGCCACCACCGCGGACGTGACCGCGTATTCGCCGCAGGAACTGGCGGCGAAGCTCGCGCCTTTGGACGGCGCGCTGGTGACGCTCAACGAGCGCATCGGCGAGGCCGAGATCGCCGGCGCGCCGAGGCTGCGCGCGATCGCCAACGTCGGCGTCGGCTACAACAACCTGGACATCGCCGCGCTCAGCGTGGCCGGCATCGTGGCGACCAACACGCCCGACGTGCTGACCGAGACCACCGCCGACCTGGGCTTCGCCCTGCTGATGGCGGCGGCGCGGCGCATCACCGAATCCGAGCGCTGGCTGCGCGACGGGCAGTGGGGGCAGTGGTCGTTCAAGACCATGCTCGGCGCCGACGTGCACGGCGCCACGCTGGGCATCCTCGGCATGGGACGGATCGGCCAGGGCATCGCGCGCCGCGGCCACCACGGCTTCGGCATGAAGGTGCTGTACCACAACCGCTCGCGGCTGCCGGAAGGCGTCGAGCGCGAGGTCGGCGCGCGCTACGTCGGCTTCGACGCGCTGTTGGCGCAGGCCGACCACCTGGTGCTGGTGTTGCCGTACAGCGCCGCCTCGCACCACGTCATCGACGCGGCCGCGCTGGCGAAGATGAAGCCGACCGCGACGCTGGTCAACGTCGCCCGTGGCGGCCTGGTCGACGAGTTGGCACTGGCCGACGCGCTGGCCAACGGCCGCCTGGCGGCGGCCGGGCTCGACGTCTACGAGCGCGAACCGCAGGTGCGCCCGGAGTTGCTGGCGCTGCGCAACGTGGTGCTCACGCCGCACATCGGCAGCGCCTCGCTGGCCACGCGCCGGGCGATGGTGCAGCTGGCGGTGGACAACCTGGTCGCGGCGCTGGGCGTCGGTCCCGATGCCGGCCACCCGCCGTGCGCGATCAACCTCGACGCGGCCAAGGCGGCCGGCGGCACCGCGGGCGCGGGCAAAACCGGCGAGAAACGATAGGGAACCTCCGCGGCCGTATCCGGAGGTTCCCCGAACCCGTTGGTGCGATTCCCTCGCAAGAGCGCGCACATCCATGTGCCGTTATCAAACTTCGTTTCCTATCCAAAGGTCCGCAATGAACAACCCTGCCCGTCGTTTCACCGTCGCGGTCGTGGGCGCCACCGGCGCCGTCGGCGAAACCATGCTGTCCATCCTGGCCGAGCGCGATTTCCCGGTCGGCAAGCTGATCCCGCTGGCCTCGGCCCGTTCGGCCGGCAGCCAGATCGAGTACAAGGGCGAGAAGGTCGACGTGCTCGACCTGGAGACCTTCGACCCGGCCGGCGTGGACATCGCGCTGTTCTCGGCCGGCGGCGGCGTCTCCAAGGAGTACGCGCCGAAGTTCGCCGCCGCTGGTGCGGTGGTGATCGACAATTCCTCCACCTTCCGCTACGACGACGACGTGCCGCTGGTGGTCTCCGAGGTCAACCCGCACGCGCTCAAGAACCGTCCGCGCGGCATCGTCGCCAACCCGAACTGCTCGACCATGCAGCTGATGCCGGTGCTGGGCCCGATCCACAAGGAATACGGCATCGAGCGCATCAACGTGGCCACCTACCAGTCGGTGTCCGGCGGCGGCCGCTCGGGCCTGGAGGAGCTGGGCAAGCAGACCGCGCAACTGCTCGCGTTCCAGGACATCGAGCCGAAGAAGTTCCAGGTGCAGATCGCCTTCAACCTGATCCCGCACATCGACGAGTTCCAGCCCAACGGCTACACCAAGGAAGAGATGAAGCTGGTCTGGGAGACGCAGAAGATCCTGGAGGACAAGAACATCCTGGTGAACCCGACCGCGGTGCGCGTGCCGGTGTTCTACGGCCACTCCGAGGCGGTGAACATCGAGACCAGGAAGAAGATCACCCCGGAACAGGCGCGCGAGCTGCTGCGCCGTTCGCCGGGCGTGGAGGTAGTGGACGAGCAGAAGGCCGGCGGCTATCCGACCCCGGTGACCCATGCCTCCGGCAAGGACCCGGTGTTCGTCGGCCGCATCCGCGAGGACTTCTCGCATCCGCGCGGCCTGAACCTGTGGGTGGTGGCCGACAACATCCGCAAGGGCGCCGCGCTCAACGCGGTGCAGCTCGCCGAACTGGTCGCGCAGGAAGGCTGAAGCCCGGCCGGCGATGCGGTGCCGGCCATCGACGCCCCTCTCCCGTCGGAGAGGGGTTGCGGCGAGAGAGCGGGCTAAAGCCGTGTCGAGGGAACTGGAAATCATCGCATCGAAGAAGGCATCGTGGCCCGCCCGGTCGGGAAACGATCCGGGCTCCGCGATGGATTCCCGGGCCGATGCGCGGCGACGCGTTCTTCCATGTCGCCATCGGGGGGCCTTGCGGCGCGGTTGCGCCCGACCCACGGCCTTGGGGGCGGTATCCAGGCGTGTGCGAGCCGAGAGGAAGAAGGAACGCGGCCACCCGATGCCGATCGGCACCGCGCGCGCCACGCGCAGTATTCGGATCAGGGGCTTGCGGCTATATTGGCGCCCATGAAACGTAGCGGCAGGGGCGCATTGCGCCCGTTACAAGGTCTGGGTGCATTGGTCCTGGCGCTTTGCAGCGGCGCGGCGGCGGCGCTGGGCCTGGGCGACATCCGGGTGCTGTCCGGGCCGGGGCAGCCGCTGGTCGCCGAGATCCCGGTGATCTCCAACGAGCCGGGCGAGCTGGAGAGCGCGCGCGTCGCGCTGGCCTCGCCGGAGACTTTCGAGCGGGTCGGGTTGGAACGCCCCACGGGATTGGTCAACGACCTGCAGTTCCAGTTCACGCAGGATGCGCGCGGTCGCGCGGTGATCCGGGTCACCAGCAGCGTGCCGGTCGAGCAGAAGGCGATCGGTTTCCTGATCGAGGTGGATTGGGGCAGCGGCCGGCTGGTGCGCGAGTATTCCGCGTTGGTCGACGCGCCCAATGCCGCCACCGCGATCGCCGAGCCGGCGATCGAGGCGCCCCAGGCGGGCAACAGCGACGCGATCGTGCGCGAGTCGGCGCCGGCTGCCGCGCCATCGGCGGATGCGGCAGCCGCCGCACCGGCCGCGGCGCCAGCCGCACCGGCAGCCAGGCCCCAGCGTCCGCCGCCGGCCGCACCGGTATCCCCCGTGGCGCCGGGCGAGAACCTGGCCCCGGTGCGGCGCGGCCAGACGTTGTCGCAGATCGCCATGCAGTTGAACCGCGGCGCCGGCTATTCGCTCGACCAGACCATGCTGGCGCTGCTGCGGGCCAATCCGGAGGCCTTCATCGGCGGCAACATCAACCGGCTCAAGCAGGGCGCGGTGCTGCGCACGCCGCGGCAGGACGAGCTGGCGCAGATCGGCGCCTCGGAGGCCCGGGCGATCGTGCGCGAACAGGCCGCGCAGTGGCGGCAGGCGCGCGCGCCGATTCCGCAGCCCGCGGAAGCGGGCGCGACGCCGCGGGCGGCGAGCGCCGCGCCGGCCGCGGCGACCGGCGCGCGGCTGGAGATCGCACCGGCCGTCGCCAGCGACGGCAACAAGGCAGGTACGACCACCGGCACCGGAGCCGGCGGCGAAGGGGACAGGCTCGTGAACGAACAACTGCAGCAGGCGAGGGAAGACGTCGCCACCCGCGATGCCGAGATCCAGGAGCTGCGCACGCGCGTGGCGGAGCTGGAAAAGCTGCAACAGCAGCAGGCCAGGCTGATCGCGATGAAGGATACGGACCTGGCCGCGGCGCAGCAGCGCCTGGCCCAGCAACGGCCTGCGGACGGGTCCGGCGGTTTCCCGATGTGGTTGTGGGGCGGCGTGGTGCTGGTGCTCGCGGGCATCGCCGCATGGCTGGCTTCGCGGCGGCGCAAGCCGTCGCCGTTCGCCGCGCCGCCGCGCCGCTTCGACGGCGCGGCGTTCGGCGCGACGACGACCGCGCCGGCCGCCGTGCAGGACGAGCCGGTGATCGGCGAGCGCGAATTCGACCACGACGTGGAGATCGAGGAAGCGTCCCTGCGCGCGGACGAGCGCATCGCGAGGAGCGAAGAGCCCGAAGCGCCCGTCGCGGAGGCGCCGCAGCCGCTCGAAGAGCGTCCGCTGCCGGCCGCGTGGGGGCCGACCTGGCATGCTCCGGAGGCGCCCTCGATCGCCCCGTTGAATCCGGCCCCGGCCGGCCGCGACAGGCTGGAGCTGGCGGTGGCCTATCTGGACCTGGGCGACAAGGAAACCGCGCGCAGCCTGCTGCTGGAGGTGGCGGCGAGCGGGGACCCGGACGCGCGTGCCGAGGCGTCCGCCTTGCTCAGCCGGATCGGCTGAAGCCACGTCCTCCGCGGGGCGGCGAAAGCCGCGCAAGGCTTCGACGAACGGCTCGCTCGGCAAGGCCCCGCCGCCTCGTGCGTGGCGGTTCGAACGCAAGGTTCCATCGTGTCCGTGTCGCTGCCGCGGCGGCAATCGTTCCGGCAAGTGCGGCCAAGATCCAATCAGTAGAGGTTCCGATGCGCTACGCCATGGGCGTGGAATACGACGGCAGCGAGTTCCTGGGCTGGCAACAGCTCGGCGAGCATGGCGGCCCCAGCGTGCAGGCGACCTTGCAGGAGGCGCTGTCGTCGGTCGCCGCCGCGCCGGTGCAGGTGGTCTGCGCGGGGCGTACCGACGCGGGCGTGCACGGCGAATGCCAGGTGGTGCACTTCGACAGCGAAGCGAAGCGCGAGCCGCGCGGCTGGATGCTGGGCACGACCGCGCGCCTGCCGGCTTCGGTGGCGGTGCGTTGGTGCGTGCCGGTGGCGGACGAATTCAACGCCCGCTTTTCGGCGCGGGCGCGCCGCTACCGCTATCGCCTGCTCAACCGCCAGGTGCGCCCGGCGCTGCACCGGCAGACCCTGAGCTGGGAACGCCGGCCGCTGGACGCGGCGGCGATGCACGATGCCGCGCAGGCATTGCTGGGCGAGAACGACTTCAGCGCGTTCCGCAGCGTGCAGTGCCAGGCGCTGCACGCGCGCCGCGAGTTGCAATGGATCGACGTGCGCCGCGATGGAGACCTGGTCGAGATCGGCGTGCAGGCCAATGCATTCCTTCATCACATGGTGCGCAATATCGTCGGTTCGCTGATTCTGGTCGGAGCCGGAGAAAGGCCGGTGGAGTGGATCGCGGAACTGCTCGCCGGGCGCGACCGCACCCTCGCGGGCCCGACCGCCCCCCCGCAGGGCCTGGTCTTCGTCGGGCCGCTGTATCCGGCAGAATGGCGCCTGCCACCCGAGGTCACCCTATGAGCCGAACCTTCTACCGTACCCGTATCAAGTTCTGTGGCATGACCCGGGCGGGCGACATCCGCCTGGCCGGCGAGCTGGGCGTGGATGCGGTGGGCTTCATCTTCGCGCACGGCAGCTCGCGCCGGGTCGCGCCGACCGAGGCGCGCGCGATGCGCCAGGCGATCGCGCCGATGGTCGACGTGGTGGCGCTGTTCCGCAACAACCCGAAGGAGGAAGTGCGCGAGGTGCTGCGCACGGTGCGGCCGACCCTGCTGCAGTTCCACGGCGAGGAAGACGACGCGTTCTGCCGCAGTTTCAACTTGCCGTACCTGAAGGCGGTGCCGATGGGCGGCGAGGAGGTCAGCGCGCGCGGCCTGCAGTTGGCGCACCCGAACGCGTCCGGCTTCCTGTTCGACAGCCATGCGCCGGGCGCCAGCGGCGGCAGCGGCCTGACCTTCGACTGGGCGCGCCTGCCGACCGGGCTGCACCGGCCGTTCCTGCTCGCCGGCGGCATCACCCCGGACAACGTGTTCGACGCGATCGTCGCGACGCTGCCCTGGGGCGTGGACGTGTCCAGCGGTATCGAGCTGTCGCCGGGCATCAAGGACGGCGACAAGATGCGCCGCTTCGTCGAGGAAGTGCGGCGCGCGGACTGCCACGAACTGGGGTGATCCCTTTCGCGGCGGAGCGGCTCCGGAGCGGCGGCCGCTCCCGATGGCCGGAGGGCGCGGGTCAGCGCTCCAGTTCCTCGCGGAACCATCGGGCCAGCCGCTCCACGCGCGGGTCCGGGTTGCGACGCAGCCGGCACAGCGCCCAGCGCGCCGGCGTCTCCACGAAGCCCCAGGGGGCGATCAGCCGGCCGGTCGCGAGGTCTTCGCTGACCAGCGGCTGCGGCGCGATCGCGATGCCAAGGCCGGCCACGGCCGCTTCCAGCAGATAAAGCAGGTGCTCGAACTCGCTGCCGTGGCGCAGCGCAGCGGCCTCCATTCCATGCGCGGCAGCCCAGTCGGGCCAGGCCTGCGGGCGCGACCGCGTGTGCAGCAGCGGGTAGTCGAGCAGGCGCTGCGGCGCGCTGCCGACAAGCCGGGCGACGTCCGGATGGTGCGGGCTCAGGACCGGGCCGATCCGTTCCGGCCCAAGGTCGGATACCTGCCACTCGGATGGCCACGGGGGCGCCGCCAGCAACAGCATCGCGTCGAGCCCGGGCAGGTGCGGTTCGGGCGCCTGTTCGCGTGCCGACAGGTGCAACCGGACTGCCGGCAAGGCCTGCTCCAGCCGGCCCAGGCGCGGGATCAGCCAGCGTGCCAGCAGGCTGCCCGAGCACCCCAGGACCAAGGGCGTCTCGGCCGGCAGGCGGCGCAGTTGGGTCCAGGCGTCGCCGAGCTGGGCGAAGGCTTCGCTGGCGGCTTCGCGCAGGCGCTCGCCCGCCGGGGTCAGGGCCAGGCCTCGCCCGGCCTTGGCGAACAGGGCGGTGCCCAGGGCCTGCTCCAGCGTGCGGACGTGCCGGCTGACCGCCCCGTGGGTGACGTGCAGTTCGTCGGCGGCCCGGCTGACGCTGCCCAGCCGGGCCGCGGCCTCGAAGGCGCGAAGGGCGGCAAGCGGGGGCAGGGGAGAGGTCATGATGTGTGAGTATAGATCACGCATCGTGCGCAATCGTCGATTTTTCCGGGGTGCCCAGGCGCGCTAGAGTGGCGTCCAAACCATTGTTCCCCGCGTTCCGCGGGATGGAATCTCCCCGATGTCAGCCTCTCCCATTCGTGATTTCCACGCCTTCCCCGACGCGGCCGGCCATTTCGGCCGCTACGGCGGCCGTTTCGTCGCCGAGACCCTGATCGGTCCGCTGGAAGAGTTGGCCGCCGCCTACGACGAGGCACGCCGGGATCCGGCCTTCATCGCCGCCTACGACAAGGACCTCAAGCACTACGTCGGCCGGCCCAGTCCGATCTACCACGCCGAGCGGCTGAGCCGCGAGGTCGGCGGGGCGCAGATCCTGCTCAAGCGCGAGGACCTGAACCACACCGGCGCGCACAAGATCAACAACACCATCGGCCAGGCGCTGCTGGCCGCGCGCATGGGCAAGAAGCGGATCATCGCCGAGACCGGCGCCGGCCAGCACGGCGTGGCCAGCGCCACGGTGGCGGCGCGGCTGGGCCTGGAGTGCGTGGTCTACATGGGCGCCACCGACATCGAGCGGCAGAAGATCAACGTCTTCCGGATGAAGCTGCTCGGCGCGACCGTGGTGCCGGTGAACTCCGGCTCGGCCACGCTCAAGGACGCGCTGAACGAGGCGATGCGCGACTGGGTGACCAACGTGCAGGACACCTTCTACATCATCGGCACCGTGGCCGGGCCCGATCCGTACCCGCGCATGGTGCGCGATTTCAACGCCATCGTCGGGCGCGAGGCGCGCGCGCAGATGCTGGAGGACTATGGCCGCCTGCCGGATGCGATCGCCGCCTGCGTCGGCGGCGGCAGCAATGCGATCGGGCTGTTCCACGCCTTCCTCAACGATGCCTCGGTGAAGATCTACGGCGCCGAGGCGGCCGGCGACGGCATCGGCACGGGCCGGCATGCGGCCTCGATCGCGGCCGGCCGGCCCGGCGTGCTGCACGGCAACCGCACCTACGTGATCTGCGACGACGATGGCCAGATCATCGAGACCCATTCGGTCTCGGCCGGCCTGGACTACCCCGGCGTCGGCCCCGAGCACGCGTTCCTGGCCGACAGCGGCCGCGCCAGCTACGTCGGCATCACCGACGACGAGGCGCTGGCCGCGTTCCACCTGCTGGCGCATACCGAGGGCATCCTGGCCGCGCTCGAATCGAGCCACGCCGTCGCGCAGGCGATCAAGCTCGCCCGCGACCTGCCCAAGGACGCGCTGGTGCTGTGCAACCTGTCCGGCCGCGGCGACAAGGACGTGCACACCATCGCCGCGCGCGAAGGCATCGTGTTCTGAACCTTTCCCTCTTCTCCCGTTCGGGAGAAGAGCTTGCCCCGCGAAGGCGGGGATGGCGCGAAGCGGCGGACGAGGGCAGCAGGCGGAGCCTTGCATGCCCGAATTCCGCGAGGCTTCGCCCGTACCCTCACCCCGACCCCTCTCCCGATCGGAGAGGGGCTTACAGGCAGCCCGTCCATGAGCCGTATCGCAGAGAAGTTCTCCCAGCTTCAGTCCCAGGGCCGCAAGGCGCTGATCCCCTTCGTCACCGCCGGCGATCCCTCGCTGGAGGCGACCGTGCCGCTGATGCACGCGCTGGTGCGTGCCGGCGCCGACGTGCTCGAGCTCGGCGTGCCGTTCTCCGATCCGATGGCCGACGGCCCGACCATCCAGCGCAGCTCCGAGCGCGCGCTGGCGCGCGGCGCCGGCCTGGCCTACGTGCTGGAGGCGGTGCACGAGTTCCGCCGCGAGGACGCTTCCACCCCCGTGGTGCTGATGGGCTACCTCAACCCGATCGAGATCCACGGCACGGAGCGCTTCGCCAAGGAGGCGGTCAAGGCGGGCGTCGACGGCGTGCTGCTGGTCGACCTGCCGCCGGAAGAGGCCGCCGAGACCCGCGCGATCTTCACTGCCGCCGGGCTGGACCTGATCGTGCTGGCCGCACCGACCACGACCGACGCCCGCCTGGCGACCCTGTGCGATACCGCGCAGGGCTATCTCTACTACGTCAGCTTCGCCGGCGTGACCGGCGCGGACCGGCTCGATACGCGGTCGGCCGGCGATCGCCTGCGGCGGATCCGCGAGCGCGCAAAGGTGCCGGTGGTGGCCGGCTTCGGCATCAAGGACGCGGCCAGCGCCGCGGCGATGGCGGTCGACGCCGACGGCGTGGTGGTCGGCAGCGCGCTGGTGGCGGCGCTGGCCGAGGCCGGCGATACCGCGACGGCCCGCCAGCGCGCCGAGGCCTTCCTGGCGCCGTTGCGGGCCGCGCTGGACGCCGGCTGAGCGGTCCGCCGGCGCAGCGTCCGGCGAGACCCGCGGGCAAGCGGGCGCAACCCATCCTGCAGCACAGGCCCGGCGGGGGCGGCGCTCCATTCGGTGCCGTCCTGCACCCCAATGGGGCGCCGAGTTAGACTGTCGCCCCTCTGCGGTCCCCCGGGGCCGCCCTGCATGGATTTTTCATACCGCATGAGCTGGCTCAGCAAATTGATGCCCTCCGGCATCCGCACCGACAACACCCAGAGCAAGAAGCGCAGCGTTCCCGAGGGCCTGTGGGAAAAGTGCAGCAACTGCGGCGCGGCACTGTACCGGCCCGAGCTGGAGGAGAACCTCGAGGTCTGCCCGAAGTGCGGCCACCACATGCCGATCCGCGCGCGCGCGCGCCTGGCGGCGCTGTTCGATCCGGACAGCACCACCGAGATCGCCGCCGGGCTCAGCCCGACCGACGTGCTCAAGTTCAAGGACCAGAAGAAGTACGTCGACCGCATCAAGGCCACCCAGAAGAGCACCGGCGAGTACGACGCGCTGGTGGCGATGCGCGGCCTGCTCAAGGGGCGCCCGCTGGTGGCCGCGTCGTTCGACTTCGCCTACATGGGCGGCTCGATGGGATCGGTGGTCGGCGAGCGCTTCGCGCGGGCGGCCGAGGTCGCGCTCGAAGCCGGCTGCCCGTACGTCTGCTTCTCCGCCAGCGGTGGCGCGCGCATGCAGGAAGGCCTGTTCTCGCTGATGCAGATGGCCAAGACCTCCGCCGCGCTGGGCCGCCTGCGCGAGGCCGGCCTGCCGTACATCTCGGTGCTGACCCATCCGACCACCGGCGGCGTGTCGGCCTCGTTCGCGATGCTGGGCGACATCAACATCGCCGAGCCGCAGGCCCTGATCGGCTTTGCCGGCCCGCGCGTGATCGAGCAGACCGTGCGCGAGAAGCTGCCGGAAGGCTTCCAGCGTTCCGAATTCCTGCTCGAGCACGGCGCCATCGACCAGATCTGCGACCGCCGCGAACTGCGCGACCGCCTCGCCGACCTGACCGCGCTGATGATGCGCCAGCCGATGCCGCAGGAGAGCGCGGCATGAGGCCGGGAAGCGCGGGGGCCGGAAGGGCCGATTGCCGTTCCGTTTCCCGCCTGCAGGGGCGGCGGGGCGGCTCCTGCCCTCAGCGGGTCCCGGCTTTCCCATGAGCGCCCGCAAGTACTTCGGCACCGACGGCATCCGCGGCCGGGTCGGGCAGGGGCCGATCTCGGCCGATTTCGTGCTGCGCCTGGGCAATGCGCTCGGCCGCGTGCTCGGGCAGAAGCGCGCCGGCGGCAAGCGGCCGATGGTGCTGATCGGCAAGGACACGCGCATTTCCGGCTACATGTTCGAGGCCGCGCTGGAGGCCGGGCTGGTCGCCGCCGGCGCCGACGTGCAGCTGATCGGGCCGATGCCGACCCCGGCGGTGGCGTTCCTGACGAACACCTTGCAGGCCGATGCCGGCATCGTCATCAGCGCCTCGCACAATCCGCACTACGACAACGGCATCAAGTTCTTCTCCGCCGACGGCGAGAAGCTCGACGACGCCACCGAGGCGGCGATCGAGGCCGCGCTGGACGAGCCGTTCTTCACCGTCGAGTCCGAAGGCCTCGGCAAGGCCGCGCGCGCGCGCGACGCGATCGGGCGCTACATCGAGTTCTGCAAGGCCAGCGTGCCGCGCGGCTTCGACTTGCGCGGCATCCGCATGGTGCTCGATTGCGCGCACGGGGCCACCTACCACATCGCGCCGATGCTGTTCCGCGAACTGGGCGCCGAGGTGACCGTGATCGGCGCCGCGCCCGATGGGCTGAACATCAACGCCGGCGTGGGCTCGACCCACATCGACAACCTCGCCCTCAAGGTGCGCGAGGTCGGCGCCGATCTCGGCATCGCCTTCGACGGCGACGGCGACCGCGTGCTGATGGCCGACGACCAGGGCAACCCGGTCGACGGCGACGACCTGCTGTACGTGCTGGCGCGCGCCTGGCAGGCCAGCGGCCGCCTGAAGGGCGCGGTGGTCGGCACGCTGATGACCAACTACGGCCTGGAGAAGGCCCTGGCCGGCCTGGACATCCCGTTCAAGCGGGTCAACGTCGGCGACCGCTACGTGCACCAGGCGCTGGTCGAAGGGCAGGGCGTGCTGGGCGGCGAGACCTCCGGCCACGTGCTGTGCCTGGACCGCGCCACCACCGGCGACGGTATCGTCAGCGCGCTGCAGGTGCTGGAGGTGCTGCGCCGCGACGGCGTCTCGCTGCGCCAGGCGTTGTCGGGCCTGCAGAAGGTGCCGCAGAAAACCGTCAACGTCCGCCTCGAGGGCGCCAATGCCAAGGCGGCCGTCGCCGATGCCGGCGTGCAGCACGCGCTGCAGCAGGCGCAGGCGGCGGTGCAGGGGCGTGGTCGCGCGTTCCTGCGCCCGTCCGGCACCGAGCCGGTGGTGCGGGTCACCGTCGAGGCCGGCGACGAAGCGTTGATGCAGTCCACGCTCGACCGCCTCTCGGCCGCGGTGCGCCAGGCCGCGGCGGCCTGAACCGTTCCCCGCCAGGCCGCCCATGCGCGCCGGCCACCTTCCTGGAGTCAAGACGATGAGTTCCCGCATTCCCACCCTCGACATCACCCGCTTCGAAAGCGACCGCGACGCCTTCGTCGCGGAGCTGGGCGCCGCGTACCGCGAATGGGGCTTCGCCGGCATCCGCAACCACGGCATCCCGCAGGCCGAGATCGATCGCGCCTACGAGGCGTTCAAGGCGTTCTTCGCGCTGCCGGAGGACGTCAAGAAGAAGTACCACGTGCCGGGCGGCGGCGGCGCGCGCGGCTACACCGCGTTCGGCGTCGAAACGGCCAAGGACTCCAAGCACTTCGACCTGAAGGAGTTCTGGCACATCGGGCGCGAGATCCCGGACGACTCCAAGTACCGCGACGTGATGCCGCCGAACCTGTGGCCGGTCGAGGTCCCGGGCTTCCGCGAGGCCGGCTACGGCCTGTACCAGGCGCTGGACAAGCTCGGCTCCAAGGTGCTGTCGGCCCTGGCCCTGCACATCGGGCTGCCGGCGGACTACTTCGCCGACAAGACCGACAACGGCAATTCGATCCTGCGGCCGATCCACTACCCGCCGATCACCGCCGACGACATCCCGAACGTGCGCGCCGGCGCGCACGAGGACATCAACCTGATCACCCTGCTGGTCGGGGCCAGCGCCGCCGGCCTGGAAGTGAAGTCCAAGCAGGGCGAGTGGGTGCCGTTCACCTCGGACGCGGACACCATCGTGGTCAACATCGGCGACATGCTGCAGCGCCTGACCAACCACGTGTACCCGTCCACCACCCACCGCGTGGTGAACCCGCCGGGCGAGGAGGCGCGCAAGCCGCGCTATTCGGTGCCGTTCTTCCTGCACCCGAACCCGGATTTCCTGATCGACGTGCTGCCCTCGACGATCACCCCGGACAACCCCAAGCGCTACCCGGAGCCGATCACCGCGCAGGGGTACCTGGAGGAGCGCCTGCGCGAGATCAAGCTCAAGTAGCGCCGGGCGGCGCCCGGCGGGCTCGGGATCCACGGTCGCACGGGGTTCCTCGGCGCCGGGAGGGCGGGTCCGGCGGCAGGCGACCAGGGACAAGGGCCGGTCAATCGACCGGCCCTTGTCGTGTCCGGCATGTCCCGTCGCTGTCCATCCATAACCTGACGGAAGCGGTCGATAGATTATCCTTATACCTTTGGCATGTTCCCGAGGAGTCTCGATGTCCAAGCGCCGCAAGATCGTCGCCGGTAACTGGAAGTTGCATGGCACGCGCACCTTCGCCCACGAGCTGGTCCGCGAAGTCGCCGCCGGCCTGCCGATCGAGGGCGTGGAGGTGATCATCCTGCCGCCGCTGCCTTACCTGGGCGACCTGATCGAGGACTTCGAGGGCCGCCCAATCGGCTTCGGCGCCCAGAACGTCAGCAGCAACGAGGTCGGCGCCTATACCGGCGAGGTCTCCGCGGCGATGCTGGTGGATGTCGGCGCGACCTACGGGCTGGTCGGGCATTCCGAGCGGCGCGAGCACTACCACGAGGACAGCGAGCTGGTCGCGCGCAAGTTCCGGGCCGCGCTCAACGCGGGTCTTGTGCCGATCGTCTGCGTCGGCGAATCGCTGAAGCAGCGCGAGGCCGGGCAGGCCGAGGCGGTGATCGCCGCGCAGCTGGGCCCGGTGCTGGAGCTGGTCGGGGCCGAGGGGATCGGCCGGGGCATGGTCGCCTACGAGCCGATCTGGGCCATCGGCACCGGCCGCAGCGCCAGCCCGGAGCAGGCGCAGGGGATGCACGCCTTCATTCGTGGCGAAGTGCGCCGGCACGATGCTAGAATCGCCGATTCGTTGCCGATCCTGTATGGCGGCAGCGTGAAGCCCGACAACGCCGCCGTGCTGTTCTCGCAGCCGGACATCGATGGCGGGCTGGTGGGCGGAGCATCGCTGGTCGCCGGGGATTTCCTGGCCATCGCGCGGGCGGCCGCGAACAGATAAGCCAATAGGTCTCGTCCGGGACGGATTCGAAATGTTGATGTTGATCCTCAATGTGGTCTACGTGCTGGTGGCGATCGCGATGATCGCGCTGATCCTGATGCAGCGCGGCGCGGGCGCGGCCGCCGGTTCGGGTTTCGGCGCCGGCGCTTCCGGTACCGTGTTCGGCGCGCGGGGTGCATCGAATTTCCTGTCCAAGTCCACCAAGTGGCTGGCCGTGGTGTTCTTCGGCATCAGCCTGTTCATGGCGTGGTACGCCAGCCATGGTTCGCGCCCGGCCGACCAGGGCCTGGGCGTGATGTCGCAGGCCGCGACGCCGGTCCCGGCCGCGCCCGCCGGCGAGATGACCCAGCCGCTGCCCCAGGCCCCGGCGGCCGCCACTCCCGCCCAGCAGCCCCAGCAGGCGCCGGCGAAGAGTGAAGAAAACGCTTCAGAGCCATCACAAAAACACTGAAGCCGGTTACAATACGCTGCGCACTTGAGTACGGGTGCGCAACGTAAGCCCAGGTGGCGGAATTGGTAGACGCACTACCTTGAGGTGGTAGCGACGCAAGTCGTAGGGGTTCGAGTCCCCTCTTGGGCACCATGTTTGGCTGCGAGTCCTGTGCGTGTCGGTGATGCCGGCACGCGGGGGTTCGTTTATCCCCCATGCCCGCATGCGGTTGGTGCGGGCAGAGGCAAGAGAGAAAAGCCGTGCTGGCCGAATATTTGCCGAGTCTGCTGTTCCTGGTCGTCGCCACCGGTATCGGCATCGCCCTGATGCTGATCGGTAGTTTTCTCGGTCCCCGCCGTCCCGACGCGCAGAAGCTTTCGCCGTACGAGTGCGGTTTCGAGGCCTTCGAAGACGCGCGCATGAAGTTCGACGTGCGCTACTACCTGATCGCGATCCAGTTCATCGTCTTCGACCTGGAAATCATCTTCATCGTGCCCTGGACCCAGGTGTTCATGGATATCGGCCCGCGTTCGCTGGTCACCATGGGCCTGTTCGTCGGCATGCTTTTCCTTGGCTTTATCTACGTGTGGAAGAAGGGAGCGCTGGAATGGGAGTGATTCAGACCCTCGATCGTCTGATGACCAATCCGATCCCCGAGGGTCGGGTCGACGACATCCTGCGCCCGGAAGGCGAGAACCCGCTGCTCGAGAAGGGCTACGTGACCACCAGCGTCGACGCGCTGCTGAACTGGGCGCGCACCGGCTCGATGTGGCCGATGACCTTCGGCCTAGCCTGCTGCGCGGTGGAGATGATGCACGCCGGCGCGGCGCGCCTGGACCTGGACCGCTACGGCGTGGTGTTCCGCCCGTCGCCGCGTCAGTCCGACGTGATGATCGTGGCCGGCACGCTGGTCAACAAGATGGCCCCGGCACTGCGCAAGGTGTACGACCAGATGCCCGATCCCAAGTGGGTGATCTCGATGGGCAGCTGCGCCAACGGCGGCGGCTACTATCACTACTCGTATTCCGTGGTGCGCGGCTGCGACCGCATCGTGCCGGTCGACGTCTACGTGCCGGGCTGCCCGCCGACGGCCGAGGCGCTGGTCTACGGCATCCTCCAGCTGCAGAAGAAGATCTGGCGAACCCAGACCATCGCGCGCTGATCCCTCTACCTTAAAGAGAGCAGCCAAGCCCCCATGGCAGAGCAAGCATCCTCCTTCACCGACCGACTCAGTGCGCGCTTCGCCGGCGCCCGGGTCACCGTGGTCGAACCGCGCGGCGAAGTGACGCTGGAAGTGCCTGCGGCCGACTGGCATGCCACCTGCCTGGCGCTGCGCGACGAGTTCGGTTTCGAGCAGCTGTCCGACCTGTGCGGCGTCGACTATCTCGGCTACGGCAGCGACGAGTGGGATACCAGCGACGTGTCGTCGCAGGGATTCAGCCGTGGCGTCGAGGGCAAGGCCGTCGGCCGCTTCGCCTGGGGCGAGTTCCCCTCGCGCGAGACGGCCGAGGGCGTGCAGCCCGACGTGCTGCCGGCGCAGCGTTTCGCCGTCGTCGCGCAGCTGCGTTCCTACCAGCACAACCTGATGCTGCGCGTGCGCTGCTACGCGCCGAACGACGAGTTGCCGGTGGTGGCCTCGGTCACCGACGTCTGGCCGGGCGTGAACTGGTTCGAGCGCGAGGCGTTCGACCTGTACGGCATCGTCTTCTCCGGCCATCCGGACCTGCGTCGCATCCTCACCGACTACGGCTTCGTCGGCCACCCGTTCCGCAAGGACTTCCCGCTGATCGGCAACGTCGAGGTGCGCTACGACGAAGAGAAGAAGCGCGTGATCTACGAGCCGGTGACCTCGGTCGAGCCGCGCGTGAACGTGCCGCGCGTGATCCGCGACGACGCGCGCTACCAGACCGCGGCCGGCGAGTCCGCACAGACGGAGGCCGCCAAGTGAGCGAGTTCCACCAGGCCCACCAGGGCTTCGCGACGCCTGCGCAGAGCAAGCAGGAAATCCGCAACTACACGATGAACTTCGGTCCGCAGCACCCCGCCGCGCACGGCGTGCTGCGCCTGATCCTGGAAATGGACGGCGAGACCGTGGTCCGCGCCGACCCGCACATCGGCCTGCTGCACCGCGGTACCGAGAAGCTGGCCGAGACCAAGCCGTTCAACCAGTCGATCGGCTACATGGACCGGCTGGACTACGTGTCGATGATGTGCAACGAGCACGCCTACGTGCGCGCGATCGAGACCCTGATGGGCATCGAGGCGCCGGAGCGCGCGCAGTACATCCGCACGATGTTCGACGAGATCACCCGCATCCTGAACCACCTGATGTGGGTCGGGTCGAACGCGCTCGACCTGGGCGCGATGGCGGTGATGCTCTACGCGTTCCGCGAGCGCGAGGAGCTGATGGACGTCTACGAGGCGGTCAGCGGCGCGCGCATGCACGCCACCTACTACCGTCCGGGCGGCGTCTACCGCGACCTGCCGGACCGCATGCCGAAGTACAAGGAGTCGCGCTGGCACAAGGGCAATGCGCTGAAGAAGCTCAATGCCGCCCGCGAAGGCTCGATGCTGGACTTCCTGGAGAACTTCACCAACGAGTTCCCCAAGCGCGTCGACGAGTACGAGACGCTGCTGACCGACAACCGCATCTGGAAGCAGCGCACCGTCGGCGTCGGCGTGGTCGAGCCCGAGCTGGCCAAGGCCTGGGGCATGACCGGCGTGATGCTGCGCGGCTCGGGCATCGCCTGGGACCTGCGCAAGAAGCAGCCGTACGCCAAGTACGACGCGGTCGATTTCGACATCCCGCTCGGCACCCAGGGCGATTGCTACGACCGCTACCTCTGCCGCGTGGCCGAGATGCGCGAGTCCAACCGCATCATCAAGCAGTGCGTCCAGTGGCTGAAGGCCAACCCCGGCCCGGTCATGGTCAAGAACTTCAAGGTCGCTCCGCCCGCGCGCGAGGACATGAAGGACGACATGGAAGCGCTGATCCACCACTTCAAGCTGTTCAGCGAAGGCTATTGCGTGCCGGCCGGCGAGACCTACTGCGCCGTGGAAGCCCCGAAGGGCGAGTTCGGCTGCTACCTGGTCTCCGACGGCGCCAACAAGCCGTTCCGCGTGCACCTGCGCGCGCCGGGCTTCGTGCACCTGTCGTCGATGGACGCGGTGGTGCGCGGCTACATGCTGGCCGACGTGGTGGCGATGATCGGTACTTACGATTTGGTTTTCGGTGAGGTCGACCGATGAAGGCGACGGGTAATTTCGAGGCGGCGCGCGACGTCGATCCGATGGTGGTGCTCAGCGACAAGACGCGGGCGCACATCGACCACTGGCTCGCCAAGTTCCCGCCGGACCGCAAGCGTTCGGCGGTGCTGCAGGGCCTGCATGCCGCGCAGGAGCAGAACCAGGGCTGGCTGACCGACGAGCTGATCGCCGGCGTCGCCAAGTACCTGGACATCCCGCCGGTGTGGGCCTACGAGGTCGCCAGCTTCTACTCGATGTTCGAGACCGAGAAGGTCGGCCGCAACAACGTCGCCTTCTGCACCAACATCAGCTGCTGGCTCAACGGCGCCGAGGAACTGGTCGCGCACGCCGAGAAGAAGCTCGGCTGCAAGCTGGGCCAGTCCACCGCCGACGGGCGCGTCTACCTCAAGCGCGAAGAAGAATGCCTGGCCGGCTGCGCCGGTGCGCCGATGATGGTCATCAACGGCCATTACCACGAGCGCCTGACCAAGCAGAAGGTCGACGAGCTGCTGGACGGGCTGGAGTAACGGCATGGCACATCACCACGAATCCCATGGGCCGGTCGGCCCGGCGCCGCAGCCGCACCAGGTGGTCTACACCACGCTGCACTACGACACCCCGTGGTCGTACGAGAACTACCTGAAGACCGGCGGCTACGCCGCGCTGCGCAAGATCCTCGAGGAGAAGATCCCGCCGGCCGACGTGATCGAGATGGTCAAGCAGTCCGGCCTGCGCGGCCGCGGCGGCGCGGGCTTCCCGACCGGGCTGAAGTGGTCCTTCATGCCCAAGGGCGACATGCAGAAGTACATCCTGTGCAACTCGGACGAGTCCGAGCCGGGTACCTGCAAGGACCGCGACATCCTGCGCTACAACCCGCACTCGGTGGTGGAGGGCATGGCGATCGCCTGCTACGCCACCGGTTCGACCGTGGGCTACAACTACCTGCGCGGCGAGTTCCACCACGAGCCGTTCGAGCACTTCGAGCAGGCCCTGGCCGATGCCTACAAGCACGGCTGGCTGGGCAAGAACGTGCTGGGCTCGGGCGTGGACATCGACATCTACGGCGCGCTCGGCGCCGGCGCCTACATCTGCGGCGAGGAAACCGCGCTGATGGAGTCGCTGGAAGGCAAGAAGGGCCAGCCGCGCTACAAGCCGCCGTTCCCGGCCAACTTCGGCCTGTACGGCAAGCCCTCGACGATCAACAACACCGAGACCTACGCCTCTGTGCCGGCGATCATCCGCAACGGCCCGGAGTGGTTCAAGGGCCTGAGCAAGACCGCCAACGGCGGCCCCAAGATCTTCTCGGTCTCCGGCTGCGTGCAGAAGGGCGGCAACTTCGAGGTGCCGCTGGGCACGACCTTCGACGAGCTGTTGGAGATGGCCGGCGGCCTGCGTCCGGGCCGCAAGCTGAAGGGGGCGATCCCGGGCGGCGTGTCGATGCCGGTGCTGAAGGCCGAGCAGCTCAAGGGCCTGCAGATGGACTACGACACCCTGCGCGCGCTCGGCACCGGCCTGGGTTCCGGCGCGATCGTGGTGCTCGACGACAGCGTCTGCTGCGTCAAGTTCGCCTGCCGCATCAGCCAGTTCTTCCACAAGGAATCGTGCGGCCAGTGCACGCCGTGCCGCGAAGGCACCGGCTGGATGCACCGGGTGCTGGAGCGCATCGTCGCCGGCAAGGCCACGATGGAAGACCTGCACCAGCTGCGTGCCGTGGCCGGCCAGATCGAGGGCCACACGATCTGCGCCTTCGGCGAGGCCGCGGCCTGGCCGATCCAGGGTTTCCTGCGCCAGTTCTGGGACGAATTCGAGTACTACATCGTCAACGGTCATTCGATGGTTGACGGCAAGAAGGTGGAGGCTGCTGCCGCATGAGCGCGCAACCGGTAAATCCAAACGTGCCGCCGGATCACGTCACCATCGAGATCGATGGGCAGAGCCTGGTCGTGCCGAAGGGCTCGATGATCATCCAGGCCGCCGACAAGGCCGGGATCCCGATCCCGCGCTTCTGCTACCACGACAAGCTGGCGATCGCGGCCAACTGCCGCATGTGCCTGGTCGACGTGGAGAAGTCGCCGAAGCCGTCGCCGGCGTGCGCGACGCCGGTGATGGACGGCATGAAGGTCTTCACCCGCAGCGACAAGGCGCTGAAGTACCAGCGTTCGGTGATGGAGTTCCTGCTGATCAACCACCCGCTGGACTGCCCGATCTGCGACCAGGGCGGCGAGTGCGAGCTGCAGGACGTCTCGCTCGGCTACGGCCGCTCGGTCAGCCGCTTCAACGAGCGCAAGCGCGTGGTCCCCGACGAGGACCTGGGCCCGCTGGTCGCCACCGAGATGACCCGCTGCATCCAGTGCACGCGCTGCGTGCGCTTCACCGCGGAAGTGGCCGGCACCTATGAGCTGGGCGGCATGTACCGCGGCGAGAACCTGCAGATCGGCACCTACGACGGCAAGCCGCTGACCACCGAGCTGTCCGGCAACGTGATCGACGTCTGCCCGGTCGGCGCGCTGACCAACAAGGTGTTCCAGTTCCGCGCCCGTCCGTGGGAGCTGCAGGCGCGCGAATCGCTGGGCTACCACGACGCGATGGGCTCGAACCTGTTTCTGCACGTGCGCCGCGGCGAAGTGCTGCGCGCGGTGCCGCGCGACAACGAAGCCGTCAACGAGTGCTGGTTGTCCGACCGCGACCGCTATTCGCACCAGGGGCTGTACAGCGCCGACCGCGCGCTCAAGCCGCTGAAGAAGGTCAACGGCGAATGGCAGGAAGTGAGCTGGGCCGAAGGCCTGGCCGCGGCCACCGAGATCCTCGAGGCCCACCGCGGCGACGCGCTCGGCGTGCTGGCGCACCCGGCCACCTCCAACGAGGAGGGCGCGCTGCTGGCCCGCCTGGCCGAGGGCCTGGGCACCGGCAACCTGGACCATCGCATCTACAACCGCGACTTCTCCGACGCGGCCATCGCCCAGCCGTTCGCGATGCCGCTGGCCGAGATCGAGCAGGCCGACGTGATCGTCCTGGTCGGCAGCAACGTCCGCCACGAGCTGCCGCTGCTGCATGCCCGCCTGCGCAAGGCGCAGACCAAGCACGGCGCCAGGATCCACTCGATCAATCCGGTCGACTTCGACTTCGCCTTCGCGCAGGCCGGCAAGAAGATCGTGGCCCCCTCGGGCTACGCCGCCGCGCTGGAGGACGGCGCGCTGCGCGATGCGGTCAAGGCCGGCACGCGCGCGGTGGTGATCGTCGGCGGACTGGTCGAGAACCATCCGCAGGCCGCCACGCTGCGCAAGGCCGTGGCCGACTTCGCCGCCGCGACCGGCGCCGCGCTGTGCCGCATCCCGCAGGGCCCGAACAGCCTCGGCCTGGGCGCCCAGGGCGTGCTGCCGACCGGCCTCGACGCCTCGGCCATGCTGGCCCAGCCGCGCCAGGCCTACGTGATCTACGGCATCGAGCCCGGCCTGGACTTCGCCGACACCGCGGCTGCGCGCAAGGCGCTGGCCGGTGCCAAGGTGGTGGCGTTCAGCCAGTTCGCCTGCGCCTCGACCCGCGACGTGGCCGACGTGATCCTGCCGATCGGCGCGTTGCCGGAAATCGAGGGCACCCTGGTCAACCTCGACGGCCGTGCGCAAACCACGCGTGCCGCCGGCAAGCTGCCGGGCGAGGCCCGCGAGGGCTGGCGCGTGCTGCGTGCGCTCGGCGGCGAGCTGGGCCTGGCCGGTTTCGATTTCACCGACCTGGCCGGCCTGCGTGCAGGCATGCAGCAGCGCGACGTGGCGCCGAAGGCCTCGGCCCAGCCGTCCGTGGCGGGCGAGGGCCTGGAAGTGGCGGCGACGGCGGCGATCTACCGCACCGATGCCGTGGTGCGCCGCGCCCAGGCGCTGCAGTCGCATCCGCTGAACGTGGCGCCGCATGTCGCCCTGCATCCCGACGAGGCCGCGCGGCTGCAGGTGCGGGAAGGGCAGGTGGTCAAGGTCGGCACCGCCACCGGGCATGCCACCTTGCCGGTCGTCGTCGACGCGCGCGTGGCGGCCGGGACGGTCTGGATTGAGTCGGGCCACGGCGCTACCGCGCCGATCGGCGCCGGTCGCGTAACGGTGGTGGCTGCATGAACGAGATGCTGTTGAACGCGGTGGACCCGCTGCACCAGTGGTTCCTGGGACTGGGCACCATCGGCGCGATCCTGTGGATCGTGCTGAAGATCCTGCTGATCGCCGTGCCGGTGATCATCGCGGTCGCCTTCTACGTGGTCTGGGAGCGCAAGCTGATCGGCTGGATGCACGTGCGCCACGGGCCGATGTACGTCGGCATGGGCATCTTCCAGGCCTTCGCGGACGTCTTCAAGCTGTTGTTCAAGGAAGTCATCCAGCCGAGCAGCGCGCACAAGGCGCTGTACGTGATCGCCCCGCTGATCGTGCTCGCGCCGGCGTTCGCGGCCTGGTCGGTGGTGCCGTTCGACGCGAAGGTGGTGCTGTCCAACGCCAACGTCGGCCTGCTGTACCTGCTGGCGATGACCTCGCTGGGCGTGTACGGCATCATCCTCGCCGGCTGGGCCTCGAACTCGAAGTACGCCTTCCTCGGCGCGATGCGCTCGGCCGCGCAGGTGGTCAGCTACGAGATCGCGATGGGCTTCGCCCTGGTCGGCGTGATGATCGCCGCGCAGAGCGCGAACCTGAGCGAGATCGTGATGGCGCAAGCCGGCAGTTCCGGCTTCCTCGACTGGTTCCTGATCCCGCTGCTGCCGCTGTTCGTCGTGTACTGGGTGTCCGGCGTGGCCGAGACCAACCGCGCGCCGTTCGACGTGGTGGAAGGCGAATCGGAGATCGTGGCCGGCCACATGGTCGAGTACTCCGGCGGCGCGTTCGCGCTGTTCTTCCTGGCCGAGTACGCCAACATGATCCTGGTCAGCTTCCTGATCTCGATCTTCTTCCTCGGCGGCTGGTTGAGCCCGATCCAGGGCTGGGTCGCGGCGGACGTGTCGCCGTGGGTCAACTGGATCTGGACCGGCGGCTGGCCGTGGCTGCTGCTGAAGGTGCTGTTCTTCGCCAGCGCGTACATCTGGTTCCGCGCCAGCTTCCCGCGCTACCGCTACGACCAGATCATGCGCCTGGGCTGGAAGGTGTTCATTCCGTTGACCATCGTGTGGATCGCGGTCACGGCGCTGATGGTGTTCTACGGCGTGATCCAGAAGGGCGTTTGATTTCGATGAACAAGATCACCCACTACTTCAAGAGCCTGCTGCTCCTCGAGCTGATCGGCGGCCTGTGGCTGACGCTGAAGTACACCTTCAAGCCGAAGTACACCGTGCTGTACCCGATGGAGAAGTTCCCGCAGTCGCCGCGCTTCCGCGGCCTGCACGCGCTGCGCCGCTATCCGAACGGCGAGGAGCGCTGCATCGCCTGCAAGCTGTGCGAGGCGGTGTGCCCGGCGCTGGCGATCACCATCGACTCGGCCAAGCGCGAGGACGGCACCCGCCGCACCACGCGCTACGACATCGACCTGTTCAAGTGCATCTTCTGCGGCTTCTGCGAGGAGAGCTGCCCGGTCGATTCGATCGTGGAGACCCACATTCTCGAGTACCACTTCGAGAAGCGTGGCGAGAACATCGTTTCCAAGCCGCAGCTGCTGGCGCTGGGTGATCGGCTCGAGGCCGAGATCGCCGAGCGCCGCGCCGCCGACGCCGCCTTCCGCTGAGGTCATGATGGACTGGGTCAATATCGCTTTCTGGGCCTTCTCCGCCATCGCGGTCGTCGCCGCGGGCGCGGTGATCAGCGTGCGCAACCCCGTGTACGCCGTGCTGTGCCTGATCCTGACGTTCTTCTCCATCGCCTGCGTATGGCTGCTGGTCGGCGCCGAGTTCCTGGGCGTCACGCTGGTGCTGGTCTACGTCGGCGCGGTGATGGTGCTGTTCCTGTTCGTGGTGATGATGCTGGACATCGACACTAGCCGCCTGCGCGAGGGCTGGGTGAAGTACCTGCCGGTCGGCGCGGTCGTGGCGGTGGCGATGCTCGTGCAGATGATCACCCTGATCGGGGTCAAGGCGCGTTCGGCCACGCCGCTGCCGGCCGACAACGCCGCCGCCCAGGCCGCCGACGTGTCCAACCTGAAGTGGCTGGCGCACAGCCTGTTCACCGAGTTCCTGCTGCCGTTCGAGTTCGCCGCCGTCATCCTGACCGTGGCGGTGATCGCCGCGGTGATGCTGACCCTGCGCAAGCGCGAGGGCGTGAAGACCCAGGACGCCGGTGCGCAGACCCGGGTGAAGGCCGGCGACCGCCTGCGCATGGTCAAGATGCCCGTCGAGAAGAAGCCGGCCGCGTCGTCCGGTTCCAATGCCGAAGCACAGGAGGCTAAGTCGTGATCACCCTGGGCCACCTGCTCGCGCTGGGCGCGGTGCTGTTCTGCATCAGCCTGGCCGGCATCTTCCTGAACCGCAAGAACATCATCGTGCTGTTGATGTCGATCGAGCTGCTGCTGCTGTCGGTCAACATCAACTTCATCGCCTTCTCCCGCCAGATGGGCGATCCGGCCGGCCAGTTGTTCGTGTTCTTCATCCTGACCGTGGCGGCCGCCGAGGCCGCGATCGGTCTGGCGATCCTGACCACCCTGTTCCGTACCCGCCGCACGATCAATGTGGCCGAAGTCGATTCGCTGAAGGGCTGAGCCGTAGATGGAAATCACTCTCTCCAAGAATCTGCTGATCGCCGTGGTGCTTGCGCCGCTGCTGGGCAGCATCATCGCGGGCCTGCTGGGCCGGCAGGTGGGGCGCAAGGGCGCGCAGCTCGTCACCATCCTCGGCGTCGCCGTCAGCTGCGCGCTGTCGTGCTGGACGCTGTACCAGCTGGTCGGGCAGGGCGCGGTGCCGTTCAACCAGAACGTCTACACCTTCTTCGAGGTCGGCAACTACTCCGCCCACGTCGGCTTCATGGTCGACCGCCTGACCGCGATGATGATGGTCGTGGTGACCTTCGTGTCGCTGCTGGTGCACGTGTACACCATCGGCTACATGGCCGACGACCCGGGTTACCAGCGCTTCTTCAGCTACATCTCGCTGTTCACCTTCTCGATGCTCACCCTGGTGATGAGCAACAACTTCCTGCAGCTGTTCTTCGGCTGGGAAGCGGTGGGCCTGGTGTCGTACCTGCTGATCGGCTTCTGGTTCAAGCGCCCGACTGCGGTGTTCGCCAACATGAAGGCGTTCCTGGTCAACCGCGTCGGCGACTTCGGCTTCATCCTCGGCATCGCCGGCGTGCTGCTGTGGTTCGGCTCGCTGGACTACTCGGTGGTGTTCGCCAACGCGCCGCTGCTGGCCGGCGCCCAGGTGCAGCTGTTCGAGGGCCATACCTGGAGCGTGATGACCCTGATCTGCATCTGCCTGTTCATCGGCGCGATGGGCAAGTCGGCGCAGGTCCCGCTGCACGTGTGGCTGCCGGACTCGATGGAAGGCCCGACCCCGATCTCGGCGCTGATCCACGCCGCGACGATGGTGACCGCCGGCATCTTCATGGTCGCGCGCATGTCGCCGCTGTTCGAGCTGTCGCAGGTCGCGCTGGACTTCGTGCTGTTCGTCGGCGCCACCACCGCGTTCTTCACCGGCCTGATCGGCATCGTGCAGAACGACATCAAGCGCGTGGTCGCGTACTCGACCCTGTCGCAGCTGGGCTACATGACCGTGGCGCTGGGCGTGTCGGCGTACTCGGCGGCGGTGTTCCACCTGATGACCCATGCCTTCTTCAAGGCGCTGCTGTTCCTCGCCGCCGGTTCGGTGATCATCGGCATGCACCACGAGCAGGACATGCGCAAGATGGGCGGCCTGCGCAAGTACATGCCCATCACCTACATCACCAGCGTGATCGGCACGCTGGCGCTGGTGGGCACGCCGTTCTTCTCGGGTTTCTACTCGAAGGACACCATCATCGAGGCGGCCGCCCACCACGCCCACGAGGCGCACAGCTGGGTGGCGAACTACGGCTACTGGGCGGTGCTCGGCGGCGTGCTGGTGACCAGCTTCTACAGCTTCCGCCTGCTGTTCCTGACCTTCCACGGCAAGGAGCGCTTCCGCGACGCGCATGACGACCATGCGCATGGCCATGGCGCCCACGCCCACGACGACCACCACGCCCACGACGATCATGGCCACCACGGTGCCCACGAGCCGCACGAGTCGCCCTGGGTGGTGACCCTGCCGCTGGTCCTGCTGGCGATCCCGTCGATCGCGGTCGGCTTCTTCTCGATCGGCCCGATGCTGTTCGGCACCGACTGGGCCGGCCACCACGCCGCCGAGGCGATCAAGGGCCAGGCCGTGTCGTTCTTCACCGGCATCGTCGACTTCTACGATCCGGCGCGCGACACGGTCGGCGCGCTGGCCGAGGAGTTCCACGGCCCGGTCGCCTTCGCCCTGCATGGCCTGACCGCGTGGCCGTTCTTCCTGACGGTGGCCGGCTTCCTGCTGGCGGCGCTGATGTACCTGTGGAAGCCGGAGCTGGCCGCCAAGGCGCGCGAGGCCTTCTCGCTGCCGGTGCGCATCCTCGAGAACAAGTACGGCTTCGACAAGCTCTGGATCGGCGGTTTCGCCGGCGGCGGCGTCAAGCTGGGCAAGGTCTCGCGCGCCATCGACACCTACGTCGTGGACGGCGCCGCGGTGAACGGCTCGGCGCGCCTGGTCGACCTGGCGGCGAACCTGCTGCGCCGCACGCAATCCGGTTTCCTCTACCACTACGCCTTCGCGATGATCATCGGTCTGATCGCTCTGCTGGCGGTACTGATGCATTACTGGCGTTGACCTGTACGGAATAAGAAGACGTGTCGAACTGGCCCTTACTGTCTGTCCTGATCTGGCTGCCGATCGTCGGCGGTGCCCTGATCCTCGCACTGCGCAATGCGCAGGCCGCCCGCTGGGCGTCGCTGCTGGTCGCCGTGGTGACGTTCCTGCTCAGCCTGCCGTTGCTGAGCGGATACGACACCGGCAACGACGCCCTGCAGTTCGTCGAGCAGCACGCGTGGATCCCGGCCTACGACATTGGCTACAACCTGGGCGTGGACGGGATCGCGGTGGCGCTGATCCTGCTGACCACGCTGGTGACGGTGCTGGCGCTGATCGGCGCGTGGAGCGCGATCGAGAAGCGGGTCAACCAGTACGTGGCCGCGTTCCTGATCCTGGAAGGCGTGACCGTGGGCATCTTCGCGGCGACCGACGCGATGCTGTTCTACGTGTTCTTCGAGGCGATGCTGATCCCGATGTTCCTGATCATCGGCGTCTGGGGCGGCCCGCGCCGCATCTACGCGGCGATCAAGTTCTTCCTGTACACCTTCCTCGGCTCGGTGCTGATGCTGGTGGCGCTGATCTACCTGTACCTGAAGGGCGGCAGCTTCCAGCTGCACGACCTCTACGCGCTGCAGCTGACCGCCAGGGAGCAGACCTGGATATTCTTCGCGTTCCTGATCGCCTTCGCGGTCAAGGTGCCGATGTTCCCGGTGCATACCTGGCTGCCCGACGCGCACGTGGAGGCGCCGACCGCCGGTTCGGTGATCCTGGCCGCGATCGCGCTGAAGATCGGCGGCTACGGCTTCCTGCGCTTCAACCTGCCGATCGTGCCGGACGCCAGCCACGAATGGGCCTGGCTGGTGATCGCGCTGTCGCTGGTCGCGGTGATCTACGTCGGCCTGGTCGCGCTGGTGCAGGACGACATGAAGAAGCTGGTGGCGTACTCGTCGGTCGCGCACATGGGCTTCGTCACCCTGGGCACGTTCATCGCCTTTACCCTGGTGCGCGACTACGGCAGCGTCGATGCCGCGCGCCTGGGCCTGCAGGGCGCGATGGTGCAGATGATTTCGCACGGCTTCGTGTCCGGCGCGATGTTCTCCTGCATCGGCGTGCTGTACGACCGCATGCATACCCGCCGCATCGCCGACTACGGCGGCGTGGTCAACGTGATGCCGTGGTTCGCCACCTTCGCCATGCTGTTCTTCATGGCCAACGCGGGCCTGCCGGGCACCAGCGGCTTCGTCGGCGAGTTCATGGTGATCCTGGCCAGCTTCCAGAAGCACCCGTTCGTCGCCTTCGGCGCGGCGACCACGCTGGTGATCACCGCCGCCTACACGCTGTGGCTGTACAAGCGCGTGTTCTTCGGCGAGGTGGCCAATGCCCACGTTGCCGAGTTGAAGGACATCAACGGCCGCGAGGCGTTCGTGCTCGGCGTGTTCGCCGCCGGCGTGCTGGCCCTGGGCCTGTATCCGAAGCCGCTGACCGATCTGATGGAGCCGTCGATCGCCAAGCTCGCCACGCAGATCGCCGCGAGCAAGCTCTGAACGGCCGTTGCAAGACTTGATTCCAGGATTTGATGATGACCACGCCAACGCCCTTGTCGTTGACCACCGCTGATCTGGCACCCCTGGCCCCCGAGCTGGTGCTCGTCGCCGGCGCCTTCGCGCTGCTGATGATCGACCTGTTCGTGAGCCAGCGGCACAAGGCGGTCACGCACGTGATCTCGGTGGCCATCCTGGCCATCGTGTTGGCCATGCTGGCCACCGGTACCGGGGGGCAGGGGGAGGTCTTCCACGGCATGTTCGTGCGCGATACCGCCGCGGACGTGATGAAGGCCGTGATCGTGCTGGTCAGCGGCCTGACCCTCGTCTACGGCTGGAGCTACCTGCGCGAGCGCAACCTGTTCCAGGGCGAGATACCGGTGCTGGTGCTGTTCGCCACCTCGGGCATGATGATCCTGGTCTCGGCCGGCAGCCTGCTGATGGTGTACCTGGGCCTGGAGTTGCTGGCGCTGTGCTCCTACGCGCTGGTCGCCTCCAACCGCGACAACGCGCTGGCAACCGAGGCGGCGATGAAGTACATCGTGCTGGGCTCGCTGGCCTCGGGCCTGCTGCTGTACGGCATGTCGCTGATCTACGGAGCCACCGGCACGCTGAGCCTGGCCGGCATCCACGAGGCGATCGACGGTTCGTCCGAGAAGACCCTGCTGCTGACCGGCACGATCTTCATGATCGCCGGCGTGGCCTTCAAGCTCGGCGCCGCGCCGTTCCACATGTGGCTGCCGGACGTCTACCAGGGCGCGCCGGCGCCGATCGCGCTGTTCATCAGCTCGGCGCCGAAACTGGCGGCGTTCGGCATGGCCTACCGGCTGCTCGAGGTGGGCGTCGGCCCGCTGTCGCAGCAGTGGCACCTGCTGATCGGCGGCCTGGCGGCGGCGTCGCTGGTGATCGGCAACCTGATGGCGATCGCGCAGAGCAACCTCAAGCGCATGCTGGCGTACTCGACCGTTTCGCACATCGGCTTCCTGCTGATGGGCGTGGCCGGCGGGGACGAGCGCGGCTACGCGGCGGCGATGTTCTATGCGGTGAGCTACGCGATCATGTCCACCGCGTCCTTCGGCGCGATCATCGCGCTGTCGCGCAGCGGCTTCGAGGCCGAGAACATCGACGATTTCAAGGGGCTGAACGCGCGCAACCCGTGGATGGCCGGCCTGGTGCTCTGCATCATGGCGTCGCTGGCCGGCATCCCGCCGTTCCTGGGTTTCTGGACCAAGCTGGCGGTGCTCGGCGCGGCGGTGCACGGCGACATGCTGTGGCTGGCGATCCTGGGCGTGATCTGCGCCGTGATCGGTGCCTACTACTACCTGCGCGTGATCAAGGTCATGTACTTCGACGAGCCGGTCGGCGAGCCGCTCCCGGCCAACAACGACCGCGTGCTGGGGATCGTGCTGGGCGTCAATTCGCTGGCCCTGCTGGCGCTGGGCCTGGCCTGGAACCCGATCATGGTGTGGTGCCAGCGCGCCTTCGCCGGGCTGGCCTGATCGGTCGTTCTGCGCCTGCGGCCTCCGTTCGCATGGAGGCCGCGGCGATGGATTGGGTTGTTCGTATTCCTTAATCGGAATACAGCGGTTATCATTGACCGCCTTGATGGACGCGCTTCGGCCGATCATCGATCGAGTGAACAGGGCTTGCAATGTTTTCCCGGTTCCCTCATAATTCCGCTTCTGCTGCGGGGTGGAGCAGTCTGGCAGCTCGTCGGGCTCATAACCCGAAGGTCGCAGGTTCAAATCCTGCCCCCGCTACCAAGTTTCGGTTCGTTGCCTTTGCGGCGAATGTCCTTGGAATCGCAAAGACGCTTGTTCCCGTCTTTGCGCCAACCCTCCGAGGTTGGATTTTTTCGCGCAAGGGGCCCATTGGGCCCCTTGTTGTTTCCGGGGCTCATGTTTTTCCGGGGCCTCGCTAGTCAGACTGGATCAGGTGGCTGTGAGCGACAAGGCAACCGAAATCGCGAATATGCTGGCTCCCACGGTGCAGGCCCTGGGGCTCGAGCTGCTGGGCGCGGAATACCTCCCCGCGCCCGGCAGCGCGACCTTGCGCCTGTACATCGACGTTCCGTTGGCGGAGCAGCCCGAGCGGGTGGTGAACATCGACGACTGCGAGCGGGTGAGCCGCGAGGTTTCGGCGCAGTTGGACGTGGAAGACCCGATCAGCGGCAACTACACGCTGGAAGTGTCCTCGCCGGGCGTCGACCGCCCGCTGTTCACGCTGGACCAGTTCGCCCGCCATGTCGGCGAATCGGCGAAGGTCGGCCTGAAGCTGCCGCAGGACAACCGCAGGCGCCTGCAGGGGACGATCGTCCGCGTCGAGGCGGCGGCCGGCCAGGTCGTCTTCGACGTCGACGGTAGCGAGATGGCGATCGCTTTCGACAACATCGACAAGGCGCGGATCGTCCCCGACTGGGCCGCCCTGGGGCTGGCGCCGCAGAAACCGAACAAGCCGGGCCCGAAGAAGGCGGGCCAGGCCAAGAAGAAACCATCCAACGAGTCGGCGGCCGGCAAGCCGCGCGCGGAGTGATCAGATGAGCAAGGAACTTTTGCTGGTAGTGGACGCGGTCGCCAACGAGAAGGGCGTCCCGCGCGAAGTCATCTTCGAGGCGATCGAGGCGGCGCTGGCGTCGGCGGCGAAGAAGCGCTACGTGGACCAAGACGTGCTCACGCGCGTGAGCATCGACCAGAAGGATGGCAGCTACGAGACCTTCCGCCGCTGGGAAGTGGTGGCCGACGACGTGGTGATGGAGTCGCCCGACCGGCAGATCCGCCTGATGGACGCGATCGATGAGGCCGACGGCGTCGAGGTCGGCGACTACATCGAGGAGCAGATCGAGAACCCGGACTTCGGGCGCATCGCCGCGCAGGCCGCCAAGCAGGTGATCGTGCAGCGCGTGCGCGAGGCCGAGCGCCAGCAGGTCGTCGACGCCTGGAAGGACCGCGTGGGCGAGCTGGTCACCGGCGTGGTCAAGCGCGTGGAGCGCGGCAACATCTACGTCGACCTGGGCGGCAACGCCGAAGCCTTCATCCCCAAGGACAAGGGCATCCCGCGCGACGTGCTGCGCGCCGGCGACCGCGTGCGCGGCTACCTGGCCGAGGTGCGCTCCGAGCCGCGCGGCCCGCAGCTGTTCATCAGCCGCGCCGCTCCCGAATTCATGATCGAGCTGTTCAAGCTCGAGGTGCCGGAAGTCGGCCAGGGGCTGGTCGAGATCAAGGCCTGCGCGCGCGATCCGGGCGACCGCGCCAAGATCGCCGTGATCGCGCACGACAACCGCACCGATCCGATCGGCGCCTGCATCGGCATGCGCGGCTCGCGCGTCCAGGCGGTCTCCAACGAGCTCAACGGCGAGCGCGTGGACATCGTGCTGTGGAACGAGAACCCGGCCAACTTCGTCATCAACGCGATGGCGCCGGCGGAGGTGCAGTCGATCATCGTCGACGAAGAGAAGCATTCGATGGACCTGGCCGTGGCCGAGGACCGGCTGGCCCAGGCGATCGGCAAGGGCGGCCAGAACGTGCGCCTCGCCAGCCGCCTGACCGGCTGGCAGCTCAACGTGATGACCGCCGACCAGGTCGCCGCCAAGTCGGAAGCCGAGCAGGCGGCCGCGCGCCAGCTGTTCATGGACAAGCTGGAGGTCGACGAGGAGATCGCCGGCATCCTGGTGTCCGAGGGCTTCAACACGGTCGAGGAAATCGCCTACGTCCCGGTCGGCGAGCTGCTGGCGGTGGAGGGCTTCGACGAGGACATCGTCGAGGAGCTGCGCGCCCGCGCCCGCGACGCGCTGCTCAATGCCGCGCTGGCCGAGGAGGAAGGGCTGGACGAGCAGCAGCCGGCCGACGACCTGCTGGCGCTGGAAGGCATGGACGAGGCCACCGCCTTCGCCCTGGCCGCGCACGGCGTGCGCACCAGCGAGGACCTGTCGGACCTGGCCGCCGACGAGATCGTCGAGTTCGGGATCGAGGGCATGACCGCCAAGCGCGCCGCCGCGCTGATCCTGGCCGCCCGTGCCGAGGAGATCGCCCGCCTGGAGCGCGGCGAATGAGCCGGCGATGAACCGCGCCCTGACCCCTTCAGGGCTTAGAATCTGCGTTTCCCTTGCGATGGGCGAGGGGGCGCCCACCAGAGCATAGGATCCGAATGTCGCAGCAAACCACCATCCGCAAGCTTGCCGAACTGGTCAACACGCCGGTCGAGAAGCTGCTGGAGCAACTGGCCGAGGCCGGCATGAAGTTCAGCGGTCCCGACCAGGTCGTGACCAGCACCGAGAAGATGAAGCTGTTGGGCTTCCTGCGTCGCATGCACGGCAAGTCCGAGGCTTCGGCCGAGGCCGTGGGCGAGGCGCCCAAGAAGATCACGCTCAACCGCCGCAAGCTGCAGGAGGTGACCGTCAACGCCGGTCGCAGCAAGACGACGGTGAACGTGGAAGTGCGCCAGAAGCGCACCTACGTCAAGGCCGCCGAGAACGAGGCGGCGCCGCGGGCCTCCGCCGGCCCGGTGGACGACGAGCGCGCCGAGATCCTGCGCAAGCTCGAGGAGTCCCGCCAGCGCAACCTGGCCGAGCAGCAGCGCCTGGCCGAGATCGACCGCCAGCGTGCCGAGGAACTCGAGCGCAAGCGCAAGGAAGAAGAAGCCGAGCGCGAGCGCCAGGAGGCCGAGCGGCGCGCCGTCGAGGCCGCGGCAGCGGCCGAAGCCGCGCCGGCCGGTGCCGACGGCACCGATGACGAGGCGCCTGCGCCGCGTGCCGCGCGCACCGCGCCGGCCGCGCGTCCGGCCGCGCCTGCGCCGCGTTCCGCGCCGCGCAGCGACGATCGCGGTGCCCCCCGGCACAAGAGCCGCGGTTCGCACGCGATGGTGGCCGGCGTGGACGACGACGATACGACCAAGCGTTTCGCCGGACAGTTGCACCTGTCGGCGGCCGACCGGGCGCGTCGTTCCAGCTCCAATACCCGCGGTCGTCCGGGCAAGGCGTCGCAGGGCTCGCGCCGCGGCAACGAGCCCTCGCGCAGCGGCGGCGGCAGCCATGGATTCGAGCGCCCGACCGCCCCGGTGGTGCGCGAGGTCGCCATCGGCGACACCATCACCGTGGCCGACCTGGCGCAGAAGCTGGCGCTGAAGGGCGGCGATGTGGTGAAGGCGCTGTTCAAGATGGGCGTGATGGCCACCATCACCCAGAGCATCGACCACGACACCGCGGTGCTGGTCACCGAGGAACTGGGTCACAAGGCCACGCGCGCCGACAGCGCCGACTTCGAGGACGCGCTGCTGGCGCATGCCGAGGAAGTGCAGGGCGAGACCTCGCCGCGTCCGCCGGTGGTCACCATCATGGGCCACGTCGACCACGGCAAGACCTCGCTGCTGGACTACATCCGCCGTACCAAGATCGCCTCGGGCGAAGCCGGCGGCATCACCCAGCACATCGGCGCCTACCACGTCGAGACCCCGAAGGGCGTCATCAGCTTCCTGGACACCCCGGGCCACGCCGCGTTCACCTCGATGCGTGCCCGCGGCGCCAAGATCACCGACATCGTGGTGCTGGTGGTCGCGGCCGACGACGGCGTGATGCCGCAGACCAAGGAAGCGGTGCAGCACGCGAAGGCGGCCGGCGTGCCGCTGATCGTGGCGGTGAACAAGATCGACAAGTCCGACGCCGACCCGCTGCGCGTGAAGAACGAGCTGCTGGCCGAGGACGTGGTGGCCGAGGAGTTCGGCGGCGACACCCAGTTCGTCGAGGTCTCGGCCAAGACCGGCCAGGGCATCGACAACTTGCTCGACGCCATCAGCCTGCAGGCCGAGGTGCTCGAACTGAAGGCCGTGGCCGAAGGCCGCGCCAGCGGCACGGTGATCGAATCCTCGCTGGACAAGGGACGCGGCCCGGTCGCGACGGTGCTGGTGCAGCAGGGCCGCCTGAAGAAGGGCGACTACCTGGTGTGCGGCATCCAGTACGGCCGCGTGCGTGCGCTGTTCGACGAGACCGGCAAGCAGCCCGAGTTCGCCGGGCCGTCGATCCCGGTGCAGGTGCTCGGCCTGTCCGGCGTGCCGGATGCCGGCGACGACTTCGTGGTCGTCGACGACGAGCGCCTGGCCAAGGACGTCGCGCAGCAGCGCGAGGCCAAGCGCCGCGAGTCGCGGCTGGTGGCCTCGGCGGGCAACCGCATGGAGGACATCCTGGCGCAGATGGGCAAGGGCGAGGGCCAGCAAGTCCTCAACCTGGTCATCAAGGCCGACGTGCAGGGCTCGGTGGAGGCGCTCAAGCAGGCGCTGGTGGCGCTGTCCAACGACGACATCCGCATCAACGTGATCCACGCGGGCGTCGGCGGCATCACCGAGTCGGACGCCAACTCGGCGGTCGCGGCCAAGGCCACGGTGATCGGCTTCAACGTCCGCGCCGACGCGTCGGCGCGCAAGATCATCGAGTCCAACGGCGTGGACCTGCGCTACTTCTCGATCATCTATGACGTGATCGACCAGGTGAAGCAGGTGGCTTCCGGCCTGTTGGGCGTGGAGATCCGCGAGGAGATTATCGGCATCGCCGAGGTCCGCGACGTGTTCCGCAGCTCCAAGTTCGGCGCGGTCGCCGGCTGCATGGTGGTCGAGGGCGTGGTCAAGCGGAGCAAGCCGATCCGCGTGCTGCGCGACAACACCGTGGTGTTCGAGGGCGAGCTGGAATCGCTGCGTCGCTTCAAGGACAACGTCGACGAGGTGCGCAACGGTACCGAGTGCGGCATCGGCGTGAAGGCCTACAACGACGTCAAGGTGGGCGACCAGATCGAGTGCTTCGAGCGCATCGAAGTGGCGCGGACGCTGTGAGGCCGTGATTCGGGATTCGGGATTCGTGATTCGCAAAGGCGGAACACGTTCCCCGATCCCGCCACTGCTTGGCGAATGACAAATCACGAATCACGAATCACATGCCCACCAAATCCTTCCACCGTACCGACCGGGTCTCTGCGCAGATGCGCCGGGACCTGGGCACGATCGTGCACGCCGCCGTGCGCGAGCACGGGTTGCCTTCGGTCAGCGTTTCCGACGTCGAGGTGAGCCGCGACCTGGCGCATGCCAAGGTGTTCGTCACGGCGCTGCAGCCGGAGCGTTCGGCCGAGGCGGTCAAGGGCCTGAAGGAACTGGCCCGCGAATTGCGGACCCAGTTGGCGCGCGCGATGAAGCTGCGCCACGTGCCGGAACTGCACTTCCAGTACGACGATTCGGTGGACCGCGGCGAGCGCATCGGCAACCTGCTGCGCGATCTGCCGAAGGCCGACGAAGAATAAGCCGTCCCGGCTGTGGCGCCCGGTTGCCAGCCGGGTAGGCCCGTCGGGACCGGGGCCCGCCCGCAACGGCAGGCCCGGCTTCGCACTGCACTCGATCCTGAATGACCTCGAAGAAGATTTCCTTCCGTCGCCTGGACGGCATCCTCTTGCTCGACAAGCCGGCAGGCATGAGCTCCAACGGGGCGTTGCAGGCCGCACGCCGGCTGTTGCGGGCCGAGAAGGGCGGGCACACCGGCAGCCTGGACCCGCTCGCGACCGGCCTGTTGCCGTTGTGCTTCGGCGAGGCGACCAAGATCGCCGGGTTGCTGCTCGGCTCGGCCAAGGCCTACGAGGCCGGGGTGGTCCTGGGCGCCACCACCGATACCGACGACGCCGACGGCGTGGTGCTGCGCGAGCGACCGGTGCCGGCCCTGGACATGGCTTCGGTGCGTGCGGCCCTGCAGCCGCTGACCGGACGCATCCGGCAGCGCGCGCCGATCTATTCCGCGCTCAAGCAGGGCGGCGAACCGCTGTACGCCCGGGCGCGACGCGGCGAGGCCATCCAGGCGCCGGTGCGCGAGGTCGAGGTGCAAGCGATCGAAGTCCTGGAGCTGGACGCCGGGCGCCTGCGCCTGCGGGTGACCTGCGGCTCCGGGACGTACATCCGCAGTCTGGCCCGGGACCTGGGCGAAGCCCTGGGATGCGGGGCGCATATCGCCACGCTGCGGCGCCTGTGGGTGGAGCCGTTCCGGGAGCCCGGGATGGTCACGCTGGACGCCCTGGAAGCGGCCCCGGAGGCCGGGCGTGAGGCGATGCTGTTGCCGCTGGCGGACGGACTGGCCGGGTTCCCGCGGCTGGAGCTCGACGGCGAGCAGGCGCGCCGCTTCCGCATGGGCCAGCGCCTGCGCGATGCTGCCTTTCCGCAAGGGCAGGTCGCGGTGTTCGGGCCCGACGGGGCGGCGAGCGGCCTCGGCCACGTGGACGGTTCAGGTTTGTTGTCGCCGCAGCGGCTGTTCAACCCCTGAATCCGGCCCGGATCCAGCCCGCCCCAAGCCCGCGCCTTGTTCCGGGAAGTCGCCAACGTTACAATTTCGTGCGCCTTTCTGGCGCATTCCGGCGCCAAGGGCGCATATCACCAGCAAACGGCGAGTCGGGCGGTGCGCAATCGTGCGTTCCTGCCGGCCACGCATCTACGAGAAAACTACCATGTCGATCGACACCCAGAAGGTCATTGAAGACAACAAGCGCAGCGCGCAGGACACCGGTTCGCCGGAAGTGCAGGTCGCGCTGCTGACGGCCCGCATCGAGCTGCTGACCGAGCACTTCAAGACCCACAAGAAGGATCACCACAGCCGTCGCGGCCTGCTGCAGATGGTCAACCGCCGTCGCAGCCTGCTGGACTACCTGAAGAAGAAGGACGGCGAGCGCTACAAGGCCCTGATCGAGAAACTCGGCCTGCGCCGCTGATCACCCTAATCCGCCGCGGCGCAGCGATGCGCCGCGGCTTCGTTTTGGTTCTTCGCTGAACTTCCGGCCGGGATCGCCCGGCAGCCGTCCACGGCAAGGGCCGCGGCCGGTCCATCCGCAGAAAAGCATTCATTCCCCAAGGAAACCCTCGTGGCAAAAATCACCAAAACCTTCCAGTACGGTAAACATACCGTCACCCTGGAAACGGGCGAGATCGCCCGCCAAGCCAGCGGTGCCGTCATCGTCAACATGGACGAGACCGTGCTGCTGGTCACCGCCGTCGCCGCCAAGAGCGCGCGCGAAGGCCAGGACTTCTTCCCGCTGACCGTCGACTACGTGGAGAAGTTCTATGCCGGCGGCCGCATCCCCGGCGGCTTCTTCAAGCGCGAGGGACGCCCGACCGAGAAGGAGACCCTGGTTTCCCGCCTGATCGACCGCCCGATCCGCCCGCTGTTCCCGGAGGAGTACAAGAACGAAGTGCAGATCATCGCCCAGGTGATCTCGCTCAATCCGGAAGTGGACGGCGACATCCCGGCGATGATCGGCGCCTCGGCCGCGCTGGCGCTGGCCGGCACGCCGTTCAAGGGCCCGATCGGCGCCGCCAAGGTCGGCTACAAGGACGGCCAGTACATCCTCAATCCGACCACCACCGAGCTGCAGACCTCGCAGCTGGAGCTGGTCGTCGCCGGCACCTCCAACGCGGTGCTGATGGTCGAATCCGAAGCGCAGCTGCTGAGCGAGGAAGTGATGCTCGGCGCGGTGACGTTCGGCCACCGCGAGATGCAGAAGGTCATCAACGCGATCAACGAGCTGACCGTCGAGGCCGGCACCAAGCCGAGCGACTGGGTCGCCCCGCCGAAGAACGAGGCGCTGATCTCGGCCCTGAAGGAAGCGGTCGGCACCAAGCTGGCCGAAGCCTTCCAGATCCGCGACAAGCTGCAGCGCCGCGACGCGATCGCCGCGATCAAGAAGGACGTGACCGAGCAGCTGGCCGGCCGCGTCGAGGCCGAGGGCTGGAGCCCGGCCGAGCTGTCGAAGGAATTCGGCGAGCTGGAATACCGCACCATGCGCGACGCGGTGCTGGACACCAAGATCCGCATCGACGGCCGCGACCTGACCACCGTCCGCCCGATCGCCGTCAAGGCCGGCGTGCTGCCGCGCACCCACGGCTCGGCGCTGTTCACCCGCGGCGAGACCCAGGCGATCGTGGTCACCACGCTGGGCACCGCGCGCGACGGCCAGATCATCGACGCGATCAGCGGCGAGTACAAAGAGAACTTCCTGTTCCACTACAACTTCCCGCCGTTCTCGGTGGGCGAGACCGGCCGTTTCGGCGCGCCGAAGCGCCGTGAGATCGGCCACGGCCGCCTGGCCAAGCGCGGCGTGCTGGCGGTGATGCCGAGCCTGGAGGACTTCCCGTACACGATCCGCGTGGTCTCGGAGATCACCGAGTCGAACGGCTCCTCGTCGATGGCCTCGGTGTGCGGCTCCTCGCTGGCGCTGATGGACGCCGGCGTGCCGGTGAAGGCGCCGGTCGCGGGCATCGCGATGGGCCTGGTGAAGGAAGGCGACCGCTACGTCGTGCTGAGCGACATCCTGGGCGACGAGGACCACCTCGGCGACATGGACTTCAAGGTCGCCGGCACCGCCGAGGGCGTGTCCGCGCTGCAGATGGACATCAAGATCGACGGGATCACCGAGGAGATCATGAAGGTGGCGCTGGCCCAGGCCAAGCAGGGCCGCCTGCACATCCTCGGCGAGATGAGCAAGGCGCTGACCGCGCCGCGCGCCGAGCTGTCGGACTACGCGCCGCGCCTGCTGACCATCAAGATCCACCCGGACAAGATCCGCGAGGTGATCGGCAAGGGCGGCTCGACGATCCAGGCGATCACCAAGGACACCGGCACCCAGATCGACATCCAGGACGACGGCACCATCGTCATCGCGTCGGTCAACAACGCCGCCGCGCAGGAAGCCAAGCGCCGCATCGAGCAGATCACCTCGGACGTCGAGCCGGGCCGCATCTACGAAGGCAAGGTCGCCAAGATCATGGACTTCGGTGCGTTCGTCACGATCCTGCCGGGCAAGGACGGCCTGGTGCACGTCTCGCAGATCTCCAGCGAGCGCGTCGAGAAGGTCAGCGACAAGCTGAAGGAAGGCGACGTGGTGAAGGTCAAGGTGCTGGAAGTCGACAAGCAGGGCCGTATCCGCCTGTCGATCAAGGCCGTCGAGGAAGAGGGCGCCGGCGAGTAATCGCGGCGATCCTGGCACTCGGGAAAAGCGGGCTCCGGCCCGCTTTTTCTTTGTCCCATGCAAGCCTTGAGTAGGAATGTCTTTCGTGGGAGCGGCTTCAGCCGCGATGGTGCTTTCATGCAGGTCCCTCTGCAAAAGCCTGCACATCCTTGTGCAGGGGTTTGAATGGGAAAGCCCCATCGCGGCTGAAGCCGCTCCCACGAAAAGTCGCTGCTAGGGGTTTTCAGGGTTTTGCGGATTCGGGGGATTCTGCCGCTCCTGCCTGGTGGCCGGCCGTGGTGGCACCACGCGCGGGAATCCCGGTGGCATCGCAGTGGGGGCGGATGCGGGAATGGACTGCGACGGGACGACCGGCAGGCTGGCAGGCGCCGCCAGCGCGGCGTCCTCGCGCAGCTTCAGCAGCGCGGCCCAGTCCCGGCGGTTGAAGTCGCACAGTTCCTCGCGGGCGGGCGTGCATTCCAGGCCGGCGCCCTGGGTGTCCTCGTCGCTGCCGCCGTTGCCGTCGATGGGCGCGGGCAGGACCAGGCGGCCGGCGCGGTCCAGCGGCAGCTTGCGCATCATCACCGTGTTGAGCACGTTGCCGCCGATCAGGTACAGCGTGCGATCGCCGCCGACATTGGCGGCCACGACGATGTCGCAATGCGACTTCCAATGCACGGTGCCGCCGCGGGCGAGTTCCGCGTTCAGGCCGGCGAAGCCCAGCGAGCGGTCGCGTCCGCGCAGCAGGCACAGCAGGTCGCCGGGCGCGGGTTTCTCGATGCCGGGGTCGGTCAATCGATAGGGGCTGCCGCCGTCGTTGCGGTAGGCGGCGCGGATGTAGTCGATGTGGCGCGGAGAGCGCAGGAAACCCGCCACGCCGGCCTGCGTCATCACCCACGATACGAAGGCCGCCGACCACGGATTGTCGCTGATGAAGGCGCGGCAATCGCTGGCGGTGTAGCGCGAACCGTCCAGCGCCGCGCAGCCGGGGGCGCCTTCGATGCCGCCCATCGCCGCCAGCGTGCCGCTGTCGCGCCAGTAGCCGGCCACGCGCTGCCAGGCGACCACGCCGTGGTCGGCAAGGTAGCCGCTTTCCGCTTCGGTGATGGACAGGCTCGCCACGCGTCCGCGCAGGTCGATGAACGGACGCATCCACAGGCGATGCTCGTTGCATGCGGTGCGGACGATGGCGATGGCGGCCTGCCCGAGACCGTAGCGCGGCGGCAGGTCGCAGACTTCCGCGGCGGCGGCCGGAGCCGCCAGGCCGGCCAGCGACAGGCACAGCCAGGACAGGCGGGTACGAGCCATCGAGGATCCTTCCGGAGGGAGAGAGGATGCCGGGAGGCTGCCAAAGACCACCGCGAACGGGTCGTGAAAGCGCCTGTCGCCGTTCCGGCGAAGTCGTGGGCTCCCTACGGTGCGGGCTTGCGGGATGCCCCGCCGCCGTCCGCGGTCGCTCCGGGTGGATGGCCGGTCAGCCCGGCGGCGGACCGAGCTTGAGCGAGAGGTCGACGGCCTGCACGTGCTTGGTCAGCCCGCCGATCGAGATGAAATCCACGCCGTCCTCGGCGATGGCGCGCACGCCGGCCAGGTCGACGCTGCCGGAGACTTCCAGCGGTATGCGGCGCCCGGACGGGGCCGAAGCGGCGATGCGCACGGCCTCGCGCCGCATCGCGGCGTCGAAGTCGTCGATCAGGATCCTGTCGCAGCCGGCCTGCAGCGCTTCGCGCAACTCGTCCAGCGTCTCGACCTCGACGATCAGCGGCAACGCCGGCTGCTGCGCGCGCGCGGCCCGGATCGCCGCGCCGATCGAACCGGCGGCGCGGATGTGGTTTTCCTTCAGCATCACCGCATCGAACAGGCCGATCCGGTGGTTGAGGCCGCCGCCGCACCGCACCGCGTACTTCTGCGCCATGCGCAGGCCGGGCAGGGTCTTGCGGGTGTCGAGGATGCGCGCGCCGGTGCCGGACACCGCGGCGACATAGCGTGCGGTCGTGGTGGCGGTGGCCGACAGGGTCTGCAGGAAGTTCAGCGAGGTGCGCTCGGCGCTGACCAGGCTGCGGCTGCGGCCCTGCAGGGTCGCCAGCACGGTGCCGGCGGCGACCGGCTGGCCCTCCTCGACGCGCCAGTCGATGCGCACCTGCGGGTCCAGCGACCGGTGGCAGGCATCGAACCAGGGGCGCCCGGCGATCACCGCGTCCTGCTTGCACAACAGGTAGGCGCGATCCTCGGCATCCGGCAGCAACGCGGCGGTGACGTCGCCGCTGCCCATGTCCTCGGCCAACGCCCGGGCGACGTCGGATTGCACCGTCAACGGATCGGGGGCGATCACGGCCTGCATCGCGATGCGCCTTACTTTTCGGGAAAATCGGCCACCTGGGCGGTGGCGATGGCTTCCTCGGCCAGCAGCACCGGGATGCCGTCGTCGACCCGGAACACCTGCTTGCGGTCGCGGGTGACCAGCGCCTCGCGCAACGGCTGCTCCTGGCGGCTGCCGTCGGCGCGCTGGACGCCACCGGCGGCGATCGCGCGATTGAGTGCCTCCAGCCCTTTCGCGTCCAGCAGCGAAAGCGGCTGGCGGGTGTCGGGCGAGCACAGCAGGTCGAGCAGTTTGCGGTCCATGGGGCTTGTTCGGGTCTTCGTCTTGCGCGGAAGACGGCTAGAATACGTCTTTAAGGCAGGGCAGGGCCATGACCTCCAACCAAACCACGCCGCTGGTCGGCATCGTGATGGGGTCCCGATCCGACTGGGACACCATGCAACACGCGGCACAGAAGCTCGACATGCTCGGTGTGCCCTACGAAGTGAAAGTGGTTTCGGCGCATCGCACGCCGGACGTGCTGTTCTCCTACGCCGAACAGGCGGCCGGGCGCGGCCTGCGCGCGATCGTCGCCGGCGCCGGCGGCGCGGCGCACCTGCCGGGCATGCTGGCGGCCAAGACCGCGGTGCCGGTGCTGGGCGTGCCGGTCCAGTCCAAGGCGCTGAACGGGATGGACTCGCTGCTGTCGATCGTGCAGATGCCGGCCGGCATCCCGGTGGCGACGTTCGCGATCGGCAATGCCGGCGCGGCCAACGCGGGGCTGTTCGCCGCGGCGCTGCTGGCGCCGGACCACCCGGCGATCGGCGCGGCGCTGGCGCAGTTCCGCCAGCGCCAGACCGACGACGTGATGGCGGCGGACGATCCCCGGCAATGACCACGGTCGGCATCCTGGGAGGCGGGCAGCTGGCCCGCATGATGGTCTTGGCGGGAGTGCCGCTGGGGTTGCGGTTCGCGGTGTTCGACCCGGCGACCGACGCGTGCGCGGGCCAGGTCGCCCCGCTGCAGGTGGGAGGATTCGAGGACGAATCCGCGCTGGCCGAGTTCGCCGCGCAGGTCGACGTGGTGACCTTCGACTTCGAGAACGTGCCGGCGCGCAGCGCGCAGTGGCTGGCCGATCGCGTGCCGGTGTTCCCGAATCCCGGTGCGCTGGCGGTCGCCCAGGACCGGCTCAGCGAGAAGAGCCTGTTCCGCGAACTGGGCATCCCCGTCCCGGACTTCGCCGCGGTCGACGACCGGGCGGGCCTGGATGCGGCGCTGGCGCGCATCGGCACGCCGTGCATCCTCAAGACCCGGCGGCTCGGCTACGACGGCAAGGGCCAGTTCCGGATCAAGTCCCCGGCCGACGCCGATGCGGCCTGGGCCGCGCTGGGCGAGCAGGCGGGCAAGGTCGGCCTGATCGCCGAGGCGTTCGTGCCGTTCCAGCGCGAGGTCAGCGTGGTCGCGGTGCGCGGTCGCGACGGCGAGTTCCGCGCCTGGCCGCTGACCGAGAACTGGCATGTCGATGGCGTGCTGTCCGCGAGCCTGGCGCCGGCACCGGTCGACGCGGGCATGCAGCAACGGGCCGAGGCGCATGCGCGCAAGTTGGCCGGGAAGCTGGATTACGTGGGCGTGTTCGCGCTGGAGCTGTTCGTGCGCGACGGCGAACTGCTGGCCAACGAGATGGCGCCGCGCGTGCACAACTCCGGGCATTGGAGCATCGAGGGAGCGGAGACGTCGCAGTTCGAGAGCCACGTGCGCGCGGTGCTCGGCCTGCCCTTGGGCAGCACCGCGATGCGCGGCCATGCCTGCATGCTCAACTGGCTGGGCGAGATGCCGCCGGCCGTGCCGTTCCTGGCCGTGCCCGGCGGGCACTGGCACGATTACGGCAAGCAGCCGCGCGCCGGGCGCAAGGTGGGGCATGCGACCCTGCGCGCCGATGATGCCCGGGCGTTGCGGGCAGCGTTGGCGCAGGCGGGCGATGCGCTGGGGCGCCAGGCACAGGTGGCGCCGGTGCTGGAGCGATTGGCGCAGGAGTGATCCTGCGGCCCGGCGCGAGCCGCGCCGGGCTTGCCGCCCCAAGCCGCGCATGGGCGCGTGGGTTTTCGCAGGAGGTGCATCGGCGCCCCGCGGCGGCTTGCGTCGCGCCCGCGGGACGCGGGCTCATTGCAGCCGGCTGGCGACGAAGTCCCAGTTGACGACTTTCCAGAACGCTTCCAGGTAGGCGGCGCGCGCGTTCTGGTGGTCCAGGTAATAGGCGTGTTCCCAGACGTCGCAGGCAAGCAGCGGCGTATCGCTGCCGGTCAGCGGCGTGCCGGCATGGGGCGTGCTCGCCACGGCCAGGAGGCCGTCCGGGCGCTGCACCAGCCATACCCAGCCCGAACCGAACAGCGCCAGCGCGGCGCGATCGAATTCCTGGCGCAGTTGCGTGACGCCGCCGAAGGACTGGGCGATCTTCTCGGCGAGCGCGCCGGTGGGATCGCCGCCGCCGCGCGCGCGCATGCACTGCCAATAGAAGCCGTGGTTCCAGACCTGCGCGGCGGTGTCGAACAGGCTGCCCTGGGCGCGCCGGACGATTTCCTCCAGCGCAAGATCGGCGAACTCCGTGCCTTCGATCCGCGCGTTGAGCTCCTCGACGTAGTTCCGATGGTGCTGGCCGTGATGGCTGTCCAGCGTCGCGGCCGACAGGTGCGGTTCGAGGGCGGAGCGGGAATAGGGCAGGGGAGGCAGTTCGATCGGCATGAGGGCGTTTTTTCCTGGTCGGCCCGCGGTTGAACGCGTTGGGGCTTACAATGGGCGGCAATGCGGAAGTCTATCCGACCCGGATGGCCGGGCTTCCGCCCAGCAAGGAGAATCCCATGGCGGTGATCGAGCGGATCCAGGCCGAAGTCGAGCGGTATCCCATCGTGCTGTTCATGAAGGGCACGCCGCAGTATCCGATGTGCGGGTTCTCAAGCCGGGCCGTGCAGGCGCTGCTGGCCGCCGGCGCCGAGCAACTGCACACGGTCAACGTGCTCGAGGAGCCCGAGATACGGGCCAACCTGCCGCGCTTCTCCAACTGGCCGACCTTCCCGCAGCTGTTCATCCACGGGGAACTGATCGGCGGTTGCGACATCACGCTGGAGCTGTTCGAGTCCGGCGAACTCAAGCGCATCGTCAGCGAGGCCTACCAGCCGTGAGCCAGGAGCAGGCGACCTCCCTGCCAGCGGCGGCGTTGGCGGGGCGCGTGGTGTTGGTCACGGGGGCCGCGGGCGGCCTCGGCGCGGCGGCGGCGCGCGCGTGCGCGGCGGCGGGCGCGACCGTGGTGCTGCTCGGACGGCAGGTGCGCAAGCTCGAGCGCGTCTACGATGCCGTGGCGGCGGCAGGGCCGGAGCCGTTGCTGTATCCGATGGACCTGGCCGGCGCCAGCCCGGACGACCATGCCGAGCTGGCCGCGCGGATCGGGGCCGAGCTCGGCCGCCTGGACGGCGTGCTGCATTGCGCGGCCGATTTCCCCGGCCTGACACCGCTGGAGAACACGGATCCCGCGGTGCTGGCGCGTTCGCTGCATGTCGGCCTGACCGCACGGCTGTGGTTGTCGCAGGCTTGCCTGCCGCTGCTGCGCCAGCGCCAGGACGCGGCGCTGGTGTTCGTGGTCGACGACCCGGCCCGGGTGGGCCAGGCGTACTGGGGGGCATACGGCGCCGCGCAGCATGCGCAGCGCGGCCTGGTATCGAGCCTGCACCAGGAGACCGCCGCCGGGCCCGTGCGGGTCTGCGGCCTGCAGCCGGGGCCGATGCGCACGCCGTTGCGCGCGCGCGCGTTCCAGCACCAGGACGACCATGCGGCCGTGGATCCGGGGCATTACGCGGATGCCTGCGTCGCCTTGCTTTCCGCGTCGGGCATCGCGCACCGCGGCACTGTCTGGAGTCCTTCGGCATGACCATTCTTTCCGCCGCACTGCTGTTGTTCCTGATCCTGGACCCGCTCGGCAACGTCCCGGTGTTCCTCAGCGTGCTCAAGCCGCTGCCGCCGCGGCGCCAGCGCATCGTGCTGGCGCGCGAGCTGCTGATCGCGCTGGTGGTGCTGATGGGGTTCCTGTGGGGCGGCAAGTACGCGCTGGAGCTGATGCACCTGCGCCAGGAGTCGGTGGCGATCGCCGGCGGCATCGTGCTGTTCCTGATCGGCATCCGGATGATCTTCCCGCGCCCGGAGGGGCTGATGGGCGAGATCCCCGACGGCGAGCCGTTCATCGTGCCGCTGGCGATCCCGCTGGTGGCCGGTCCTTCCGGCATGGCCGCCGTGATGCTGATGGGCAGCAACGAGCCGGCACGCCTGCCGGAGTTCAGCCTGTCGCTGCTGCTGGCATGGGGCGCGACCGCGGCGATCCTGTTCTGCTCGCCCTTGCTCTACAAGCTGCTGGGCCACCGCGCCCTGACCGCGCTGGAGCGCCTGATGGGCATGTTGCTGGTGGCGATCTCGGTGCAGATGTTCCTCGACGGCATCGGTACCTATCTCAAGTTGCCGGTGAACATCTGATCGCTACGCGATCTTTGTGACAACTTGATGGCGAGCGAGGACATTTTCCTTGCTCGTCCTTGCCGGCGTGTGTCCGGCTTGCAATGCGCCCCGGCATATGGCGGCGACATGCGCTGCTTAACGTGATCGTCACGTTTCGAGCGCCCTCCCTCTTCGGTGGATCGACCGGACGCCGGCATGCCGGCGGCGGGAGGGGCGCGCTTGTCGCATTCCTTCAGCCCAGAGGTCCTCCATGAAATCACGCCAGCCGTCCTCCCTGTCGGTGCTCGCCGTCGCCCTGGCCAGTGCGCTCGCCAGCCACGCGCAAGCGCAGAGCAACGACACCGAGCAACAGCAGAGTTCCCGCGTCACTGCGTCCAGCACGTCCAACACCACCTCGGCGTACGACACCAAGCGCGTGCAGGAACTCGACAAGGTCAGCGTCACCGGCAACAAGAACGCCTACGTGCTAGGCGGCGGCAACATGACCGTGCAGACCGCCAGCAAGGCGATCTCCACCGTGACGCGCGAGTCGATCTCGCAGGCATCCGGCGGCAGCAACTTCACCCAGGTGATCGACGCCATCCCCGGCGTGGATGCTTCCACCAGCGACGTGACCGGCCTGAACAACGGCAACTACAGCCTGCGCGGCTTCGATTCCTCGGCGATCGGCATCACCGTCAACGGCGCGCCGGTCACCGACAGCGGCAGTTACTCGGTCTACGCCACCGAGTACGGCGATGCCGAGAACTACAACGACATCACGGTAATGCAGGGGACGCCGAACGTGGACCAGCCGGAGATGGGCGCCACCGGCGGCCAGATCGCCTGGTCGACGGTCGATCCGACCCACGATTTCGGCGTCGACTTCAACCAGAGCTTCGGCAGCAACGACTATCGCCGCAGCTTCATCCGGGTGAACACCGGCGATACCGGCCCGGTGCGCTCGTGGGTCTCCTTCTCCCGCAACACCGCGGACAAGTGGAAGGGCAAGGGCACGATGGACGTCAACAAGATCGACGGCAAGAGCCTGTGGGAGATCAGCCCCGGCAACTCGATCAGCGCCTCGTTCCAGTACAACCGCCAGTCCAACTACTCCTACCAGACCGGCAGCAAGGCCCAGCTCGCCAACGATTACGAATACGACTACGCGGACGACTGGGGCACGGGATCGACCTCCTACTACAAACTGCGCCGCAACCCCTACAAGAGCCTGCTGGCCAGCCTCGATGGCGAGTTCACTCTGAGCGACAGCCTGCGCCTGTCGGTGGTGCCGTACGTGTGGTGGGGCCAGGGCGGCGGCTCCAGCGCCACCACGATCCGCCCTTCGACCAGCAGCGCCAACGTCTACGGTCGCTCCGGCAGCGTCGTCGACGCCAGCGATTACGCCTACACCTATTCGTACTCCAGTACGGTGCGCCCGGGCATCGTGGCCAAGTTCTTCCAGGACATCGGCCTGGACCACAACCTGGTGTACGGGTTGTGGTTCGACCGTTCGCGCAAGAGCCAGAACAGCAGCAGCGTCGCCGTCGACCAGTCCACCGGCGAACCCTGCGACGTGTGGGCCGATACCGACAGTTGCTTCATCACCTATCCGGACGGTTCGGTGCAGCAGAGCTATCGCACCTACACCGTGACGAACGTGCAGAAGTACTTCGTCCAGGACAACTGGACGCCGGCCGACGATTGGGCGCTCAACCTGGGCCTGTCGTGGATCCATGCCACCCGCAAGGGCCACAACTACCAGTGGCCGGGTTCCACCCAGGAGATCGGCGTGGAGTTCGACAACAGCTACAGCAAGCTGCTGCCGGCCTTCGGCGTGAAGTACTCGCCGGACAGCCGCAACCAGTTCTTCTACGGCGTGGCCAAGACCTTCCGCGTGCCGGCGACCAACTCGATCACCTTGAACATGTCCGCCGACCAGGCGATCCCGGAACCGGAATCGGCCTGGACGAACGACATCGGCTGGCGCTTCTACGGCGACCGCCTCGCCGTCTCGTCGATGCTCTACCAGAGCAACTACGAGAACAAGCAGATGAGCAGCTACGACCAGAACACGGCGCTGACCACCTACGTATCGATCCCGAAGGTGCGCATGCGCGGCTTCAACACCGAAGCCAGCTACGCGTTCACCGACAGCCTGAAGCTGTATGGCTCCTACACCTATACCCAGGCCAAGATCCTGAGCGATACGCTGGCGGTGGGCACTTCCAGCGGCGTCTACGAGTACGCCGTCGGCGGCAAGCAGTTGGCCAACACCCCGAAGAACATCGCCAACCTGCGCCTGAGCTACAACTACGGCAACTTCTGGGCCACCTTGAAGGGACGCTATTCCGGCTCCCGCTACGGCGACTACATGAACACCGAACGGGTCGGCGGCTACACCACCTTCGGCATCGACACCGGCTATACGTTCAACGATTGGGCCTGGCTGAAGAAGCCCTCGGTCAAGCTCAACCTGTACAACCTGACCGACAAGCGCGCGATCACCTGGGCCAATACCACCCAGGTGCTGGCCGCCTCCGGCGCCAGCGAGTACCCGGACGTGGCGTCCACCGGCACCCCGTACTACTCGGTGCTGGAATCGCGCGCCTTCGCGGTGACCTTCGGCGCTTCGTTCTGACCTGATCCAGGCGTTCCACCGAAGCGAGTCCATGCAGGGAGGCCGGCGCCGAGCGCCGGCCTTTTTTTTGCGCCTGTGTTCCCGGCACCCCGGGCTCCCCGACGCCCGGGGTTGTCATTTTTCTTTCAAGTTCGCGGTTCCGGACGGCTTCCCCCGACGACGGGCGAGCATGGGACCTTCTTTTTTCTGAATGAATTCAGGTTGATGTGCCATACGCTGGCGCCTGCGGACCGGACCCGCATCACGGCCGAGGTGGCGGATGCATCGCACTGCGAAGAGCGCTTGCCGGTGGGTGCGTTCCGGATGTTCTGTCCGCAACAAATGTCCTGATGCGCTAAAAATGTCATGGCACGGTCACAATCCGTGGATACCGTGTTAACCTGTTGTTAACCGTTGCGGCTGCAACCGGCCGCCCGGTCAGGGAACCCCAGAGCACAACACATTCAGGTCCGTCCATCTCTTCCAGTGGATGGATCAGCACGTCTTTTTTCGTCCGCCAAATCCGCATCGAGGCTACCGACAATGACTGACCACCGCCGTCTCCGCATGTCCAAGCTCACGCTTGGTCTCGTGGCTGCGCTCGCCGCCGCTCCCGTCTTCGCGCAGAGCACCTCCGCCGGTGTCGGCGGCCAGGTGACCACCACCAGCGGCCAGCCGGTTGCCGGCGCCGAGGTGACGATCACCCACGTGGAGTCGGGCACGGTCAGCCGCGCGACGACGGATGCCGCCGGCCGCTACAACGCGCGCGGCCTGCGCGTCGGTGGCCCGTACACCATCACCATCACCAAGCCCGGCGAAGGCACCAAGACCGAGGATGGCGTTTATCTGACCCTCAATCAGATTAGTACGGTCAATGCGCAGCTGACTGGCGACGTGACCACCTTGGGTACCGTGACCGCAACCGCGATCGCGGGTGGTTCGGAAGTGTTCAGTGCCAACAAGATGGGGGCGGGTACCTCGATAGACCAACAGAAGATCGAAGCGCTGCCTTCGATCAATGGCAATATCCAGGACTACATGCGCCTCGATCCGCGCGTGGCCTTCGTCGATCGCGCTTCGGGCACCATATCTGCCGGTGGCCAGAATCCACGCTACAACTCGATCAGCATCGATGGCGTCTCGGCCAGCGATACCTTCGGTCTGGAAGGCAACAACATGACCACCCGTCGCCAGCCGGTATCGATGGAGGCCATCGAGGCGATCGACATCAACCTGTCCAACTATGACGTCAGCATCGCCAGCGCCGTGGGTGCGACGGTCAATGCCGTAACCAAGTCGGGTACCAACGAGTTCCATGGATCTATCTATGGCAACTACCGGGACGGCGACTGGTTCGGCGACAACCCGGATGGCACGCCGTTCAATGGCTTCACCAAGGAGAAGACGTACGGCGCGACCTTTGGCGGCCCGATCGTCAAGGACAAGCTGTTCTTCTTCGCCAACTACGAAAAGTTCGAGCAGAAGGCTCCGGGCGCCGACCTGAGCAGCACGGCTTATGGCAAGTCCAATGCGTTGATCACCGATTCGGTGATCCAGCAGGCTCAGGATATCGCCCGTAACACTTGGGGCATCGACGCTGGCGGCCTGTCCAGCGACGGCAATACCGACCTCGAAGAGTACGCGCTGAAGCTGGACTGGAACATCAACGACAATCATCGTGCCAGCCTCCGTTACAGCAAGTTGGAGCAGAACAAGCTCCGGATCAACGGCATGAGCACCAGCAGCCAGGTATCGCTGAGCTCTTACTGGTACGAACACGAGAAGACCGTCGAGAGTTACGTCGGCCAGCTTTTCAGCGACTGGACCGATAATTTCTCCACCGAGTTCAAGGTGTCCTATCGCGATTACTCGGCAATCCGCGTCGTGCCGACGACTGCCCCGAGCATTGCGATTTATATGGGAGGCGACGAAGCTACTCCGTCCGGAGACGTGCTGTACTTCGGTACCGAGACCAACTCCCAGAACAATATCCTCGAAACCAAGACCTGGAACTACTACGCCGCGGGTACTTGGACGCTGGGTGACCATGACCTGAAGTTCGGCGTCGATTACAGCGACAACGACGTCTACAACTACTATGGCGCCAATTCCTGGGGCGTTTACCGCTTCTATGGCCTGGAGAACTTCCGTCTTGGCAAGTGGAGCCAATACGACCTCAGCGCCGAAACTTCGCCGGGTTCGATCGCCGCAGACTACAAGAACAAGAACCTTGGCCTGTTCGTGCAGGATACCTGGTACGTCAACAGTAACCTGACGCTGACCCTTGGCCTGCGCGCCGATCGCCCGGATACCTCCCCGGCGCCGGCCTACAATGCTGCGGCCTCAGAAAAATTCGGTTACGACAATAGCGAGATCTTTGATGGCGATTTCCTGATCCAGCCGCGCTTCGGCTTCAATTACACCTTCGATACCGATCGCCCCACCCAGCTGCGCGGCGGCGTCGGCTTGTTCCAGGGCGATGCACCGCAGGTTTGGATCGGCAACAGCTACGCAACCACCGGCCTCAACTACACTTCGTACACCAACTACTTGGTATCCAGCAGCCCGTCGAACCAGACGTGGACCACGCTGCCGTTCAGTCCCGATGGTTTGGCCCAGAACGTGCCGACGGTCGCAGGTTCGGCGACCCAGAACGTCAACTTCGTGGCCAAGGATTTCAAGTTGCCGTCCGTATGGAAGGCCAACTTGGCATTCGATCACGAACTGCCGTGGTACGGCATCGTCGGTTCGGCCGAGTTCCTGATCACCAAGGTCAAGAACGGCTTGTTCTACAAGAGCTTGAACATCGGCAATGTGGCCGCCCCGGGTGAGGATCCGAGCCCGACCTTCTATGGTCCGGATGGCCGAGCCCTGTATTGGAACCCGAACAAGCGCAATACCGGCGTTTGGCAATCGGGTGATGCGCGTGCCGGACGTGACCGCAACTACAACAACGTATTCCTGATCGACAACACCGATAAGGGCGAGAGCCGTCAATTCACGGTGTCGTTGACCAAGCCGTTCAGCGAGACGAGCGATTGGTCATGGACCTTGGGTTACACGTACACCGACGCGACCGAAGTGGGCCCGCTTACCAGCTCCACCGCCAGCTCGGGCTTCGGCTACCAGTATGGCTTCAATACCAACGACAATGTTGCCACGACCTCGCGCTACGAGATCAAGGACCGGGTTTCGGGCTCGCTGAACTGGAAGCACAAGTTCTTCGGCGATTACGAGACCCGCGTGGGCTTGGTATACGAAGGCCGCAGTGGTCGTCCGTTCAGCTACATCTTCAACGGCGATGCCAATGGCGACAGCCGTACCCTGAACGACCTGTTCTATGTCCCGTCGGGTCCTGGCGATGTGCTGTTCGGAACCATTGGCAACAACGGTTCGTTCACGCCGAATGCCGCGTTGGAGAAGCAGTTCTTCGACTGGCTTGCCCAGCATCCGCAACTGGCCAAGTATGCTGGCACCTACGCGCCGGCCAACGGCTTCCGCACCGGCTGGGTCAATACCTTCGACGTGCGTATCACTCAGCAATTGCCTGGTTTCGCCAAGGGGCACAAGTCGGAACTGTGGCTGGATATCCAGAACGTCGGCAACCTTCTGAACAAGAAATGGGGCCGCATCATGGATTACGGCTTCTATGCCGATGCCCGTGTTGCCAACCTGCAAGGTATCTACAACGGGAAGTACGTGTACAACACCCTGTACACCGATGCGCCGACCGCCGCCAACTCCGACGCGGACGGTTTCAACATCGGCGTCTCGCAGTGGTCCATGCAGTTGGGCTTCCGCTACGAGTTCTGATCCTTCGCGGTATATACTGCAGTCCATGGAACGGCCGGGGCGACCCGGCCGTTTCCTTTTGGATGGGGGAGTGCGTTACATTCCCGCGGCTGCAGACAGGAGCACACGATGGAAACAGGCAATACGGCACCGAGGGCGTTGCCGGTGGTGGACGCGCGGATCTATCCGCGGGGCGGTCTGGACGTGCTGTCGCGGGCGGAGGTCGCCCGGTTGCGCGACGCCTCCAGCGGCGGCATGCACGAGCTGCTGCGCCGCTGCGCGTTGGCGGTGCTGACCAGCGGCAGCGCCTCGGACGATCCGCGGGCGGCCCGCGACCTGTACCCGGACTTCGACATCCAGGTCGCGCAGCGCGACCGGGGCATCCGCCTGGAATTGACGAACGCCCCGGCCATGGCCTTCGTGGACGGCGAGATCATCAACGGCGTGGCCGAACTGCTGTTCGCCGTGGTGAGGGACCTGGCCTACATGGCGATCGAGCTGGGCCCGGAATCCACGGCCGACCTCGAATCCAGCGAGGGCATCACCAACGCGGTGTTCGGCCTGCTGCGCAACGCCCGCATGCTCCAGCCCTCCGATCCCAACCTGGTGGTCTGCTGGGGCGGACACTCGATCTCGCGCGACGAATACCTTTACACCAAGCAGGTGGGTTACGAGCTGGGCCTGCGCGGCTTGGACATCTGCACCGGCTGCGGCCCGGGCGCAATGAAGGGGCCGATGAAGGGCGCGACCATCGCCCATGCCAAGCAGCGCCGCACCAGCACGCGCTACATCGGCATCACCGAGCCCGGCATCATCGCCGCGGAGTCGCCGAACCCGATCGTCAACCACCTGGTGATCATGCCGGACATCGAGAAGCGGCTCGAAGCCTTCGTGCGCCTGGGGCACGGCATCATCGTGTTCCCGGGCGGCGTGGGGACGGCCGAGGAGATCCTGTACCTGCTCGGCATCCTGCTGCGCGAGGAGAACCGCGATCTGCCTTTCCCGCTGGTCTTGAGCGGGCCGACCATCGCCGCGCCGTACTTCGAGCAGATCGATCGATTCATCCGCCTCACGCTCGGCAACGAGGCCGCGTCGCGCTACGAGATCGTGATCGGCGATCCGGTGATGGTGGCCCGGAAGATGGCGGAGGGCATCCAGCGCGTGCGCGAGTATCGCAAGGACCAAAAGGACTCCTTCTACTTCAACTGGTCCGTCGACATCCCGCTGGAATACCAACGTCCGTTCGTGCCAAGCCACGAGGCGATGGCGGCACTGGACCTGCACCACGGGCGCCCGGCCCATGCGCTGGCCGCCGACCTGCGCCGCGCCTTCTCCGGCATCGTCGCCGGCAACGTCAAGGAGGACGGCATGCGCCGGATCGAGGCCTTCGGTCCGTTCGAGATCAACGGCGACCAAGACATCATGCAGGCGCTGGACGGCCTGCTGCGCGCCTTCGTCGAGCAGCGCCGGATGAAGATCTCGGGCGAGTACCACCCCTGCTACAGGGTGGTGACCTGAGTCGGTATCACTCGGCATGTGATGGGCGTCAAATCGTTGACGCCCATCCCGCCTGAACGACCGTTCGTCCCCGGGGATCTTGCCGCTTCGGCGGCGCTTTGTCAGGCTTTGCCCAACACGCTGGGGAGCGTTCTTCGATGTCACCTCGTCGGATTGGCGGCTTCACGCTGGTGGAGCTGATGGTCACCGTTGTCGTACTGGCGATCCTATCGGCGATCGCGTATCCGAGCTTCCAGGGGGTGATCCGCTCCAATCGTGTCAGTAGCGCCAGCAACGAAGCTTTGGCGCTGCTGTCGTTGGCGCGTAGCGAAGCAATCCGCAACCGGCGGGGGGCGGGCGTGTGCGGCAGCAGCACAGGGGAAGTTTGCGACGACGATTGGGCCGCGGGCATGTTGGCTTGGTCGGATGCCGATGGGAATGGGGTATATCAGACAGGGGAGACTGTCCTTCGTTTCGTCGCCATCGACCCGGCTCTGCAAAGTGCCGGGCCGGCAGCGACGGTCGCCTTCGATTCCCGCGGACGGCGGCGGGGTGACGTCGCCCAGGAGATCTCTTTGCAGCCCGTCTCGTGTGGCGAACAGGAGTTGCGCCGGGTCTTGACGATCAATGCGTCCGGCCAAATCCGCATCCAGAAGGAGGCTTGCTCGTGAAACGCCCGCGCTTCCCCTCGTTCGGAAACGACGCCGCAGGCTTCAGCATGATCGAGGTGCTGATCGCAATTCTGGTCCTGGCCATTGGCCTGCTCGGCTTCGCCTTGCTGCAGACCATGAACGTGCGTTTCGTTCAGAGTGCGAACTATCGTACCCAGGCGACCAACCTGGCCTATGACCTAATCGACCAGATGCGGAGCAATCGCTACCAGGCCGCTTGGTACAGTGCGGCGACGTTTGCGCCTAACACGGTTTCGGTCGGCCGGTGCCGCCGCCCGATAGGCAACGACGTCACCATCGACCAGAACATCCAGCGATGGCAGTGCCAAGTCGTGCAGGCGTTGGGAGAAGGCGCGAGCGCCACCGTGGTCAATGCCAATGGACAAGTGACCGTGGGTATTAGCTGGGGCGACCAACGTTGGGACAAGGACGATCCGGATGCCCTGACCACCTTTACCCTGGTCTCGCAGCTATGAAAAAAGCCGTTGCAAGGCCGCGGCTGCAAGCCGGCCTCTCGTTGATCGAGATGATGATCGCGATGGTGATCGGGCTGGTCCTGATGCTGGGCGTGATCCAGGTGTTCTCCGCTTCGCGAGAGGCTTCGCGATTGGCCGAAGGAGGATCGCGTAGCCAGGAAAATGCGCGTTTCGCTCTGGATTTCCTGCAGCGCGATATCCGCATGGCCGGGCATTTCGGTTGCGTCAACGATCAAGCGCATTTCGTCCGTGGCGAAGGCGATCCGGTGGTCCATATCGCGGGTGTGTCGACCGGGAGCGGCGATCCTCTGGATTTCAGCGTGTCGATACAGGGATATGAGGCGCCGAACACGGGCGCCAACTCCTCGCTGACGCTAGGCCAGAACTGGGCAGGCCCGAGCAATCTCCCTGCCAAGTTGCAGGGCCTCGGCATCCGGGGGGGCAGCGACGTGCTGGTATTGCGGTACCTGTCTCCTGAAGGCGTGCCGGTAACGGGAATCGCCTCCGGGACCAACAGCACGCTGACGTTTGACGCCGCCTTGGGAGCCCGTCTTACCGAGGGTGGAGTCGCCTCGCCGGCACTTTTTGGTGTTGCCGATTGCAGCCACGCCGATGTGTTCAGCGGTGTCTATTCTTCAGGAACGGTCACCGCCGCCGGCGTGAACCTGGAACGCTACACTGCCCAGCCGAGCGGCCAGACCATGCTGTACCGTGCCGAATCCATCGTCTACTTCATCGGCACAGGTACGTCGGGCGAACCGAGCTTGATGCGGGCTCGGGCGGATGGCGCCGGAAACTACGGGCAGCCCGAGGAACTGGTGGAGGGCATCGAGAGCCTGCAAGTCCTCTATGGCCTGGACAGCACGACCGCGATCAGTTCGACCACGCCACCACTAGGCAACATCACGGTGCAAGGCACCGCGGCCGATGTCAGCACGGGCACCGATGCCGACGCGGCTGCCCAGTGGCGACGCGTGGGACAGGTGCAGGTGGGAATCCTGGCCCGGAGTCCCACGCCGGCAGCGGCTGCATCGCCTAGCGACGCGGTCCACTATCCGCGCGCACTGGGCGTCGAGTTCGTACCGGCAGCCAACGGCGACGGCCGCTATCGCGCCGCTTACGAATCCACCATTGCCTTGCGCAATCGCTTGTTCGGGAATTGACACACATGGCTACCTTGTCGCGATCGCTCCCATTGCGTGCCCGGCAGCGCGGCGCGGTGCTGTACGTGGCGTTGATCATGCTCATCCTGCTGGCTTTGCTGGGGATCGCGGGCATGCAGGTGGCAGGGATGCAGGAGAAGATGGCAGCCAACTATCGAGCAGCCAACCTGGCATTCCAGCGAACAGAGGGGGTGACCCGGCGTGCGGAGAATGCCGTTGAGAGCATCGCCAATCGCACGTCTCTCGCTGCCGATGCGCCGCTCCAGTCGGGCGACATCCAGTTGGCGTGCGACGATGGATTCGACCCGGTCGCCTGGGGAAGAGCGCGCACTCTGGAAGGAGGGGAGGCCGTCAACGTCCGGCGCATCGATACCTGCATCGTCGGTCAGAGTGATTACGGTATGGGCAGTCCTTTGGATCCTGTTTCGCCCATCTACCAGATCACGTCGTTCTCCACCGATACCGATAGCGATCCCTCCTCTTCGGCGGTGATCGACACCGTGTTCAAACTCTGAGGTTCGCGATGGCAAGCCGTACATCCAAGATCGTGGTCGCCGGCACTTTCGCGTTACTGGCGGCCGGTGGCTACTTCGCCTACAACCTCCTGGCTGCGCAAGGGCAGGGCGAATTGGCCCAGGCGCCATTGAACAACACGACGCAAGCTCCGCCGGCTTTCATCATGGCGGTGGACGATTCCAACTCGATGACGTTCGAGCGGATCTTTCCCGGCGGCGATGGGCGGATGCAGTGGAACGGAAGCAGCTTCTTCAGTTCGGCGGGCGTGTTCTATAACGTGGGACAGCCGTGCTCCAACAACTCTGTCGACTGTTATCTGTATTTGTTCCCGCACGTGGGCTTCAATAGCTCGTACTCGCCAGGTCGTGCCATCCCGCCCCTGGACGTGTTCGGCTTCGCGCGGTCGCCGACCTATAATGCCGGCTACTTCAATCCGAACGTGAATTACGATCCGTGGAAGCTGGCGGCCGCGGACAGTCAAGGGAACACGCTGTGGCCTGACGCGACGATTATCGATACTCGCGCGGATCCCCGGACTGGAACGGACTTCGCCACGGCTCATGGCGTCAGTTACGATCTCACGTCCTCCAGAGCGGTGAACAACGAGCCATTCCAGTTCTTGACCGGCATGGTCATCCCCGCGGGGACCACCTATCGCTCGACGTCTCGAACATGCAATAGCTCCAATAGCAACGGCCTGCCTAGCACTAGCGGCAGCTGGACCTCCTTGAAGAACGACGTCGAGGTGCGCAACAACTGCACTGTCCAGCTGCAGTATTTCCCCGCTACGTTCTATCTGCCTGCCGACGCGGATGCCCCCGCGGGTTATCGCACGGACGATGCCAACCGTCCGGTCATCGCCAATGCCTGCGGGCCTGGCTGCGGCATGCGCCGCTACGAGATAAAGCCGGCCAACTATACGTCCACGGCGGCTTACGACGCGGCTATCAAGAACTTCGCGAATTGGTTCCAGTACCACCGCAATCGCATTCTTTCGATGGTGGGATCGTCCTCGCATGCGATGTTCGATGCCAGCAACATGCGGGTGGGATATTTCACGATCAACAACCGAACCGCGGTGACCATGTATGACGTGGTCACGCAGCGTTCGAACCTGTACGCGCAGATATACGCGTTGAAGCCCAACGGAGGGACTCCCAATCGCGAGGCCGTCGCCTTCCTGGGAGAACAGTTCCGCCGGACCGACGACAATGCGCCAGTGAAGCTTGCCTGCCAGCGCAATGGCGGCATGTTGTTCACGGATGGATACACCAATACCACCAGTAGCGTATCCGGCTATGGCAATGCCGATTCGGCGGGAGGAGCCAACCTGAGTGGTGCTCCCTTCCCTGACAACTATTCCAATACGATCGCCGACATCGCGGCCGCCTACTATGCGGGCGGAACGTACACGCCCTTGCGTACCGGAACGAATTTCCCGGTGGGCAGGGTGCCGGTGCCCAAACAGTGCAATACGTTGGATCCGAGTTCGGCGGATTGGAAGCGCCTGGACTGCCAGACCAACCTACACATGAATTTTTACGGCGTTACCTTGGGGGCCCAGGGCAAGATCTTCGAGGTCAACCAGGCGGCTACCGAGGATCCCTACACCAATCCGCCAAGCTGGAATGCGAATGGCGATCCATTGAGCTCCGATGACGGCCGCGTCATCGACGAGCTCTGGCACGCGACCATCAACAGCCGCGGCGAGTTCATCAATGCCAAGACACCTGCGGAAGTCACTGCCGCAATGCGTCGCGTCCTGTCCTCTGTGAGCGCGGGCTCCTCGCCCTCAGGAAGCCTCGCATTGACGGGTGCCAGGATCGGAGCCGGGTCACTTACCGTTTCCCCGAGCTACGAGGTCGCCAACGAAGGCACCGATTGGTTCAGCCGACTCAATGCCTCCAGCGTCAGCGTGGATCCGAGAACGCGCGAGGTCCTGTACACGCCCCTATGGGAGGCAAGTGCACGCTTGCCTGCCGCCGCCTCGCGCCGCGTGTACTTCTCCAGCGGCAGCACGGTCAGCGAATTCACTAGCGACAACGTGACCCTGGCCGGGCTGTGCAGCACGCCGTCCTCGAGCTATCCCGGCATGAGTCGGTGCACCGAGGTTACGCTGGGGGGGCTGGGAGCTACATCCGAGAGTGCTGTTGCCTACCTGCGCGGGGACGTCAGCGGTGAGAAGCGCAACGGCGGCAAACTGCGAGATCGCACCACAAGACTGGGCGATATCGTGAATTCGACACCCGTGATCAGTTCGCCTATCGACGACTATGGGTACCGCTCCCTGGCAGGAGGTCTGGGGGCAAGCTATCTCCAGTACTTGAACGCAAAGCGCCAAAGCAAGCGTTATATGGTCTACGTCGGCGCCAACGACGGCATGTTGCATGCCTTCGATGGCGGCATGGACGGCAGTGGGGCGATCAGCGGTAACGGTGGCCAGGAAGTATTCGCGTACATCCCGGCCACTTCCTATGGTCACATGGGCAATCTGTTGTTTCCCTACGATCCGGACCAGAAGAACGACCAGAAGTTCGCGCATCGCTACTTCGTGGATGGGCCGGTGGCCTTGGGCGATAGCTATTACGGAGGCAGCTGGCATACCACGCTCGTGGGAACCACGGGTGCGGGCGGTCGCGGCGTGTTCGCTCTGGACGTCACGACGCCAGGCAGTTTTGGTGCCAGCAGTAGGCTGTGGGAGATCAACGATCTCGATACCAGCCTCCCCCAAGCCGTGCGCCAGAACATCGGCCACGTGCTTGGCAAGCCAGTGATCGTGCCCGTGAAGGCCGGCAATGGCGATGTCTCCTGGAAGGCGATCTTCGGCAATGGCTACAACAGCGCCAGCGGGAAGGCGGTGTTGTTCTTGGTCGACATCGGGACCGGAGCGCCGAGCATCCGGATGATCGAGGCAGTCGAACCCGCCAGCAGTGCCCCGGCCGGCAGCAACGGCCTGGGCAATATCGTCGTGATCGACCGTTGGGGCGGAGCCAGCCAGACAACACGGGTAAGGGATGGCTTTGCTGATACCGTGTATGGAGCCGACCAGCGCGGTGCCGTGTGGAAGTTCGACTTGCGCGATGCGTCCAATTCCGTGTCCGTGCCCGTGTTCACGACGGCTACGCACAGCGACTCGGGACAGATCTATCGGCAGCCAATCACCGGGGGCTTGGCCGCCGCCGCTGGCGAGATGGGGGGGGTGCTGCTGGTATTCGGTACCGGCAGTTTCTCCTTCACGAACGACGTCAGCGATACGAGCACGCAATCGCTGTATGGTTTCACGGATATTTCCGAAGGGCGGGCGACCACGACGCTGACGCGTTCCAGCCTCATGCCTTATACGGTCTCTTCCAGCGGGAACGTCCGTACGCTCACCGCAGGTGCCCGTCCTGCGGGGGCGGTTGGCTGGTACGTGGATCTGCCGGCAGGCGAACGATTCGTCGGTAACCCGGAGATCGTATCAGGCATCGTGTTCATGCCCACGTACGTACCACAGCAGACGTCCAGCGGTTGCAGTACCGATGGATCCAACTGGCTCTTCGGTCTTAGTGCTCGCACTGGCGCTGGAGGCTTGGCCGGAGTGAGGGTAGGGTCGCCCACGGGGGCCTCGTTGACGGGGGGCACTGCAGGAATTTCGCTGGATACAGGGGGCAACGCACCCGTGAAGGACGTTGCAGTGTCAGTGGTTCCGAGGCTTGCGCCGCCCGAGACGGTGGGTGGCGGCAATCCACCGTCCCCGCCGGAGTTCGGATGCTGGATGGCGGTCAATGTGAGTGGTGCCAGCCCGATGTACTTGCCATATCCCTGCGGTCGCCAGTCCTGGCGCCAAATCCAATAGCGGAGAGCGTCAGATGGCCACGATCTATGGAAATCCTCCGGTTCCGCGAGCTATGACATCCATACGGTCCATCGGGATGGCCGGCTTCACGCTCATCGAACTGATGATTGTGGTGGCCGTGATAGCCATTCTTGCCGCCATTGCATATCCGTCTTACCAGGATCAAGTGCGCAAGTCGCGTCGAGCCCAGGCCAAGGCGGACCTGGTGGAGTACGCACAAAGGGCCGAGCGTTACCACACCACCAACAACACTTACGAAGGCTATGCGCTGCCCACTGCGCAATCGCCAAGGGAAGGCGGGACGGCTCATTATCAGCTCGCCTTCCAAGGAGCCCAGGCGACGTTCACGATCACCGCCACTCCCCAGGGGGGGCAGGCCCAGGACAAGTGCGGGACGTTGACGCTGAACCAGGCCGGCGTGAAAACGCCGGCGGAAACGACGGTTTCCGGCTGTTGGTAGCGATGTATCGATCAAGGCTTGCATCGGACGAAGCCAGTGTCTAGAATGCGCCTCCCCGCCCGAATAGCTCAGCCGGTTAGAGCACTTGACTGTTAATCAGGGGGTCGTTGGTTCGAGTCCAACTTCGGGCGCCATATACTTCAAGGGCTTGCGCGATCTGCGCAGGCCCTTGTCTTTTGGGCCGGGAAAATTTTCGGGAAAATCGCCACGTTCCACGGCGTTCAGCGGGGCTTACGGCCCGGCAGCTGGGGTGGCTGCACGACGGGCACCTCGTGATCGTACAGGGCCGTCATCGCCGGCGACACGTGCCCCGCGGCCTGCTGCTTGTCGGCCCGCGTGCCCCGGGTATCCGTGACGCCCCGGTGCTTGAGCCCGTGGAGCGAGAAGCGCTGTTCCTCCGTGATGACGCCCTGCTCGATGGCGGAGGTGATGATGCGCTGCCAGGCCGACTTCAGCGCCGAGCGCGACAGCGGCGTGCCCTCCTGCGTGACCAGGAGCTTCCTGGCCTCGGCGGCGATCGGCACGGGCCGGCGGTGGGCCTTGATCCGCTCGGCGCGGTACGCCGTCAGCCAGTCCCAGGCCCAGCGCAGATCCGGGTTCCAAGCTGTGATCGTGTCCAGCGAGCCCTTCCGGCGGGCGCTCCGCACCCCCTCGGGCAGCTCATCCGCATCGGTCAGGTCAGTGACCTCGATGCCGCGCAGGCGCGCGTTGTAGGCCAGCACCATCACCGCTGGGATGTAGGGCGGGATGCCCCCCTTGCTGTGCAGCGGAAGCGCCGCACGGGCCTTTGCGTGGGCCAGGACCGCCGCGAACGCGTCAGGCGCCGGCATGTGGTGCTCGCGCCGCTCCTTGGCCGCACGGACGCCGACCGCCGGGTTGTGCTTGCAGTGGCCGTGCCGGATGCCCCAGGCGAACAGCCGCCGCAGGTAGCGAAGGACGTGGTTGGCCGTAGTCGGGCGTGCCGGGGCTGCCGGCCGGCCGTGCGCCGCGGCCCAGCCTGTTGCGAACGCCTCGACGAGGCGCTGCACGCCCGGGACGGTCATGCGCTCGATCTGCATATCCCCCAGCTTGGACCCGTCGCGCATCACGAACGCGCAGGCGAGGTCGCCGTGGCGCGTATAGTCGTCGCGCGTCGACTTCGACAGCTCTCGCCATTCGCTCGACTCGCGGAACTTGCGGTCCAGGTAGGTGAGGGTGCCGGTGGTTCTGCCCGTCCGCCGGCCCTCCATGATCGCGTGCAACTCCGACAACCGGGCGGCCGCACGGGCCACGGTGACCTTCACGCGGCCGCCGCCTTCCGGGTGCTCCTCCAGCACGTACCAGCGGTTGTGCTCCCAGTACACGCCGGGTGGCAGCGCCGACTGATCGATGTGGGCCGGGATCGAGGGGTTGAACTTGCGCTTGCGCCCGCGAGCCATCAGATCAGGTCCTCCATCTTCGGCACGTCGTCGTTCTGCAGCGGGCGTAACCCGAGCGCGGCGTTCAGCGCTTCGAGGGTCGTCCAGATGCCGCCTTTGCCGTCGTAACGGTATTTGATGCCCTGATCCTTGGCCCAGGCCTCGACCTTCGCACGGCTGACCTTCTTCCCGCCGCCGCACATCAACTGCAGGTCCTCGAACGTGTAGATCTCTGGTAGGCGTTCAGCCGCTCCCATTCCTTCCTCCCTCCAGCGCCTGCACGGCTTCCTGGTACTTCTTCCTGAGCCTAGCGGCGGTCAATGGGTCGAGTAGCGCTAGTCGCTCTTCATTGCTGTTGTCGGATATGTCGGCAAGCTTCACACGGAGAGCCGTAGCGTCTTGACGTATTTTCCCTAGGTACTGGTGTTCTGAGATTCCCCGGACCCTCGTTAGGGCCTGAACTGCATGGACGATTGACGCAGGAAAGCTAGCCATTAGCTCGGCCCTGAACACCACGTCGCAGTCCTCAAGCACGTCATGCAGCCATGCGACGGCCTCGGCTAAGTCATCGCCTCTTACCGATGCAGCAACTCGGGCGACATGCTCGATATACGGGCGTCCAGCCTTATCTACCTGCCCAGAATGGGCGCGGATGGCTAGATTCTTTGCCATTTCGACTATATCGGCCATCATCGGTTACCTGCTTCCAGCGCCGCCCACGTCAGCGGGTGCTGGGCCCTCTTGATTCGCTCGCGCGCAGTGTCGTAATGCACGCCGAGCCGTTCTGCGACCTGACGCGTCGAGTAGCGCTTGCCATCGATCACGTGCGCGTACAGCGCCGCCCGGGCGTGGCCGCCGCGGCGCGATCCCATGCGCGTGACGGCTGGCCGGAAATCCAGCGGTCCCGGGCACGTGGGGCTGCGGTCAGGCATTGGGACCTCCAGGGAAGTCCGTGTGCTCGACGCCATCCAGCAGCCGGCCGGCGGCCTTCTTGCCGACACGCGCAACCGAGAAACCGCCCTGGAGACTGGTGTGCATCACGCCGCCGACGCTGTAGAGCTTTTCCCCCGTCTCCCCGATCATGCCTGGTGCCGGTTTCCACTCGCCCCATTGCTTGAACAGGAACGGGACGCCGTGCTCGGCGCACTGGTCTCGCAGACTGTAGGCCCAGTCCGGGTGCATCGGGCGGGCGCCGGCGCCGCTCTCGCCGCCGACTATGACCCAATCCACGGCATACCTCGGATCCGTGACCCCGCCAGCCTTGTGCGCCCGGAAACCGGACAGCACGTTGTCGCAGTAGGTCCACACGTCCGGGTTTTCCGGGTCGCCGCGATAGTCGCCGTGCTCGGTCCGCATCACCTGCGTCAGGTTCACCGGCCCCAGCAGCGGCTCCATGGACAGGAACCGCACCGCCGCCGGCACGCGAAGCAGCTTCGGGATGTCCCGGTTCGCCTCGGCCTGATTGGCGATCGTGGCGCCGATCCAGACGTTCGGCCACGGCACGTCGCGCCAGCGGGTCAGGCCGTGCGACATCACGTCCAGCGCCTGGTCCAGTAGCCGCTCGGCGCAGCCGATGCGCTTGGTCAGCAGCAGCCAGTCCAAGTTCGGGGTTTCCGCGATCAGCTCCAGCAGGTCGATGCGCCACTGCGGATCGACCTCGGTGTCGAACACGTCCGCCAGCGATGCGCAGAATACGCGGCGCCGGCGGCCGTGCTCAGCGAAGAACTCGTCATGCTTGGCGTTCCAGCGCAGCGGCAGTGCCCAGTTGCTCGGCGCGGTGCGGCGGCGCGGCTTGCCGGCGCCCCACTCGATGCCGAACCGGCGCGTTGGCGTGGCCACGCTGGCGTAGCAGTTGTCGCAAGCCGGGCTGACCTTGGTGCAGCCGATCCACGGATTGAACGTGGCGTCGGTCCACTCGATACGGGAAGTCTCAGCCATCGCTCGCCTCCTGCGGGCTTCCCGCTTTCTGCGTCCTACCAAACACCGCATTGCATGTCTCGCGCTGCGCCCTTCGTTTTGCGCCGTCCCGCGCGCAGGTGATCATGTCCATGCCATCTTTCGGGCGGAACAGGCTGATAGCGGCCATTCCTGCGAAGAAGCAGAACAGCTTGAACCTAAGCATCCTTCACCCCCTGCGGGCGGGCTGCTGGCCCACATAGGGAGGATGGTCCGCTCGATTGCCGCAGTGCTTGGCACCGCAGCCTTGGCACTGCTGCTCGTCCTCGCAGGTGCAAATCACGCAGCCGCACGGCTGGTGCTTGGCAAGGACTGGCGCTGCGGGCTGCTGAGCAGCGAGCAGGGCTAGGAGGCGGTCGGCGCGTGCGATCTTCTCCGGATCGCCTTTCGTCAAACCGCCGGTCTGCTCTTTGATCTCTTCGCGTTTCATTGCTTCGGCCGCCTCCCTGAACTGCTCCAGGTCCACGGCCTGCGCGGGCGGGGCGGTCACAGGCGCCAGCTTGAATCCGCCATTCACGGCAGGGTCTATGGCAACGGCGACGTGCCAGTCGATCAACTCTGCCAGCTTCTTTTTAGCGGATTCGTAGTCGTCGTTTTCGCTAGTGACACCCAGATGAGCGCACACCAACTCTTGATCGACGGCCTTACGGAACGGGTCTATGCCCGCCAGTATCCGCGCCGGCTCCTGCGCCACGACCTCACCCCCGCGCGCCTGGTCGGCGGCTTCGATGGCCCTCATCGCTTCGTCGAGAGCATCCAGCTTTGTCTTCCCCGATGGATCGTGCGCCGCATCCATCTCCACACCAAGGCGTAACTCCGCCAGCGCCTCCATCACCTTCGCGCTCACTTGCCACCTCCCTGCACTCGGGACAGGGCGGCGCGGCACGCGGCGAGCGTGTTGTCCGCCGGCCGCGGTGCGCCCGCCGCCGCGCTGGTCATGTCGTGCGCGGAGTAGCTGGTCTCGTGTTCGTTGTTTTCCATCTGTCTATCTCCATCTCCGCGCAACGTCTGCGCGGCATGTTGTAGGGTTGGCCCCTCGCTACTCGCGTATCCAGCCAAGACCGATTTCGCGAGGGGCCGGGAACTAGGCTGCAATCGGCTTTTGCAACTCGGCTTGGAAGCTGTCTACAAGCGCGCGGAATGAATCCAGGTCGGCTTGCATCTGCTCAATGAATGCTTCGTCGCGTTCGAAGCGCTTCCACCAGAGCTGCTTGCCGACCGGGGCCAGGGCAGGGCAGTAGAGCGCGATGTGCCAATGGGACCGCTCGGTGATCCACATGCATCCTTGGGCCTGCTCCATCACGTCCCCGGCATCGTTGTCGATGTGGAATGCCCGAAGCTTGCTTGGATCGATGAAGCATTTCAGCTCGCAACCGTCGTCGGCCCCGATCAGGCCATCAGCAGAAGCCCCGAATGCGCCATCGTCGGATAGCACAAAGCCGGCTCTCTGTATGATCAATCCTGTTTGAACCTCAAGTTCCGCACGAGCGGCTGGCTCTAGTTCATGTCCGCGACGCATTGCGTAGGTTTCGAAGCCCTCATCCAAGGGGTCTCCGCTAATGCGCTCGATTGCTAGGCGGAAGGCATAGTTCTTTGCGGCTTCGGTGAAGTCGCCTTTGTTGGGTCCGCTCTTGAGTCTCTGTCGTGCCACATTGAACATGCTGGCAGTGATGACACCAGCTCGGGCCCGCAGCCATTCCTCGCTGCCCTGGGCGCAGTTGATGACGATCACGCCGCGTCCTCCGCACTTACCTTTTCGGCGAAGAGCTTGAGGCCCTCATGCGCCGTCTGACCGATCATGGCGCGCTGCTCCTTCGTCAGCTTGCCCCAGGCCTCGGCATAGGCATCGATGCCGCCCGTTGCGATGTCCTGCAAGCTGGCGTAGAGAGCATCACGCTCTGGGCTGTCCACTACCTTCGGTTGCTGTCGCATGACACTCTCACGCGGAGGTGTGCGACCAACGATCTCGGCGACGACCTCGTCCGGCAAATCCTCGATGTCCTGGGTAAAGATGTCGCTTGCCGCCGTTGCGGTGATGACCGCATCGACCTGGGCTCGCTTCTTAGCCATCTTGAGGATGGTATTAGCCACATCTGCCGGGTTGGTGCGGACCTGCTGCGTCTCCTTCCCATCTCGGTAGTACTTAATCCGGCGACGATTGGCTGGCGTGGCCTCCCATTCCTTAGGATGCACGGCAGCGCGCCAGCTGTACTTGTCCTCGGCGCTACTGCATTCGCCGATGCCGGCACCAACGAAGTTCCCAGAAGCCGAAAGGAGGTTGACGGTCACACGGTAAGTGATCTCACCATCCTTCGACAGATCCTCAACCTCCGGCTTTGCCGCAAGCCGGAACGTCGCCATCAGCTTCTCGGCCCCCGCCTTGTACAGGCTCTTGCTGTTGGTGCCAGGGATCTTTCCGTAATGGGTGCCATCGCGCATGACCTCGGCCATCACGTCCTGCATGAGGTTGACCTGTGCACGCACATCTGCGGCAGTGAGCGAGCGGGCGCCGTAGGCCTCGACCGCTGGTTGGAATGGAACTACGTTCGTGTTCATCTAAATCTCCTGCCGGGATCGCGCCCGGCGCGCTGGGAATGGATGCCGGCTTTGGGGAGCCCGGCCGGCGCGGGCGGGGTTCTCACGGCAGCCGAACAAACGGCGCCTTGCGTGCGATCTGCGAGCGGAATCGTGCCCAACGGATCGAATCGGGCAGCTGGAGCACCAGCACGAATCCGATAACCGAGCAGGCCGCAGCGAGGTACATGTAGCCGTCAGCCGCGAGGGCTCCGGCCAGGGCCGAGAGGATGGCAACTGCCAGCGCAAGCAGAATAGGGCGGACATAGTAGCGGGCGGTCTTCATTCCTTCTCCTCCGTGTCGGTCTGTTCCGTCGGATCAACCGGCTTAGTGATCGGCGGGAAAATCCGGCCGAACTCGCGTTGCAGGTGTTCGAGCAGATCACTCATCGTCGTCGCTCTCGTAAGCCGCGCTGTCCAGCACGGCCAGAATCCCAATCCCAGCGGGAATACCCACGAGGAATCCCAGAGCGGCCCACGACAGCCCTTCCAAGAGTTCATAGCTCACGGCCAATCTCCAGCGATGATTTGAGGGATGCGCAGCGCTGCGCCAATAAGGGCCAGCAGCGCGCACAGCAGCAGGGTTCGGTTCTCGGTCAGGCGCATCACGCACCCCCTGCGAGGGATAGAGCGGCGCCCGTCATGACTTGGCCTCGCTAACGCCAATCTGAAGCGGCTCCTTGAAGCGACTAGAGAGGTCGCGAAGGTGCCCGTAAATCATCTGCGCGGTTTCCATATCCCCGCATTGCAGGAAGAACGGCAGGTCGTAGCAATGCCACTGGCCGCGCTCGACATTGGCCGTCACGGGCTGGTGACGCGGCTCCATGAAGTCGATCAGCTCTTGCGGGAAAGAAACCCCTGCGCGGCGCTGCATGTCAGCAAGTGACAGATTCCCGAGATAGATGTTCATGCCGGCTCCCCCTGCGCGCGGCCGAGGGCGGCGCGGATCATGCCCAGCATCGGGTGCTCTGCCACGCCCCCGTTGATCAGGGGCGCTACGGCGGAGTGCTTCGCGAACCAGCGCTCGCAGGTTTCCAGCGTCTCGCGCTGCGCCTTCTCGCGCTCGATCAGCTCGACCACGGCATCGTGGATTTCTTCCCATTCGCCGCCGTGTTGCAGGGCCATCGTTGCGAGATGACCGAGCACAGCTACGTTCACTGGCGCGCTCACTGGGCACCGCCTTTCGCGCGGGCCATGGCGGCGCGGAACTCAGCCCAACCTTGTGCTACGGCATCCCCGTCGCCCCAGATGGCTCCTCGACTCCACTGCTCAATTCGATTTCCGCGCTTTATCAGCTCGGCCACTGCGGCGACAGCGGCGCAGTAGTCGAGCAACTGCTCCGCGGGCACGCTGTCACGCGCCGCGCGCAGCACCGCCAGCACATCCACGGGCGCGCTCATGCTTCCTCCACCATGCGAGAGATTTCACGTTGTGCACGCCACACGCGGATATCCATTGCGGACTCGTGGTAGTCGTTAGCGTGAGCCAGCATCGTGCGGAAGCCGTTCATTGCCGCGTGGTCGCCCGCGTCGCCGCGCTCAGATATCGCGCGAACAACTGCCGCCATCTGAATGCACAGCTTGTAGCCGGCGATTTCATCCAACTTGGCAAAGAAATCAGCCTGCTGTTCTGCGTCCATCTCCCAGAACATTTCGGCCAACTGATCTGGGTTGATGATGACGCTTGCCGTCACGTCGATAGCGCTCATGCCGCATTCCTCAGGTTGATCCGCGGAAGGTCCGCAGGGAGTTGGACATCGGTAACAGCCCGGGCGAATGCATCGCCGTAGCGCACACCGAACGGGGGCCAGGAGCGCCGGCGGCGCAGCGAGTGCATCACTTCGAGCGGATCGACCGGGGCCCAGCGGACCCAGCCGGCGTCGCAGTCAGGGTTGCTGCACGGCACCGAGTACTCGCACTGCGGATCGCCGTGACGGCTGCTGTTGAGCGTTTCCTCGCAGGACCCTTGGCACACCGGACAGATGCGCTCCGTCGTGCTGTTGCGGGCCTGCTGACGGTGGCGGTTTGCCATGGCTCAGGCCTCCACCGGCTTTCCGGCGCGCAACACGTACCACGTGTCGGCCTTGATCCCATCGCGACCAGCGATGCCTGCCCACACGGCGACGATCTCGTAATCGTCGTTGCGCTCGACTAAGAACAGAGCATTGCCGTCCTTGCCCATTACGCGGCCGTCATACCCGGATGCCATGGCCGCGCCCTGGTCGCCCGTCGCACTGGCCGCGCCCTGGTAGCCCGTCGCACTGGCCGCGCCCTGGTCGCCCGTCGCACTGGCCGCGCCCTGGTCGCCCGTCGCACTGGCCGCGCCCCGGTCGCCCGTCGCACTGGCCGCGCCCTGGTAGCCCGTCGCACTGGCCGCGCCCTGGTCGCCCGTCGCACTGGCCGCGCCCCGGTAGCCCGTCGCACTGGCCGCGCCCTGGTCGCCCGTCGCACTGGCCGCGCCCTGGTCGCCCGTCGCACTGGCCGCGCCCCGGTAGCCCGTCGCACTGGCCGCGCCCTGGTCGCCCGTCGCATGCTGAGTGTTCTCGGGAGTGGCTCGCTTGAACGTGTATTCGATGGCGGCCTTGATCAGACCGGGAAGGCCTATTTCAGCCACCACCTTGATTTTGCTACTTGCGACCTTGGAATCGACGTTATATCGGCTGATCTGGCCCGATTGCTCAACCAGCGCGAAGCGCGAGCCAGCGGGAGGGTAGTAGCCGAAGACATCCAGCGGGTACTCGCAGGCATGAAAGCCGCGCTTGCAGGCGGCGATGTCGCCTTTCAGCTCCAGCGTTTCGCCGACGATGTACTGAACGCGTTCGCCACCCTCGGGGTGGCAGACCATGTCCTTGTCGAATCCCTTATAGGCGATGACGACTTCTTGCGGCTCGGCCTTCACGGCCTTGGTCTTCCTGGCAGCCATCGGTTAGGCCTCCAGCGCAGCAGCAAGGGAAGCGCGAGCCAGCAGACCTGCAACCGGGGTCGCCGTGTCAACGATCCCGAAGCGCAGGGCGAGCATCCGTTGCCGGCGCTCGCCGGTCATGCGGTTGCCGTAGTAATCGCCGCGAATGGCGGCCTGTGCGCGAGCGGCGGTTTGCTGGTCGATCTGCCCCGTCGCGAGGTGGGCGGCGATCAGGTTGGAAGCGGTGCGGATGTCCATCTCTCATCTCCCCGCCCGGCCCGGGGGATTCCGGGGTGTGGGGCGTTGAGAGAACTATAGGCATTGCCTAGGTGTAGGTCAATAGGCAATGCCTAGAGCTGACCATGACATTTCCCCATGCCCCAAGCCCCATCCATGCCTGATGGCTATGGATGGGGCCGCATGCTCCGGCCGGAGCCATCTGGCCGCGTGCTGGCTGTGATAGAAATCCTTTGAGGATCAGATCGTTACCGTGTTTCGGTAACGGTTGGCAACGGCGGAGCGGGGCGGCGTTGAAGTTCCTGCGCCGCGTTCCGATCTAGTTGGTGTGGGCGAAACGCCCGATGACCGCATGCACAGAAATGGGGCTCCGTCAACACGAAATGTGGTTGCGGCATCGAAAACGAGCTAGACTAGGTGCCGTGATCGAAGGCGGCGGCCGCTGCTAGGGATCGAGCACTGGCCGCCGGATCGGCGGCTTTGTCGTCAACAGGGGTAGGGACAGCATGGCAAACGAAATTGATGAACAGCAGCTTGTTGGCAACATCTGGCAGCATGTAATTCGAGTTGTAAACAAGCTGATCGAGACTCATGACACTTATGGGTTCGGCAAGTTCTCTGAAGGAATGAACCCGAGGTTGGACATTGTTGTAAGGGCCTTCACCGTCGTAGATGCGCTTCTGAAAGCCCTGTCAGAGAGTGGGCAACTTGACCCCGATGAGTACCGGCAGGCGATCAACAGCCGCCAATGTATCTACCACACCAAGCAACTGGCTCTGGCTCTGGAAGCCGATAACGAAGAAGAGTACCAGCGACTGATAGACCTGCTTACGAAGCAAGCACCCGTATGAAGATATTGGAGATGGACATGACCGCCGCCAACATGAATTTTGATCTGCATGCCATGACGAGCCCGAAGACTCGCCAGGATGCGATGCTGCTGGCTCGCGAAATCATCGACCAGCTGGAGCTTATCGAAGAGTGCATCGACGCAGCGATCGCGCGATGCGAAGCCAAGTCAGCCCTGGATCGCCTCGCGGCGTAATCCATGCAAAGATGCAAAACAAAGCCCCGCACTGCGGGGCTTTTTGTTGGGCCAGGGTCGTCTAGGCGCACAGGCCCCAATCCGCTACAGTTGCCCCGATGAACGGCAAGACGATCCCCGGCGGGCTCCTGGTTGCTATCGAGGGAATCGATGGGGCAGGGAAGACCACGCTCGCGCGCAGCTTGCAGGCCGGCTTAGAGGCGGCAGGCGTTGCGGTGACTGTGAGCAAAGAGCCGACGACTGGCCCGTGGGGCATGCGCCTGCGCGAGTCGGCCGCCGCTGGTCGGCTCGGGCCTGGGGATGAGGTGAAATTCCTTCTGCGCGATCGTCAGCAGCATGTCGCCGAACTGATCCGGCCGGCGTTAGAGCGTGGCGAGATCGTGATTCTGGACCGCTACTATCCTTCCATGGTGGCCTACCAAGGAGCGCTTGGCTACCGGCTAGCCCGGCTGCTCGCGATGAACGAATTCGCGCCTGCGCCGGACGTGCTGCTGCTAGTTGACGTATCTCCAGAGGTTGGGCTTGCGCGCATTCGAGCGCGCGGCGACAGGCCCAATCATTTCGAGACACAGGCCACTCTTGAACGATCTCGCGAAATCTTCCTTTCGATCGATGTGCCCAACAAGCATGTGATAGACGGCAATCAGCGCCCGGATGATGTGCTGGGTGATGCGCAGTTACAGGTGTACCTGGCGATCACCCGGCGTTTCCAAGACAAGCACGGGGTAACAGCGGAGGCTGCACTGGCAGCGTCTTCATTCCTTCCACCTTTGACAGCCTGAAGCAAAAGCCCCGCTCCGGCGGGGCTTCTGCTTTAGGGTGCTGATTTCTTCGGGAAGAAGCCACGCCATATCCACCCCAGAGACCAGCCAAGAGCATAGACTACAGCGAGGAAGATGAGGATTGCTGTCGCTGCTGGGATGAAGCGACCGCGCCAATTCTGTGTGTCCTCTTCGTATTGCTTGCCAGAAGCGATGAACGCTAGGCTCTTCTTACATTCGAATGACAATCCTGGCGTTGTACGAAGGTGAACTTCCGCATCGGCGCGGGTCACATAACCGATGCCTGTTCCATAGCATCCTCCCACATAGACAGACTTCGTCTCGGTCGGCCTATCAGCGAGCCAAAGCGCGCCCGCAGGCAGTACAATTACCGCCGCAAAAACGACAAACATCCTTTGCCATCCGTTCATCCTTCCCCCTTTATGCCATCGGCCGGAGAAGTCCGGCTTCTTCAAAGCTGGTTCCTTCCTGTAGGCACTCGCGCGCGCGAGCCAGGTCTCGGTGTAGCTGGATGACCTCATTGTCAGTCAGGCCATCAAGGCCAGTTTTCCCGATTGTCGCCTGATCCACAAGCAGGCCGAAGTCGAACCCCCGATAGGCCCGCACCAAGCTGCGGATCATACGCAGATGGCTCTCTCGTGTGATGTCGTCCATGAGCCGCTCCGGTCGCGGCTCCGGCTTCGGTGCCCCAGGTAACTCCCTATGCAGATTTTCGCGCCCTACGAGGCGCATCCCGGCCCGTGGGCCCAGCTTCCGCTTTGCCCGCAGCGCGATCAATTCTGCCAACTTGTCGGCTTCCTTCATTCGATCCATTTTCCACCTCGTCCGCGATCTGGTCAGCAATCACCGAGCGCACGGCCTGGGCCAGTAGGTCGAGGTCTTCGGGGTCGGAGAAGTCAATCTCCCATCCGGTCACCTGTGCATGCGCCGCTTGCAGTCGCTCGATGGCGGCACGAATCGTGTCACCGCTTAGTCGCTCAAGCTGCGACGCCTGGTGAATGGGGGGCATCCCCCAATGTTCCGGGCCGACCACGTCTGAGAAGTACTCCACTAACGCGGTTAGGTGTTGCTTACCGACACGCCCGTGCTTGATCCAGTCGTAGATAGACGGACCTTTGATCCCAAAGTGGGCGGCCACGGCAGTCTTGGGGACACCCTTTAGCCGGATGGCCTTTTCTACTGCATCCCCAAGGGCTTTGCCTGTAAGCATTGCCTAATGACACCATGCAGCATGGCTCTCTAGGCAATGCCTTGACAAGATGCATAGGCAATGCCTAGGATGCTTCCCATGAGCCAGATCGAGCGCGTTATTAATGAAGCTGGGGGCGTGAGCGCACTCGCCAGGGTGCTTGGCGTACAGCCCCCCACCGTCCATCAGTGGAAAACGGGTGACCGTCCGGTCCCGGCGCGGCACGCCCTCGCGATATCGCGAGCATGGCCAGACTTGGTCTCCATTCACGACCTGCGCCCCGACGTATTCGGCCCCAAGCCCGAGCAGGGGGAGGGTGACCGTGCCGCCTAGCGCATCAACCACAGCGCAGCACCCGCACAACCACGCGCTCGCCGTCCCACCTGGCTACGTACACGCGCCCGCTCATGCGGATGAGTGTGTAGACGTTCGTCGCTCGTTCTTTGATTTCCCTCACTGACATCTCCCACGGATAGACCGATGTACGCAGACCCCACACACATTCGAGACAACCCGATCAAGGTGCGCTTCAACGATTCGGAACGCGACTTGATCCTGGCTCTAGCTCAGTTCAACGGGCGGCAACCTGCGGTGTTTGTGCGCGAGCTGGCGTTAGCAGCAGTGGCGCTGATGGAGAAAGGTACGCGCGAGGCAGATGCCGTCTGAAGGGCCACAAGAGGCCCCCAGGAGGCCCTATGGAAATCGAGCTGACACGCGCAGAGCGCGAACGGCTTGAGAGGTACGCGGAGGCTCTAGGGCTAACGCTGGAAGAAGCAGTGAAACACGCAGCAGGCGCCGAGCTAGACCGGCGCTACCGCCTTCCGGCCAGGAAGGCATCAATCGTCCCTTTTCAGGGACTCATTCGGAACCGAGACGGGAAATGAGCGAGTCCAAGAACAGCAAATCCCCCTGGCGCGCGTGGAACCCGGGCTGGCTACAGCGCGATGCCGATCGTGTGCGTGCGGAGCGTGTCGCTCCGTCGCATGCCAGGCCCGTGAGGAAGTGATCAAGTGAGCAACGCCCTCTCGTCCGCCTGCCGGCCTCTCCAGATGCCGCCGACGCCGAAGTCGGTGTTGATGGCTATGGCCGACTATTCGGACGAGGCTGGGCGTTGCTGGCCGTCAATCCCGACCCTTTGCGAGTGGACGTGCTTCTCGCGCCGCGCAGTGATCGATGCGATCGCTTGGCTGGAAAAAGCGGGGGCGATTGTTGCTGACAGGTCGAATGGCCGGCACACGAGCTATGTTCTGACGCCCAGCGGGTTCGTTCAGCCAGTGCGCCATATGCACCAGTGCAGCTCCTGCACCGGTGCAGATAGCGCACAAACCAGTGCATCTCCCGCACCGGACCCGTGCATCTCCCGCACCGGACCCGTGCAGCAGCCGCACCCTAACCACCAAGAACCACCAATAACCATCAGTAAAGCAACCACCAAGAAGCGACGCGCGAGCGCGCCGATCGCTTCGGTGGACAGGCCCGACGATGTGACCGAACAGACCTGGGCGGACTGGCTGGCGCTGCGCAAGGCCAAGCGGGCTCCGGTGACGGAAACGGTGCTTAGGGATGCCCGCCGCGAGGCCGAGAGAGCTGCTCTACCGCTGACGCGGTTTCTCGAGATCTGGTGCCTCCGTGGGTCCCAGGGGCTCCAAGCCGACTGGCTAAAGCCGCATGAGCGGGCCGGGCCATTGCCGAACGTGTTGCCACTACGCCCATCCGCATCCGCCGACTTCCGAGGGAAAACCTATGCCGGCACCGCAATCGAAGACCTCCCGCCCGATCTCCGAGACGCTGCAAGAGCCGCACTCGCGGCAAGTTGAAGCGCTCTGCGAGAGGCATGGGGCCTACATCTCAACAGAAACCACGTACTACCTGTTCGACAAGCCATCCGTGCACTCCACGGGGTGCCCTAAGTGCATGGCTGAGAGGACGGCAAAGCGTCGGGCCGATGAGATAGCGGCAGCTGCGGCCGAGAAGTCATTCAGGGTTGCCCAGCTTAAGGCGGAGTCACGCATCCCGCAGCGCTTCGCGGGATCTGATTTTGGGAGCTACAGGGCGACAGAGCGGGGTCAGAAGATCGCTCTGAGTGTTTGCAAGGCCTATGCGGAGAAGTGGCCGGATCGTCAGGAAGTCGGCGCTTCGCTTGTACTGACAGGTCTGCCGGGGACAGGCAAGACGCATCTGGCCTGTGCGATCGCCAACTCGGTTATGGAAGAGCACACCGCATCCGTCTTGTTCTGCACCGTTTCCGCTGCGCTGAGGGCGATCAAGGAGACGTACAGGAAGGGTAGTGAGAGAGGGGAGCAGGACGTAATCAACAAGCTCACGCGACCCGCTCTCCTGATCCTGGACGAAGTGGGAGTACAGGTAGGTAGCGAGCACGAAAAGCTCCTGATGTTCGAGATTCTCAATGAGCGCTATCAGGACATGAAGCCGACGATTCTCGTGTCAAATTTGTCCGGCGGAGAGCTTGAAGAATTTCTCGGACAGCGGGTGATGGACCGCTACCGTGAATGCGGCTCTGTTATCGCCTTCGACTGGCAGAGCCATCGGGGGCAGCGATGACTAAGGCAGACACCATCCGCCTGCTGTACTCCGAGCGGTGCAGCATTTCGGAGATCGCCGCCGCCGTTGGCTGGCGAGAAAGCGCGGTGCAGAACTTCCTGCGCCATGGCCTCATCCGGAGCCGCCTACAACGTGTGTTTGTTGGTTGGCGCGGCATGCCGATTAGTCATGTGGTGATGAGCCTATGACCTGGATTCGCGGCACCGATGGCCCGTACATCCGAACTGAGGATGGCCGTTTCTACATCTGCAAAGCCGCAGGCGTCTACACGCTGTCGGACAACAACGTGCTGGTCTGCTCGGAGCGCGGGGAAGGTGCGCTGGAGCGGTGCAAGGCCAAGGCTGAGGAGCTGGCGAAATGACCCACTTCATCCTGCGCCCGGAGAACGCAAGGGATCGCATGGCCGCGGCGTGGCACTTTGCCTGTCAGTTCTTGGAGCTTGGGAAGGCGGCTCGCGTCGAAGTCCGCGAGCTTCTCCCCAAGCGGTCCATTGAGCAAAACGCACGGCTGTGGGCTCTGCTGACGGATATCTCGCAGCAGGTTGAGTGGCCCGTGGACGGCAAGCTACAGCGTCTAGCGCCGGAAGAGTGGAAAGACGTATTCACGGCAGCTCTGACGAAGCACCAGCGCGTCGCCCAAGGCATCGACGGCGGTTTCGTGATGCTGGGTGCTCGCACAAGCCGCATGACAGTGGCGGAGATGTGCGACCTCCAGACTTTGATCGAAGCGTTCGGAGCAGAGCGTGGCGTCCAGTGGTCCGACCTTCATTTCAAAGAGCGGAGGGTTGCCTAATGCGATACCTGTCGCTGTTCTCCGGCATGGAAGCGGCACACCTCGCATGGGCTCCTCTGGGATGGGAGTGCGCGGCGGTCGCCGAGATCGAGCCGGCCGCGTGCGCGCTGCTGCGGCATCGCCTGCCGCATGTGCCGAACCTTGGCGACGTGTCCATGATCAGCACCGAGCAGATCGCTGCACTCGGCCGCCTCGACGTTGTGATCGGCGGCAGTCCGTGCCAGGACCTTTCCGTAGCCGGCAAGCGGGCGGGCCTCGCGGGCGCGCGCTCTGGCCTCTTCCACGAGCAGTTGAGGATCTTCAATGCAGCTAGGACTCTTTGCGGCGCACGCTGGCTCGTCTGGGAGAACGTCCCAGGGGCATTCAGCAGCAACAAGGGATGCGACTTTGCTGTCGTGGTTGGAGCGTTGGCAGGATGCCGCGTCGATGTCCCCGCAGATGGCTGGGGAAACGAAGGCGTGGCGCTGGGCGATAACGGACTTGTCGAATGGGCTGTGCTTGACGCGCAGTGGTTCGGAGTGGCGCAGCGGCGCCGTCGCGTGTTCGCTGTCCTCGATACTGGAGACTGGGCCGGTAGACCCCCGGTATTACTTGAGCCCGAAAGCCTGCGCGGGGATTCTGCGCCGCGCCGAGAAGCGGGGGAAGGAGTTGCCAACAGCCTTGTTGGCCGCCCTGACCGCGGTGGCGGAAACAGCGAAGGACAGCGACTGATCCCCGAAGTTGCTCCCACACTGCTGGCCCAGGGCAATCGCACCGGGGGGGACCGCCCGCCAGGCACCTCCGTGGACACATGCGAGTCGCTGATACCCGAGATCGCCCGTTGTGTCACAACGGGCGAGGCCAAACGCCAAGACTGGGAGACCTGCACGATCATCCCCGCAGTAGCCCACACCCTACGCGCCGATGGCTTCGACGCCAGCGAGGACGGAACTGGACGCGGTACGCCACTGGTTCCGGTGACGGCCTTCGGCTGCAAGGATAGCGATCCCGCCCGCAGCATTTCGACGGACGTTGCGCCGACGCTGCGCGCGATGGGGCATGCGGGCAGCCATGCAAACGCGGGCGGTCAGGTTGCGGTGGCCGTGTCTTTGCGAGGTCGTGAGGGCGGCGGCACTGCTGAATTGGGAGACGAGGTAGGCAACACGCTGCGCGCTTCACAAGGCGGCGGCGATAAGCCGCACGTCCTTGCTGGCATGCAGGTCCGCCGCCTCACGCCGCGCGAGTGCGAGCGGCTGCAGGGAGCCCCCGACGACTGGACGCTGGTGCCCAAGCTGGGCAAACCGCGCAGGCAGCGGAAGAACGAGCCTGATGCCCACTATGCGGCGTACCTGGAGCGTCACTCCGGCGGCGTCGATCTTGGCCCGATGATGGCCGATGGCCCCCGCTACAAGATGCTCGGCAACAGCTTCGCAGTGCCCGTGATCCGATGGATCGGAGAACAGATCCACCAGGCTCAGGCATGCGAAAGATCCGTTCGGGAGGCTGCCTAATGAATCAGGACTCAACTACACCCCGCTGCTACAACCGCGAGCCGTTCCTGCGCAGCCGGATCGAGTGGGGCATTAGCCGGGAGACGGGGATGCCGGTCTCGGCGCTGCTTATAAACGATTGGTTCGAGGACCGGTGCGTGACTCATGAGGGGAGCGGGATCGGCCCGAACAACGAGAGCTACCCGGCGGCGCACGGCTGGCTGCCATGGTGTGCATCTTGCCGATGGAATCCGGAGGGGCAGGGCAATGTGGTCGAAGAATAAAAAGGCCATGACCCAGTCCGAGCGCCGGCATGTGCAGCTTGTCAAGGAATCAGGGTGCGCGGTATGCGGAGCGGCCGGATTCGTCCATGCGCACGAGATCGAACAGGGGTGTTGGTGGACCTCAATCGGCCTTTGCCCGGAGTGCCACACCGGGCCGATGGGCATCCACGGCGACAAGACCCTATGGCGGGTCTACAAAATGAATGAGATCGAGGCTTTGAACGAGACCCTTCGTCGGGTCTATGGGGCTTGAGCATGACCTACAACACAGACACTACGGTGCGAGCTGTTCTTCGAGTTGCATTCGCTTACCCGGATCGGACTCCCACACCTTCCGAGATCCGGGAGCGCTGGCCGATGACGAAGAGTATGGCTGAACGGATCGTTCGCGGGATGCGCCAACTGCGGGGAGAGGAGGGGCCAATGCGGATTCCCCCCGGGACCTTTGGGGGGCGAATTTGATGACGCCGACACAACGGAGCTTGAAACACCTCCGCGAACAAGGATACAGGGCGGCTGTGGTGGAGAAGTTCAACCACATCACAAAGCGCCGGTCGGATCTGTTCGAGGTGGGCGACATCCTGGCGATTCGGCATGGGGAAACCGTCCTTGTACAGACGACCAGCGGAAGAAACGTCTCGTCAAGGGTGAAGAAGATCGCCGAGTGCGACGCGATAGCAGACATCCGATCAGCCGGGTGGAAGGTCATTGTGCACGGCTGGCGCAAGTCAAGCCGAAACCGCTGGGTGCTTAGGGAGGTGGATTGCTCATGAGCCATGACAACAGATCAGGGCGCCAGGCGCCCCCCCATCGGCAGTTCTACCGAGGGGCTCATCCAGTTGGCACCGTATCGGAGGATGAGGTAGACGCTGTCGCCGAGAAGGTCCTATCCAGGGTCCGCGACATCCGGAATGCCCAGGGGGAAGGGAGCTACGTATTCGGCGACCCTGAGCACGGGGTGTACGCCCTGAGGATTGGGTCTGCTGCCGGCGAGGTCATGCTGCGTGAGCATCTGGACTGGCTGTTCGGGGTATACGGGGCCGCCCACGCGCATTGCCATCGAGCCTCATTCCCGCCGCTGGAACAGGTGGCAGAGGACATACGGGCACATTACGGGTGGGCCCAGAAGGTGGCCGCAGAGGCAGGGCAGCTCGGACTCCACTTCGCCGCTTAGGGGCCGCCTTAGCGAGGCCGAACTGGCCCGCGCCATCCGCACAGAGTCGGTCGAGGCCATTCGCTACTGGTGGGGTATTGGCCCGACGAAGGTGTGGCAGTGGCGCAAGGCGCTGGGCGTTGACACGACGCCCGGCAGCCAGC
>BNBA01000012.1 GCA_014654535.1 Xanthomonas boreopolis
TTGCCCAGTCCGGGCGTAGACTCGTTCATGGTGGTGGTCCTCGTTGGTGGTTGGAACGTCGCAGTCCCAAACGTCATCGTGGGCCACCGCCTTCGTCAAATGTGCGCAAGAAACGTTACGTCATCGCACTCCGCCCCCCCTCCCCGGCCTCTGTTTCTCTCCCCAAGCATCCGATGGGCAACGACCGCTTCCGTACCGCCATCGAAGCCCAACTCGGACGCAGCGTTTCCCCACGCAAGGGCGGTCGCCTAAAGAAGCAAAGGCCAGAGCCGGAAGAAACTCGACTCTGGCCCCTGTTCTGCCGAAATGTGAACTCACAATTTGGCGCCAATCCCCCGTAAGCAATAGCACAGCAGTACCGAAATCAATCACCTCGGTCCATCGAAGCGCAGAACGCGTTCAATCTCAAACTCACCACGACCAGAAACGCAATGTATAGGAGCCTTGTGCTGGGCAACGAAAGCCTTAACTTTCTTCTGGTACGCAGTATCAGCTTTAGGATACTTGGAGCAGATAATTAGCCCCGCGGCTGGCATTCCGGTGGATTTTGGCTTTGAGGGTGACATACATGCCTTCAGAAGCAGCATCGTCTCACCTATCTGCAACACCGCATGCTCAATATCCACACCCTTTAGCTCGACAACAACACTACCAACTTGCTCTTTGGTAACGACATAATCGGCTCCGACCTTGTTCTTGACAATACCTCCATCAACTCTCGTTCGATGGAACCTGCTCCTTGCGGAATTAATGAAGATCGCAACCCTGCCATTCTCCTCCACCTTAATCTTCGAATCAGTCAAAACTTCACGTGCGGCAACGCAGCTCATGCGGAGTGCTCCATACCCAAGAGCCTCATAAATTCGGAAGCAATCGCGCCTGATATTTCATCAAGATAATCTGCCTCTATTAGCCCATCTGCTGAATCCTGAATTCTCTCAACGATTCCGTCCCGGATGGCGTACGCCCTGACCCTCTGCCCGTCCAGCCAATACTCCTCGGGCACGATGGATGCGACAGCCGAGTGCCTTTTGCCGCGCCTCGCCCCAGCCACCTCTTTCGCCTTGATAAGATTATTAATCTTGGCCAAGACATATGGACTGTGGGTGGTTACGAACATGCTTGCCCGACCACGCGCCAAGGACAGGAATCTAACGAACACCTCTACCAAGGCGCTTTGGGCCGCAGGGAAGAGATGAGCCTCCGGCTCCTCGATAAAAATAAGCTGCCGATACTCTTGCCCCACATGTGCTCGGCTCTTCAACGCCAAAGCCAACGGCATCAGTTCTTGCTGACCAGATGACAGGGCGGAAATTGGCACTTTCCTTCCATCGTCAGTCTTAAGGTACTCGCGGCTACGCTCGCTAACCAATGAGCCACTCATCAGACTGTCGAGCTTTTGGACAAAATCATTCGGGAGCTTGCCGACTCCCGAATAGAATCGGCTCTCTCTCAGGCCTGCGTAGAGCCGCCCGAAGCGCAAGATCAGCGGATCCAACACCCTGCCATGCTCGAAGGCAACGATGCTCTTACCCACGCTAGTGAAGAAGGAGCGCCCAGCGGGAATAAATGTCTGAATTTCGTGATAATCCTCCCCCAATTCCTTTCGATTTACTTGCCTGAGTTTTTCGCGAAACTCATATGACGCATTTATAGCACGATGACCAATGATCTCATCTGCACTTTTCTTTAGAAAACTCCGATAGAAGTCAAGCGCAGCCACGTATTGGCTCTCGAAGAACTGTGAAAACCAGATGCGGGTGTTATCACCCAGCTTCTTTCGATATTCGATACGTGAAATTCGAACCTGGAAAGCTCCGGCGGAAAACTCCAGAACGAACTTCCCCCCGCCCCACGCTTCGACGGGAAACCACTCCTTGAACTTTTCTTTTACGTGCTCTTTGAATGCATCGAAGCCCTTCCCCTCCTCTACGAGCTGCCACTGCTCAGAAAAGAGGTCGTTAAAGAAGAAGGCAAGCTTAGAGAGGACACTCTTCCCGCTAGCGGATGGCCCGATGAGGACAGTCAGGCTCGCAAGATCAATATCTGCACTCTTGATGCATGAAAAGTCCTTTACGACCAGCTTAGTAGTCATACCCCTCCCGATCTCAACACAGTTGGATACAAAAAGCGGCCCGAAGGCCGCTTTCTTTAGAGACTGAGATTACATCAGACCCCAACCGGATTAGCCTTCTCAGGATCAATCTTGTACTGCTTGATCGCCCGGGCCACATCCTTGCCGGTCATCTTGCCTTCCTTCGCCAGCGCGGCGATGGCGGCGTGGGCGATGTAGTACCGATCCACCTCGAAGAAGCGGCGCAGGTTGGCGCGGGTGTCGCTGCGGCCGAAGCCGTCGGTGCCCAGCACGGTGTAGCTCATCGGCACGAAGCTGCGGATCTGGTCGGCGAACAGGCGCACGTAGTCGGTGGCGGCGATCGCCGGGCCCTGGCGGCCTTCCAGCAGCTGGGTGACGTAGGCCTTGCGCGGCTCGGCTTCCGGGTGCATGCGGTTCCAGCGCTCGGCGTCGAAGCCGTCCTTGCGCAGCTCGTTGAAGCTGGGGCAGGACCAGATGTCGGCGGTGACGCCGAAGTCCTTGTCCAGCAGTTCGGCCGCGGCGATGGCCTCGCGCAGGATGGTGCCGCTGCCCAGCAGCTGCACGCGCAGCTCGCCCTTCTTGGGCTTGCCGGCGTCCTTGAGCAGGTACATGCCCTTGATGATGCCCTCCTCCGACCCGGCCGGCATTTCCGGATGGGCGTAGTTCTCGTTCATCAGGGTGATGTAGTAGTACTCGTCCTTCTGCTCTTCCATCATCGCCTTCATGCCGTGCTGCAGGATGACGGTGACTTCGTAGCCGAAGGTGGGGTCGTAGCTGCGGCAGTTGGGGATGGCGCCGGCCAGCAGGTGGCTGTGGCCGTCCTCGTGCTGCAGGCCCTCGCCGTTGAGCGTGGTGCGGCCGGCGGTGCCGCCGAGCAGGAAGCCGCGGGTGCGCATGTCGGCGGCCTGCCAGGCGATGTCGCCCACGCGCTGGAAGCCGAACATCGAGTAGTAGATGTAGAACGGCAGCATCGGCACGTCGGACACCGAGTAGCTGGTGCCGGCGGCCATCCACGAGGCGATGGCGCCCGGCTCGCTGATGCCCTGCTGCAGCACCTGGCCGCTCTGGTCCTCGCGGTAGTACATCAGCTGGTCGGCGTCGACCGGCTTGTACTTCTGGCCGAACGGGGCGTAGATGCCGATCTGGCGGAACATGCCCTCCATGCCGAAGGTGCGGGCCTCGTCGGCCACGATCGGCACGATGCGCGGGCCGATCTCCTTGTCGCGCAGGGCGATGTTGAGGCTCTGCACGAACGCCATGGTGGTGGAGTAGGTGCGCTCGCCGCTGTCCTTGAGCAGGCGCTCGTACTTGTCCAGGCCCGGCACGGCGAAGGACTTGCTGGCCTTGGTGCGGCGCTGCGGCAGGAAGCCGCCGAGCGCGGCGCGGCGCTCCTTCATGTACTGCACCTCGGGCGAGTCCTCGCCCGGGTGGTAGAACGGGATCTGCTCGGCCTCGGCCAGCTGCTTGTCGCTCACCGGGATGTTGAAGCGGTCGCGGAAGTGCTTGACCGCCTCGTCGTCGAGCTTCTTGGTCTGGTGGGTCGGGTTGAGCGACTCGCCGGCCGAGCCCATGCCGTAGCCCTTGACCGTCTTGGCCAGGATCACGGTGGGCATGCCCTTGGTGTTGACGGCCTGGTGGTAGGCCGCGTAGACCTTGTGCGGGTCGTGGCCGCCGCGGTTGAGGCGCCAGATGTCGTCGTCGCTCAGGTTGGCGACCATCTCGCGCGTCTCCGGGTACTTGCCGAAGAAGTGCTCGCGCGTGTACGCGCCGCCGAAGGCCTTGCAGTTCTGGTACTCGCCGTCGACGGTCTCCATCATCAGCTTCTTGAGCACGCCGTTGGTGTCCTTGGCCAGGAGCGGATCCCAGTACGAGCCCCACAGCAGCTTGATGACGTTCCAGCCGCCGCCGCGGAACACGCCTTCCAGCTCCTGGATGATCTTGCCGTTGCCGCGCACCGGGCCGTCCAGGCGCTGCAGGTTGCAGTTGACGACGAAGATCAGGTTGTCCAGGCCCTCGCGACCGGCCAGGGCGATGGCGCCCAGGGTCTCCGGCTCGTCGCTCTCGCCGTCGCCGATGAAGCACCACACCTTGCGGTCGGACTTCTCGATCAGGCCGCGGTGCTCCAGGTACTTCATGAACTGCGCCTGGTAGATCGCGCCGAGCGGGCCCAGGCCCATCGACACGGTCGGGGTCTGCCAGAACTCGGGCATCAGCCACGGGTGCGGGTAGGAGGAGATGCCCTGCCCGTCCACTTCCATGCGGAAGTTGTCGAGCTGGCTCTCGCTGATGCGGCCTTCCAGGAAGGCGCGCGCGTAGATGCCCGGGGCGCTGTGGCCCTGGATGTAGAGCAGGTCGCCCGGGTGGTTCTCGCTCGGGGCGCGCCAGAAGTGGTTGAAGCCGACGTCGTACAGCGTGGCCGAGGACGCGAACGAGGCGATGTGGCCGCCGAGGTCGCCGGGCTTGCGGTTGGCGCGCACGACGGTGGCCATCGCGTTCCAGCGGATGATCGAGCGGATGCGCCACTCCAGCGCGGCATCGCCCGGGCTCTTGGCCTCGTTCTGCGGGCTGATGGTGTTGACGTACTCGGTGGTCGGCGAGAACGGCAGGTAGGCGCCGGCGCGCCGGGTCTGCTCGACCATGCCTTCCAGCAGTTGGTGAGCGCGCTCCGGGCCCTCGACATCGATGACCGCCTTGAGCGATTCGAGCCACTCCTGGGTCTCGAGCGGGTTCGGATCGTTCTGCAGTACTTCGTTCAACCAATTCATTAGCAGCGCTCCCAGTGCGCACGCGTGTGTGCGCCAGCAAAGATTTCTCGAACTCCGAAGTGTAACCCCACGCCTCGCCCGCAACGAGGGCTACGGCGGCGTATGGAGCAGAAAATGCAGCGATTTTGCTGCCTTCGATTCGCGCGCGGAATGGCCGCCATTCGCGATCGAAATGGTGCACTGCGGCATTGCGGTTGCGATCGTCGGGCAAGCGCGACCGGGCCGTCGCCCTGCGAGCCCGGCAGCACACCGGAAACGAAGAAGCCAAGCCCGGGAGGACTTGGCTTCGCATGCCCGCGCGTTCGTGCCGCGGCGCTTTCGTCAGATCCCGCCCGAGCGCGGCAGCGGCGCCGGCACGTTGAGCATGCCGCCGCTGGCGACGTAGGCGGCCAGCGCCTGGCCCTGGCTGAGCAGGTGGCGGTTCATGGTGCGCTCGGCGGCTTCCGCGTCGCGCCGGCGGAAGCACTCCATCAGTTCGCGGTGCTCGGCCAGCGACTGCGCCATGCGCCCCGGGGTGAGCAGCTGGCGGCCGCGGTGCATCTTGAGGATGCGGTGCAGGTCGTGGGTGACCCGGATCAGCCACGGGTTGCCGGCGTATTCCTGCACGGTCTCGTGGATGACGTAGTTGTTGCGGTAGTACTCGGCCAGGTCGCCGCGCCCGGCGGCGGCTTCCATCGCGGCGTGCAGCTGCTCCAGCTTCGCTAGGCCGGCCTCGTCGATGCGGCGCACCGCCTCGTACGCGCAGCGGCCTTCCAGCATCGCCATCACCGGGAACAGCTGGTTGAGGTCCTCCAGCGACAGCCGGGTGACGCGGCTGCCGCGCCCGGCGTCGATCTGCACCAGGCCTTCGGCGGCGAGCAGCTTGAGGCTCTCGCGCAGCGGCGTGCGGCTGATGCCCAGTTCTTCCGCCAGCGCCGGCTCGTCGATCCATTCGCCCGGCGGCAGTTCGTAGTCGTAGATCTTCTGGCGCAGGCGCTCGGCCACTTCTTCGTAGAGCGGCACGCGCTTCTTGCCGGTGCGTGGAGCGGGAGCGAGCGTCATCGTGACGGTGCGGGCGGGAGCGGGAGATGCGGCATTCTAGTGCGGTACCGTCATGGAACCGTCATCCCGGCACCGACCGGCATCCGCGGGCGTGGCCGCGGCGGCGAGCCGCGCCGATGGCACTTCGATCCAGCCCTCGGGCGCAGGGCCCGAGGGCGTGCACGGATCGGCGCGGCCTTGCATGCCGCCGGGCCTACATCCAGCCCGGCACCACGAACACCAGCCAGGCCGCCAGCGGCCCCAGCGCCACCACCAGGCCACTGTAGACCAGGAAGCGGCGGAACAGCGCCTCGCGCTCGTCCTTGGCCGCCGAGGCCACCACCAGCGCGCCGTTGGTGGAGAACGGGCTGACGTCGACGATGGTGGAGGAGATCGCCAGCGCGCAGATCACGCCGGCCGCGCCGAGGTGGCCTTGCAGCAGGAACGGCACCGCCAGCGGGATGGTGGCGCCGAGTACCGCGGCCGAGGACGCGAACGCAGAGACGATGCCGCCGACGTAGCAGACCAGCAGCGCGCCCAGCAGCGGGATGCCGATCTCCGACACGCCGTTGCCGATGAAGTCCACCGCGCCGGCCTTCTCCAGCACCGCGACGTAGGTGACCACGCCGCTGATCAGCAGCACGGTGGACCAGCTGATGCCCTCGACCGCGCCCTTCTGCGCCGACGGCGACAACAGCGCCAGCGCCACCGCGACGGTGATCGAGACCAGGCCGACGTTGAGGTTGTAGACCAGCGCGGCCACGCCCAGGCCGAGCAGGCCGACCAGGGTGATGGCGCGGTCGCGGGTGAGGGTGACCGCGGCCAGCTCGGAGGCGTCGTGCGAGAGCAGGCCCTGGCCGGCGCTGACGGTGGCGCCGTGGCCCTCGATCGCGAACGCGCGCTTGGACGCCTGCGGCTCGCCGTTGCCGTTGACGCCGACGGCGGCCACCGGTTCCTCGCGCCGGCGCAGCAGCGCGATGCCGCCGAAGGCGAAGAAGCAGATCAGCGCCATCATCAGGTTGAAGCCGAGGCTGGTCAGGAACACCGCCATCTCGGTGACTTCCAATCCGGCCTTTTCGACCACCTTGTTGGTGATGCCGCCGTACACGCTGATCGGCGAGAAGCCGCCGGCCTGCGCGCCGTGGATCACCAGCAGGCCCATCATCAGCGGGTTGATCCGGTATTGCTTGGCGAAGCGCAGCGCGACCGGGCCGATGATCGCCACCGCGGCCGGGCCGAGCGCGCCGAATGCGGTGAGCACCGCGGTCACCACGAACATCACCCAGGGGATGGCGACGATGCGCCCGCGCACCGCGCGTACCGCCCAGTGCACGAGCAGGTCGATCGTGCCGTTCTTCTGCGCGATCGCGAACAGGTAGGTGATGCCGACCAGGGTCAGGAACAGGTCGCCGGGGAAGCCGGACAGGACGGCCTTGCCGTCCATGTCCAGCCAGATCCCGCCGATGAGGAAGGCCAGCGCGAACGCCACGGCGCCCATGTTGATCGGCAATGCCGTGGATACGACGAACATGATCACCAGGCCGATGATCGTGATGACTTGCGGACTCATGCGCCCTCCCGAGACACCTGATTCGCTTGCGAATGGCCACCCGCCATTCCGGGGTTGCTTGGGTTGTTGGCGGAGCGGCATCCGGCTGCGAGGGGACTCGAGGGAAAGTCCCATCGCGGCCGGGGCCGCTCCAACGCGATACCGCTCCTACCTACGAAACGCCGGAATCCGCAGCGCGCGCGCAGGCGCGCTGCACCCATTCCGCGACGCCCTCCAGCGTCTGGAAGTCCTCCACCGAACGCGCCTCGGCCTGCGGCGCCAGCTCGCGCGCCATCCGCGCCAGCGCGCTGCCCGGCCCGAGTTCGAGGAACACCGTGGCGCCGCGCTCCAGCGCCTGCGCCATCGCCTGCCGCCAGCGCACCGTGGTGGCGATCTGCGCGGCCAGCGTGTCGCGCACGCGCGCGGGCGTGCGCGCCGGCTGCGCATCGACGCCGGCCAGCACGGCGAGCGCGGGCGCGCGCAGCGACGCCCGGTCCAGTTCCTGCGCGAAGCCATCCGCGGCGGCGCGCAGCCACGGCGTGTGCGCCGGTACCGACACCGGCAGCGGGCAGGCACGCGCGCCCTGCGCGCGCGCCTCGGCGGCCAGCGCATCGAGCGCCTGGCGCGGCCCGCCGAGCACGGCGTGGTCCTCGCCGTTGTCGATCGCCAGCGCGGCCTGGTACCGGTGCAGCAGCGTTTCCAGCGCGCTACGCGGCAGGCCCACCACCGCGAGCAGCCCCGCATCCGCGGGGCTGGCCGCATCCATCAGCGCGGCGCGGCGCGCGGCCAGTTGCAGGCAGGTGGCGTCGTCGAAACTGCCGGCGATGGCATGCGCGGCGAGCTCGCCGACGCTGTAGCCCAACGCCAGTCCGGGCGCCGGCAGCAGCGGCTGCAACGCGCGCCAGTGCGCCAGCGCCGCCGCGCAGACCAGCGGCTGGGCGATGGCGTTGCGATAGCGCTCCTCGTCGCCGGCGAGCGCCTGCGGCGTGCGGCCGAGCGTTTTCCTTGCCGCCCGCAACAGCGGCGCGGCGGCCGGCGCGGCGAGCACGCGCTCGAACATGCGCGGGTGCTGGCCGCCCTGCCCCGGGCACAGCAATGCCAGGCTCATGCGTCCTCCTGGGCGAGCAGGAACGCGGCGCAGGCGAGCAGGTCGGCGCTGCCGCCGGGGCTGAGCCGGCGCGCGACGAACCGGGTGCCGATGGCGTCCAGCCGCGCGCGCCAGTCGGCGCGATGGACGCCGCCCTCGGCCAGGAATCCGCGCGCCAGCCGCTGCGCCAGGCGCAGGCCGTCGCGGCCGCCGCGATGCAGCAGGTTGAGGTCCTGCACGCGGGCGACCAGCGTCATCAAGGTCTGCGCCAATGCCGCCTCGCGCGGGATGCCATCGCCCAGGGCGGCACGCAATGCCGGCACGGCGACCTCGCGCAGGATCGGGTAGCCGGCCGCGGCCTGCTCGCGCACGCCGGCCACGCCGTGCGCGCGGCGCATGCGCTGGCCGTGGCTGCGCGGGTCCAGCGGCGCGTCGAGCAGGTCGGCGCGCCAGCCGGCGACGGCATGGCAGACCTGCGCCGCGCGCGGCGCGCGCCCGTGCAGCGCGCGCAGGCGCGCGGCCTGCGCGACCAGCAGGCCGAGGCTGAAGATCGCGCCGCGGTGCGTGTTGACGCCGTCGGTGGCGCGCTGCATCGCCGCCTCGGCCTCGAGGCCGAGCGCACGCAGCGTGGCGAAAGGCGCATCGCGGCGGCCGGCCTCGGCGATGGCGACGAAGTAGCCGCGCAGCGCGAACAGGCTGCGCAGGAAGGTGGCGGCATCCATGTCGTCGTGGCTGCCGCGGTCGAACGGCGTCACCAGGCCCGGCTTGGGCGCCAGCGCCAGCTCGGCATGCAGCGCCGCCACCGCCAGCCGCCCGAGCCGGCGCGCCAGCGGCGAGGCCGGTGGCGATGGCGGGGTGGCGACGGCAGCGGCGGGTCTCATGCCGCGCTCCGTTGGGCGAAGAACGCCTCGCGCGGCTGCAAGGCGCAACCGTCGTGGCGCTTGACCAGTACCTGCGCGGCGCCGGAGGCGTACTCGCGCCAGTTCGCCGCGCTGCCGTCGCCGCGCACCAGCTCGCCGTCGGCGCGGCGGCCCTGCGCGGCTTCCCAGCGCTGCAGCAGCGCGACGACCGCGTTCGCGCGGCGGGCATCGTCCACGGCCCACAGCAAATCGATGTCCGAGCCCGGGCCGACGTAGTCCAGGCCGGTCAGTGCCTGCCAGGCGAAGCTGCCGAACACGCGCGGCGCCAGGCCACGCGCGGCCGCGGCATGCGCCAGGGCCTCGAGAGCGCCGCGCCAACCGCCGGGCGCATGCGCGATCATGTCGGCGAGCGCACACGGCGGGGTGTGGCGACGCACCGCGGGCCCCTGGGCGCGCAGCGCAAGCCGGCGCTTGCCCGAGGCCGGCGGCAGCGGCACGCCCAGGCACAACTCGTTGTCGCCGGCCGCGTCGTCGCGGCGCGCCACGATCGCCGGCCGGCCCTGCGCGAACCAGTCGTGCAGCTCCGCCTGCGCGCCTGGCGCCAACGCCTGCCAGGCGCCGTGCGGGTCGAGCCAGACCAGCGTGTGGCGCGGCAGCGGCATGTCAGGCCTCGCCCGCGGCCACGGCATCGGCGACGTCGCGCGCCAGGGTGCGCCCGCCGCGCTCGGCGCCGCGCACGCTGCGCTCGTCGCCATGGACCGGCGCGGCCAGCGCATCGAGCAACGCCCGGGCCAGCTCGCCCTCCCACAGCGACTCGACCGCGCCCATCGCCACGTAGTTGGCCACGCCCGGCGCGAATACCGGCGAGGCCTGGCTCAGCGCCTGCAGTTTCTCCAGCGGCTGCTTGGTCACGCGCGCCATCGCGCGCAGGTCCATCACCCGCACCTGCGCATCGGCCAGCGCGTGGATGCGATCGGCCATCAGGCCGAACGAAAGGAAGCCGCCGCTGACCGCCTCGCCGTGCACCAGCGTGACCAGCCGCGCGCCGCGGCGGCGCGCCAGGTCCAGGCACTTGGCCAGGTGCGCGAAGTAGCCGTTGATGCCGAGCAGTTCGTCGCGCCGCGACAGGCGCTGGCCGGCGGTGTCGGCGAGCATCACGATCGGGCGCCGCGGATGCGCGCGGGTGCTGGCGAGCACGTGCGCGGCCAACGCCAGCGCGTGGTCGACGCCGACTTCCAGCCGGTCGGTGGTGCCGATCACGGTGACCTCGCCGGCATCGGTGCGGGCGCTGCCGGTGATGACGCCGTCGCGCACGGCGATGCGGTGCCCGTGCGGGAACAGGCGGTCGAGCAGCTCGTTCAGTACCATGACGCCCTCCGGTCGCTGGTGGCGGCGAGGAAGTCGGCGGTATCCAGCAGCGGCAGGCGCTGCGGCTCGTCGATGCCCAGGCGGTCCCAGACCTCGACGCCGTCGCGGCAATCGCCGAAGGCCCCGATGCGCAGCGCCAGCCGCGCGTGCTCACCTTCGAGCGCGGCCAGCGCCTGCTCGTCCGACTCGGGCGCGCGCAACTGGCCGAGCACGTCGAGCGCGGCCTGCGCGAAGGCGTCGATGCGGTCGGGCACCAGCACGGCGGCCTCGCCGAGCAGGTAGCGGTGCTTGCCGCCGGTCACGCGCCACACCAGCGCGCGGTCGCGCGCGTCGAATTCCTCCACCCCGCGCACGGTCTCGATCACTTCCGGCCCGGACAGCGACAGCCGCCCTTCCTCGGACATCAGCACCGCGCTGCAACAGCGCGCGACGATGCCCATGCCGCCGAACGCGCCGTTGCCGCTGCCGACCAGCGCCAGCACCGGGACGCCGGCGGCGCGCACGTCGAGCACGGCGTGGATGATCTCGGAGATCGCGATCAGGCCGGCGTTGGCCTCGTGCAGGCGCACGCCGCCGGTATCGAGCAGCAGCAGCACCGCGGCCGGCCGCACGGCGATCGCGCGCCGCAGCAGGCCGACCAGCTTGGCGCCGTGCACCTCGCCGACGCCGCCGCCGAGGAACTCGCCCTGCTGCGCGGCGACCAGCACCGCGTGGCCGCGCAACCGGCCTTCGCCGACCACGATGCCGTCGTCGAACGCGCCGGGCTGGTCGAGTTGCGCCAGGTGCGGGCTGGACAGGCGCCGGCGCGGGCCGACGAACTCGCGGAAGCTGCCCGCGTCGAGCAGGCCGGCGATGCGCTCGCGCGCGTCGGCCTCGTAGAAACTGCGCTGGGAGGCGGGGATCGTGCTCATGCGCGACTCCATCTGGCGGGCGCGGCGGCCCTTGGGAATGCGGTTCCGGCTGCGAGCGCCCTTGCGGGAGCGACTTCGGTCGCGGCGACAGGCGAAGCGGTGCGCTCATCGGCTTCGGAGACAGTCGGGATTGAAATCCCTCCCACAGAAAGCAAGACAGTTGCGCGTCCCGGCGCACGAACCCCTGTGGGAGCGACTTCAGTCGCGACAAACGAAGCGACGCGCTCACCGGCTTCGGAAACAGTCGGGATTGAAATCCCTCCCACAGAAAGCAAGACAGCTGCGCGTCCCGGCGCGGAAACCCTTGTGGGAGCGACTTCAGTCGCGACAGGCGAAGCGGTGCGCTTGCCTGCTCCGGAAACAGTCGGGATTGAAATCCCTCCCACAGAAAGCAAACCAGCCATGCGTCCCGGTGCAGGAACCCTTGTGGGAGCGACTTCAGTCGCGACAGGCGAAGCGATGCGCTGGCCGGCTCCGGAAACAGTCGGGACTGAAGTCCCTCCTACAGAATGCAAGCCAGCCATGCGTCCCGGCCCAGGAACCCTTGTGGGAGCGACTTCAGTCGCGACAGGCGAAGCGATGCGCTGGCCGGCTTCGGAGACAGTCGGGATTGAAATCCCTCCCACAGAAAGCAAGACAGCCGCGCGTCCCGGCGCACGAACCCCTGTGGGAGCGACTTCAGTCGCGACAGGCGAAGCGGTGCACTGGCCGACTTCGGAGACAGTCGGGATTGAAATCCCTCCCACAGAACGCAAACCAGCCATGCATCCCGGTGCAGGAATCCTTGTGGGAGCGACTTCAGTCGCGACAGGCGAAGCGGTGCGCTCATCGGCTTCGGAGACAGCCGGGACTGAAGTCCCTCCCACAGAAAGCAAGACAGCTATGCGTCCCGGAGCACGAACCCCTGTGGGAGCGACTTCAGTCGCGACAGGCGAAGCGGTGCGCTGGCCGGCTTCGGAGACAGTCAGGATTGAAATCCCTCCCACAGAAAGCAAGCCAGCCATGCGTCCCGGTGCAGGAACCCTTGTGGGAGCGACTTCAGTCGCGACAGGCGAAGCGGTGCGCTGGCCGGCTTCGGAGACAGTCGGGATTGAAATCCCTCCCACAGAACGCAAACCAGCCATGCATCCCGGTGCAGGAATCCTTGTGGGAGCGACTTCAGTCGCGACAGGCGAAGTGGTGTGCTCACCGGCTCCGGAAGCGGTCGGGACTGAGGTCCCTCCTACATAGAACAAAGACGCAGCGGCGCGCTCGCCTGCTCCGGTAACGACCGGGACCCGATTCCCTCCCCCATGACCCAGGCAGTTCATGCCTCGCCCTCCCGCAGCGCTTCCACCGCTTGGTCCAGGCGCAGGCTGACCACCGCGGGGGTGGCGCCGACGTCGTTGATGCTGATGCGCACGTCGCGCAGCGGGTGGCGGGCGGCGAAGTCGTCGAGTACCGCCTGCCAGATCGCGCCGAAGCCGCGCGCGGCGGTGACGATCGCGATCTCCATCGCGCCCTCCAGCGGCGCGGTCTCGATCAGCACTTCCAGGTTGCCGGAGGCGACCACGCCGACCAGCGCATGGTCGCGCGCGGCCTTGGCCGGGACGCGGCCGTCGAAACGGTAGTTCAGGGTCTCCATCGGCAGGCCCTCACCAGTTGCGGAAACGTTGCGGCGGCGCGTACAGCCCGCCGGACCAGCGCACCAGGTCCTTGACCGTGCGCGCGGCGAGCAGGTCGCGGGTGGCGTCGCGGGTGCGGATGCCCAGGTCTTCCGGGCGCCGGATCACGCCGCGGTCGCGCAGGTCCTCGACCATGCGCCGGTCGCGGCCGAGGCCGACCGCGGTGTAGCCGGCCACGCCACGGATCGCCTGCTCGCGCTCCTCCGGCGTGCGGCACAGCAGCAGGTTGGCGATGCCTTCCTCGGTGAGCACGTGGGTGACGTCGTCGCCGTAGATCATCACCGGCGGCAGCGGCATCTTCGCGCGCTCGGCCAGGTCCCAGGCATCGAGGCGCTCGACGAAGGCCGGCGCCATGTGCTCGCGGAAGGTCTCCACCATCTGCACCACCAGCTTGCGCCCGCGCGGCATCTCGCCCGGGCGCGCCGCCTCGCGCCCGGCCTTGAGCCAGGCCTCGCTGGCGTGGCGGCGGCCGCGCGCGTCCGAGCCCATGTTGGGCGCGCCGCCGAAACCGGCGATGCGGTCGCGCGTGGCGGTGGAGCTGTTGCCCTGCAGGTCGATCTGCAGCGTGGAGCCGATGAACATGTCGCAGGCGTACAGGCCGGCGGTCTGCGAGAACGCGCGGTTGGAGCGCATCGAGCCGTCGGCGCCGGTGAAGAACACGTCCGGGCGCGCGGCGATGTAGCGCTCCATGCCGAGCTCGGACCCGAACGAGTGCACCGATTCGACGAAGCCGCTCTCGATCGCCGGGATCAGCGCCGGGTGCGGGTTGAGCGCCCAGTGCCGGCAGATCTTGCCCCTCAGGCCCAGCGACTCGGCGTAGGTCGGCAGCAGCAGCTCGATCGCCGCGGTGTCGAAGCCGATGCCGTGGTTGAGCCGGTCCACGCCGTACTCGGCGTAGATGCCCTTGATCGCCATCATCGCCATCAGCACCTGGATCTCGGAGATCTGCGCCGGGTCGCGGGTGAACAGCGGCTCGATGTAGTGCGGGCGCGGCGCCGGTACCACGAAGTCGACCCAGTCGGCCGGGATGTCCACGCGCGGCAGCGCGTCCACCACCTCGTTGACCTGCGCGATCACGATGCCGCCCTTGAACGCGGTGGCCTCGACGATCACCGGCGTGTCCTCGGTGTTCGGGCCGGTGTAGAGGTTGCCGTGGCGGTCGGCGGCCTGCGCGGCGACCAGCGCTACGCGCGGGGTGAGGTCGATGAAGTAGCGGCCGAACAGCTCCAGGTAGGTGTGGATCGCGCCGATCTCGATCGCGCCCTGCGCCACCAGCGTCGCCAGGCGCGCGCCCTGCGGCCCGGAGAAGGAGAAGTCCAGGCGCTTGCCGATGCCGCGCTCGAACACGTCCAGGTGCGCCGGCAGCGACAGCACCGACTGCACCAGGTGCAGGTCGTGCACGCGCGCCGGGTCGACCTGGGTCAGGCACTGGGCGAGGAAGTCGGCCTGCTTCTGGTTGTTGCCCTCCAGGCAGACCCGGTCGCCCGGCTCGATCACGGCCTCCAGCAGCGCCACCGCATCGGCGGCGGCGACACGGTGGCCGCCACGCGCCAGCGGCGCGGCCCGCTGCAGGCGTTGGCGACGGCTCTCGGCCAGGGTGTCCCAGGTTCGGCTCATGCCCGCTCCGACATCATGATGTTGATGTAATCACAACATAATTATATCGACGCGACGATGTCCAGCCGCAGTGCAGCAAGACTGGCGGCTGAACGGCCGGGGCCGGCGGGACGGCCGCGCGGTTGTCGGCATCGCCGATTTCGATATATCGTCCCAGCACCCGATACGACATATCGAAATGCGCCCGCCCAAGCTCCTCTCCGGCCTGTTGCACGCGCACCGCCAGGCGCATGCGCGCATGCGCGGCGGCCGCGCCCTCGCTCACGGCGACCTGCGCCTGCTGCTGCTGGCGCTGATCGAGCAGCAGCCGCGCCACGGCTACGAGCTGATCCGGCTGATCGCCGAAATGTTCGCCGGCGTCTACACGCCCAGCCCCGGCGCGGTCTATCCGACCCTGGCGCAGATGGAGCGCCATGGCTGGATCGAGGCCGACAGCGAGGACGGCCGCAAGCGCTACGCGATCACCGCGGCCGGCCGCGCCCGGGCCGAAGCCGAGCGCGAGGCGATCGAGGCCGCGCTGATGCGCACCCATCGCAGCGCGCGCGAGATCGCCAAGGCCAACCTGCCGGCGCCGGTGCGCGATGCGCTGCGCCGGATCAAGCGCGGCCTGATCGCCCGCCACGGGCGCTGGGACGAAGCCGAGATCGCGCGCGTGGCGGCCCTGCTCGACCAGGCCGCCGACGGCATGGACGAACCGCGATGAACGAGCCGGCCCTGCGCGCCCTGCTGGCGGAGGCCGGCCTGCGCGTCACCCGGCCGCGCCTGGCGGTGCTGCAGGCGTTGGCCTCGCAAGCGCAGCCGGTCGATGCGATGTGGCTCCATCGGCGCCTGCGCGACCACGAGGCCCGGATCGGCCTGGGCACCGTCTACCGCGCCCTCCGCGACCTGGAACGGCTCGCGCTGGCGAGCGTGTCGGCGACGCCGCACGGCCGCCTGCGCTGGCGCCTGGCCGCGTCCCCTCCTTCCCTCCCCGCCTTGCCAGCCGACGCCAGCCTGCCGGGTTCCACCGCCGTGGCGGCACTGGCCGAACAGGCCGCGCGCCTCGGCTACCACCTGGTGCCGATGGCGCATGCCGCCGGCACCGTTCTCCCCCAGGAAACACCATGACGACCCACGACAACCGGCTGGTGCGCCACGAGATCCGGCGCCGCGAACTGCAGGTGCTGCGCACCGAGCAGGTCACCCCGCACATGCGCCGCATCGTGCTCGGCGGCGAGCAGCTGCAGGGCTTCCACAGCGCCGCGCCGGACGATCACATCAAGCTGTTCTTCCCCAACGCCGACGGCGAGATCGTCGTGCCGACGATGACGCCGCAGGGCCCGCGCCTGCCCGAGGGCGTGGCGCCCTCGCCGATGCGCGACTACACCCCGCGCCACCACGACGCCGGGGCCGGCGAGCTGGCGCTGGACTTCGTGCTGCACGGCGACGGCGTCGCTTCCGGGTGGGCCGCCAGCGCCCGGCCCGGCGACACCCTGACGATCGCCGGCCCGCGCGGCTCGTTCGTCGTCGCCGACGACTACGACCAGTACGTGCTGATCGGCGACGAGACCGCGCTGCCGGCGATCGGCCGCTGGCTGGAGGAGATGCAGGAGGGCATGCAGGCCCAGGTCTTCATCGAGATCGCCGATGCTGGCGAGCGCCAGGATCTGGCGAGCGCCGCCGACGTACGCATCCACTGGTTGGAGCGCAACGGCGTGGACGCCGCCACCAGCACCTTGCTCGAGGACGTCCTGCGCGATTTCGAGCCGGACGACGGCGACACCTTCTACTGGATCGCCGCCGAATCCCGGCGCACCCGCATGATGCGCAAGTTCGTCGAAGGCCATCTGCGGGTGGACCCGCACTCGATCCGCGCCACTGGCTATTGGAAGGCTGGACCGGACGAGGAAGAAGGCTGAGCGAGCGAGGCCCTTGCAGGAGCGGCATAAACTGCGATGGGCGTGTTACCGGCAAACCTCCGTCGCGGCTTGCACCGCTCCTACAACGGCGAAGATGTCGGCATGGGGTTGTTCCCGCCAAACACACTGGGTCTTCGACCCCTGCCCCTCAGGCATAGCTCGATGGCGTTCAGAGCCACGCGAGCCCATGGACGGCAGAGGGATTGATGCGAGCGTGACGGCTGCGGCTGAGGCAACAGCTGAAACTGCAGCTGTTGCTGTTGCTGTTGCTGTTGCTGTTGCTGTTGCTCGTGATTTTGCTTTGGATTGGGTAACGCCTCCTCGCGCGGCGGCGCGCCAACCTCCATGGCCTACGAATGTCACTGCGGCGCGGCCCCTCCGAAGCGGCGGAGACAATGGGAAACACCCGAAGGGCGGCGCGCAGGGGCTCGCCGGAAAAGGCGAAGCACTGCTTCGCCCCGGCGGGCGGGCATTCGCCGCGCGGCGAATGCCCCGGACTCGTCCGCGTAGCGGACGAGTGCGCCGTTTTCGGCCGCGACAGGAGGTCGCGTCCGAAAATCCCATTGGCTCCGCGGACCCGCAGCGCAGCTGCGGGCGCGAAGGCGGGGTGTGCTTGATCAGCCATGACCAGCCATTCGGCTGTTGTAAAGCGCTTCGGCTGCTGTGAAGCGCTTCTTTTGGTTACTTTTCTTTACGCGGCACATCCTTGTGCCACGCCCTTCGGGCCGGCCGGCTTCGCCGTGCGGCGCCGCTCCTGCGGCGCGCGTGCACAAGCAAAGAAAGGTGACTCGCCGCAAGGCGAAAGCTTTGGCCTTTATCGCCAAAGGCCGAAAGAACCAAAAGCAACGTCCCTGGATGATCAGCCATTCGGCTGCTGAAAAGCGCCTCCCGCCTTCGCGGGAATGACGATAGAGAGATTCCGCAGGACTGTGAGATTGCATATGCTGCACCTCCATAGCCTCCCGAAACAACACAACCCCATGAACGAAGAAGGCCCGCCAAACGGCGGGCCTTCTCACATCGCAAAAGAACAGCAGCGACGCTTACTTCTTCTCTTCCGCCGCCGGAGCCGCCGCATCCGCGAGCGCACCCTCCGTCGTGATGCTCAACTGCACATCGTCGCTCACGTTCGGCGCGTAATTGCCCACGCCGAAATCGGTGCGCTTGATCGTGCCGGTGGCGCTGAAACCGATCGCCTGCTTCTTCAGCATCGGATGCTCGCCGGCGCCGTTCAGCGTCACGTCCAGCACGACCGGCTTGGTCTGGTCCTTGACGGTCAGGTCGCCGGTGACGCGCAGCTTGTTCGGCCCGGCCGACTCCACCTGCGTGCTCTTGAAGGTGGCGTTCGGGAACTTGGCCGCATCGAAGAAGTCCGCACCCTTCAGGTGCTCGTCCAGCTTGGGCACGAAGCTGTCGAGCGCGCTCAGCGGCAGGGTGACCTCGACGCTGGACTTGCTCACGTCGTCGGCGTCGTAGACCAGCTTGCCCTCGCTGATGCCGAAATGCGCGCTGGGCTTGGAGAAGCCGAAGTGGCTCCACTGCACCAGCACGTCGGTGTGGGTCGGATCGAGCGCGTAGGTGCCCGAGACCGCCTTGATCGCCTCGGCGGCAGGCGCTGCCGCGGCGGCGTCCGCGGCCGGGGCGGTGGCCGGCGCGGCGGCCTCTGCGGCGGCGGGCGCGTCCTGGGCCGGGGCGGCGGCCTGGTCGGCCGGCTTGGAGCAGGCGGCGATGGCCAGGGTCAGGGCCAGCGGGAGCAACAGCTTCTGTGCGGTGTTCATGCAGGTGGTTCTCCGGAAAGGGTGGGAAGCGAGGAACGGGGGACTACGGATGGACGAGGAACCGCGAAGGCGCCCGCATCACTCGATGCGGGCAGCCTCGTCGAAACCCAGGCGCGGCAGGCGCGGGTAGACACCGGCCGGATCACCATAGCCGAGGTTGACGAGGAAGTTGGACTTGATCGCCGTGCCGGCGAAGAACGCGGCATCGACCTTGGCGTTGTCGAAGCCGGACATCGGCCCGGCATCCAGGCCAAGCGCGCGCGCGGCCAGGATCAGATAGGCGCCCTGCAGGGAGCCGTTGCGCAGCGCGGCCTCGTAGCGCTGTTCGCGCGGACCGTCGAACCAGCTCTTCGCATCGGCGTGCGGGAACAGGTACGGCAGCTTCTCGTGGAAATCCTGGTCGTAGCCGACGATCACCGTCACCGGCGCCGCCATGGTCTTGGCGTAGTTGCCCTCCGACAGCGCCGGCGCCAGCTTCTGCTTGGCTTCCCTCGACTTCACGAAGACGAAGCGCGCGGGGGTCATGTTGGCCGAGGTCGGCCCCCACTTCAGCAGCTCGTACAACGCATGCAGCTGGCTGTCCTCGACCGGCTTGTCGAGAAAGGCGTTCTGGGTACGGGCGGTACGGAACAACTGGTCCAGCGCGGCGGCGTCGAGCACGTCCGACATGAAGTCTCCTCGTGTATCGGGTGCGGAAGGCCTGTGCCGTCCGCAAAGAAGGGGCAGTGTAGAGTGGCAAGATTGCCATCACACACGCCCATGGCTGCAACAAATCTATGTCGGATGTGAAACGATCGGACGCCTGCTGGGCGGTCAGCGACGGACGCGCCGGCAACGCCCGCCAGGCCGCGGCGCTGGCGGCCGCGCTGCGGCCCGCGGCCTGGGACGCGGTAGAGCTGGCCCCGCGTGCGCCCTGGCGCTGGTGCGCGCCGCGGCGCCTGCCCGGCGACCGGGCCGCGTTCGGGCCGGGCTTCGCCGGGCGATTGCAGGCTCCGCCGGCGATCGCGATCGGCTGCGGCCGCCAGGCGGCGCTGGCGACCCGGCTGCTCCGGGCCCGCGGCAGCCAGGCAGTGCAGATCCTGGACCCGCGCCTGGACCCGCGCCACTGGGACCTGGTGGTGGTACCGGAACACGACGCGCTGCGCGGCGGCAACGTACTGACCCTGCTCGGCAGCCTGCATCCGGTGGACGACGCCTGGCTCGCGGCCGGCCGCGCCGCCTTCCCCGCCCTCGGCGCCCTGCCCGGCCCGCGCGTGGCCCTGCTGGTCGGCGGACCGACCCGGCAGGTGCCGTGGACGGTCGCCGACCTGGCCGCGCTGCTGGACACGCTGCACGCCCTGCTCCGCGCTGGCGGCAGCGTGCTGGCGACGATCTCGCGCCGCACCCCGCCGGATGTCGCCCTGGCCCTGCAGGCCCGGCTGCGCGACCTGCCGGGCGTGCTCTGGCGCAACGAGGACGACGGCCCCAACCCCTACCCCGGCCTGCTCGGCTGGGCCGACGCGATCGCATGCACCGCCGATTCCAGCAACCTGCTGTCGGAAGCCTGCGCCACGAAGGCCCCGGTCGCCGTGGCCTTCGCCGGACGCGCGCAAGGACGCCTGCGCAACCTGATCGAGGCCTTGCAAGCGCGCGACCGGCTCGCCCCGCTGGAAACGCTGCTGGACACCGGCGAACGCATCCCCCTGCGCGAAACCGCCCGCATCGCGGCACTGGTGCGGGAAAGATTGCTGGGGTAGTTGCGGGCAGGGAAGCGGTGCTCTTGGGACGGAATCGATGACCGGCTGCCGGTGGGTTTTCCCTGGACGGGTCACATGCGCAGTAAGTGCTATTGCTCTGGATTGGACAACGCTTCCTCGCGCAGCGGCGCGCCAACCTCTACGGCCTACGCGCGTCACTGCGGCGCGCGCCCTTCGTAATGGCGCAGACATGGGAAACACCCGAAGGGCGGCGCACATGGGCTCGCCGGAAAAAGGCGAAGCACTGCCTCGTCTCGGCGGGAGGGCATTCGCCGCGCGGCGAATGCCCCGGACTCGACCGCGCAGCGGTCGAATCGCATCCGAAAATTCCATTGGCCCCGCGGACTCGCAGCGCAACTGCGGGCGCGCAGGCGGGGGGTGCTTGATCAGCCACTCGGCTGCTGCGAGGCGCTTCCTTGGGCTACTTTCCTTTACGCGGCACATCCTTGTGCCCCGCCCTCCAGGCGGCTTTGCCGTGCGGCGCACAAGCAAAGAAAGGTAACTCGCCGCCAGGCAAAAGCTTCGCCTTTATTGCCAAATGCCCTGAAAGCCAAAAGCAAAGTCGAAGTCCCTGGATCTTCGATCCCCGGCCATCGGGCATAGCCCGGTGGCGCTCAGTACCGCGTGAGCCCGCGGCTCGCCAGCAGAGGCTCTTCGCCCCCACTTTCGCGGGGCGGCGATAGCGAGATCGCGCGAACAGGGCGTACAGCATGGACGTCGCTGGCCCCCACCCACCCCAACAGCGATAATCCGCGCCCTTCCCCCCATCCCCGCACCATGCCCCCCGGCCCCACTCCCACCTTCGCCTCGCCCACCATCCGCGCCCTGCTGCTCGCGATCCTCGCGATGGGCGCCGTGGTGCTGCTGTCGAACGTGCTCGTGCAGTACCCGATCAACGACTGGCTGACCTGGGGCGCCTTCACCTATCCCGCCGCATTCCTCGTCAGCGACGTGATCAACCTGCGCTTCGGCCCGCGCGTCGCGCGCCGGGTGGCCTGGTTCGGCTTCGTGGTCGCCGTGGTGCTGTCGATCTGGGTGGCGACGCCGCGCATCGCCGCCGCGTCGTGCAGCGCCTTCATCTGCTCGCAGCTGCTCGACATCGCGGTGTTCCATCGCCTGCGCGCGGGCAACTGGTGGCGTGCGCCGGCGGTGTCCACGCTGTGCAGCGCGACGCTGGACACGGCGATCTTCTGGTCGATCGCCTTCGCAGGCGCCGGCCTGCCGTGGATCAGCTGGGCCACCGGCGACCTGATGGTGAAGCTGGGCATGGGCCTGTTCCTGCTCGCGCCGTTCCGCGCGCTGCTGCGCCGGCGCGCATCGGCGCCTCCGCTGCCGTAGGAGCGGCCTTTGTGGGAGCGGCTTCAGCCGCGACGGGGCTTTCCCTTTGAATCCGCGCACATGGATGTGCGCTGCTCTTGCGAGGGATTCGCGCAAAAGCCTCGTCGCGGCTGAAGCCGCTCCCACAAAAGCCGCCCCTGCATTCGGCATGTCCGATTGTGCAGGTACTGCTCAGTCCTTGCCGGCCGGAAACGGCAGGTCCTGTGCCTGCGCGATGCCGGCGATCGTCCTGCGCGCCTGCGCGATCGCCGCCGTGGGCGCGGTCAGGCGCGGGCGCCGGTCCAGCGTGCAGGCCAGGCCCGCATCGAGCAGTGCGGCGTGCGCGGCGTGCAGCGCCGCGGCGCGCTCCGCCGGCAGCCAGCCGGCGGCGGCGAGCGCGTCGATCAAGGCCGGCGTATCGCGCGGTTCGAGCAGCCCGGCGTGGCGATGCGCTTCCAGCAGGACGCCGGCCTGCAGCACGAACTCCAGGTCGACCAATCCTCCCGCGCCCTGCTTGAGATCGAAGCGCGCCGCGTCGCTGCGGTCCAGCTCGGCGCGCATGCGCCCGCGCATCTTCACCACGTCCCCGCGCAGCGCGCCGGGCTCGCGCACGCGCGCCAGGATGTCGCCGCGCGCCTGCTCGAACGCCGCCAGCAACGCAGGGTCGCCGGCGACGCCGCGCGCGCGCACCAGCGCCTGGTGTTCCCACGTCCATGCCCGCTCGCGCTGGTACTCGCGATAGCTGGCCAGCGAGGACACCAACGCGCCCTTGCCGCCGTCCGGGCGCAGCCGCACGTCGATGTCGTACAGGCGGCCGGCGCCGGTCTCGGCGCCGAGCAGCGCCATCACCTTCTGCGCCAGGCGCGCGAACCAGCGGCCGGTCTCCAACGGGCGCGCGCCGTCGGAGGCCTCGACGCCGGCCGCATGGTCGTACAGGAACACCAGGTCCAGGTCCGAGCCGAAACCCAGTTCGCTGCCGCCCAGGCTGCCGTAGCCGAGGATCGCGAACGCGCCGCCCGGCACCTCGCCGTGCATCTCGACCAGTTGGCGCCGCGCCATCGCCAGCACCGTGGCGACCACCGCATCGGCCAGCCACGCCAGCTGGCGCGTGCTGTCCAGGCCCGGCTGGCGGCCGTCGAGCGTGGCCAATGCGATGCGGAAGCTGAGCGCGAGCCGGCGCTCGTTGAGTTCGCGCAATGCCGCCTCGGGATCGTCGATGGCGAGCGTTTCCGCGCACAGCGCGTGGATGGCCTGCGCCCCGGGCATCGGCCCGGAGATGCGCGTATCGAGCAGTTCGTCGAGCAGCAGCGGATAGGCCGCCAGGCGCTCGGACAGCAACGCGCTGCGCGAGAGCACGTCGACCAGCCGGGCCAGCGCGGTGGGCTGCTCGTCGAGCAGGGCCAGGTAGCTGGTCCGGCGCAGCACCGCTTGCAGCAGGCCGAGCACGCGCCGCAGCGCGGCATCGGGTTGCGCCGAGTGCGCCACGGCGCCGAGCAGCGCCGGCATCACCCGGTCCAGGCGCGTGCGCGCGGCGTCGGACAGCGCGCGCACGCCTTGCGACTGCGCGAAGTCGCGCAACGACTGGTCCGCGCCGGCGGCATCGGCGAAGCCGAGCGCCTGCAGCTGCGCGGCATCGCCGGCCTGCGCCAGGCCGCGCCAGTAGATCGCCAGCGCATCGGGCGCGGCGGAACGGCGGCGCGGCGCCAGCAGCTCGGCGAACTCCGCCGCCACCCGGTCGCGCTGCGCCTGCAACGCCGCGAACAGCGCATCCCAGTCCGCGAATCCCAGGCCGCGCGCGATGCGTTCGCGATCCAGCGCGTCCACCGGCAAGGCATGCGTCTGCGCGTCGCGCAGCATCTGCAGGCGGTTCTCCACGCGCCGCAGGAAGCGGTAGGCCCCGGCCAGCGCCTCGCCCTCGGCCGGCTCGACCTGGCCCAGCGCGACCAAGGCCGCCAACGCCGGCAGCAGGCGCCGCTCGCGCAACGCCGGCTCGCGCCCGCCGCGGATCAGCTGCAAGGCCTGCACCAGGAACTCGATCTCGCGGATGCCGCCGGGCCCGCGCTTGATGTCGTCGAGCCGGTCGTGGCGCGCGACCTCGGCGGTGATCGCCGCCTTCATCTCGCGCAGGCCGTCGAGCGCGGTGAAGTCGAGGTAACGGCGGTAGACGAACGGGCGCAGCGCCTGCAGCCACGCCTCGCCGGCCTCGACGTCGCCGGCCACCGCCCGCGCCTTGATCCAGGCATAGCGCTCCCAGTCGCGGCCCTCGCGCTGGAAGTACTGGTCCATCGCGGCGAACGACAGCGCCACGCGCCCGGCGCCGCCGAACGGACGCAGGCGCAGGTCCACGCGGTGGCAGAACCCATCCACCGTGGTTTCGTCGAGCAGGCGCGCCAGTTGCTGGCCCAGCCGGGCGAAGTATTCCTCCGCGGCCAGCGGGCGCGCGCCGTCGGACTCGCCGCCTTGCGGATAGGCGTAGACCAGGTCGACGTCCGAGGAGAAGTTCAGTTCGCCGCCGCCGAGCTTGCCGAGCCCGAACACGACCAGCCGCTGCACGCTGCCGTCGGCGGCGACGACATGGCCATGGCGCTGCGCGAATTGCCGCTCCAGCGCGGCCAGCGCCAGTTGCAGGCAGTCCTCGGCCAGGCGCGTGGCGCCGGCCAGCGTGGCCTCGACCGTGTCCAGCCCGAGCACGTCGCGCCAGGCCAGCCGCGCCGATTCGGCGGTGCGATGGCGGCGCAACTGCGCCTGCCATTGCGCGGGTTGTTCGGGATCGAGCGCGGGCAGCGGCAACGGCGCCGGATCGGGACCGGCGAAGTGCGCCAGCAATGCGGGCTGCCTGGCCAGCGTATCGGCGACGAAATCGCTGGCGAGCACGACGCGGGCCAGGTCGTCGTCGAAGCCCGCGCGCGCGGGCCATTCGGCGGCGGCCTGGCGGATGCGGGCGCAGTGGCGATCGACGAGGGTTTGCAGGGAATCGGTTTCGAACGGCATGCGCGGATTCTGACATCCATGCGGGCCATCCCGGCCGATACAGGGCCGCATCCGCACAGCGACGTGCTGGCGCGGGCCGGACTGATGCGACCACCGGGCGGCCACGGGCCTCGGTGCTGAAAACTTCAGCAATCTGCGCGGGCCGCCGAGACGAAGCGGTGCCGGCACGCGTCCTTCACTCCGCGGCCGCGAGGCCGGGCCCACAGTGCAGGCCTGGCAGGCAACGAACGGGCAATAAAAAGCCCGCTTGCAGCGAACTGCCAGCGGGCCTTGCTCCCTCCCCCACGTCGGGATGCGGGGCCATAGTGCGCACAAAAATTTCGGGATGCACGCTGCAGTGCAAAACAATACCGACCGGTACATTTGGCCCGCCTTTGGCGCCTTCCCGGCGCCTGCCGCGAAAGCGCGCGCGGCCGCCGCATCCGGTGGCGATGCACCCAACGCTTGCGAGGCGCCGAACGCGGCGCAGCCGCGACGCCTGCACATCGCTTTGCCGCACCGGCAATCCATGGCGGAAGCGCACGTGCAGGCGATCCGTTGCACGCGCCAATCCCGTACGCGCCTCGCCGCGTGCATGCAGCTCGATGTCCTTCGACGCGATGCGCCCACGGAGAGCGCGATGACGGGATCGACGCCTGCCGCGCGCCGAAGGCGCGGAGCGCAGGCCATCGGCCACATCGCCGGACGCATCGCCATCCCACGAAGGTAGAAGCCTGCACGCGCGATGCGGGGGCGATAATGGCCACCCCCACGTTTTCCGCTGTCGCCATGTCCGACGAACGCATCCTCGATCCGCGCCTGCGTGATCGCATCGTCTCCGCCGAAGCCGCCGCCGCGTTGATCCAGCCTGGCGAAACCGTCGCCATGAGCGGCTTCACCGGTTCGGGCTACCCCAAGGCGGTGCCGATGGCGCTGGCACGGCGGATCGAGGCGGCGCACCAGGCCGGGCAGGCGTTCCAGATCAAGCTGATGACCGGCGCCTCGACCGCGCCGGAGCTGGACGGCGCGCTGGCCAAGGCCGAGGGCATCGCGATGAGGATGCCGTTCCAGAGCGACCCGGACGCGCGCAACCGCATCAACGCCGGCACGCTGGACTACATCGACATCCACCTCAGCCACGTCGCCCAGCACGTGTGGTTCGGCTTCTACGGCGAGATCGACACCGCGGTGGTGGAGGCCGCGGCGATCCGCGAGGACGGCACGCTGGTGCCTTCGACCTCGGTCGGCAACAACAAGACCTGGCTGGACCTGGCCAGGAAGGTGATCGTCGAGGTCAACAGCTGGCAGCCCGCCGCGATCGAGGGGATGCACGACATCTACTACGGCACCGCGCTGCCGCCGCACCGCAAGCCGATCCCCCTGGTGCGCGGCGACGACCGCATCGGCCAGGCCACCTTGCGCTGCGACCCGGACAAGATCGTCGCGGTGGTGCGCACGCACGGCCCGGACCGCAACAGCCCGTTCACGCCGGCCGACGAGACCAGCCGGCGGATCGCCGGGCACCTGATCGAGTTCCTCAAGCACGAGGTCGCCAAGGGCCGGCTGCCGGCCAACCTGCTGCCGCTGCAGTCCGGCGTGGGCAACATCCCCAACGCGGTGCTGGCCGGCCTGGCCGAGAGCGGCTTCCGCGACCTGGAGGCGTTCACCGAGGTCATCCAGGACGGCATGCTCGCCCTGCTCAAGTCCGGCGTGCTGCGCTATGCCTCGTGCACCGGCTTCGCGCTGAGCCCGGAGGCGAACGAGGCGTTCAAGCGCGACATCGACTTCTACCGCGAGCGCATCGTCATGCGCACGCAGGAGATCTCCAACCATCCCGAGCTGGTGCGACGCCTGGGCTGCATCGGCATGAACGGCATGATCGAGGCCGACCTGTACGGCAACGTCAACTCCACCCACGTCATGGGCTCGCGGATCATGAACGGCATCGGAGGCTCGGGCGACTTCGCCCGCAACGGGTTCCTGTCGACCTTCCTGAGCCCGTCCACCGCCAAGAACGGCACCATCTCGGCGATCGTGCCGATGGTCAGCCACGTCGACCACACCGAGCATGACGTGTCGATCGTCGTCACCGAGCAGGGCCTGGCCGACCTGCGCGGGCTGCCGCCGAGGCGCCGCGCGCAGGTGGTGATCGACCGCTGCGCGCACCCGGACTACCGCGACGCGTTGCAGGACTACTTCGACCGCGCCTGCCGCGGCAGCTACGGCAAGCACACGCCGCACCTGTTGCCGGAGGCGCTGTCCTGGCACCAGCGCTGGCTCGACACCGGCACGATGCGCGGCTGAACGCGCGCCGGTTCCGCAGGCGGCGGCGGGCGCCTACAATTCGCCTGGAACGCAGGAGAGCGGAGCCGCCAGGCTCCCGCCGAAGGCGCAGGCTCCCATAATCGCTCAGGCCCGCCGGCCCCCGCCGGCATCCACTGCGTCCACCCACAGCCGATCTGGAGAGAGGCCTTCGATGGCCCGCCGAAGGGGCACGCGGCCACGCCGCCGAACTCTCAGGCAAAAGGACAGCGGGAGCGGCAACCGGTCACCCGAACGCGCCATGGCCGCCATGGCGCGTTCGCGCGTGCGCCGGTCCACGCCCCGACCGGAGCCTTTCGCATGTTGCTGCAGATCATCTACCTCATCGCCATCAGCGCCGAAGCCATGACCGGCGCGCTCGCCGCCGGGCGCCGGCGCATGGACCTGTTCGGCGTGGTCATCATCGCCTGCGTCACAGCGCTCGGCGGCGGCTCGCTGCGCGACGTGGTGCTGGGCCACTATCCGCTGGGCTGGGTGCGCCATCCCGAATACCTCGGCTTCACCATCGGCGCGGCGCTGGTGGCGACCTGGCTGGCGCGCTGGATGCACCATTTCCGCCGCACCTTCCTGGTCCTGGACGGGCTCGGGCTGGTCGCCTTCACCCTGATCGGCTGCGCGATCGCGCGCGGGGCCGGCCACCACCCTGCGATCGTGGTGATCGCCGGCCTGCTCACCGGCGCGTTCGGCGGCGTGCTGCGCGACGTGCTCTGCAACGAGGTGCCGCTGATCTTCCAGCGCGAGCTGTACGCGGGAGTGGCGCTGCTGACCGGCGCGGCCTACCTGCTGTTGCTGGCGGCCGGCCTGCCCGAGGCCACGACCACCCTGGCCTGCCTCGGCGGCGGCTTCCTGTTGCGGCTGGCGGCACTGCGGTTCGGCTGGGAGATGCCCAAGTTCGTCTATCGCGACGATCCGCACTGAGCGACACCGGATGCCGGCGCCGCCCACCGGCCGGCAAAGCGCGGCCACATGCGGGGCGCAGCATCGATCCCGTCCGGCGATGACGGGTCCACTCTCTCCGCCTCCCGCCGCGCCGGACCGGACGGCCGTGTCCGCGCCGGGCAGGGACCCCCTGCCCGGCCCTTGGCGCCGGCTCAGGCCGCAGCGGACAGCGCGCGGCGGCGGCGGGCGCGCACCGCTTCGGCCAGCCGTTCCAGCACCTGCACCGAGGTGTCCCAGTCGATGCAGCCGTCGGTGATGCTCTGGCCGTAGGTCAGCGCACAGCCGGGGACCAGGTCCTGGCGGCCGCCGACCAGGTGGCTTTCCACCATCACGCCGATGATCGCGTCCTGGCCCTGCTCCAGCTGCCGGGCGATGTCCTCGACCACCTTGGGCTGGTTGTCCGGGTTCTTGCCGCTGTTGGCGTGGCTGGCATCGATCATCAGCCGCGCCGGCAGCCCGTTCTTCTGCAGCACCTGCGCGGCCGCGGCGACGCTGTCGGCATCGTAGTTCGGCTGCTTGCCGCCGCGCAGGATCACGTGGCAGTCCGGGTTGCCCTCGGTGGCCGCGACCGCGGTCTGCCCGTCCTTGGTCACGGCCAGGAAATGGTGCGGGTGCGAGGCCGCGCCCACCGCGTCCACCGCGATCTTCACGTCGCCGCCGGTGCCGTTCTTGAAGCCGACCGGGCACGACAGCCCGGAGGCCATCTCGCGGTGCACCTGGCTCTCGGTGGTGCGCGCGCCGATCGCGCCCCAGGCCACCAGGTCGGCGATGTACTGCGGCGAGATGATGTCGAGGAACTCCACGCCGGCCGGCAGGCCGAGGTGGTTGATGTCGCGCAGCAGGCCGCGCGCGAGGCGCAGGCCCTTGTTGATCTGGAAGCTGCCGTCGAGGTCGGGATCGTTGATCAGGCCCTTCCAGCCGATGGTGGTGCGCGGCTTCTCGAAGTACACGCGCATCACGATCTCCAGCGCGTCGCCGAGCGTGTCGCGCAGCGGGCGCAGGCGCTGGGCGTACTCCATCGCCGCGACCGGGTCGTGGATCGAGCACGGGCCGATCACCACGGCCAAGCGGTCGTCGCGGCCGTGCAGGATCTCGTGCAGCGCCGCGCGCGAGGCGGACACGGTCTGCGAGGCGCGCTCGTCGCAGGGCAGCAGGGACAGCAGCTGCGCCGGCGGCGTCAGCGGTTCGATCTTGCGGATGCGGAGGTCATCGGTATGTGGGGGCATGGCGTCTGGCTCGGTGAGGTTTGGCGGTGTGCCCCAGGGCGATGGCGGCAACAAAAAAGCCGCCAGTTGCGCTGGCGGCTTTCGGGATGCGTCTGAAGCTTCTTTCTTCAGGGTGAGCGCAATCCTTCCTCCGCCAGCGGCTTCGGAAAGTAGTACCAAAAGTAAAAGCGGGCACGGCTTGCGTTCATGGGGTGCATTGATAGCACGGCTTTTTCGCCATTGCCACTGTTTCATCGGCAACGAAGGCCGCAGCCTGCCTGCGGGAGCGGCCTTTGTGGGAGCGGCTTCAGCCGCGATGGAGCTTTCCCATTTGAACCCCTGCACACGGATGCGCAGGCTGTTGCAGAGGGATCTGCATAAAAACTCCGGCTGAAGCCGCTCCCACAGGGGCCTTCGTTCAGAAATCGAACACGTACTCGGCCGCGATTTCACGCCCGATCGAGTCGAACAGCGTGGTGTTGAAGAACGCGTAGCCGTAGTACGCCTCCTTGTGCTTGTAGCCCACGTTGTTGAACACGTTGTTGACGTAGAAATTGACCTTCATGCGCGGGGTGATGCGGTAGCCGCCGCCGAGGTTCCAGTACCACGCCGGCCCGACCCGGCCGTAGTAGTGCGAGGTCGACTCGCCGTAGTGCGAGCTGGCGCTGTCGGTGACCAGGCAATCGTCGCCGGCCGCCGGCTGGTAGCCGTCGTCGAAGCGGCGGCAGGTGCCCCAGTTGACCGCGCGCGTGGAGCCGAAGCGCTTGGCGTAGACGGTGAAATCCCACGGGCCGCCGTTCTCCCAGTGCGCGCTCGCGCGCACCTTGCTGCGCACCTTCTCGTCGCGCTTGTTCTTGTTCTCGTCGGTGCGGTAGATCTGCTCGTAGTAGGAGATCAGGTTGTTGTAGTCGAGCGAGAACTGCCAGTTGCCCCAGGCCGCGGTGTCGAGCCGGTACTTCAGCGAGACGTCCACGCCCGAGGTCTCGGCCTGCGCCAGGTTGATGGGGCCGCGCTCGATGCCGACGATCCGGCCGTCGGCATCGCGGATCACGCGCGAGACGATGGTGTTGCAGTATTCGGCGCCGCCGGGATTGGTCCAGGCGCCGCCGCTCGTGGTCGTGCCGGTGCGGCAGCCGGCCTCGGCGCTGAGGATCTCGTCGCGGTCGAGGTCCTTGATCATGTCCTCGAGGCGGATCTTGTAGTAGTCGGCGGTCAGCGACAGGCCCTGCGCGATGTCCCAGACGAAGCCCGCGGTGAACGAACGTCCGTGCTCGGACTTGAGGTCCGGCGTGCCGCGGCGGTTCACGTCGATGGTGTAGTAGATGTCGTCGTTCTCGTCGTTGCAGGTGCCGGTGAGGTAGGCGCCGGAGGAAATGCAGCGGTACTGGTCGATCACGGTCTGGCTGGTCGAGCTGGGCTCGCCGAGCACGTAGTGCATGTCCGGCGCACGGAAGCTGGTCGCCAGGGTACTGCGCAACAGCAGCGAATCGACCGGGCGCCACTCCAGGCCGGCGCTCCAGGTGGTGTCGCTCTGCCTGCCGATGTCGGTGGCCAGGTCGGTGGCGTACGACTTGTACGAACCGTAGCGGTCGTAGCGGCCGGCCAGGCTGGCGGTCAGGCTCGCCAGCAGCGGGACCTGCAGTTCGAGCCCGGCCGAGGAACGCAGGCGTTCGCCGCCGCCGCTGTCGACCACGTCGACGTAGTAGCACTCGTTGGCGCAGGGATCGGGTCTGAGCCGGTAGCCCTGCTTGGCCAGCTCCGCCACGGTGGCGAAGCGGATCGGCCCGGCCCAGCCCTGCAGCAGTTCGCCGCTGAGCGTGAAGCTGGCCTGGTTGACCCAGGAATCGGCCGCGTTGTGCGACTTGGCGACCAGGTCGCCGTATTGCGCCGAGGTCAGCGGTGCGTACCAGCGGTCCTCGTCGACGTCGTGGATCGGCGTGCCGTCGGCGGTGGTGCCGAGTTGCGGGCCCAGGAACCAGTCGGTGGCCTTCTGCAGATCGACGGTGCGGATGTACTCGTCCACCGTGTAGCGCGAACGACCGACGCTGAACTCCCAGTCGAAGCGGTCGGCCCACACGCCCTTCAGGCCCGCGCTCAGGTCCCAGGACAGTTCCTTGTTGTAGTTGGCCAGGCCCTCGAAGCCGCCGGCTTCGCGGCGGGTGAGCTGGCGGATCGCGTACAGCGAGCGGTCGCTGCCGACATCGTGGAACGGCCCGAGGTAGACGTAGGGCGGGTCGTAGGTCCAGTAGCCAGTGCTCTTGTTCACCGACAGCGTGGCCCAGGCCTCGGTGTTCTCGCTGAACTTCCAGGTGCCGTAGAGATAACCGGAATAGTTCTCGCCGCCGCTGCTGAGCAGCCAGTCCTGGTAGTCGTGGGCCATGCCGCAGTAGCTGCCGTAGTTGGTCAGTACGCCGCTGTTCTGGTCGTAGCTCAGGCGCTGCGCATCGATGAACTCGCCGCCGAAGCGTTCGCAGGTACCGGACGGCATCGACAGCCGCTGGGAGTTGTCGGCATCGACCAGGCTCAGTCCGGTGAACGGATTGAAGCCGTACTTGCGGTTCTGCGCGGTCCAGTTCGAATAGGCCATGTCCTCCTGGTCGTCCATCTGCGGGCGGTCGCGCCCGGTCAGCGGATCGCGGCGGGTGCCCTGCAAGGCGTAGGTCAGGCTCCAGTTGTCGCCGGTGCGGCCGCCGGTCCAGGAACCGTCGAAGGCGTTGCGCCCGCCTTCGGTCGAGGTGCCGCCGCGCAGGCGCACCTGGTCGCCCTGGTAATTCTTCTTGAGGATCACGTTGATCACGCCGGCGACCGCGTCCGAACCGTAGATCGCCGAGGCGCCGCCGGTCAGGATCTCGATCCGCTCCACCGCCGCCGACGGTATGTTGCTGTAGTTGGCGAAGTTGCTCTCGCCGCCGTACGGCAGCGGGTAGTCGGCCACGCGATGGCCGTTGACCAGCAGCAGCGTGCGGCCCGGGCCCAGGTCGCGCAGGTTGATCGGCGAGGCGTTCGGGGTGTGCGAGCCCCACTGGGTGTCGGCCTCCACCGAGCCCTGCTGGTTCATGCTCGCCAGCGCGTCGTAGACGGTGGCGAAACCCTGTTGCTGGATCTGCTCGGCGCTGATCGCCAGCACCGGCTGCGCGCCTTCGACTTCGGCGCGCTTGATGCGCGAGCCGGTGACGGTCACGGCATCCAGGTCGGTGGCGGACCCGGATGCGTCGCCGCGCTGCGCCTGCGCGGCGCTGGCATGCACGGCGATGGCGAAGACGACGCCGAGGGCAAGGCGGTGGCTACGGCACTTCATGGGTGGTTCCCCTGCGGAAGAACCGGCGAGGCCGGCGGACATGGTCGCGGTCGCGCAAGCGCGCCTGCCGGCGTCGCCTCCCCTGGCCCGCTGCGCGGGCCGCGCTCCCCGGGCCGAACCTAGGTCCGCGCTGATATCGTTGTCAACGGAATGTCATGCGCATCCGTGCAAACCTGGATGCAGCGCACGCCGCGGATTTGCGCGCGTGGGCAGACCGGCCGCGACGCACCCGGGCAAGCGCGCCGTCCGCATCGGCTGGCAGGCGGTGCGGGCTCCCCCGGACGCAGCCGTGCCGGACGCAGGCGGACCGGCGGTTCCGGCCCGCGGCCGGGCGCGGACAGGGCAAAAGAAAACCCCGCCTCGCGGCGGGGTTTTCCGTACAGCATGCAGCCTGTGGGCCGCGGCGGATCAGAAGTCCATGCCGCCCATGCCGCCCATGCCACCGCCGGCCGGCAGCGCCGGCTCGTCCTTCTTCGGGGCCTCGGCCACCATCGCTTCGGTGGTGATCATCAGGCCGGCGATCGAAGCGGCGTTCTGCAGGGCCGAACGGGTCACCTTGGTCGGGTCCAGGATGCCGAACTCGACCATGTCGCCGAACTCGCCGGTGGCGGCGTTGTAGCCGAAGTTGCCCTTGCCTTCCTTCACCTTGTTCAGGATGACCGAGGGCTCCTCGCCGGCGTTGGCGACGATCTCGCGCAGCGGGGCTTCCATCGCGCGCAGGGCGATCTGGATGCCGTGGGTCTGGTCTTCGTTGGCGCCCTTCAGCTCGCTGATCGCGGCCAGCGCGCGCACCAGGGCGACGCCGCCGCCCGGGACCACGCCTTCCTCGACGGCCGCACGGGTGGCGTGCAGGGCATCTTCGACGCGCGCCTTCTTCTCCTTCATCTCGACCTCGGTCGCGGCACCGACCTTGATCACCGCCACGCCGCCGGCCAGCTTGGCCACGCGCTCCTGCAGCTTCTCGCGGTCGTAGTCGGAGGAGGTGTCCTCGATCTGGGTCTTGATCTGCTTGACGCGGGCCTCGATGGCGGCGGTGTCGCCGGCGCCGTCGATGATCGTGGTGTTCTCCTTGGAGACCTGCACCTTCTTGGCGCGGCCCAGGTCCTTGATCGTGGCCTTCTCCAGCGACAGGCCGACTTCCTCGGAGATCACGGTGCCGCCGGTCAGCACGGCCATGTCTTCCAGCATCGCCTTGCGACGGTCGCCGAAGCCCGGGGCCTTGACGGCCACGACCTTGACGATGCCGCGGATGGTGTTGACCACCAGGGTCGCCAGAGCCTCGCCCTCGACTTCCTCGGCGACGATCAGCAGCGGCTTGCCGGCCTTGGCCACGCCCTCGAGGACGGGCAGCAGGTCACGCACGTTGGAGATCTTCTTGTCGTGCAGCAGGATGAACGGGTCGTCCAGGTCGGCCGACTGGCTCTGCTGGTTGTTGATGAAGTACGGCGACAGGTAGCCGCGGTCGAACTGCATGCCCTCGACCACGTCCAGCTCGTTCTCCAGGCCCGAGCCTTCCTCGACGGTGATCACGCCTTCCTTGCCGACCTTCTTCATCGCCTCGGCGATGATGTTGCCGATCGACTCGTCCGAGTTGGCCGAGATGGTGCCGACCTGGGCGATGGCCTTGTCGTCGGCGGTCGGCTTGGAGATGTTCTTCAGCTCGGCGACGGCGGCGGTGACCGCCTTGTCGATGCCGCGCTTGAGGTCCATCGGGTTCATGCCGGCGGCCACGGCCTTGGCGCCCTCGCGGATCAGCGCCTGGGCCAGCACGGTGGCGGTGGTGGTGCCGTCGCCGGCGTTGTCGTTGGTCTTGGAAGCGACTTCCTTGACCATCTGCGCGCCCATGTTCTCGAACTTGTCGGCCAGTTCGATTTCCTTGGCGACGGAGACGCCGTCCTTGGTGATGGTCGGGGCGCCGAAGCTCTTCTCGAGCACGACGTTGCGGCCCTTCGGGCCGAGGGTCGCCTTGACGGCGTTGGCGAGCACGTTGACGCCGCGCACCATGCGCGTACGAGCGTCTTCACCGAAACGAATATCCTTGGCAGCCATGTGCTGTTACCTCAGTAAGTGTTCGTGTTTTTGGAAAGAGAAGGCAGCGTTCTTGCGAGGGACTCGCAATACAGACTCAGCCGACGACGGCGAGGATGTCGTCTTCGCGCAGGACCTTGTACTCGACGCCTTCGGCCTTGTAGGTGCTGCCGGCGTACTGGCCGTAGATCACCTTGTCGCCGACCTTGACGGCCGGGGCACGGACGTTGCCGTTGTCGAGCGGCTTGCCGGCGCCGACGGCGACGACTTCACCCTTGGTGGACTTTTCCTTGGCCGAATCCGGGATCACGATGCCGCCGGCGGAAATCTCGTCGGCTTCGATCGGCTTGACTACCACGCGGTCGTGAAGCGGCTTGATGCTCATTGAAAGACCTCTTAAGTGATTGATTGGTCTGGAAAAGGCTGGTGATGTTAGCACTCGCGCATGTCGAGTGCCAGCATCACGCACGACAAAACCCGACGGATCGGGACTGGCCTGACATGGAGCCGGCCGAATGCCTTTCAAGGGGGGCGGCGGACAAAAAAACGCCGGATCGCAGCGGGGCGCCCGATCCGTCGCGGCGGCCTCGGCCCGGCGGGCCCGACCGGCCTGGCACCAGGCCGACCCGCCGGACGCCGCCGAGCGCGCCCGCAACGAGGTGATCCACGGCGCCCAGGGCAACCGCAATCCCTTCATCGACCATCCCGAGTGGGGCACCGTGGGGGCCGGGCGAGTGCGCCGTTCGCCTCACGGGCCCGCGTCCCGCGCGAAATCCGCGCTGCGGGCGCACGCCTCGGCCCGGGACGCGAAAGGAATGTTCCAACTGCAACGGGCCCGCGCTCGGCTGCCCCGCGCGCAGCGAGCCGGTACACTCGCGGACCCATGCCTTCCCCGCCCTCCACCTCCCCGGCTGCGAGCCCCTCGCAAGAGCGCCGCACGCCTTCCCCGTGCGAAGTTCTCGTCCTGCTCAGCACCTGCCCGGACGCCGCCAGCGCCGAGCGCATCGCGCATGCGCTGGTGTCCGAGCGGCTGGCCGCGTGCGTGACGCAGCTGCCCGGCGCGCGCTCGACCTACCGCTGGCAAGACCGGATCGAACAGGGCGAGGAAGTCCAATTGCTGATCAAGACCACCGCCACCCGCCTGCAGGCGGCCATCGAGCGCCTGCAGGCGCTGCATCCGTACAAGCTGCCCGAAGCGATCGCCCTGCGCGTCGAGGACGGGCTGCCGGCGTACCTGGCGTGGATCGACGACGAGACCCGCAGGAAATGAATGTCCCGATGACCCTGTTGCGCCGCTTCGCCACGCTGTGCGCGTTCATGCTGCTGCCGCTGTCCGCGCTGGCCTTCTCCGAGAAGGACCTGCTGCCGGTGGACCAGGCCTTCGAACTCAGCGCCCGGGCCACCGCGCCGGGCCGGGTCGAGCTGCACTGGAAGATCGCGCCGGGCTATTACCTGTACCGCCATCGCATGGGCGTGGGCGAGATCCCCGGGTTCAAGCAGAACCCGTTGCAGTTGCCGGACGGGCACAAGAAGCACGACGAGTTCTTCGGCGAAGTGGAGACCTATCGCGACGAGGTGACCGCGGTGCTCACCGGCGCGGCCGCCGACGGCGTCGACGCGCTGCAGCTGGAGGTGCGCTACCAGGGCTGCGCCGATGCCGGCGTGTGCTATCCGCCGCAGAAGCGCCGCCTGGAGGTCAGGCTGCCGGGGCCGGGCGCGGCCGCCGCGCTGCCCTCCGGCACCCTGCCCAGCGCGGGCAACACCGCGCCGTCGCCGCTGGCCTCGCGCCTGCCCGGTGCCGGCGTCGCCAACCTCGCCGGCGTGGAGGCGCTGCCGCTGCCGGCCGAGCAGGCGTTCGAGTTCGAGGCGATCGCCGGCGACGGCAACACGCTGCTGCTGCGCTTCACCCCGGCGCCGGGCTACTACCTCTACCGCGACCGCACCTCGCTGGCGCTGGAAGGCGTGTCCGGCATCCGCACCGGCGCGCCGCAGTGGCCGCCGGGCAAGCCGCACCGCGACGAGCACTTCGGCGACGTGGTGGTGTACTTCGACCAGGCCGAGGTCGCGCTGCCGCTGCTGCGCGACCGCACCGACGCGGCCGACATCACCCTGGTGGCGACCTTCCAGGGCTGCCAGACCGACGGCATCTGCTATCCACCGATGACGCGCCGGGTGAAGCTGGCGCTGCCGGCCGGCAAGCTCTCGCCGCCGGACCAGGCCACCGCCGCGCCGCTGCCGATCCCGCCGCTGTCCGGCGCCGGCGCCGCCACGGACAAGGCGCCGGCCCCGCCGCCGGATGCCTCCGCCGGCAATGCCGGGCGCAGCCTGCCCCCGCATGCCGAGCGCAACCTGGTCGCGGTGCTGGTGCTGGCGCTGCTGGGCGGGCTGGTGCTCAACCTGATGCCGTGCGTATTGCCGATCCTGTCGCTGAAGGTGCTCGGGTTGGCGCACAGCGGCGAGAGCCGCGCGCGCGCGCGCAGCCACGCGCTCTGGTACTCGCTGGGCGTGCTGCTGTCGTTCGCGGTGATCGGCGCGCTGGTGATCGGCCTGCGCGCGGCCGGGCAGGCGGCCGGCTGGGGTTTCCAGCTGCAGCAGCCGTGGTTCGTCGCCGCGCTGGCCTACCTGATGTTCGCGGTCGGCCTGAGCCTGACCGGTGTGTTCACGCTCGGCGGCAACCTCGGCGGCATCGGCCAGTCGCTGGCGTCGCGGCGCGGCCCGGTCGGCGATTTCTTCACCGGCGTGCTGGCCTGCGTGGTCGCCAGCCCGTGCATCGCGCCGTTCATGGGCTCGGCACTGGCCTATGCGTTCACCGCCCCGCCGCTGCTGGCGATGCTGGTATTCCTGGCGCTCGGCCTCGGCCTGGCGCTGCCGTTCCTGCTGATCGGCTTCGTGCCGTCGCTGGCGCGGCGCCTTCCCACGCCCGGCGCGTGGATGGAAACGCTCAAGCAGGTGCTCGCGTTCCCGATGTACCTCACCGCGATCTGGCTGCTGTGGGTGCTCGGCAAGCAGCGCGGCGTGGATGCGATCGCGCTGGTGCTGGTCGGCGCCACGCTGCTGGCGCTGGGACTGTGGTGGTTCGAGCGCAGCCGCTGGCAGAGCCGCCGGCTCGGCATGGCGCTGTCCACGCTGATGCTGCTGCTGGCGCTGGTGCCGGTGTGGGGGGTGACCCGCCTGCACGCGCCGGTCGCCGCCGCCGAGGCCGGCGAGGTCGCCTACTCGCCGCAGCTGCTGGACCGCCTGCGCGCGGACAACCGCGTGGTGTTCATCAACATGACCGCCGACTGGTGCGTGACCTGCAAGGCCAACGAGAAGAACGTGCTGAGCAGCGCCGCGTTCCGCGACACCCTGCGCCGGGTCGACGCGGTCTACATGAAGGGCGACTGGACCAACGTCGATCCGCAGATCAGCGCCTTCCTCGAACAGCACCAGGCGGTCGGCGTGCCGCTGTACGTGGTCTACGGCCCCGGCACGCCGCCGACCGTGCTGCCGACCGTGCTGACCGAAGCGGTGGTCGAGGACGCGCTGCTGCGCGCCGCGCGCTGAGCGCGGGCCCTCGCCCTACCGCACGACGACTTCCCCTCCCACGCGAATCCTCCATGTCCTCCGACAGTCCATCGACCGCTTCCCGCACCACGCCCGACCAGCGCCAGGCCGCGCTCGACTACCACGAGTTCTCCCGCCCCGGGAAGATCGAGATCCGCGTGACCAAGCGCGTGGCGACCCAGGACGACCTCGCCCTGGCCTATTCGCCCGGCGTCGGCTACGCCTGCGAGGCCATCGTCGACGATCCCGGCCGCGCGCACGCGCTGACCGCGCGCGGCAACCTCGTCGCCGTCGTCACCAACGGCACCGCCGTGCTCGGCCTGGGCAACATCGGCCCGCTGGCCGGCAAGCCGGTGATGGAAGGCAAGAGCGTGCTGTTCAAGCGCTTTGCCGGCGTGGACGCATTCGACATCGAACTGGACGCGAACGACCCGGACAAGCTGGTCGAGATCGTCGCGGCGATGGAGCCGACCTTCGGCGGCATCAACCTGGAGGACATCAAGGCGCCGGAATGCTTCGCGATCGAGCGCGCGCTGCGCGAGCGCATGAAGATCCCGGTGTTCCACGACGACCAGCACGGCACCGCGATCGTGGTCGGCGCGGCGGTCAGCAACGCGCTGCACATCGTCGGCAAGGCGATCGAGGACGCGACGCTGGTGGTGTGCGGCATGGGCGCGGCCGGCGTCGCCTGCGTGGACATGCTGGTCTCGCTGGGCCTTAAGCGCGGCAACGTGCTGGCGGTGGACCGTTCCGGCGTGATCCACAGCGGCCGCCAGAACCTGGACCCGAGCAAGGCGGCCTACGCGCGCGACACCGACAAGCGCACCCTGGCCGAGGCGCTCGAAGGCGCCGACATCTTCCTGGGCCTGTCCGGCCCGGGCACGCTGACGCCGGACATGCTCAAGACCATGGCGGCCTCGCCGATCGTGCTGGCGCTGGCCAACCCGTATCCGGAAATCCTGCCCGACGACGCGCGCGCGGTGCGGCCGGACGCCCTGGTCGGCACCGGCCGCTCGGATTTCCCCAACCAGATCAACAACGTGCTGTGCTTCCCCTACCTGTTCCGGGGCGCATTGGACGTCGGCGCCAGCCAGATCAACACGGCGATGAAGGTGGCCTGCGTGAACGCGCTGGCGCGACTGGCGCGCGAGCACGTCGACGCCGAAGGCCGCAGCCTGTTCGGCCCGGACCGGCTGATCCCGCACCCGCTCGACACCGGGCTGCTGGTCGAGCTGCCGGCGGCGGTGGCGCAGGCCGCGATCGACAGCGGCGTCGCCACTCGCCCCCTGCACGATCTGGACCAGTACCGCGAGCGGCTGCGCGCCCTCGCCGAATCGCTGGCGGCATAGGTAGTCCCGGGTGGGGGCTCAGGGCGAGCGCAACGGCTCGTTGGCATGGGCCTCGTGCAGCAGCCGCACGAACTCCGGCGCCGGCGGCAATACCACTTCGCCGATGCGCGACACCGCCACGCCCGGCGACCAGGAGTTCATCACCACCGCCGACAACCCGGCCAGATCGTCCAACGCAAGCGCCTGCTCGCGCTGCGGCACGCCCAGGCGCCGCAGTTGCCGCCGGGCGATGCCCATGGCGATGCCCGGCAGCACGTCGGCGATCGGCCAGACCACTTCCTTGCCGTCCCAGAAGGCCAGGTTCCAGATCGTCGCCTCGGCCACGTGCCCGGCCGGGTCGACGAAGGCGGCATCGTCGAATCCCCGGGCGACCGCCTCGCGCAGGTACCAGGTCTTGGCGACCTCGCCGACGTGCTTGTAGCGCGCCAGCGCGCGCTGGTGCGTCACCGCCATCAGCGCCAGCGGCCCGGCCGGCGGTCGAGCCGCCGCGCCGGTGCGCACCAGCATCCCGAGTTCGCCGCCGTCGGCCGCGCTGAACTCGCCGGTCCGCGAGTACACCGTCGCGGTCAGCGACGCGTCAGGCGCCGAGCGCGCCAACGCCTCGCGCATCCGCGAGCGCACCCGTTCGTCGGGAATGGCGCGGCCGAACATCGCCTGCGAGGCCTCGCGCAGGCGCTGCAGGTGCAGGTCCAGGCCGCGCACGCGGCCGTCCCGGACCTGCATCGCGGTGAAGTGCGCATAGCCGGCGAACGCCAGCGGCGCCAGGTCCGCCGCGGTCGCGGGGCGGTCGTCGTGCAGGACCGCGCCGGCGGCGGGGTCGTCCGGGAAGATGTCGCGCGTCGGTTGCATGGGGAAGAACTCCAGCCAGGATCGGGACGCGGAGGCTAGACTCTGACAGCACTGTCAAGGTCAAGCCCGAGGTTCCCCCATGAAGATCGGCGAACTCGCCCGCCGCAGCGGCCTGAGCGAACGCATGCTGCGCTACTACGAGCAGGCCGGACTGCTGCAGCCGGCGCGCACCTCAACCGGCTACCGCGACTACGGCGAGCAGGAACTGCTGGCGGCGCGGCGCATCCGCCAGCTCAGCGCCTCGGGACTGAAGATCGAGACGATCCGCGTGCTGCTGCCCTGCATGCGCGCGGACGCCGGCGCGCTGTTCGAGGCCTGCGACGAGATCCACGAAGCGCTCACCCGCGCCCTCGCCGACCTGGACGCGAAGCTGCACGCGCTCGGCGCCAGCCGTACCCTCATCGCCGGCTTCCTGCGCGACCTGGACGCGCTGCACGAACCGCCCGGCGCTCTCCCCACCCCCGGCGCAGGGTCGCCCGGGACCCGGGCCGGCTAGGCGGCGTGCCCGCCGTCGCGGAACGCGCCGGCCCCGGCATTTTTCAAACATCCATTTCAAACGCGATGAACTTCGCCGATCTGGACAGCATCCTCGGCTTGGCGCAGACTCCCGCCCTTTCCAACCGACCCTTCGCATGGCTCGCCTGCTGCTGCTCCACGGCCCCAACCTCAACCTGCTCGGCACCCGCGAGCCGGAGGTCTATGGGCATGCCACGCTGGCGCAGATCGACCAGGCGATGATCGCCCAGGCCGCCGCGGCCGGCCACGAGCTGGTGGCGCTGCAGTCCAATGCCGAGCATGTCCTGGTCGAGCGCATCCATGCCGCCCGCGGCGACGGCACCGCGTTCGTCCTGATCAATCCCGGCGCATTCACCCACACCTCGGTCGCATTGCGCGACGCCCTGCTCGGCGTCGGCCTGCCGTTCGTCGAGGTGCACCTGTCCAACCCGCACGCACGCGAGCCGTTCCGCCACCACAGCTACCTCAGCGACAAGGCGGTGGGCGTGATCTGCGGCTTCGGCGCCGACAGCTACCGGCTGGCGCTGGACGGCGTGATCGCACGCCTGGGGCGCGAGGCGTGAACCGCCCGTCCCGTTTTCCCGTCCCGGCATAGCCGCCGCGCCGCTCGCGCGCACCCGGCTGCCGCTTCCCGTTGCACCTACCACGAGGCCGTCATGGATCTCCGCAAAATCAAGAAACTGATCGACCTGCTCGAAGAATCCAATCTCGCCGAGATCGAGATCAAGGAAGGCGAGGAAAGCGTCCGCCTGGCGCGCGCGCCGAAGGGCGGCATGGTCGCCGCCGCTCCCGCCCCGCAGTACGTGGCCGCCCCGGCCGCCGCGCCGGCCCCGGCCAGCATGCCGATGAGCTCGCCGACCGAGGCCTCCACCGGCGGCACCGCCAAGCCCGGCAACGCCCTGCCCGACGGGCACGTGCTGCGCGCGCCGATGGTCGGCACGTTCTACGCCTCGCCGGCGCCGGACAAGCCGCCGTTCGTCACCGTCGGCCAGACCGTCAAGGCCGGCGACACGCTCGCGATCATCGAGGCGATGAAGATGTTCAACCCGATCGAGGCGGACGTCTCCGGCACCGTCGTGGCGATCCTCGGCGAGAGCGGCCAGCCGGTCGAGTTCGACCAGCCGTTGTTTGTGATCGGCTGAAGAGCCGGGATTGGGGATTCGTGATTCGGGATTCGCAACAGCGGCCGCATGAGCGTCTGGACGTATGGCGCGATGCGATGACGTTGGTCGAGTCGGTCTACCGGGTCACGGAGCATTTTCCAGACTCCGAACGCTTCGGGCTCGTATCGCAGATGCGCAGAGCGGCAATCAGCATTCCCTCCAACATCGCCGAAGGTGCGGCTCGCCGCTCCACGGCGGAGTACCTGCGCTTCCTGTCGATGGCCCGCGGTTCGCTCTCGGAACTGGATACCCAAGCCCAACTCGCCGTACGACTCGGATTCCGTGATGCGGACGCATCCCTGACCATGTTGCTCGACCGCGTCTTTTCCCGACTCAATGCCCTGATTCGTTCGCTGGACGCCGCGCGCCCGGTCCGCGAGGAAGCCGCCGTTTACGAATCCCCAATCCCGAATCCCGAATCCCATGCTCGATAAAGTCGTCATCGCCAACCGCGGCGAAATCGCGCTGCGCATCCTGCGCGCCTGCCACACGCTGGGCATCCGCACGGTCGCGGTGCACTCCACCGTCGATCGCAACCTCAAGCATGTCGCCATGGCCGACGAGTCGGTCTGCATCGGACCGGCGCCGTCGTCGGAGAGCTACCTCAACATCCCGGCGCTGATCGCCGCGGCCGAGGTCACCGATGCGCAGGCGATCCATCCCGGCTACGGCTTCCTGTCGGAGAACGCCGACTTCGCCGAGCGCGTGGAGCAGTCCGGCTTCATCTTCATCGGGCCCAAGGCCGACACGATCCGCCTGATGGGCGACAAGGTCGAGGCGATCCGCGCGATGAAGGCCGCCGGCGTGCCCTGCGTCCCCGGGTCGGGCGGCCCGCTCGGCGACGACATCGTCGCCAACACCAAGATCGCCCGCGAGATCGGCTATCCGGTGATCATCAAGGCCGCCGGCGGCGGCGGCGGGCGCGGCATGCGCGTGGTGCACACCGAGAGCGCGCTGAAGACCGCGATCGAGACCACCAAGAGCGAGGCCAAGGCGGCGTTCGGCAACGACCAGGTCTACATGGAGAAGTTCCTGGAGAACCCGCGCCACATCGAGATCCAGGTGCTGGCCGACGGCCAGGGCAACGCGATCCACCTCGGCGAGCGCGACTGCTCGATGCAGCGCCGCCACCAGAAGGTGGTCGAAGAGGCCCCGGCGCCGGGCATCACCGAGGAGCTGCGCAACGAGATCGGCAAGGTCTGCGTGGAGGCGTGCATCCGCATCGGCTACCGCGGCGCCGGCACGTTCGAGTTCCTGTTCGAGAACGGCCGCTTCTACTTCATCGAGATGAACACCCGCATCCAGGTGGAGCACCCGGTGACCGAGCGCATCACCGGCATCGACCTGGTCTGCGAGCAGCTGCGCATCGCCGCCGGCCACAAGCTCAGCATCAAGCAGAGCGACATCGTGCTGCGCGGCCACGCCATCGAGTGCCGCATCAACGCCGAGGACCCGGAGACGTTCATGCCCAACCCGGGCCTGATCACCGCGTTCCATCCGCCCGGCGGCCCCGGCGTGCGCGTGGACACGCACATCTACAGCGGCTACAAGGTCCCGCCGAACTACGACTCGATGATCGGCAAGCTGATCGTGCACGGCCCGGACCGCGAGACCGCGATCGCGCGCATGCGCGTGGCGCTGAGCGAGATGGTCGTGGACGGCATCAAGACCAACATCCCGCTGCAGCAGCGCATCATGCGCGACAAGGGTTTCCAGGCCGGCGGCCAGAACATCCACTACCTGGAAAAGCGCTTGGCCGAGCGCAAGAACCAGTCGATCGCGCTGGTCTGAGGCCATCGGTCGCGGACACGAAAAAGGCGGGGATTCCCCCGCCTTTTTTCATGCCCGCGCCGGGACGCGGGTCAGCGCGCCACGGCCGCCTTCTGCTGGCTGCCCGGCACCGGCACGATGCCGTTCTTGGAACGCGGGTCCACGATCATCATCGTCTCGGTGGAGCCGTCCGGCCAGACGATCTGGAAGGTCGATCCGGTCGGCAGCGACGAGAACGGCATGCCGCTCTGCGCCCGGTAGATCGCCGCCGCCTGCGCCGCGCCGCCGCGTCGCACCTGCTCGTCGCTGTCGACCTTGGTCAAGCGCACCTGGGCGAGTTCGTTATAGCGGTGCTCGGCGGTATCGATCATGACGATGCCGACCGCCGCGGCGGAATACGCCACGAACAGCGTCACCATCAGCCAGAACTTGGCACCGTACAGCCAACGTCGGTAATTCATGACCTCACTCCCTCACCCTTGACCAGCGAAGTGATCATCTCGTCCATTCTGCTCGCCCCTTGCCGTGGCACCGCTGCGTCGTAAACAAAAGATTCGAAATCCTGCCGGCTGTCCTGCGAACAGATCCCGGCGATCGCGCAATAGCTCGTCATCAACGTGCCATCCGCGCCGCATTCCAGGCCGAGCCGGCAGGCGGCGACCTGCCAGGCCAGCTCCGCGTACTGGTCGCCGGCGACGAACCCTTCGTAGGCATCGTCGCCGCTGGCGCGCGCGCCCATGGCCAGCGACAGCGCCAGGTACGCCTCCGGGTCGCGCGAGGCCAGTACGCGCTCGACCAGATTGCGTTTATAGGCAACCGAGCTGTCCAGAGGCTGACCGGCCGACAGCAGCGCGGCCTCCGCGGCCAGGCTGCCGGACCGCGCCGCCTGGACCCGCTGGGCCAGCACCTGCTGCGCCGACAGCCCGTCCTGGGGCGTGAAACCGGCGCAGCGCGCGGCCAGGCGCGCCCTGGCGCCCACCATCGCGTTCATCCCGGCCGAGCCCTGGTGGGCGATCCACTCGCTGTCCGAAAGATAACCGGCCGGATCGAGCGCGTAGCCGGCACAGTAGTCGTATACGCGGCTCAGCATCCAGCCGGCATCGGCATCGCCATCGGCGATCCTGGCGGCGAGCTGCTGGGCATAGCCGTACAGGTCCGCGTCCTGCTCCAGGCCGGCGCGCTGGTCGAGCGGCAGGCCGGTGGGGACGGAGGTCTCCCGGCGCGGCTCGGGCCGCACCGGCTCGCGCGCAGGCGCGGGGAAGCGCGCATGGCCGCTCGTCGCCACCTGGCCGCCGACGGCGGCGGCCAGGTCGCCCGGGCGCGACGCGCCATGCTGCCACCACGCCGCCGCGAGCACGGCAGGCGCGAGCAACAGCCACAGGTTGCGGGCACGGATGATCGGCATCGGAACGGGTCGCAAGGCGCCGCGGCCTCGAATCCTCTGCCGCAGCAATGGGGCGCAGTCTAGCGCAGGTTCCCGCCGCCGGCCGTGACGGGCCATGCCCGGCCGCTGGTGCCGCGGGCCGTCCGCGGCACGTCCGCGGCACGTCCCGGTCGCCCGCCGCCCCGGTGCGGCGGCACCTGCTCCGCCCGGCATGGCCACGGCCGCGCGCGCATGAAAAGCCGATGACGCGCTCTAGTAGGATGTGCACCCCCTCGCTGCGCAGAACCGCCATGCCGTTCCTCGAACTGACCCTGCACTGCACGGAAGCCACCCAGCCGCGCTTCGAGAACGCGCTGGAAGACGTCGGTGCGCTGGCGGTGACCCTGCTGGATGCCGATGCCGATACCAGCAACGAGCGCGCGATCCTGGAACCGGGCGTCGGCGAGACCCCGCTGTGGCACTCGCTGGTGCTCACCGCGCTGTTTCCCGCCGATACCGACGCGCTCGTGCTGCTGGCCGCGCTGGAGGCGTTCGATCCCGGCCTGGACTGGAGCCAGGCATCCTTCCGCCAGGTCGAGGACGAGGATTGGGAACGCGCCTGGCTGGACCAGTTCCAGCCGATGCGGTTCGGCGAGCGCACCTTCATCGTGCCGTGGAACCACGAGCTGCCCGACGAGGCGCGCACCGGCGACGCCGCGGTGGTGCGCCTGGATCCCGGCCTGGCGTTCGGCTCGGGCACCCACCCGACCACCGCGCTGTGCCTGCGCTGGCTCGACGGGCTCGCCGCCGAAGGCGCGCTGCAGGGCCACGACGTGCTCGATTTCGGCTGCGGCTCGGGCATCCTCGCGCTGGCCGCGCTGAAGCTCGGCGCCGCCCGGGCGGTCGGCGTCGACAACGACCCGCAGGCGCTGCTGGCCAGCCACGACAATGCCGAACGCAATGCCGTGGCCGACCGCCTCGCGGTCCACCTGCCCGAGCAGGAGCCGGTGCGCACGTACCCGGTGGTGGTCGCCAACATCCTCGCCTCGGCGTTGGACGCCCTGGCCGAGACGCTCGCCGCGCGCGTCGCACCGGGCGGGAGAATCGCGCTCTCCGGCATCCTGCACGGCCAGGAAGGCGAATTGCTGGAACGCTACGCCGCCTGGTTCGACGACCTGCGCACGAACCAGGACGGCGACTGGATGCGCATCGACGGGCGCCGCCGCGGCTGAGGCCGTGCTTGAATAGCCAGCCCGGGCCCTCTTTCGCATCCCGCATGAGCGACGAGAAGAAGACTCCGCATTCGCTGGCCACGTTCCTGCGCGGCCCCGCGCCTGCGCCCGAAGCCAAGCCGCAGGCCGAAGCAGGCGATGCGGACACCCCGCCGCCGCATGCGTCCACCGCGGCAGGCGCGCAGGTGCCCCCGTCCCCCGCGGACGCGCCGGTCCCGGCCGCCGAGCAGACCCCGCCCGCGTCCTCGCCCGCCCCATGGGAACAGGCACCGCGCTTCACGCGTGCCGCGCGCACCAACGCGGTGCAGCGGCGCACGCCTCCGTGGCAGTGGGCGGTGCTGGCCGCGCTGGCCCTGGTGCTGGCGATGCAGGTGCTGCTCGCCGACCGGGCGCGCCTCGCGGCGGACGCCACCTGGCGACCCGTGCTGGCGGCGCTGTGCGCCGCATTGCGCTGCGAGCTGCCGGCCTGGCATGAACCGGCGGCCTTCACCATGCTCAACCGGGAAGTGCGCCCGGCCCCGGACCAGCGCGGCGTGCTGCAGGTCCAGGCGAGCTTCCGCAACGATGCGCGCTGGGCCCAGGCGTGGCCGTACCTGCAACTGTCGCTCTCCGATGCCGATGGCCGCGTGATCGGCAGCCGCGTGTTCTCGCCGCGGGAATACCTCGGCCACCCGGTGCCGCCGGGCGACACGCTCGCACCGGGACAGGGCACGCAGATCGCCTTCCGCGTACGGGAACCGGCCGCGAGCACGGCCGCGTTCGGCTTCGAGTTCCATTGACGGCAAGGCGGTACCGAATACGGGCGTGCACAAGCCGGCTGCTCGCGCTAGACTCGCCCCCCCTTGCCGGCGATGCCGACGCATTACGAACCACGCTCCACGGGGAAACTCTTGAACGCTGCCACCACTCGTCCTGACATCAGCCGCGTCGCGCCGAAGTCGCCGCTGCGCGAGCACGTCGCGCAGTCCGTCCGCCGCTACCTGCGCGACCTGGACGGCAGCGAGGCCGACGATGTCTACGAGATCGTGCTGCGCGAGATGGAGATCCCGCTGTTCGTGGAAGTGCTCAACCACTGCGAAGGCAACCAGAGCCGCGCCGCGGCGATGCTGGGCATCCATCGTGCCACGCTGCGCAAGAAGCTCAAGGAATACGGCATCGCCACCTGAACCGGGGAGCGTGCCGCCCGTGGCGATGCGGACGCATCTCGTCTTCCTGCCCGCCTCGTCCCGCAACGCCCTCGACCGATTGGGTAGCAGCCGGTCATCCCGGCGCGATGCCTGCGCCCTGGTCGCGCCGGCCATTCGCCCCACGGCCTTCAACCGGCTCCGCCGGCCTTCCAGTAGTACCGCACCACATGGAAGAACACCGGAGCGGCAAAGCACACCGAATCCAGCCGGTCGAGCATGCCGCCGTGGCCTTCTATCATGTGCCCCCAGTCCTTGATGCCGCGGTCGCGCTTGATCGCCGACATCACCAGGCCGCCCCAGAAACCCATCAGGTTGATCAGCAGCGACAGCCCGAACGCCTGGAGCGGCGTGAACGGCGTGATCCACCACAGGGCCGCGCCCAGCGCACTGGCCGACAGTATCCCGCCGACAAAGCCTTCCACCGTCTTGGACGGGGACAGCCTGGGGGCGATCGGGTGCCGGCCCAGCAGCTTGCCCCAAACGTACTGCATCACGTCGGAGGACTGCACCACGATCACCAGGAAGGCGAACAACAGCAGGTTGCGCGCGGGATCGTGGCCGGGAACGCGCAGGTTCAGCAGGGCCGGCACGTGCGAGAGGCAGAACACGCAGATCATCAGGCCCCACTGCACCTTCGCCGTGCGCTCCAGGTAATGGGTAGTATCCCCGCCTATGGTGGAGAGGATCGGCAGGAACAGGAACGCGTAGACGGGGATCAGCAGCGTGTACATGCCGTACCAGTCGATCCAGACCAGGTAGTACTGCCACGGCAGCACGATGTAGAACGCGGCCAGCAACGCGTAGTAGTCGCCCGAGCGGGTGGGCGCCAGGGTGATGAACTCGCGCAGCGCGAACAACGAGATGACCGCGAACAGCACGATCACCCCGGCGCGTCCGAAGAACAGCGCCAGCCCCACCACGATCGCCATCACCCACCAGGCGCGGATGCGCGAGACCAGGTTGGCGACCACCGCATTGGGCTGGCCGCGCTGGCGCCAGCGCAGGGTCTCGGCCACCAGCGTAGCCACCACCAGCACCGCGCCGATGCCAGCGAACAGCAGGCCGGTTTGCTGCCCGACACTGCGTGCGGCCAAGTCGCCGGGAATGTCCAGGACGAAGCTCATGCCCGGCTCCCGTTCGGCGCCAGATCGAGCAGCGCCTGCCGGCTGCGCGCCAGGAACGCGGCCTTGTCCTCGCCGGCCTGCAATCGCAGCGGCGCGCCGAAAGTGGCCGTGCACAGCAGCGGCAGCGGCAGGAAGCGCCCCTTCGGCATCACCCGCTTGAGGTTGTCGATCCACACCGGCACGAACTCCAGCTCCGGACGCTGCCGCGCCAGGTGGTAGATGCCGCTCTTGAACGGCAGCAACGGCTCCTCGCCGGTGTTGCGCGTGCCTTCCGGGAAGAGGATCAGCGAACATCCGCCATCCACTGCCTCGCACAGCGCCTGCACCGGATCCTGCCTGCGCCTGCCTGCCTCGCGCTCGATCAGCACGCCGTTGAACACTGCATCTATCAGGTATCGCCGCAGTCCATCGCGCTGCCAGTACTCGGCCGCGGCCACCGGCCGCACTTGCCGGCGCAGCGCCGGCGGCAGCGATGACCAGATCAGCACGAAGTCGCCATGGCTGGCGTGGTTGCCGTAATACACGCGGTGCTCGCTGGAAGGCGCGCAACCGATCCACAGCGCGCGGGCACCGGTCATTGCCTGGATGGCGCCACTGCAGGCGCGGGCGATCAGTTCGGCGAACATGGGTGGCTCCGGGTCATGCCTGCGGCCACAGCACCGATAGCAGCAGCAGGGCGACCTGCAGCAAGCCAGCCGCGTACTGGCGCAGCAACAGGCGGCGCATGCCCGCCCAGCGGGCGCCCCAGTCGCGCAGCGGAGCGCCCGGCCGCTGCCGGCGCAGACCGGCATCCTGCAGCACCTGGTCCACCCGGCGGGCGGCAGCGTCGCCATCCAGGCCTTCCTTGCGCAGCAAGCGCAGCAGGCTGGCATCCAGGCCGGTGCGCAGCGCGTAGTACGCCTGCGCCAGCCCGGCCGACACGCTAGCCAGCAGCAAGCCGGTGGCGATCACCGTCCGCCCAGGCGCCATGCCCAGCAGCAGCACCGCCACCAGCAGCAGCCCCAGCGACAGCAGCGCCGGCGCCCGCCCCTGCCGCAACAGCAGCTGCATGCCGGCCAGGTCCGGTGCATCGTTCATGCGGGCCCTCCCTCCGCCGCGATCGCGATCGCATGCAGATGCGCCTTGCCCAACACGATGGTAGGGCGCGCGGCACGCACTCTCGCCACCGCGTCCGCCGCATCGGTCGCACGGCCGCTGCGCAGCAGCCAGGCAGCGACGCTGGCGGCACTGCGCGAATACCCCAGCGCGCAGCACGCCAGCACCGCCCCCTGCGCGCGCAGCCGTTCGATGGCGTCCGCCGCGTCGCGCAGGGCATCCGCCGTGGGGACCACGAGGTCCAGCATCGGCACGCTGGCATAGGTCGCGCCCCGTGCGCGGCAGGACAGTTCCGCACAGGTATCGACCACGGCCAGCAGCGGTGCCGGCAGCGCCGCGCCCGGCAGGCGTCCCAGCCATACGCCGTCCGCCACTTGTACCGGTTGCGGCGCACGCCGCGTCCATAGCCGCGAGTTGATCCATGCAGCGCCCAGGTACGGGGCCAGCAGCCAGCGCGCGGCCATCGTGAGCCGGCCGTCGGCGCGCTTCTGGAACACGGCCGTCCCCAATCCTGCATACGCCAGGGCCACCAACGACAGCGACATCGCCGGCCACAGCAGCCACAATGCGGCGCCTCGCACCAGCAGCGCCGGCACCAGCAGCACACCTGCACCCAGCACGTACAGCACGGCCAACCGCCAGCGCTCCGGATCGCGCACCGCGTGCCATGCACGCAACGGGGTCGTGCCCTGCTCCGGCCACAGCCACACGCACAACCAGCCGACCAGCAGGCCGGTGGGCACGTCGATGAAGTGATGCTGGAACGTGGTCAGCACGGATACGCCGATCAACGCCGCCCATGCGTGCAGCACGGTCCGCCAATGCCCGCGCACGTATTGCGCGAACTTCACCCACAACACAATCAGCAGCACGATGTGCAACGAAGGCGCCTGGTTGAACGGCTTGTCGAAGCCGAGCAATACCTCGAACAACCAGCCGAACACGCCCCGGGTGTCCGGGCGCTCGAAGCTGAAGCGCAGTGGCCACAGCAGGAAACACGCGACTGCGATCACCTGCGCACTGAGCAGACGCAGCGCATGCCGATCCAGCTCCGATTTCCGCCGGCACAGGAAGAACGAAACCACGTAGAACAGGTCGATCGACCAATAGGGCACGATCGTCCACGGCAGGAACGGGATGTGGGTTTCCCAGGAGAACGCCACGACCGGCACGGCGGCCTGGTGCGCAGCCATCCAGTTGGCGAAGCCGTAGCTGGCGAAGAAGAATGGCCCCAGCAGGGCCAGCCACAGCAGGGCACGGCGCCAAGGGCGCGCCTCGTGGGCTTCCGGAGTCGCCGCCAACGCCACCATCACGCGATCCGGCGGGCCAGCGACACGGTGAAGATGCCGAAATCGTCGATGCGCTGGGCCACCTTCTCGAAGCCAGCCAAGCGCACCAGTTCGTCCATTTCCTGTTGGGTACGCCGGCGCATCACCCATGCCGCACCACCACGATGGCTGGTCAGCGCGCGGGCGATGAACTCGAGCTGCGGGTGCCATGGTTGGCCGGTATAGGCCAGATAGCCGCCCGCCGGCATGGCGGCAGCGATGCCCTGCAAGGAGCGCAGCACCGCATCGTTGTCCGGGAACAACTCGTACAGGCCCGACACCACCGCCAGGGACGGGGCCGGATCGACCGTTGCCAACTGTTCCGGGTCGAAGGCATCGCCCCGTTCGAAGCGAGCGATGCCGCTCGCGCCGAGGCGTTCGATCAGGGCGCGCCCCTGGGTGACGTTGAGGTCGCTGAAGTCGCGCAACACGATCCGGTCGGCACGCTGTTCGCCCTGGCCGAGCGCTTCCAGTACATAGCGGCCATGGCCTGCCGCCACGTCCAGGACATGTACCGGGGCCCCCTGGCTGCGCAGGCGCCGTGCGGCCTCGCGCAGCAATTGCTGCAGGTGCTGGCCGCGCACGCGGATGCCGCGCCAGCCGATCGCATCGAGGTAGTTGCGATCGATCATCCGCCCCAACGGCCCGCGGCCCCGCGCCTCGTTGCGATAGACGTAGTCCAGCGTGCTGCCCGAATCGAACCCGGTCCGCAGGCCGAGCGCGATGCCTTCGGACAACAGGCCGCCAAGCCGCAGCCCGCCGCGCACGACGCGCCAGCGCAGGTCGGCCAGGCTATTGCGTTCCGGGGGCCAGGCCAGGATCTCCGCCTCGTCGAAGGTCGGGCCATGCCGATGCGCGTCGCGACGCGACAACTCGCGCAGAGGCTCGTCGAAGCGGGCCCGGACGAAATCGCGTATGCGGGCCAACGCCGGCGCGCGATCCCGCTCGCCCAGGGTGTCGTGGAAGAAGCCCGGCAAGTGCACGCGTTCCTTGATGGCGCTGGACAAGCGCTCGTAGAAGCGGTCCTGCGGCCCGCGATGCACCACGAAGTCCGAGCCCGAGACCAGCAGTTGCACCGGTACGCCGATCGCCTGGGCATCGGCCACGATGCGGTCGGCCGCCTCGTACAGGCCGAGCAGCACGCGCACCGAGATCGGCCGGGTGATCAGCGGGTCCGTGCGATAGCTTTCCACCCGTGCCGGGTCGTGCGTGAGCCACTGCGGCTTCACGTAGCTGTTGACGAAGAAGTTGCCGCGCAGTTTCTCCAGCAATGCCAGGCCAGGACGCGCGAACGGCACGTACAGCTTGACCTTGAACGCAGGCGAGGCCATCACCAGCGCGCGCAGCCGCGGGGCATAATCATGCACCCAGGTGGCGGCGACCACCGCGCCCACGCTCTGCGCGATGACCACGATGTCCTCCACCGCGATGCCATGTTCGGCACCGATATGAGCGATGAAGTGGTCCAGGTCGCGCACCAGGGCGGGGAAGCCCGGGGCATCCCCGCGGGCGCCGGGCGAGCGACCATTGCCGCGCGCATCCCAGGCGAAGAACGCGACATCGGGCAGATCGAGTTCATCGACCAGGTGGGCGACCCGGCCGGAATGCTCGTGGCCGCGGTGCAGCAGCACGATGGCCTTGGCCGCCGTGCCCGGCCAATACCTGTAGAACAGTGGAACCTGGTCGAAGCTGTGGAATTCCCGTTCCTGCGCCTGGCGCATGCAATCTCCCTTAATTGTTATTGTCTTCCTGCCGCGGCCGCGGCCTCCTTCAATCCCTGCCGCACGCGGTTGCCCATGGTAATCACGCACGACAGTGCCATCGCCGCCGCCACGCCGCTGACCACCACCGGACCGATCCAGCCGAACGCCAGCAACAGGCCGAGCAACCCGACCACGAAGGCGCGGTCGCTCTTCCCCATCGGGCCGTCATAGCGACGATTGGCGCCCGCCATCAGGCCCAGCACGCCGGCATATTCGCTCAACGCGGCGGCCCAGGCCAGCAGCCACAGCGCTTCGGGACGCACGCCCGGCACGCCGAGCAGGCTCAGGTACAGCGCCGCATCGGCAATCACATCGCACAGCTCGTTCAGATAGGCGCCCAGCCGCGATTGCTGGCCGAACTCGCGGGCCAGCATGCCGTCCATGGCGTTGAGTGCCATGCGCAGGAACATCCATAGCGGCAGCGCCAAGTACAGCAGTGGATTGGCCGGCGCCCAGTTCCATACCGCCGCTGCCACGACAAGCGAAATCGCGGCTGCAGCCAGCGTCACCGCATTGGCGGTCACCCCGATGCGGTGGAGGCCGCCCACGGCAGGCCGCAGCAGGTCCTGGAAACGTCCTTTCAGCGAGTAGATCGACACGGCGTCGTACTGCAGGTCCATGGCAGAGCGGTACAGCCTACAATATGGGCCCGCTCCGAACCTCCCGCCTTGCCCCATGCCCGCCGATTTCCTGCCCGTCCGCCGGGCGTTGCTGTCCGTTTCCGACAAGACCGGCCTGGTCGACCTGGCCCGCGCGCTCGCCGCCCGGGGCGTCGAATTGCTCTCCACCGGCGGCACCGCCAAGGCGATCCGCGAGGCCGGCCTGCCGGTCAAGGACGTCTCCGACGTCACCGGCTTCCCGGAAATGATGGACGGGCGGGTCAAGACGCTGCACCCGGTCGTGCACGGCGGCCTGCTCGGCCGCGCCGGCACCGACGACGCGGTCATGGCCGAACACGGCATCGCGCCGATCGACCTGCTGGTGCTGAACCTGTATCCGTTCGAATCGGTCACCGCGCGCGCCGACTGCACGCTCGCCGACGCGGTGGAGAACATCGACATCGGCGGCCCGGCCATGCTGCGCTCGGCGGCCAAGAACTTCGCGCGCGTGGCGGTGGCGACCTCGCCCGACCAGTACGCCGACCTGCTTGCCGAACTGGACGCCCACGACGGCAAGCTCTCGGCCGCCAAGCGCTTTGCGCTGTCGGTGGCCGCGTTCAACCGCGTCGCGCAGTACGACGCGGCGATCAGCAACTACCTGTCGGCGATCACCGACACGTCGGGAGACGTGCCCGTGCGCAGCGCGTTTTCCGCGCAGGCCAACGGCAGCTTCGTCAAGGTCATGGACCTGCGCTACGGCGAGAACCCGCACCAGCAGGCCGCGTTCTACCGCGACCTGCATCCCGCCCCCGGCTCGCTGGCGACGTTCGAGCAGTTGCAGGGCAAGGAGCTGAGCTACAACAACATCGCCGACAGCGACGCGGCCTGGGAATGCGTGCGCCAGTTCGACGCGGCGGCCTGCGTGATCGTCAAGCACGCCAACCCGTGCGGCGTGGCGGTGGGCGTGGCCTGCGGCGATGCCTACGAACTGGCCTACGCGACCGACCCGACCAGCGCGTTCGGCGGCATCATCGCGTTCAACCGCCCGCTGGACGCGGCCACCGCGCAGGCGATCCTGGACCGCCAGTTCGTCGAGGTGCTGATCGCGCCGGACTACGAGCCCGGCGCGCTCGAGTACGCCCGGAAGAAGGCCAACGTGCGCGTGCTGCGCATCCCGCTGGCACCGGCGTCGAAGGGCTTCGTCGATACCAAGCGCGTCGGCTCCGGCCTGCTGATGCAGACCGCCGACGACCGCGTGGTCACGCGCAACGAGCTGAAGGTGGTGACCCGGCTGGCGCCGACCGAGGCCCAGTTCGCCGACCTGCTGTTCGCCTGGAAGGTGGCCAAGTTCGTCAAGTCCAACGCGATCGTCTACGCCAAGGACCATCGCACGATCGGCGTCGGCGCCGGCCAGATGAGCCGCGTCTACTCCGCGCGCATCGCCGGCATCAAGGCCGCCGACGCCGGCCTGGTGGTGGAAGGTTCGGTGATGGCGTCCGATGCGTTCTTCCCGTTCCGCGACGGGATCGACGCGGCGGCCGAGGCCGGCATCAAGGCGGTGGTCCAGCCCGGCGGCTCGATGCGCGACAACGAGGTGATCGCCGCGGCCGACGAGCACGGCATCGCGATGGTGTTCACCGGCGTGCGGCATTTCCGGCATTGATACCGGCTGCGCCGGCATCAATCCCAAAGTTTGCTGCGCAAACTTCGGGCCCCAGCCCTGCGCTCCCACACCCCCATTCGCGCCTCCGGCGCGAATCGCCCCCTGACTCAGGGGGCTTTCCTTCGGAGAGATTGCTATGAAAGTGTTGGTCATCGGCTCCGGCGGCCGCGAACATGCGCTGGCCTGGAAGCTCGCCCAATCCCCGCGTGTCGATGAAGTCATCGTCGCGCCCGGCAATGCCGGCACTGCCACCGAGGCCAAGTGCCGCAACGTACCGGTCAAGGTCACCGATCTCGACGGCCTGCTGAAACTGGCGCAGGACGAAGGCGTGGCGCTGACCGTGGTCGGCCCCGAGGTGCCGCTGGTGCTGGGCGTGGTCGATCGCTTCCGCGCCGCCGGCCTGCGCATCTTCGGGCCGACCGCCGCCGCCGCGCAGTTGGAAGGCAGCAAGGCGTTCGCCAAGGACTTCCTCAAGCGCCACGGCATCCCGACCGCGTTCTACGAAGTGCACACCGACGTGGCCGCCGCGCTGGCCTATGTCCGCGAGAAGGGCGCGCCGATCGTGGTCAAGGCCGATGGCCTGGCCGCCGGCAAGGGCGTGATCGTGGCGATGACGCTGGCCGAGGCCGAGGCCGCGGTGCGCGACATGCTCTCGGGCAACGCCTTCGGCGATGCCGGCGCGCGCGTGGTGATCGAGGAGTTCCTCGACGGCGAGGAAGCCAGCTTCATCTCGATGGTCGACGGCACGCACGCGCTGCCGATGGCGACCTCGCAGGACCACAAGCGCGTCGGCGACGGCGACACCGGCCCCAACACCGGCGGCATGGGCGCCTATTCGCCGGCCCCGGTGGTCACGCCCGAGGTGCACGCCAGGGTGATGCGCGAGGTGGTCGAGCCGACCGTGCAGGGCATGATCGCCGACGGCGTGCCGTTTACCGGCTTCCTCTACGCGGGCCTGATGATCGACCGCCACGGCGCGCCCAAGGTGATCGAGTTCAACGTGCGCTTCGGCGACCCGGAGACGCAGCCGGTGATGCTGCGCCTGCAGTCCGACCTGGTCGACCTGGTCGAGGCGGCGATCGACGGCAAGCTGCACGAGGCCGAGGCGCGCTGGACGCCACAGCCGTCGCTGGGCGTGGTGATGGCGGCGCGGCCGTACCCGGAATCGCCGGCCACCGGCGACGTGATCGCCGGGCTGGACGCGGTCCCGGCCGGCGCCAAGGTCTTCCATGCCGGCACCGCGCTGGACGCGGCCGGCAACGTGGTCAGTGCCGGCGGCCGCGTGCTGTGCGTGGCGGCGCTGGGCGAGAGCGTGTCGGACGCGCAGCGCAACGCCTATGCGGGCGTCGCCCGGATCCACTGGGCCAACGAGTTCCACCGCACCGACATCGGCTGGCGCGCGATCGAGCGCGAACGCGGCTGAGCGCGTTCCCGCACGCGCCGCCATGCCCAGGCCGGGCGACGCTTCCCGCCCGCGGATCCGGCCGGGATAATGCCGGCCGGTCCCCTGCGCAGCGTGCATGAACCGCCTCGACTCCCGCCTCGGCCAGTTGTGGGCCCACGAGAAGGCCAGCTACGGGCTGCGCGTGTTCATCGCGCTGGCCACCGTGATGGGCGCATGCTGGCAGCACCAGCAGCTGCAGGCGGTACCGGCGCTCTTCCTCGGCATCATCGCCAGCGCGATCGCCGAGACCGACGACAACTGGCTGGGCCGCGGCAAGGCGGTGCTGCTGTCGCTGCTGTGCTTCGCCGCGGCCGCGGCCGCGGTCGTGCTGCTGTTCCCCTATCCGCTGCCGTTCGTGCTGAGCCTGGCGCTGTCCACGTTCGCGCTGACCCTGCTGGGCGCGCTCGGCGAGCGTTACGCCTCGCTCGCCCAGGCCACCGTGGCGCTGTCGATCTACGCGATGCTCGGCATGGACCAGCACGGCAGCCGCAGCCCCGAGGCCGCCTGGCACGGCGTCGGACTGCTGTTGCTCGGCGCGAGCTGGTACGGCCTGCTGTCGATCCTGTGGACGGTCCTGTTCGCCAACCGCCCGGTACGCGAGCGGCTGGCGCAGCTGTTCTTCGAACTGGGCCGCTTCATCGAGCTGAAGGCCGACCTGTTCGAACCGGTGCGGCAGAGCGACCTGCACGCGCGCCGGCTGGCGCTGGCCGAACAGAACGCCAGGGTGGTCGCCGCGCTGAACGCCGCCAAGAACGCGATCATCAGCCGCTTCGGGCGTTCGGGTCGGCCCGGCGTGCAATCCGGCGTGTACTTCCGCCTGTACTACATGGCGCAGGAGTTCCATGAGCGCGCCAGTTCCTCGCACTATCCGTACGAGGCGCTGACCGAGGCCTTCTTCCACAGCGACGTGCTGTACCGCTGCCAGCGCTTGCTCGGCCTGCAGGGCAAGGCCTGCGCCCGGCTCGGCGAGGCGATCCGGCTGCGCCGGCCGTTCGAGTACGGCGAGCGCACCGCCCAGGCCACCGCCGACCTGCGCGCCTCGCTGGACTTCCTGCATGCGCGCGGCGATGGCCGGCTCGCACGCCTGCTCGGCTCGCTGGAACTGCTGGTGACCAACCTGCAGACCATCGAGCGCAGGCTTTCCGAAGCCACCCGCACCGACACCACCGGCGAGACCGTCGACACCCGCCTGCGCGATTCCTCGCCGCACACGTTGCGCGAGATGGCCACCCGCATCGGCCGCCAGCTCACGCCCACCTCGGTGCTGTTCCGGCACGGGTTGCGCATGGCGATCGCGCTCGCGGTCGGCTACGGATTGATGAAGCTGATCCATGCCGACAACGGCTACTGGATCCTGCTCACCACCGCCTTCGTGTGCCGGCCGAACTACGGCGCCACCCGGCTGCGCCTGGTCCAGCGCATCGTCGGCACTCTGGTCGGCCTGGTCGCCACCTGGGCGGTGATGCAATTGTTCCCGGGCACCGAACTGCAGCTGCTGCTGGCGCTGGCGGGCGCGCTGGTGTTCTTCATCGCCCGCACCGATCGCTACATGCTGGCCACGGCCGCGATCACGGTGATGGCGCTGCTGTGCTTCAACCTGATCGGCGACGGCTTCGTGCTGATCTGGCCGCGCCTGGTCGACACGCTGATCGGCTGCGCGATCGCCGCGGCCGCCTCGTTCCTGATCCTGCCGGACTGGCAGGGCCGCCGCCTCAACGTGGTGATGTCGACGGTACTGGCCGCCTGCGCGCGCTACCTGGCGCAGGTACTGGAGCAGTACCGCAGCGGCATGCGCGACGACCTGCCCTACCGCATCGCCCGGCGCGACATGCACAACGCCGACGCCGCGCTCTCCGCGGCGCTGTCGAACATGCTGCGCGAGCCCGGCCGCTATCGCCGCAACCTCGACGCGGGCTTCCGCTTCCTGGCGCTGTCGAGCACCCTGCTCGGTTATCTCTCGGCGCTCGGCGCGCACCGCGCCGAGCTGGCCGAGGACGCCACCGGCGGCACCGTCGCGGAAGCCGGCAGCTACCTGCAGCGCATGTTCGGGAACATCGCGCAGGCGCTGTCGCAGCGCCAGGAGCTGCCGGTCGGCAACGAGCCGGCCGAACTGGCCCTGGCGGAACGGCTCGAGGCCGCGCCCGCCGGCGAGGCCGCGTTGCCGGCCAAGCAGCAACTGGTCAACACCCAGCTGGCGCTGATGCTGCGGCTGCTGCCCAAGCTGCGTGCGGCCGCCGCCGCGGTGGTCGACGCCGGGACCTGATTCAGGGCGAGGACGCCGGTTCGGCCGCGTCGTTGAACTCGTGGCGCACGGTCAGCAGCGTCCACAGCAACGCCAGCGCCGCCAGGGCCGCGCCCGCGACCACCACGCCGTTCCACCCGGCCGCGGCGTACGCCCAGGCGCCGACGCTGGAACCGACCGCGCCACCGATGAAATAGCAGGTGACGTAGGCCGAGGTGATGCGGTTGCGCGCGGCCGGATGCAGGCGGTAGATCACGCTCTGGTTGCCGATGTGCACGCCCTGCACCGCCACGTCGAGCAGCAGCACGCCCGCGACCAGCGCCACCAGCGAATGCGGGGCGGCCGCCAGCAATCCCCAGGACGCCAGCAGCATCAGCAACCCGCCCCAGGTGACCCAGTGCCCGGCTCCGCGGTCGGACAGCTTGCCCGACAGATTCGCGGCCAGCGCGCCGGCGGCGCCGATCAGGCCGAACAGGCCGATCGTCGCGGTGCCGTAGCCGTAGCCGGGCCCCGAAAGCAGGAACGCCAGCGTGGTCCAGAAGATGCTGAAGCCGGCGAACAGCAGCCCGCCCAGCACCGACCGGGCGCGCAGCACCGGCTCGTCGCGGAGCAGCACCAGCACCGAGGCGACCAGCCGCGGATACGACAGCGTGGCCTGGCCCGGGTGCGGCGGCAGGCCGCGCCACAACAGGCCGGCTACCACCAGGATCAGCGCCGCGGCGACCCAGTAGATGGTCTGCCAGCCGCCCAGCCCGGCGAGCAGGCCGGACGCGGTGCGCGCCAGCAGGATGCCCAGCAGCAGCCCGCTCATCACCGTGCCCACGGCGCGGCCGCGCTCGTGCGGCGCGGCCAGCGTGGCCGCGAACGGCACCAGCACCTGCGCGCTGACCGCGCAGGCGCCGGTCAGCATCGTGCCGGCCAGCAGCCACCCGAAGCTGTGCGCGCTGGCGCTGATCAACAGCCCGGCCGCGCTCAACGCGTACAGGCCGACGATCAGGGCGCGCCGGTCCAGCCGGTCGCCCAGCGGTACGACCAGCATCAGGCCGGCCGCGTAGGCCAGCTGCGCGGCGGTGACGACCAGCCCGGCATGGCCGACGCTGATGCCGAAGTCGCGCGCCAGGAGGTCCAGCAGCGGCTGGGCGTAGTAGTTGCTGGCCACCGCCAGGCCGGTGGCCATCGCCATCAGCAGCACCAGGCCACGCGAAAGCGCGTTGTGGGAGGAGGGGGAGGTGTTCACGGGAGACCGGAGAAATATCGCGGAACGCCAGTCTGGACCTTCCCCCGCCATCTTTCCAATGTATTGTTTTCACCGTATCCATCTCGTTTCGTGATCGCATATTCAGCCTGCGCCAGCTCGAGTTCGCCGTGGCGGTCGCCGAGGAAGGCAGCTTCACCGCCGCGGCCGTGCGCTGCCACACCGTCCAGTCCGCGCTCAGCCACCAGATCGCCAAGCTCGAGGAACAGCTCGGCGCGCGCCTGTTCGACCGCCGTGGCCGCGGGGTGCGCGTCACCGCGGCCGGCGAGGTGTTCCTGCACAACGCCCGCCGGACGCTGCGCGCCGCGCAGCGCCTGCAGGACGAAATGGCGCAGGCGGTGGGCGTGGTGCGCGGGCGCATCAACATCGGCCAGATCTCGTCGCTGATGACGGTGTGGATCCCCGAACTGCTCAGCGAGTTCCGCCGCGCCCATGCCGAGGTGGACGTGCACCTGCGTACCGGCATGAGCGAAGCGCTGCTGCGCGATCTCGCCGAAGGCCAGCTGGACGTGGCCCTGGTCGGCGTCGGCACCCAGGTCGAACTGCCGGAACAACGCCTGCTGCTGCACGAAGAAGGCCTGGCGCTGATCACCGCGCCGGGCCATCGCTTCGCGCGCCGCCGCAGCGTCGCCCTGCGCGAGCTCGACGACGCCTCGATGGCCGGCCTGAGCCCGGGCGCGGGCGTGCGCGGCATCATCGACGGTGCCTTCGCCGAGGCCGGCCTGCGCCAGCGCCTGCAGTACGAAGCCACCCATGCCGAACTCATCCGCCAGCTGGTGGCCGAGGACCTGTGCATCTCGATCCTGCCGCAGACGACCGCCGAGACCATGGACGGCATCGCCATGGTCAAGCTCACCCCGTCGTTCCGCTTCCTCACCTACGCCTGCTGGCACCGCGACCCCACTCCCGCCGCCCGCGCCTTCGTGGCATTGCTGCGCGAGCGGTACGAGAAGAACTAAGCGAACAAGCAACGGCGTTGCTGTTGCTGTTGCTCGTGATCTTGTTTTCCGTTTTTGACTTTGACCTACCTGGCCCCCTCCGTAGCGGCGGAGACGATGGGAAAAACCCGAAGGGCGGTGCACAGGGGCTCGCCGGAAAAGGCGAAGCACTGCTTCGCCCCGGCGGGCGGGCATTCGCCGCGCGGCGAATGCCCCGGACTCGTCCGCATAGCGGACGAGTGCGCCGTTTTCGGCCGCGACAGGAGGTCGCGTCCGAAAACCCCATCGGCTCCGCGAACCCGCAGCGTAGCTGCGGGCGCGAAGGCGGGGTGTGCTTGATCAGCCGTTCGGCTGCTGAAAAGCCATTCCCGCCTTGCGGGAATGGCGGTAGTGGGATGGCGCGAGGCGGTGAGATGCCGTGGGCCGTATGGATGGAGCGGGAGCAAAATGGCCACCGTCAGCGACAGCAACCCCAACTAACCTCCCACCCCGCAATCAGAACCCCATCCGATTTGCTAGGCTGCGCGCGTCCGCAAAGGAGCCTGCATGTCCAGCCACAGCCAGTTCGCCCTCCTGAAGCAACGCCGCTTCCTGCCGTTCTTCGCCGTACAGGCCCTGGGCGCCTTCAACGACAACGTCTACCGCCAGGCCATCATCGGCCTGTTGTTCTATCTGGGCGTGGACGAAGCCCAGCGCACGCTCTACACCAACCTCGCCCCGGCGCTGTTCATCCTGCCCTACTTCCTGTTCTCCGCCATCGCTGGCCAGATCGCGGAAAGGCTGGAGAAGCAGAAGCTGATCGTGATCACCACCACCATGGAGATCGGGATCATGTCGCTGGCGGCGGTCGGCTTCCTGACCCAGAACATGCCGGTCCTGCTGGTCGCGCTGTTCTGCACCGGGCTGCAGTCCACCCTGTTCGGCCCGGTGAAGTACTCGATCCTGCCGGCCGTGCTCAAGCCGGAGGAACTCACCGGCGGCAACGGCCTGGTCGAGATGGGCACGTCGATCTCGATCCTGTGCGGCATGATCGTCGGCGGCCTGATCTTCCAGATCGCCGGCACGCACGGGCCGGAAACGGCCGCCACCGCGGTGATCGCGATCGCGGTGTGCGGCAATCTCTGCGCCCGGCTCATCCCGAAGGTCGATGCCGGCGCGCCCGGGCTGAAGGTGCGCTGGAACCCGCTGCCGGAGTCGCTGGCGATCATGCGCCTGACCCGCAGGACGCCGGCGGTGCGCAACGCCATCCTCGGCGTGTCCTGGTTCTGGTTCATCGGCACCGTGCTGACCGCGCAGCTGCCCAGCTACGCGGAGATCAACCTCGGCGGCCACCAGGAGCTGTACGTGTTCGCGCTGGCGCTGTTCTCGATCGGCACCGGCGCCGGCTCGCTGCTGTGCGAGAAGCTGTCCGGCCGCACGGTCGAGATCGGCCTGGTGCCGCTGGGCGCGTTCGGCATCAGCGCGTTCCTGCTCGACCTCTACTTCGCCCGTCCGGGGCATGCGCTGCTGGCTGGCCTGGACATCGGCCAGTTCCTGCGCCAGCCGGGCAGCGGACGGATCGTGTTCGACCTGGTCGGCATCGGCGTGTTCACCGGTTTCTTCGTGGTGCCGCTGTTCGCGCTGATCCAGAGCCGCACGCCCAAGGCCGAGCTGTCGCGGGTGATCGCGGGCCTGAACATCCAGAACTCGCTGTTCATCGTCACCGCCGCGGTGCTCGGCATCGCGGTGCAGCGCTTCCTCGGCTGGACCATCCCGCAGGTGTTCCTGGCGCTGGCGATCGCCAACACGCTGGTGGCGATCTGGATCTTCAGCATCGTGCCCGAGTTCCTGATGCGCCTGCTGAGCTGGATGATGGTGCGCACGCTGTACCGGCCGCGCCTGCACGGCATCGAGAAACACGTGCCGGACGAAGGCGCCGCGCTGATCGTCTGCAACCACGTCAGCTACATGGACGCGCTGATCCTGTCGGCGACGATCCCGCGACCGGTGCGCTTCGTCATGTACTACAAGATCTTCAACATCCCGGTGATGCGCTGGATCTTCCGCACCGCCAAGGCGATCCCGATCGCCGGCGCCAAGGAGGACCCGGAGCTGATGCAGCGCGCGTTCGATGCGGTCGACGCGGCGCTGGCCGAGGGCGAGCTGGTGTGCGTCTTCCCGGAGGGCGCGTTGACCAAGGACGGCGATATCGCGCCGTTCAAGTCCGGCGTGGAGAGGATCCTGGCGCGCCGGCCGGTGCCGGTCGTGCCGATGGCGCTGCGCGGGATGTGGTCGAGCATGTGGAGCCGGCGCGACTCGCGGATGCGCCGCATGCGCCTGCCGCGGCGCTTCCGCGCGCACGTCGACGTGGCCGCCGGCGAGCCGATGCCCGGCGACAGCAGCGCCGCGGCCCTGGAAGCGCGCGTGCGCGCGCTGCGCGGCGAGCATGCCTGAGCCCGCGGCGGATCGCCTTTGCGATCCGCCGCGGCCATCGCTACGCTGTACCGGCAAGCACGCTGCAGGGGCTCCACTGCATTGCACACGGAAAAGCATCCGCCACGGGGGAGGGCCATGTCGACATCGATCAGCGTCGCCGCCGGCCGCCGCCTCCGCGGCCCCGTCACCCTGCCATGGCGCCGGCGCGACGCCCCGTCCGCCGCTCGTCCCTCTTGTCCCCGCAAGCCCTGCCCACCCTGCATCACCACCCAAGGAAACAGGAGTTCCACATGAGCGCAGTTCCTCCCGTCACCCCGCCACCGGTCGCCGCCTCCGAGCCGATCCCGAACCACCTGGCGTGGTCGATCATCTCGACCATCCTGGCCACCTGCCTGTGCTGCCCGGTCGGCCTGATCGGCATCGTCGCCATCGTGTTCTCCAGCAAGGTCACCACGCTGCTCAACCAGGGCGACATCGAGGGCGCCCGGCGCGCCTCGAACACCGCCAAGACCTGGTGCTGGGTCGCGACCGCGCTGGCGATCGTCGGCCTGGTCATCAACATCGTCTGGTTCGCCACCGGCGGCATCCAGGCCTACATGGAAATGCTGCAGCAGTACCAGCAGTAAGGGCGCGGACTTGAAGGCCCCGGCCTGGCTCAAGGTCACCGGACTGGCATCGGCCGCGCTCGCGGCCGGTGCCGGCGTCTGGGTGCTGCGCCATTACGACCCCAACGTGGCGGGCAACCCGTTCCCGCCCTGCATGTTCTATGCGTTGACCGGGCACTACTGCATCGGCTGCGGGCTGACCCGCGCCCTGCACGCGCTCGTGCACGGCGACATCGCCCGCGCCTTCCACATGAACCCGCTGGCGATGATCGCGTTGCCGCTGATGCCGCTGATGGCGGCTTGGTCGTCCGGCTGGCAGCCGCGCCCGTTGCAGCCGCTGATGCGGGTCGTGCTCGAACCCAAGCTGTGGCTGGTCCTGCTGCCCACGTACTGGGTGGCGCGCAACCTGCCGTGGCCGCCGTTCACCTGGCTCGCGCCCATCTAGCGCGCCGCCGCCCCGCGCCAGAGCACCGCGGCCCCGTCAGGCCACCCAGCCGGCGATCACCAGCAGCGCCAGCACCACCATCCACAGCAGCAGCACGCGCCAGACCAGGCTCATCGCATCGCGCAGCTCGGGCAGGCGACGCCATACCGGCACCAGGCCGGCATCGGTGTAGTCGTGCGCCTCTTCGCGCAATTCGGCGCTGACGCTGGCCCGCGCCACCGCACCGAGGAACGCCGGCTCCAGCGACCAGCGATTGCCATGGGCCTCGCGCCAGGCCCGGTAGACCGTGTCGAAATTGCCGACCAGCGCCATCGACAACGCCATCAGCTGCGCCACCGGCCATTCCAGCACCGCCAGCAGCCGGTGCGCGCCTTCCAGGTGGCGCGCGGGCAGGCGCTCGGACAGCGCGCCCTCCACCAGTTGCGCGCTCAGCCGGTACAGCACCGCGCCCACCGGCCCGAGCAGCAGGAACCAGAACATCACCGCGAACCAGCGCCGCAATGCATTGACTACCACCGCGGCCACCAGCGACGGCGCGTCCTCGTGCAGGCTGCCGCCGGCCGATTGCAGGTGGGCGATCGCCAGGCGCCGCGAGGAAGGCTCCTCGGCGTCGATCACCGCTTCCACGTCGCGGTCGAGGTCGCGCGGCCCCCAGGTCCAGGCCAGCACGCCGATCCCGAGCGCCAGCGAAGGCAGCCCGAAGCCGATGCCGGACAGTCCCCATTGCACGGCCAGCACCAGCAGCAGCGGCGGCGCCAGCACCAGCGCCACGCCATAGACGCCACGCCACGCCGCCAGCCCGCCGGCGCGCGCGTCCAGCCAGCCCACCCAGCGCTCCAGCCAGGCGAAACGGCGCAGCGATGCCGCCAGTGCCGGAGCGACATGGCCCAACGCGAGTGCGACGATCACGGCGACCAGGGTGGTGAACATGTCGGATCCTCCTGGACCGATTCTATGCGAGCGCCGGCAACGGCCGCGTTATCGCCCAGGTCAGTCCCGGGCGTGGAACCAGTGCTCGACCAGCGCCCGCGCGATCGAGATCGGCGGCGGCAGGCGGATGCCCTCGCCATCGTCCTCGCGGTCGCGCGCCAATGCCGCGCCCACGTCCTCGCGACCGAACCAGCGCGCGTCCTCCAGCTCGCCGTCCACCTGCGGCACCTGGCCGGGATCGGCGACGGCCTCGAACCCCAGCATCAGCGCGCCCGGGAATGGCCATGGCTGCGCTCCCAGGTAGCGGCAGCCGGCGACCCGGACCCGGGTCTCCTCGAATACCTCGCGCGCCACCGTCTGTTCGAGCGACTCGCCCGGCTCGACGAAGCCGGCGATCACCGAGTAGCGGCGCGGCGGCCAGTTCGGTTGCCGCCCCAGCAACAGGCGTTCGCCGTCGGAGACCGCCACGATCACCGCGGGGTCCACGCGCGGATAGTGCTCGTTGCCGCATTGCGCGCAATGCCCGATGAACCCGGCACGCCGGAACTCGATCGCGCCGCCGCAGACGCCGCAGAAACGGGTGCGCGCCTGCCAGTAGGACATGCCGCGCGCGTAGGCGAAGGCGCTGGACGCGCGCGTGTCCCAGCTCGCCGCCGCCTGGCGCAGGTCGATCCGGCCCGGCGCCTGCGCCGCGACCGTCGCCGCGTCCACGCAGAACCAGCCGCGCCCGTCCTGCAACCCGAGGAAGATCGCCGTGCCGGGGCCACCGCCCAGCTCGGCCCCGGTCAGCGCGAACGGCTGGCCGTCGGCGTCGGCGAAGGCATTGCCGTCGTTGTCCAGGACCAGCACGCGCGCCTCGTCCCAGAGCGCGGCCACGGCGGCGGCATCGTTGCGCAACGCATCGGCGCGATCGAGCGGCTCGCCGACGAAGGCGAAGCCCGAAAACGGAGGAGGAAGATCGTTAGGCATCCGCGGAAGCCTGCCGACATTCGCATGGCATCGCAACCGCGCCATGCGCCCAGGGACCTATCCGACCGTGCGCGGGAACGCCCGGCCGCCCGGACCGGCAGGCGCGGCGCCGGCGCGGCTCAGACGCTGAAGCTGCTGCCGCAGCCGCAGGTGCTCTTGGCGTTCGGATTGCGGATCACGAACTGCGCGCCGGTCAGGCCCTCGGTGTAGTCCACCTCGGCGCCCATCAGGTATTGCAGGCTCAGCGGATCGACCAGCAGGGTCACGCCGTCGGTATCCACCGCCAGGTCGTCCTCGGCGCGGTTCTCGTCGAACTCGAAGCCGTACTGGAAGCCCGAGCAGCCGCCGCCCTGGATGTAGACGCGCAGCGCCAGGTCGGCGTTGCCTTCCTCCTGGATCAGCTCGCGCACCTTGGCGGCGGCGGCCGGCGTGAAGTTCAGCGGCCGCTCCAGCGACTGGTAGTCGGGAGCGGGCGCGGCCGTGGGCAGGGAAACGAGCGTACTCATGCGCGCGAGATGGGGGCGTCCGCCCGGCTTATCAAGCCGGCTCCAGCGCCTCTTCTGGCACGGGCGAGGGCAGCGCCGCGATCGCGCCGGCGTGGATCAGCCGCCCGGTCAGCTGCGCACCGGCGCTCATCTCGACCACCTGGTAGTGCACGTTGCCCTGCACGCGGGCGTTGGCGGCCAGCTCGACCTTCTCGGAGGCGTGCACGTCGCCGGTCATCTTGCCGTTGATGACCACCACCGGCGCGCGGATCTCGCCCTCGACGATGCCGGTCTCGGCCAGGGTCACCGCGGCCTGGCTCCCCTCGTCGGCGATCACCTTGCCGACCACGCGGCCCTCGATGTACAGGCCGCCGCTGAAGGTCAGGTCGCCGCGGATCACCACCTGCGCGCCGATCAGCGTGTCGACCACGGTCTGGCCTCCCCGGCCGGATTTGTTCCCGAACATGTTCATTCCCCCGCGTCGCTGCCGACGCGTTTCCAATCGAAGGTCTGGTTTACCGGCGCCCCACCGCCGGACAGCGAGATTCTCACACGTTGCGGGGTGAAATCCTTGGGCAGGATCACGCTGCCCTCCAACTGCTGGAAGTAACGGAACGAATAATCCTGGCCGGGCACGTTCTGCTTCTGGTGCAGCTCGTCCCAGCTGACCGTGGTCAGCTTGCCGGCGCGCACGCCCTCCACCGAGAAGCGCAGCTGGCCCTGGCTGATCGCCCCGCGGTTGAGGTTCTGGGTCAGCACCGCGGTGTAGCTCCAGCTCCCGCCGGCCTCCGGCGCGAACTCGATCGAGTGCACGTTCAGGCCCTTGCGCTGGCTGGTCGATCCAACCAGCCGCTCGTAGAAGGCCACGTCGGCCCGCAGCGCCGCGATCTGCTCGTCGCGCTCGGCCAGGGAGGCCTGGATCTCGGTATTGGCGGCGCGGCTGATCTTGTCCGACACCGCCAGGTTGACCTGGCGCTGCTTCAGCTCCTCGATCTGGCGCGCCTGCGCGGCCTCGCGCGCGCGCGACCGGCCCAGCTCGGCCTCCGCCTCGGCCAGCCGCGGCACCGCGCTGCGCCCGGCCCACCACCAGGTCAGCCCGAGCGAAGCCAGCCACAACACCGCGATAGCGGCGATCCAGCCCCGCCGCCACGACGGCGAGCCCGGCGAGGCGGTTTGCATGAAGCGGATGCGGGGCTTGGGCTGGCTCATCGTCGGAGAATGCGCGGCCGGTCGCCGGCCGGTTCCTGAAACGGGCGGCCCGGCAGTGTAAACCACCGTTCCGTCACGGCACGGGAACGCCCGGCGGGCGACTGGCGCCGTGGCCGCGCTTGGCGGATAGTTCCTCCCTCCCCGCTCCGGGCGTTGGGCATGAACGAAGCGCACCTGTTCGTCATCGGCATCCTGCTGGCCTGGCTGGCCGGCATCCGCGTCTACCTGACCGTGTTCGGCGTCGGGCTCGCCGGCCTGCTCGGCTGGGTCGACCTGCCGCCGGCATTGCAGGCCACCCAGTCCTGGTGGGTGCTGGGCACCTCCGGCGCGCTCGCGCTGGTCGAGTTCTTCGCCGACAAGATCCCGGGCGTGGACTCGGCCTGGGACCTGTTGCAGACGCTGGCGCGAGTCCCGGCCGGCGCCTTCCTGGCGGCCGCGACGCTGTCGCCCGACGGCCAGCTGGGCGCCGGCACGCTCGCCGCCGGCGCGGGCATCGCCCTGGCCAGCCATGGCCTGAAGGCCGGCACGCGCGCCCTGCTGAACACCTCGCCGGAACCCGCCAGCAACTGGGTCGCCTCGGTCGCCGAGGACACCGTGGTCACCGCCACGCTCGCCCTGGCCCTGGCCCACCCGTGGCTGGCATTGGCTTTCGTGCTCGCCGCCAGCCTGGTCGGCGCGCTGCTGGTGTGGTGGGCGTGGCGGCTGCTCTGGCGCGGCGTGCGACGGCTCACCGCGCCGTTGCGCGAGCCCCCGCCGGGGCATCCCGGTTCCCCGCTCCCGTGAAGATGACCGCATAATCGCCGGCTCTACCTGGGGGACGTGATGGCCGATCGAAATCCGGTGCCTTCTCCGGTGCGCGAGGACGCGAACGCGCGCGGGCGCAATGCCGTGCGCGCCGAGACGCCGCCGGCCGATTACTGGCGGCGCTGGGAGAACCAGGCGCCCCCCGTGGCCGCCAGCGCGCCCGCCCCCATCCCCGCTCCCGCGCCGGCCACGGCGACCCCGCCGCCGGCCACGCCCCCGTCGCCCGTTGCCGCCGCCACCGTGCTGCCGGAACTTGCGGCGGCCAACGACGCGCCGTACCGGATCCTGATCGTCGAGGACGATCGTTCGCAGGCCCTGTTCGCGCAGAGCGTGCTGCATGGCGCCGGCATGCACGCGCAGGTGGAGATGGTCGCGGCCAACGTGCAGCAGGCGATCGGGGACTACCGGCCCGACCTGATCCTGATGGACCTGCACATGCCGGACCTGGACGGCATGCGCCTGACCGCACTGATCCGCCAGCAGCCGCAGCACCAGTTGCTGCCGATCGTGTTCCTGACCGGCGACCCCGATCCGGAGCGGCAGTTCGAGGTGCTCGACAGCGGCGCCGACGACTTCCTTACCAAGCCGATCCGTCCCCGGCACTTGGTCGCGGCGGTTTCCAACCGCATCCGCCGCGCGCGCCAGCAGGCCCAGCTCCAGCAACCCGCGCCCACCCGGGCCGCCGCGGCCAGCCATCCGGAAACCGGCCTGTCCACCCGCGTCCACCTGATGCACAGGCTCGGCCAGCTGCTGGACGAGCGCATGCCCGGGGGCGCGTTCTTCATCGAGATCGCCAGCGCGCTCGGCCTGCGCGAGCGGTTCGGCTATGCCACATTCGAACGGCTGATGACCCAGGCCGGCCACCGCCTGGCCACGGCCGCGCAATCGCACGCGCTGGCGCGCCTGAGCGACAACAGCTTCCTGCTGCTGGCGCCGGGCATGCCCGATGCGGACATGGAAACCTTCGCCCGCGACTTGCGCGCGCACCTGGCGGCGCAGCCGTTCACGGTCCGCGACGACGAAGCCGTGCACCTGCGCTGCGCGATCGGTTTCGCCTCGCTCCCCGGGGCGTTCGGCGATGCCGGCACCGTCCTGGAAGCGGTCGAGCGCACCGCGCTGCAGGCGCGCCTGCACAGCAGCGGCATACAGCGCCATTCGCCCGCCGACGAGCGCGGCAACGAAGACCATCTCGAGTGGGTCGCCGGCCAGCTCGAACTGGCCTACCAGCCGATCGTCGCGGTGGCCGGCGGCGGCGGCGCGCAGTACCAGGTGCTGCTGCGCCTGCGCCAGCCCGACGGCACGTTGCTCTCGGCCGGGCAGGTGATCCCGGCCGCCGAGGCTGCCGGCCGCATCGCCGACCTCGACCAGCAGGTGCTCGAGCACGCGCTCGGCCTGCTGCACACCTACCAGCACGCCACGCCGCCGTTGCGCCTGTTCGTCTCGCAATCGCCGCGCACGCTGGCGCGCGAGGCGTTCGCCGAATGGCTGCTGCAGTCGATCCAGCAGCGCGCGATCCAGGGCACCTCGCTGGTCATCGACGTGCGCCTGCAGGATGCGTTGATCCACGCGGTGACGCTGGAGCGGTTCTGCGCCCGCCTGATGCCGGCGGGCGTGCAGTTCTGCATCAGCCAGTACGAACCCGGCCCGGAAGCGAACGCGCTGCTCGGGCACCTGCCGCTCGGCTACGTCCGCCTGGCCAACCGCTTCGCCGGCAGCCATGCCGACACCCGCATGCGCGGCGAACTGCGCGAGGCGATCGACCTGGCGCACCGGCGCGGCCTGCAGATCATCGGCCAGCAGATCGAAGACGCGCAGGCCGCCGCGGCGATGTGGGTGAGCGGCGTGGACTTCATCCAGGGCAACCTGGTGCAGTCCGTCGGCCAGGGCCTGGACTTCGATTTCCAGAACGCGGTGCTCTAGGGCCTGCAACGCCATCGGGACAGGCCACGCCGTGCGGGGCAAGGAAGAACGAGGGGATTCATGTCGGTAGACGATCGAGTGACGACGCCACACCGTGCACGCCCAGGCGCGGCCCTCCGGGATGCCGCGTGCGGCTCGAACGGGCGGCCGGTGCCGGGCGCATCATGGTCCGCCCACGACGCCGCGCACGACCGGCCCGCGGCCGCATACGGCAGCACGGCCCATCCCCATAGCGCTAACAGGCCCTAGCGCATGTCCGCCAACCGCACGGCGGCGCTCGGGTTGGCGATCGCGGCGGCGGTGGCGGCCCTGGGCTGCGTCGCGGCCCTGTTGCTGCGCCAGCCGGGTCCCTGGGCCTGGCTGCTGGCGCCGCTGGTCCTGGCGACGCTGCTGGCCGCCCTGCGGCTCGGCCACGGCCTGCGCGCAGAACGCCGGCGGGCGGCGGCGTTGCGCGGGCAGCTGAAGGCCGTCGAGCAGGAGCGCGATGGCCTGCGCCAGGAGCTGCTCAGCCACGACCAGCTCGAACAGCAGCTGCTGCAAGCCAAGCAGGCCGCCGAGGCGGCGGTGCTCGCCAAGGGCGAGTTCCTGGCCACGATGAGCCACGAGATCCGCACGCCGCTCAACGGCATCCTGCCGATGCTGGACCTGATCGCGCGCGGCCCGCTCGGGCTGGACCAGCGCGAGATGCTGCGCACCGCCACCGCCAGCTCGATGCAGCTGCTGCGCATCGTCGACGACATCCTCGACTACTCCAAGCTGGAAGCCGACAAGCTCGAGCTGGAGATCACCACCTTCAACCTGCGCGAGATGCTCGAAGGCGTGGTGCAGCTGATGCAGCGCGCCGCCGAGGAGAAGCGCCTGAAGCTCTCGCTGCGGATCGACCCGGCGGTGCGCCTGTCGGTGCGCGGCGACCCGGTGCGCCTGCGCCAGGTCCTGGGCAACCTGATCAGCAACGCGGTGAAGTTCACCGAGCGCGGCCACGTCGACCTGCAGGTGCAGCGGCTCGGCGAGGCCAAGGCCCAGCACCTGCTGCGCTTCCAGGTCAGCGACACCGGCATCGGCATCGCGCCGGAGCAGCAGTCGCGCCTGTTCCGTTCCTTCACCCAGGCCGACGCCTCCACGACCCGGCTGTATGGCGGCACCGGCCTCGGCTTGGCGATCTGCAAGCGCATCGTCGACCTGATGGGCGGGCGCATCGGCGTGGAATCCACGCCCGGCGCAGGGTCCAACTTCTGGTTCGAGGTCCCGTTGCTGAAAGTGCTCGGCGACATGGACGCCCCGGCGGCGACCGCCCAGGGGCAGCGCGTCCTGCTGGTTTCCAGCGACCCCGCGCTGTCCCAGCGCATGAGCCGCCTGCTGGGCGACTGGGGCCTGGACGTGCAGGGCGTGGAAACCACGCAGGAAGCACTGGAACGCCTCCGCGCCGGGGCCACCTTGCCGGCCTACCGCATCGTGGTCGCCGATCACGACACCCTGCGCTACAGCGCGCGTGCGCTGCAGCGCACGCTGGCGCGCCAGGAATCCGGCCAGCCCCGGCTGATCTGGCTCTACGGCCAGCACCCGCTCCCCGACGAGATCCAGCGCCATCCCGACCTGCTGCCCCGGCAGGCGCCGGATGCCAGCATCCGCACCGCGCTGTTCCCGCCGGAACCGGCGCCGGCGGTCGAGGCCGAGCCGGCCGCGCCGGCGATGGCCGCGCCGACGCGCCCCGCCCGCATCCTGCTGGTCGAGGACAACCCGGTGAACATGCTGGTCGCCCGCAAGATCCTCGACTCGCTGGGCCACCAGGCCGATACCGCCGGCAACGGCGCACAGGCCCTGGAAGCGATGCTCCAGCAGCCCTACGACCTGGTGCTGATGGACTGCCAGATGCCGGTCCTGGACGGTTACGCAGCGACCCGCCGCTGGCGCGCGCGCGAAGCGGGCCAGTCCGCACGGCCCCTGCCGATCATCGCAATGACCGCCAATGCCATGGCCGGGGATCGCGAGCGCTGCCTGCATGCCGGCATGGACGACTACCTGTCCAAGCCGGTGTCGCGCGACCAGCTGGCCAGTTGCCTCGCCCGCTGGCTGCCGCAACCCGGGCGCGCGCCGGCCCCTGCCCTTGCCCCGGCAGTCCCGCAGGCGCCCGAGCAAGCCGCCGAGGCGGCCCAGGCGGCCGCGCTGCCGGTGCTGGACACCGGCGTGCTGGACGAGCTGCGCGAGGTGGCCGGAGCGGAAACCGCGCGCATCATCGCGCTGTTCCTGGAGGACGCGCCCGGCCTGATCGGCCAGTTGGAAACGGCCGCCACCACCGGCGACATCGAGAAGCTGCGCGACGTGGCGCACATCCTGAAGGCCTCGAGCGCCAATGTCGGCGCGATGGCCCTGTCCAACGCCGCGCGCAGGATCGAACTGTCGGCGCGCACCGGCATGCTGGACCGGCCCGGCGTGCTGGTGGCGCTGGCGATCGCGGAGAACGCGCGCGCCCGCGTCGCGCTGATCGGCTACGCCGGCCGGCTCGCGGCAGCGGCCGCGCGCGAGGCGGATCAGTCTTCCAGCTTGGTGAGCAGGTAGTTCGGCTCGCCGATGCGGTCCACCAGGTCCAGCTGCGTCTCCAGCCAGTCGATGTGCTCTTCTTCCTGCTCCAGGATGTCGGCCAGCAGCTGCCGGCTCACGTAGTCCTTGACCGATTCGCAATAGGCGATGGCTTCGCGCAGCAGCACGGCGCCTTCGCGCTCCAGCGCCAGGTCGCAACGGAACATCTCGGCCGGGCTCTCGCCGATGCGCAGCTTGCCCAGCGCCTGGAAGTTCGGCAGCCCCTCGAGGAACAGGATGCGGTCCGACAGCTTGTCGGCATGCTTCATCTCGTCGATCGATTCCTTGTACTCGTGCTCGGCCAGTTCCTTCAGGCCCCAGTTCTTCAGCATCTTGGCGTGCAGGAAGTACTGGTTGATCGCGGTGAGCTCGTTGTAGAGCGCCTTGTTGAGGTACTCGATGACCTTGGTATCGCCTTTCATGCGACGTCTCCAGCGGTGGGGCGGGCGCACTCTAGCGCTTTCGCCGCATCGATGAAGAAACGCGAATCGTGCTCAGTTTGGGGCCAAACCCGCGCCCGTCCGGCAGGATGGCCACCGCCACCGGAGCGGTCTCGGCCGCGGCGGTGGGCGAAATGCGGGTTCTTCGCGCCGAGCGCCTGCCGGTTGGCCGACTGGAATGCGGACGAGTTAGGGCGTCAGGCCGCGCTGGCCAGCCCCGCCATCGGCAGCGGAAATTCCCGCACGGCGCGCGCCTGGGCGATCAGGTCGGCAGCCATGTCCAGGCACGAGCCGCAGTTGGAACCGCAACCGGTACGCATGGTGAGTTCGGTGACGCTGGCGCAGCCGTTGGCGACGGCTTCGCGGATCTGGTGGTCGGTGACCCCGTTACAGATGCATACGTACACGTTCGACAACTCAAGGCTCACGCCCCAGGATCGGGGGCGTGGCCATTCAAACGAAAACGAGAATGGTTGTCAATTCAAGGCCGTTCATTCGATCCCGGACACGCGCGGCCCCATCCGGCGCTTGCGGGAACGCTTGCGCGGCCGGTCGTGCCCGGCGCTGCTGCCGGGCAGCCAGGCTTCCTGGGCGCGCTCGGGCATCATTCCGACCGCCCCGCCGGCGATGCCGCGCGCCAGCGGCGCCAGGTGGCGCAGGGCGCGGGCGTAGACGCCGCGCTTGAACACCACCACGTGCTCGACCGGGTACCAGAAATCCACCCAGCGCCAGTGGTCAAACTCGGGGGTATCGGTGCAATCCAGCTGCACCAGGGACTCGTCCCCGGTCAGCCGCAGCAGGAACCAGACCTGCTTCTGGCCGATGCAGACCTGCTTCTCGCTGTGGCGGATGGCCCGTGCCGGCAGGCGATAGCGCAGCCAGCCGGGCGTCGCCCCGAGCAACTCGACGTGCTCGGGCAACAGGCCGGTTTCCTCGCGCAACTCGCGGTACATGGCTTCGACCGGGGTTTCGTCGCTGTTCATGCCGCCTTGCGGGAACTGCCAGCCGTCCCGGCGCACGCGGCGCGCCCAGAACACCTGTCCGTCCTGCCGCATCAGCACGATGCCGACGTTTGGCCGGTAGCCGTCCGGATCGATCACGATGCGGACTCCTGAAAATCTACTGCCCCCGACTCTGCCACGCTCGATCGAAGCCCACAAGCCGGCCAGGCAACCGTTGACAACCACCGGGAGCATCGCCAGAATTAGCGGTTCCCTAGGCTATGTAGCTCAGCCGGTTAGAGCACAGCACTCATAATGCTGGGGTCGGTGGTTCGAGTCCACCCATAGCCACCAAGGTTTCCAGTCCGCCTCGCGCGTGCGATAATCTTGGAGCAGTACATCCATTGCCCCGTCGCCAAGTGGTAAGGCATCTGACTCTGACTCAGACATTCGGTGGTTCGAATCCATCCGGGGCAGCCAAATCCGAAAGGGCCTGATCTTGCGATCAGGCCCTTTTCTTTGGCCGCCCATCCATCCCCGCAGGGGGAGCGGAAACGCAAAAGCCCGGCCTGGGCCGGGCTTTGCGGAAACACTCCAGTTCGGGCGGCCTGCGCCGCCCGGACCAGGCGCCGGATCAGCGCTTGGAGAACTGGGTGGCGCGACGGGCCTTGTGCAGGCCGACCTTCTTGCGCTCGACCTCGCGCGCGTCGCGGGTCATGAAGCCGGCCTTGCGCAGCTCGGACTTCAGCGACTCGTCGTACTCGACCAGCGCGCGGGCGATGCCCAGGCGGATCGCACCGGCCTGGCCGGTGGTGCCGCCGCCGGTGGCGGTGACGGTGATGTCGAAGCTCTCGGTGTTCTTGGTCAGCTCCAGCGGCTGGCGCACGATCATGCGGGCGGTCTCGCGGCCGAAGAACTCGTCCAGCGGACGGCCATTGACGGTGATGTTGCCGGAGCCCTTGCGCAGGAACACGCGGGCGGTGGAGGACTTGCGACGGCCAGTGCCGTAGTTCTGAGTGATAGCCATGATTAGATGTCCAGGACCTGCGGCTGCTGAGCGGCGTGCGGATGGTTCGGGCCGGCGTAGACCTTGAGCTTGCGGTACATGGCGCGGCCCAGCGGGCCCTTCGGCAGCATGCCCTTGACGGCGATCTCGATCACGCGCTCCGGATGGCGCTCCAGCGCCTCGGCCAGGGTCTCGGTCTTCAGGTTGCCGATGTAGCCGGTGAAGCGGTGGTACTGCTTGTCCTGCAGCTTCTTGCCGGTGACGGCGATCTTCTCGGCGTTGATCACGACCAGGTAGTCGCCGGTGTCGACGTGAGGGGTATAGACGGGCTTGTGCTTGCCACGCAGGCGGCGGGCCAGCTCGGAGGCCAGACGACCCAGCGTCTTGCCGGAGGCGTCGACGAGATACCAGTCGCGCTGGACGGTCTCGGACTTTGCAGTGAAAGTGCTCATAGGGAACTCAAGGTAGGTCGGGCTCATTGCGGCGGCGACGCTGCCGGAACTTTGCCACGCGTTGTGAAGGGTGAAACAAGAGGGCCGGCATTCTACGCACTTCCCCCGCCATGTTCAAGCCGCCGGGTCCGCGGCTGGCCCGGGGCCGGGTTCCGGGGGAAAATCGGGGCCGCCCTTCCTCCGAAGCCCCCGCCATGCCGCGCCTGAACACCCCGCTCGACGACCTGCTGACCGAAGCCCAGCGCGCGCTCGACACGGTCTTCGGCAATCCGCCGGCGCAGCGCGCCAACCCGGCCGCCGGCACGCCCGACGCGCCCCTGGACGCTCCCGCCCGGCGCCATGCGGCCGGGCTCATGCGCATCAACCACGTCGGCGAGGTCTGCGCCCAAGGCCTGTACTTCGGCCAGGCCGCGGTCGCCCGCGACCCAGCCACCCGCCAGCACCTGCTGGAGGCGGCGCAGGAAGAGACCGACCACCTGGCCTGGTGCGCCGACCGCCTGCGCGAGCTGGACAGCCGCCCCAGCCTGTTCAACCCGATCTGGTACGCCGGCAGCTATGCGCTGGGCACCCTCGCCGGACTGGCCGGCGACCCGTGGAGCCTGGGCTTCGTGGTCGAGACCGAGCGCCAGGTCGAGGCGCACCTGGACGAGCACCTGGAGACGCTGCCGCCCGACGACCGGCGCAGCCGCGAGATCCTGAAGGTGATGAAGGCCGACGAGGCACGCCATGCCGACCATGCCGAGCAGGCCGGCGCGCGCATCCTGCCGCCCCCGATCCCGACCGCGATGGCGCTGGCCTCGAAGCTGATGAAGACCCTCGCCTACCGGCTCTGAACGTCATGCCCCATCTGGAGCAAAGCCCCCTTTGTTAAGGGGGCGCACCGAAGGTGCGGGGATAGGCAGCCGCGAAGTGGGGGCCCAAAGTTTGCACAGCAAACTTTGGGGGCTGGCCCGCGCAGCGGGACAGACTACGAGGCGAGCTTCAGACCTATCACCCCGGCCACGATCAGGCCGACGCAGGCCAGCCGCGCCGGCGAGGCGCTGTCGTTGAACAGGAAGATGCCCAGTACGGCCACGCCCATCGCGCCGATGCCGGTCCAGATCGCGTAGGCGGTGCCGACCGGGATGGTCTTCATCGCCTGGCTCATCAGGTACAGGCTGATCAGCGCCGACACCACCGTACCCACGGTCGGCAGCGGCCTGCTGAAGCCTTCCGAGTACTTCATGCCCAGGGCGAAGCCGATCTCGAACAGGCCGGCCAGCAACAGGTAGATCCAGGACATGCGACACCTCCTTTTCCAATAGGGACACCGATCCCGCGCAGCGACGCGGGTTCTTCCGGGGAACCGCCAAAAAGCAGACGGCCCGGCGCTTTCGCACCGGGCCGCCGTCGGCTTTGGTCCGCGGCTTGCGCCGCGTGGCGGGTCGTCCCGCCCTTCGATTCACCGTGCCCATCCTAGCGGACGGCACCCGAACCGGATATGACCCTCACTCGGCCAGGTTGCGGCCGTGGAACAGCTCCTCGATCTCGCGCTTGAGCAGCGCCTCGATCTTCATGCGCTCCTTGAACGAGAGGTTCTTGGCCTTCTCCTCGAACAGGTACTGGTCCAGGTCGAAGTCCTTCAGGTGCATCTTGGTGTGGAAGATGTTCTCCTGGTAGACGTTGACGTCGAACATCTCGTAGCGCGACTTGATGTTCTTGGCCAGGAAGTTCTGGATCGAGTTGATCTTGTGGTCGATGAAGTGCTTCTTGCCCTTCACGTCGCGGGTAAAGCCACGGACGCGGTAGTCCATGATCACGATGTCCGACTCGAGCGACTCGATCAGGTAGTTCAGGGCCTTCAGCGGCGAGATCACGCCGCAGGTGGCGACGTCGATGTCGGCGCGGAAGGTGGCGATGCCTTCCTGCGGGTGCGTCTCCGGATAGGTGTGCACGGTGATGTGCGACTTGTCCATGTGCGCGACCACCGCGTCGGAGATCAGCTCCTTGCCGGCCTGCTTCTTGTCGATGACCGGCTCCTCGGAGATCAGGATCGTCACCGAAGCGCCCTGCGGGTCGTAGTCCTGGCGCGCGATATTGAGGATGTTGGCCCCGATGATCTCGGCCACATCCGTCAGGATCTGGGTCAGGCGGTCGGCGTCGTACTGCTCGTCGATGTACTCGATGTAGCGCTGGCGCTCTTCCTCGGTACGGGCGTAGCAGACGTCGTAGATGTTGAAGCTCAACGCCTTGGTGAGGTTGTTAAAACCTTGCAGCCTCAGGCGTGGCAACGGCTTGACCACGGCGGTCGGTCCTCTGGGAGACGGGAAAGGGGGCAATTATGAGGCAAAGTGCCCAGCAACGAAACGCCGACCCCACAAGGTGGTTTACCTTGGACGATCCGTCCCGTTAAGCTTCCGACGATTGAGCTGCGGAACTGCCATGAGCCTAGTGAACCCCCACAGTGTGACGCCGGCGCGTCAGGGCGTCCCGCCGCTGGCGCTGGACGCGGCGACCGTCGAGCGCTTCCTCGCCCATAGCCACCGCCGTCGCTACCCCACCCGCACCGACGTGTTCCGACCGGGCGACCCGGCCGGCACGCTCTATTATGTGATCAGCGGCTCGGTCAGCATCATCGCCGAGGAAGAGGACGACCGGGAGCTGGTGCTGGGCTACTTCGGCGCCGGCGAGTTCGTCGGCGAGATGGGCCTGTTCATCGAGTCCGACGAGCGCGAGGTGGTGCTGCGCACCCGCAGCCAGTGCGAACTGGCCGAGATCAGCTACGAGCGCCTGCACCAGCTGCTGCAGGGCGCCCTGGCCCCGGACGCCGCCCGGCTGCTCTACGCGATCGGCGCCCAGCTCTCCAAGCGCCTGCTCGACACCACCCGCAAGGCCAGCCGCCTGGCGTTCCTGGACGTGACCGACCGCATCGTGCGCACCCTGCACGACCTGGCCAAGGAGCCGGAGTCGATGAGCCACCCGCAGGGTACCCAGTTGCGCGTGTCCAGGCAGGAGCTGGCGCGACTGGTGGGCTGCTCGCGCGAGATGGCCGGGCGCGTGCTGAAGAAGCTGCAGGCCGACGGCGTGCTGCATGCCCGCGGCAAGACCGTGGTGCTCTACGGGACGCGCTGAGCGGGCGCGCATTCGCACAAATGCCCCACGGTCCGCGGCGCGGACCGTGGGCCCCGGCTCATAAGTACCCGCCCCCCGCGCCTGCCGGCGCGCGCCCTCTTACCCGGGGCACCCTGCAGAACATTCACCGGGAACCCGGGCAGCTGCTGACGCGACTTGGACGCCGATCCGCGGGATCGGCTTTTGTGGGAGCGGCTTCGGCCGCGATGAGGCCTTGCCGGGAAAGCCCTATCGCGGCTGCTGGCCCTAGGCCGGCGTAGAGCCGCTCCGCGCACATGCTGCGCTACACCGGATCGCCGCCGCGGTCGCGGCATCCCCAGTTCAGGATCGGCGTGCCCGGGGGCAGCACCTCGCGGAAGAAGCCGACCCTGCTCCGCTTCGGGTTGACCACCACCGGTGCGCGCGCGGCCTTGAGCAGCGGCAGGTCGGCGACGCTGTCGGAGTAGGCCACCTCGATCCGGCCATAGCCGCGCTCGCGCAGCATCCGCATCTTCTCTTCGTTGTGGCAGTGCCGCTTGGCGATGACCGCGCCCAGGGTCGGGCCGACCAGGCTGCCGATCACCGGCACGTCCTGGTGGGCGACGAACGCCAGGATCGCGCGCGCCAGCTCCGGCGGCGCGCCGGTGGCGACGACCACCCGGTCGCCGGCCTTGCGGTGGCCCGCGAACACCTCCAGCGCGCGCGGCAGCAGCCGGCGGCGGATGTCGGCCTCGTGGCGCAACACGTAGGTGTCGATCACCCGATCGAACTCGCGGGCGCGATGCAGGCCGAACGTGGCGATCCAGACGTAGCCCGAGACCCCGCGCCGGCGCGTCGGCAGCAGCGCGACCATCGGGCCCAGCACCGGCGTGGCCAGCAGCGCGGCCAGCAGCCGCAGCGGATTGCGCCGGATCAGCCAGGCGAACAGGTGGCTGCCGGAATCGCCGTCGTAGAGCGTGTGGTCGAAGTCGAAGACGACCAGCGGCGCGTCCTCGCGCGGGGTCGGATAGGCCTGGGTCATGCGAAGAACAATTGGCGCAGCGCCTCGCCCGGCTCCTCGGCGCGCATGAAGGTCTCGCCGACCAGGAACGCGTCGACGCCGTTGTCGCGCATCAGCTGCACGTCGGCCCGGGCCAGGATGCCGCTCTCGGTCACCAGCAGGCGGTCCCTGGGCACGGCATCCTTCATCGACAGCGTGGTCTGCAGCGTCACCTCGAAGGTGCGCAGGTTGCGGTTGTTGATGCCGATCATCGGCACCGGCACCTGGATCGCGCGCTCCAGCTCGTCGATGTCGTGCACCTCGACCAGCACGTCCAGGCCCAGTTGCAGCGCCAGCCCGGACAGGTCGGCCAGCTGCGTGTCGTCCAGCGCGGCGACGATCAGCAGGATGCAATCGGCGCCCAGCACGCGCGCTTCGTAGACCTGGTACGGGTCGACGGTGAAGTCCTTGCGCAGCACCGGCAGCGTGCAGGCCTCGCGCGCCTGCTGCAGGTAGGCGTCGGCCCCCTGGAAGAAGTCCACGTCGGTCAGCACCGACAGGCAGCTGGCGCCGCCGAATTCGTAGCTGACCGCGATGTCGGCGGGGCGGAAGTCCGGCCGGATCACGCCCTTGGACGGGCTGGCCTTCTTGACCTCGGCGATCACGGCCGCATCGCCCTGCGCGATACTCGCCTGCAGCGCCGCGGTGAAGCCGCGCGTGGCCGGCAGGTCGGCGCTGCGCGCCACCAGCTCCGCCAGCGGCACGCGCGCGCTGCGCTCGGCGATTTCTTCGGCCTTGCGGGCGAGGATGGTGGTGAGGATGTCGCTCATCGGATCGGTTCCTGGGGGCCCGGCATTATCGGCCAAGGGCGGCGGAATGGCGAAAACGGCGCCCTCCCCCGGCTTTCGCGCCGGCGCGGCGCAAGCCGGGGCCGGGCTTCCCGGACGGATCGGGCCAACCGCCGCACGAAGGCCTCACCCCCGCCGGCGCGGAGGGCGGGGAGCCCTCAAAGCGACCGCGTGAACGCCACGTACGCGTCGAGCCGCGCGCGCGCGCTGCCGTCGGCGATCGCCGCGCGCGCGCGGGCGATGCCGTCGGCGATGCTGTCGGCCACGCCCGCCACGTACAACGCGGCGCCGGCATTGAGCGCGACGATGTCCAGCGCCGGGCCGGGCGTGTTGTCGAGCACGCCCAGCAGCATGGCGCGCGATTCGGCGGCATCGGCGACCTTGAGGTTGCGGCTGGCGGACATGGCGATGCCATAGTCCTCCGGATGCACCTCGTATTCGCGCACCTGCCCGTCGCGCAGTTCGCCGACCAGGGTGCCGGCGCCGAGCGAGAGCTCGTCCATGCCGTCGCGCCCCCAGACCACCAGCGCGCGCTCGGCACCGAGCCGCTGCAGCACGCGGGCCTGGATGCCGACCAGGTCCGGATGGAACACGCCCATCAGGATCGACGGCGCGGCGGCCGGGTTGGTGAGCGGGCCGAGGATGTTGAAGATCGTGCGCACGCCCATCTCGCGGCGCACCGGCGCCACCACCTTCATCGCCGGATGGTGGATCGGCGCGAACATGAAGCCGATCCCGGTGGCGGCGATCGCCCGCGCCACCTGCTCCGGCTGCAGCTCGATCACCGCGCCCAGCGCCTCCAGCGCATCGGCGCTGCCGGACTTGGACGACACGCTGCGGTTGCCGTGCTTGGCCACGCGCGCGCCGGCCGCGGCCGCGGCGAACATCGCGCAGGTCGAGATGTTGAAGGTGTGCGAGCCATCGCCGCCGGTGCCGACGATGTCGACCAGGTGGGTGCGGTCGGCCACGTCCACGGTGCGCGAGAACTCGCGCATCACCGCGGCGGCGCCGGCGATCTCGCCGACGGTCTCCTTCTTCACGCGCAGGCCGGTGAGGATCGCCGCGACCATGGTGTCGGACACTTCGCCGCGCATGACCTGGCGCATCAGATCGACCATCTCGTCGTGGAAGATCTCGCGATGCTCGATGGTGCGCTGCAGGGCTTCTTGCGGGGTGATGGGCATGGCGTGAGGTCTTGTGGCGGATGGGGTGCGGCAAACGTGTGGCCGCGGCGGAACCGGGCGGCCCGGCGCCTCCCGGGGATCAGCGCTGCAGGAAGTTCTTCAGCAACGCGTGGCCGTGCTCGGTGAGGATCGATTCGGGATGGAACTGCACGCCCTCGACCGGATGCTCGCGATGGCGCAGGCCCATGATCTCCTCGACCGAGCCGTCCGGGTTCTCGGTCCAGGCGGTGACTTCCAGCACGTCGGGCAGCGTGGCCTTGTCCACCACCAGCGAGTGGTAGCGCGTGGCCTGGTAGCCATCCGGCAGGCCCGCGAACACGCCCTTGCCCTCGTGCCGGATCGGCGAGGTCTTGCCGTGCATGATGTTGCCGGCGCGGATCACGTCCCCGCCGTAGACCTGGCCGATGCTCTGGTGGCCGAGGCAGACCCCGAGGATCGGCGTGGTCGGGCCGAGCTTCTCGATCAGCTCCAGCGAGACCCCTGCCTCGTTCGGCGTGCACGGTCCCGGCGAGATCACGATCCGCTCGGGCTTGAGCGCGGCGATCTGCTCGACGCTCATCGCGTCGTTGCGCACCACCGTCACCTCGGCGCCCAGCGCCTGCAGGTACTGCACGAGGTTGTAGGTGAAGCTGTCGTAGTTGTCGAGCATCAGCAACATGGAATCTGGTCCTGGTAGCGGCTTGGTTTCTGGGGGTAAGAGGGCAAGGCGCCTCGCGGGCACATGGCGCAGCTGGCGCGACCTCCAGGCCTCGATCATGGCGGGATCTCGGGAATAATCTGGGGGCATTCACCCGTCCTAGCCCACCCGGGATGCGGCACAGTTTGCCAGCCTGCGCCGGGGTCCCGGATAATGTTAGGGACGTGCACGCACCGACTCTCGGCGCCCTCTGGCACGCGAGGACGTGGCTTTTGTCGCATGGAGCAGGGGTGGCCGCCACAGGACTGGCCAGTAACGAGCTTCGGTGCGACAGCCGGATGGAAAATCACCCAAGGGGAATCATGGAATCGACGACAGCGCGCAAGCGGAGCTACATGCCGCACGTAGACGGGTTGAGGTGCCTGGCCGTCATGTCGGTGCTCTTGTTCCATTTCGGCGTGCCGGGACTGGGTGGCGGCTACATCGGCGTAGACGTCTTCTTCGTCATCAGCGGCTTCTTGATCACCAACATTATCGTGGACGAGGTCCTGTCCACGAGCGGCTTCAGCTTCCGCAACTTTTATTCGCGGCGCATTCGGCGCATCGTACCAGCGCTGCTCGCGACGCTGGCGGCCACTACGCTCCTCGCCCTCCTGAGCCTGACTCCTGCCGACCTCGTAGCCTATGGGAGGTCCCTGGCGGCTTCGGCGGCATCCGTCTCGAACCTGCTGTTCTGGTCGGAAAGCGGCTACTTCGATGCCGCATCCCAGACCAAGCCGCTCCTCCACACCTGGTCTCTTAGTGTTGAAGAGCAGTTCTATCTGTTCTGGCCGGCGCTCATCTACCTGTGCTTCCGCTGGTTCGGCAGGAAGGGCCTGCTGGGCGGCATCATCGTCGCCGGACTGCTGAGCTATCTGGCCAACCACCTGGTGGCATCGCACCAGCACGTGGGCTACAAGGCATCGCTGTTCTTCCTGCCACAGTATCGCGTCTTCGAGTTCGCGATCGGTGCAACGGGCTGCTTCCTGCAAGGGAAGTTGCCCTCCTCGCGTCGGCTGCACGACCTGATGATGGCCGCAGGCCTGGCACTCGTCGTCCATTCGATCGCCACCCTGCGCGAGGGCATCGTCTTCCCTTATGCCAATGCGATCGCGCCCTGCGTCGGCACGCTGCTGATCATTCTCGCCCGCGAATCGACGGTCGTCGGGGTGCTTTTCACCAACCGAGTATCGGTTTGGATCGGCAAAATCAGCTATTCGCTGTATCTGACGCACTGGCCGGTAGTCGTGTTTATCGCGCAATACCTGCCGACCGCGGACTGGGGCATTCGATTCGCGTTCATGGCCCTGCTGTCGCTGGCCAGCGCGGTCATCCTGCACTACTACGTCGAGGTCCGGTTCCGGCATGCAGGCCCGTCTACGGAAACCCGGCGGATCGTCGGCAAGGCCGTCACCGCCGCGGCGACGCTTTGTGTGTTGGGTGCCGTCATACTGACCTCCGATGGGATGACATGGCGTTACCGGCTCTTCACGCCCGGCACCTTGCCAGGCAGCACCACATTGCTCGCCATTTCCAGCGCCGCGGCGCAGGGGACGCCGGCCGCCCAGGCCGCGGACGAATCGGTCGTTCGGCCTTTCACGCCGCTCAGCTCGACCGAAATCGATGCCGGCAAGGGCCGACGGTTCACCTATCTGCCGGCCGCCTGCCACATCGAGTCGCTCCAGGACAGGAACCAATGCTTCATGGACCGGCCGGTCCAGGTGCTGATCTTCGGAAACTCGCACGAGCCGGACGCATACAACGCGTTTCACCACATTTTCGGCAAGGACGAACGGGTCAACCTGATCAGCTTCGGCACGGTCAACAACTGCGACATGAAGCTCACCGCCACCTCGGTCTCCTCGAACACGCCGGAGTTGGCGTGTGACCAGCGCTTCAAGGTATTGAATGACCCCGCGTTCGTCAGGCAACTCGACATCGTGGTGTACAACACCCACATGGGCTTCGACGAGGTTGCGCGCAACCTCTGGGAAACGATGGCGTTGCTGCTGAAGAAGAACCCATCGCTGCGCCTCGTGGCGATCGGATCGTATCTGCAGACCTCCGCCGAGTGTTCCTCGCTCTACAACAAGTACCGAACCTACGACGCCTGCAAGAGCGAAGAATTCGTGAACTACTGGGCACCCGACGAGCGGGCACGCTCCCCGATCCCCGAGGTGAAGACGCTGGATTACCTGTACATCAGCAAGTACGAGCTGTTCTGCACCGATAACAGGATGGATACCTGCGCTACATTCGCGAACGGCGAGCCCGCGTTCTATGACCAGCATCATCTCTCGCTGGGATTCGCCGAGTACATGGGCGACAGGATTGTGGAACTGCACAGACGCGACTTGGCCGACCTGGGCTTTCCTGTTCCGACGCAGGCGCATTAGATGTGCCTGCAACCAACGACGACGCACATGACTGCTGCGGCCTGTCCCGATCACCTGGGCAGCGCTGGACATCAGGATCGGCCTCGCAGCGCGGCATAATCGTCGCACAAGGCATCGACCATAGCGGCGGTGGTCGCCCATGAAGTGACGAAGCGGATTACCACCTCGTCGTCGGCGCGGGTCTCCCAGCACTCAAAGTCATAGCGTTGCGCCAGCGCCTGCAACTGCGTCGGGCTCACGACCACGAACTGCTGGTTGGTCGGCGAATCGACGGCGAAATCGGCGCCGGCGGCAGCGAGGCCCTCGCGCAGGCGCTGCGCCATCGCGTTGGCATGCGCGGCCAGCTCGAAGTACAGCCCGTCCTCGAACAGCGCCTCGAACTGCGTGCCCAGCACCATGCCCTTGGCCAGCATCGCGCCGCGCTGCTTGACGAGGTAGCGCACGTCCGCCTTGAGGGCGGGATTGAAGATCGCCAGCGCCTCGCCGAGCAACGCGCCGTTCTTGGTGCCGCCGATGTAGCAGGCGTCGCTCAGCGCGGCGATGTCGGCCAGCGACAGGTCGTTGCCCGGCGCGGTCAACGCCACGCCGAGGCGCGCGCCGTCGACGAACAGCAGCAGCCCCTCGATGCAGCAGAAATCGGACAGCGCCTGCAGTTCGGCGCGCGAGTAGATCGTGCCCAGCTCGGTACTCTGCGAGATGTACACCAGGCGCGGCTGCACCATGTGCTCGTTGTCGTGCGCGGCCAGCAGCGGCGCGATGTCGCCCGGGGAGAGCTTGCCGTCCGCGGTCGGCACGGTCAGCACCTTGTGGCCGGTGGCCTCGATCGCCCCGGTCTCGTGCGTGGCGATGTGGCCCTGCACGCTGGCGATGGCCGCCTGGTGCGGCCGCAGGAACGCGGAAAGCGCCACCAGGTTGGTCTGGGTGCCGCCCGCCAGCAAGTGCACCTCGGCGTCGGGCCGTCCGCAGGCGCCGCGGATCAGCTCGGCCGCGCGCAGGCTGTGGCGGTCCAGGCCATAGCCGGCGTTGCGTTCCGCGTTGGCGGCGACCAGCGCCTGCAGCACGCGCGGGTGCGCGCCGTCGTTGTAGTCGTTGCGGAAGCTGATCCTGCCGGTGCCGGGTTGTCCGTCCATCACAGCCCCTTGGCGGCCTGCGCCACCGCGCGGAACAGCGCGCGCCCCTTGTTCATCGTCTCCTGCCATTCCAGGTCCGGATCGGAGTCGTAGACCACGCCGCCGCCGGCCTGCACGTACAGATGCCCGTCCTGGATCACCGCGGTGCGGATCGCGATCGCGGTGTCGGCATCGCCGTGCCAGCCGATGTAGCCGACCGCGCCGGAATAGACGTTGCGCCTGACCGGCTCCAGCTCGCGGATGATCTCCAGCGCGCGGATCTTGGGGGCGCCCGACACGGTGCCGGCCGGGAACGTCGCGCGCAGCACGTCGGCATAGCTGAGCCCGGCCTTCAGCGTGCCGGTGACCTCGCTGACGATGTGCATGACGTGGCTGTAGCGCTCGATCACGAACGATTCCCTGACCTGCACGCTGCCGGCCTCGGCGACGCGGCCGACGTCGTTGCGGCCCAGGTCGATCAGCATCACGTGCTCGGCGCGCTCCTTCGGATCGGCCAGCAACTCCTCTTCCAGCGCCTTGTCCTGCTCGGGCGTGGCGCCGCGCGGGCGGGTGCCGGCGATCGGGCGCACGGTGACCTCGCCGTCGCGCAGGCGCGCCAGGATCTCCGGCGAGGAGCCGACCACCTGGGTGCCGCCGACGTCGATGAAATACATGTACGGCGACGGGTTGAGCGCGCGCAGCGCGCGGTAGACGTCGATCGGGCGGGCGCGAAACGGCACCCGCAGGCGCTGCGAGGGCACCACCTGGAAGATGTCGCCGGCGCGCACGTACTCCTGCGCCTTGCGCACCACGTCGTGGTACTGCTCGCGGGTGAAGGACGAGCGGAAGTCGGCCTCGTCGATCGCGTCGGAGACCTGCGCCTGCGGATAGCCGGCGCCGGCCTGGCGCAACCGGTGCGCCAGTTCGTCCAGGCGCCGGTTGGCGCGCGCGAAGGCCTGCGGCTGGCGCGGATCGGCATGCACGATCAGGTACAGCCGGCCCTTGAGGTTGTCGAACACCGCCAGCTCCTCGGAGAGCATCAGCAGGATGTCCGGGGTACCGAGCTCGTCGGGCTTTTCGCCGGCGGCCAGGCGCGGCTCGATGTACTGGATGCACTCGAAGCCGAACCAGCCGACCAGGCCCCCGGTGAAGCCCGGCAGGCCGCCCAGCTTCGGCACCGAGTGCCGCGCGCGCAGCGCCTCGACCTCGGCCAGCGGGTCGGCGACCTCGCGCGTCTCCACCACCTCGCCCAGCTCGCAGGTCTCGAGCGTGTGCCCGCGGAAGCTGTACACGCGCCGCGCCGGCAGGCCGATGATGGAGTAGCGGCCGAAGCGCTCGCCGCCTTCGACCGATTCGAACAGGTAGGTGTAGGGGCCGTCGGCGAGCTTCAGGTAGACCGAAAGCGGCGTGTCCAGGTCGGACAGCACTTCGCGGACGACAGGGATGCGGGTGTGGCCTTCAGCGGCCTGGCGCTGGAACTGCTCTGCGGTGATCAAGACGACTTTCCTTCCGGGGGGCGGCGGTGACGAAGCGGACGACGGCAACGGGCCACCATCGCCACCAGCGGCGAGCGGAAGAGAAGGAACGCGGGGTCGTCAGGCTGGACACCGGGCTACTGTACCGCACCCGCGTGCGCGATGCAGGCTCGCTTGCAGCCGAAACCGTCGGCGGGTTCCCTCGCGGCGGCGGGCCGCCCGGCCTCAATCCGACAGCAACGGGCAATCGGCCGGCAGGTGCATGCGCAGGCGGCCGGGCACGCAGTCGATGCGGAAATGCCGCGAGGTCTCCGGCTCGCCGTCCAGGTTGAGCGTCAGCGGCTCGGGCGCGTCGATCTCCAGCCACGGCAACTGCGCACGCTCGGCCACGCGCTCCAGCGCCGCGCGCTTGCCGCCGGTGACCAGCGCCCCCAGCGTGCCGGCGACCTCGCCGCTCAGTTCCGGCACGATCGTCACGTCGAGCAGGCCGTCGTCGATCCGCGCCTCCGGGCACAGGGCCTGGCCGCCTCCGGCCTGGCGCCCGTTGCCGATGCCGAGCGCGATGAAGCCGCCCTGCCAGTGGAAGTCCGGCCCGCGCAGCGAAGCCTGGACCGGCTCGATCCGGCCCAGGCGGGACATGCCGGTGATCAGGTAGGCCAGCCCGCCGAGCATCTTCTTGAGCCCCTCGTCGGTTTCCACGGTCACCTGCGTGCCGAAGCCGCCGCTGGCGACGTTGGCGCACCAATGCGGCCCGTGGTCGGCCTCCACGCGCAGCAGGTCGATCGCGCGGGCGGGACTGCCGGCGATCAATCGCAGCGCCGCCAACGCCTCCTCCGGGATGCCCGCCGCGGCCGCGAAGTCGTTCGCCGTCCCCAGCGGCACCAATCCCAGGGTCGGCAACGCCCCGGCCGGTTCGTCGCGGTGCGCCAGCGTGGTCGCCACCTCGCTCAGGGTGCCGTCGCCGCCGGCCGCGATCACGGTATCCACGCCGGCGGAGATGGCCTCGGCGACGTAGCGCTCGGCATCGCCGTCTTCCCAGGTCACCCGCACGTCCAGCCGGACGCCGCGCTCGCGCATGTGGCCCACCGCCGCGCGCAGCGCGTCGTCGCCCGCGGATTTTCCGTTGAGGATCAGTCGCCAGTGGGGGGGCATCGGCATCCGGCCACGAGGAAGGAAGCGGCAGGCTAGCAGCGCGCGGAACCGGGCATCGTGAACGCCGCGCCTGTCATCACCGTGTCATCGCCCATCCGGAACATGGAAGGCCATAGCAGGGACGATGGGCGGAGGCAGGATAAGCCTCCAATTTTCCAGCGGGGATCGCGTCGGGCGGCGCGGTCCCCGTTTTTCTTCGAGGCGTGGTTCTATTGCGCCGGCTACCGGGCGGCGCGGGGCGCGGGCGAGCGCCCGGCGGCGAAATCCGCCAGCGTCTGGCCCTCCAGGCGATAGACCGTCCACTCGTCCATCGGCCTGGCGCCGACGGCGCGGTAGAAGTCGATCGCCGGCTGGTTCCAGTCCAGCACCGACCATTCGAAGCGGCCGCAGCCCTTGTCCACCGCCAGCCGCGCGAGATGGCGCAGCAGCGCCAGCCCGGCCCCGAGGCCGCGATGCTCGGGGCGCACGAACAGGTCCTCCAGATAGAGGCCGTTGCGCCCGAGCCAGGTGGAGTAGTTGAAGAAGTAGACGGCAAAGCCGATCGCCACGCCTTCGTGCTCGCACACCAGCGCATGCGCGGTGGCGCCCTCGCCGAACAGGCTGGCACGCAGGTCCTCGACGCTGGCCTTGACCGCGTCGGGCTCGCGCTCGTAGACCGCGAGCGCGGTGACCAGTTCGTGCAGCAGCGGCGCGTCGTCCGGCGTGGCGGCGCGGATGCCGAGAGCGCTCATCCGCGCCTGGCCCCGGCCACCGCGGCGCGCATCTTGCCGATCACTTCCGCGTAGTCGGGGGCATTGAAGATCGCCGAGCCGGCGACGAAGGTGTCCGCGCCGGCGGCGGCGATCGCGCCGATGTTGTCGGCCTTGACGCCGCCGTCGATCTCCAGCCGGATCGGCTTGCCGAGCGCGTCGATCTTCCGCCGCACCACCTTGAGCTTCTCCAGCGCGGAAGGAATGAACGCCTGGCCGCCGAAGCCGGGGTTGACCGACATCAGCAACACCATGTCCAGCTCCGGCAGCACCCAGTCGAGGATGTCCACCGGGGTGGCCGGGTTCAGCACCAGCCCGGCCTGGCAGCCATGTGACTTGATCAACTGGATCGTGCGATGGACGTGGCGGCTGGCCTCGGGATGGAAGCTGATCAGCGTGGCGCCGGCCTCGGCGAAGTCCGGCACGATGCGGTCCACCGGCTCGACCATCAGGTGCACGTCGATCGGCGCGACGATGCCGTGCTTGCGCAGCGCCTGGCAGACCATCGGGCCGATGGTCAGGTTCGGCACGTAGTGGTTGTCCATCACGTCGAAGTGCACCCAGTCGGCGCCGGCCTCCAGGACGGCGTCGACCTCCTCGCCGAGGCGGGCGAAATCGGCGGACAGGATGGACGGGGCGATGATGCAGTCGGACATGGCGGTTCTCGGAGCGGAATGGCTAGCGCCGGCGCAGGCGCTGGATGCGGTCGTAGGCGGCATTGATCTCGCTGGCGCGGCGCTCGGCCTGGCGGCGCTGCTCCGGATCGGCACGTGCGACCTTGTCGGGGTGGTACTGCGACATCAACCGGCGATAGGCCAGTTCGATCTCGGCATTGCTGGCATCCGGGGTCAGCCCCAGCGCCCGGTAGGGATCGTCGCGCCTGGCCTTGAACCAGCCGGCATCGACCGCGTGGCCGACCAGCAGGCCCAGCAGCACTCCCAGCGACGGCGAACCGCGGAACAGCAACGCGCCGAGCAGGGCGCCGAGCAGTTTTCCGTACCAGGGCATGGGGCGTGGGCAGGGCCGGGAGGCGGGCCTGCCAGTTTAACCGAACGCCCCATGGACGGCCCTGCAAAAACCCCTGCGGCAGCCCCCGAAGCGCCGTACACTACGCGGCCCGCCGTCCAGCCGCGGGCCCGCCGGGTCCCGGGGACAGCGCCAACGCGAAGTTCCAGAGGAGTGCCTGTGTCGACCACGCTGTTGCAATCCGATCTCCCCGGCCTGCCGTTGCGTCACCGTGGCAAGGTCCGGGACGTCTTCGACATCCCCCGCGAACGGCTGCCGGCCGGCACGCCGCCCGGCGACTACCTGCTGATCGTCGCCACCGACCGCCTCTCCGCCTTCGACGTGGTGCTGCCCGACCCGATCCCCGGCAAGGGGGAGATGCTGTGCCAGGTCTCCAACTTCTGGTTCCGCAAGACCGAGCACCTGATGCCCAACCACCTCACCGGCATCGACGTGGCCAGCGTGCTGCCCGAGGGCGTGGACAAGGCCCTGTACGCCAAGCGCGCGGTGGTGACCAAGAAGCTCAAGCCGGTGCCGGTGGAAGCCATCGCCCGCGGCTACCTGATCGGCAGCGGCTGGAAGGACTACCAGCGCACCGGCAAGGTCAGCGGCATCGAGCTGCCCGACGGCCTGCGCCAGGCCGAGAAACTGGCCGAACCGATCTTCACCCCCTCCACCAAGGCCGCGGTCGGCGACCACGACGAGAACATCGACTTCGACACCATGGTGAAGGCGGTCGGCACCGAACTGGCCGAACGCGTGCGCGACGCCACCCTGCGCATCTACCGCTTCGCCGCCGACTACGCGGCCGAGCGCGGCATCCTGCTGGCCGACACCAAGTTCGAGTTCGGCACCGACGCCGACGGCCGCCTGTACATCATGGACGAGATGCTGACCCCCGACTCCTCCCGCTACTGGCCGGCCGACCAGTACGAGGTCGGCACCAGCCCCCCGAGCTACGACAAGCAGTTCGTGCGCGATTACCTGGAAACCCTGGACTGGGGCAAGACCGCCCCCGGCCCGGAGCTGCCGCAGGACGTGATCGACCGCACCCGCGCGAAGTACGCCGAGGCGCTGCAGCGGTTGGCGGGGATCAGCGTGGATTGAGGCAGCGATCTCCGAAGGGATCGCAAGCCCTGCCGATCATGCAAAAGGCCGCGCCATGCGCGGCCTTTCATTTGGCGCGACGCACCGCGCATGCGATGGCGCATACCGTCGCGTGCGGAACGCGCTTCTCTTTACGCGGCCGCCACGCGCAACGCCTGCGCGTGCGTGACATCCAAGGCTTGCTCGACCAGCGACCAATCCGCGCCCGGGCGGTGCGCGCCTTCGCTCAGTATCTGGCGGAAGGCGCGGCCGCCTGGTTGGCCATGGAACAGGCCGAGCACGTGGCGGGTGATGTGCTTGAGCGCCAGGCCTTCGGCCAGGCGCGCTTCCACGTAGGAACGCAGCGCGCGCAGCAGGTCGGCACGCGCCCGTAGCGGCGTACCGTACAGCGCGGACTGCATCTCGTGCAGCACATAGGGTTCGTGATAGGCGGCGCGCCCGATCATCACGCCGTCGACGCGGGCCAGGTGGTCCTGCGCGGCAGCGACGCTGGCGATGCCGCCGTTGAGCACGACCGGCAATGCCGGGCGCTCCTGCTTCAGCCGGTACGCCCAGTCGTAGCGCAGCGGCGGGATCTCGCGGTTTTCCTTGGGCGAAAGGCCTTGCAGCCAGGCATTGCGCGCATGCACCACGACCATCGCGCTGCCTGCCGCGACGACCTGGTCGACGAAGCTGGCGAACAGCGCGTAATCGTCGTCTTCGTCCACGCCGAGGCGGCACTTCACCGTCACCGGGATCGAAACCGCGGCGCGCATCGCCGCGACGCAGTCGGCGACCAGCGCCGGTTCGCGCATCAGGCAGGCGCCGAACCGTCCGGCCTGCACGCGGTCGGACGGGCAGCCGCAGTTGAGGTTGACCTCGTCGTAGCCCCAGTCCTGCGCGATGCGCGCCGCCTGCGCCAGCAGCACGGGATCGCTGCCGCCAAGCTGCAGGGCCACCGGATGCTCGGCCGGATCGAACCCGAGCAGGCGCTCGCGGTCGCCATGGATCACCGCATTGGCGTGCACCATCTCGGTATACAGCCGCGCCGACGGCGCCAGCAGCCGGTGGAACGCGCGGCAGTGGCGATCGGTCCAATCCATCATCGGCGCGACGGACAGGCGCAGGGAATCGGCGTAGCGGGCCGGTGCGGAGGGAATCGCTTGGGTCATGACAAAAGCGCCTGTCGCACGGGGCGGGCGAGGCGGTGGGAACGGGACGAGGGCCGATAGCTTACATGCGGCGTCTGAACGGACATGGCATTCACGCGGCTTGCGCGTCGTAGGCCTGGCGCGCCTGCAGGATCGCCGGGTGCACCTGTGCGGCCCAGTCGATCAGGGCGCCAAGCGGCACCAGCATCGATCGCCCGAGCCCGGACAGGCGGTATTCCACGCTAGGCGGCTTGGTCGGGAAGACATGCCGGGTGATCAGGCCGTCGCGTTCCAAGTCGCGCAGGCTCTGGGTCAGCATGCGCTTGGAGATGTCCGGCAACGCGCGATGCAGCTCGCCGAAGCGCAGCGGCCTCTCGCCCAGCGCGACCAGGATCAACGTGGTCCATTTGGCGGCGAGGTGGTCGAGCACGTCGCGCACCGGGCACTTGCCCTGCAGCTCGGCATTGCCGAGCACGGCGGATATCGGGATGGACATGCGGGTTCCTTGCAGGTAACCAAGGGAGGGGAAACTGCCTTCTTACGCGGCCCGGTTTCGGTCTCTATTCTAGACCATGTCTCTCCCGCGAATCCCCGCACGAAGCAGCACACGCTCATGTGCGCGGATTCGGTCCCGAAACCTGACAGGAACCGCGCCATGCCCCGCACCTCTCCCCGCTTGCTCGTTACCGCCGCCACCGGCCAGCTCGGCCGCAAGGTGGTCGCCGAATTGCTCAAGAAAGTCCCCGCCACCGACCTGGCCGTGGCCGTGCGCGATGCCGGCAAGGCCGCCGATCTGGCCGCCGCCGGCGTGGACGTGCGCATTGCCGACTACTCGCACGCCGAGGGTTGGGATGCGGCATTGGCCGGGATCGAACGGGTGTTGCTGATCTCCTCGAGCGAGGTCGGCCAGCGCGTCGCCCAGCACCGCAACGTGATCGATGCGGCGGTGCGCGCCGGCGTCGCGCTGATCGGCTATACCAGCGTGCTGCGCGCCGACACCAGCGAACTCGGCCTGGCCGTGGAGCACCGCGAGACCGAGGCGCTGCTGCGTGCTTCGGGCCTGCCGGTGGTGCTGTTGCGCAACGGTTGGTACACCGAGAACCTCACCTATTCGCTGGCGCACGAACTTGCCAGCGGCGTGCGCTTCGGCAGCGCCGGCGACGGCCTGATCTCGACCGCCAGCCGCGACGACTACGCTGCAGCCGCCGCGACGGTGCTCGCCGGGAACGGCCATGCCGGCAAGACCTATGAACTGGCCGGCGACAGCGCTTATACGCTGGCCGAATACACCGCCGAAGTAAGCCGGCTCTCCGGCAAGCAGGTGGCCTACCAGGACCTGCCGCAGGCCGATTACCGCGCAAGTCTGCTCAAGGCCGGCCTGCCGGCGCCGTTCGCCGAGATGCTGGCCGACAACGACGCCGCGGCCGCGCGCGGCGCGCTATTCGACGATGGCCACCAGCTCAGTGCGCTGATCGGGCGGCCGACCACGCCGCTGGCGGAGACGTTGCGGGCCGCGTTGGCGGCAGTTTGAAGAAGTAGAGGACGGGACATTCTCGCGGGATCGGCTTCAGCCGCAATGGGCCCTACCGGCAAAGCCTGCCGCGGCTGAAGTCGCTCCCGCAGTTGCCGGTTGATCGGCGCGCCGATGTTGCCCGCAGCCAGTCCGCTGCATTCATGATCCGAGCGCCGACTTCGAAGTTGGAGGCCCGTTCGACTTCGACGGCTTCGATCGACTCGGCCACGGCATGACGTCGCCACGCCAATTGGCATCGGCCGAGGCCCACGCGGGAGATGCTTGCAGGGTTGCGGGTTCCAGATAACAATAATCATTATTGTTTGAGATCCTGCATGGGTCCGCCGCGATCTTCCGCCAGGAGTGGCACGTCGGCCGGCCGCGAGCCGGCCGTTTCGCATTCGGGCAAGGCGCCTGGCAGGCGGATCGGTTGCGTCCGTGGCGGCGGATTCCAGGCAGGTCCCCGCTCGCTGCCCTCTTCCCCCGCATGCCCACCCCAACCCGCATCTCCCACTGCATCGCCGCGGCGCTTGCCCTCCTCCCCGCGTCGGCTGGCGCCGCCGAGCCGACGGCCAACCCGACCACGCTCGATGCCGTGCAGGTCCGCAGCCAGCGCCCGGCCGGCGAAGAACGCAGCGCCAGCGGCGCCACCCGCACCGACACGCCGCTGCTGGAAGTGCCGCAGGCGGTGCGGGTGCTGTCGCGCAGGCAGCTGGACGATCTCAACGCCAACCGCCTGGCCGACGCGGTCGACTACGTCAGCGGCGTCACCCGTCTCAACGATTTCGGCGGCACCTGGGACAACTACGCGATCCGCGGCTTCAGCAACGCCAATGGCGGTTCGCTGCTCAACGGCTTCGCGTCCTCGCGCGGCTACGGCCCGCAGCGCGACATGGTGTCGGTGGAGCGGGTCGAATTCCTCAAGGGCCCCTCGGCCGCGCTGTACGGCAGCGGCGAGCCCGGCGGCACCTACAACGTCATCACCAAGAAGCCGCTGTTCGCGCCCTTCAATCGCCTGATCGTGGGTGGCGGCAATCTCGGCTACGCCCGCACCACCCTCGACAGCACGGGCCCGCTCGGCCAGCGCCTGGCCTACCGCTTGAACCTGGCCGCCGAGGACGGCGCGAGCCGCAGCACGCTGGTCGACAGCCACAAGTACGTGCTCGCACCGGCGCTGACCTGGCAGCTGGGCGAGGCGACCACGCTGGACTACGACGGCGAGCTGATCCGCATCCGTACGCCGCTCGACCGCGGCCTGATCAACGTCGGCGGCAAGCTCGGCCTGTTGCCGCGCGACCGCTTCCTGGGCGAACCCGGTGATCCCGACCTGCACGTCAACGGCGATACCCACCAGCTCCGGCTGGTGCACGAACTCGCGACGGGCTGGACGCTGCGTGCCGGCGCTTCGCACCGCGAAACCAGCTTCCACGGCCGCGCCGCCGACCTGCTCGGCACGCTGGCCGCCGACGGCCGCACGCTGAGCCGCCGCGACAGCTGGCGCACGCTTCCGGCGCGCGACAGCATGCTGCAGTTCGAGGTCGAAGGCCGCCTCGACACCGGCATGCTGGAGCATCGGATGTTGGCCGGCATCGAGGGCTCGCGGCTGGCCACCGGCATGGACCTCGCCTACTCCGCGCTCTCGGCCGATCGCTACCCGATCGACATCTACGCGCCGGTCTACGGGCAAGCGCATCCGCCGCTGGCGTTCACCACGAGCAGCGACGACGTGCAGCGCGCGGCCGGCCTGTTCCTGCAGGACCAGATCGGCCTGGGCGAGCGCTGGAAGCTGCTGGCCGGCGTGCGCCTGGACCGGTTCGAGCAGCGCGTGGAGAACAACCTGGCCGGCACGCGGCAACGCCAGCGGCATTCCAAGGCGTCGCCGCGATTGGGCGTGGTCTATATGGCCGGCCCACAGCTGTCGTTCTACGCCAATGCCAGTTCGTCGTTCCGTCCCAACAGCGGCGCCGACGAGAACGGCAACGCCTTCGCGCCCGAGTCGGGGCGCTCGTTCGAACTCGGCAGCAAGTGGCTCTCGGACGACGAGGGCGTTTCGGCCAGCCTCGCGCTGTTCGATATCCGCAAGCGCAACGTGCTGACCCGCAGCCCGACCAATGCCAACTTCAGCATCGCCGCCGGCGAGGTCCGCAGCCGCGGCGTGGAGGCGGACGTGTCCGGGCAGCTCGGCGAGCACTGGCGGGTGACCGCCAGCGCCGCCTACCTCGATACCGACGTGCTGCGCGACAACAACGCGGCGCTGGTCGGCAAGCGACTGCTGAACATTCCCGACTTCAGCGGCAGCCTGTTCGCGATCCGCGAGGCCGAGCTGGCCCGGGGCCGCTACGGCATCGGCGCGGGCATCACGCACGTGGGCGAGCGCACCGGCACCGCCACGGATACCTATCGCCTGCCGGCCTACACCACCGCGCGGCTGACCGCGTACTGGCAGCCGCTCCCGCGCCTGAAGCTCAGCGCCGATGTCTACAACCTGTTCGACCGCGAGTACTACACCGCCTCGTGGGGCGCGCTGACCGTCATTCCCGGGCTCGGCCGGCAGTGGACGCTGGGCGCGCAGCTGGACTTCTGAGCGGCGGCGCAGCCCGAAGGGCCGCGTCCCGACGACTCAGCCGATCACCCGCCGGAACGGCGGCAGCGCGTCGATGATGCGGCGGCCGTAGCGGCGGGTGAGCAGGCGCGAGTCGAGGATGACGACGCGGCCGTGGTCGGTGGAACTGCGGATCAGGCGGCCGGCGAACTGGGTGAGCGTGCGCAGCGCGTGCGGGATCGCGATCAGGTTGAACGGGTTGAGGCCGCGGCTTTCCATCCATTCGCCGAGGGTGGCGGTCTGCGGGTCGGTCGGCACCGCGAACGGCACCTGGGTGATGACGACCGTGGTGCAGGCCTCGCCGGGCAGGTCCAGGCCTTCGCCGAACGAATTCAGGCCGAACAGGACCGAGCCTTCGCCGGCCGCGATGCGGCGCAGGTGCTCGCCGATCAGCTGGCTCTTGTTGCCCTCGCCTTGCACCAGCACGCGGTTGCGCTGCGCCACCGGCAGCAGGTCGGCGACCTTCTCCATCTTCCAGCGCGAGGTGAACAGCACGATGCTGCCCTTGCCCCAGTCCAGTTCGCGCACGAGGTAGCGCGCCACTTCCCTGGGATGGCCTTCGCGGTCGTCCGGCGTCACCGGGAAGCTGGGCACCACCAGCTCGGCCTGGTTGGGCAGGTCGAACGGCGAGGCGAGCGCGGTCATCTCGGCATGCTCGGGCACGCCGTTGTCGATCGCGAAGGATTGGAAATCGCCGCCGCCGGTCAGCGTGGCCGAGGTCATCACCACCGAGTCGACCTCGCTCCACAGCAGCTTGCGCAGCACCTGCGCGGCCGACACCGGCGAGCAGTGGCAGACGAGATCGCCGTCGCGCGACAGCGTGATCCAGCGCGCCATCGGCGGCTGGCCTTCGCTGTCCTCGCGGCGCCAGCCGCCCCACAGGGCGTGCTGCTGCTCGACCATCTCCAGCGCCATGCCGAGGTTGCGCTGCAATCGTTCGCGCGCCGCGTCTTCCTGCTTGGCCTTGGCGACCAGCCCGTGCGCGGCGTGCACCCAGTTGAACAGCGCGCGCGTGTCCTCGCCGAGTTCCTCGATCGCCGGCCGCCAGTCCGGCGGCAGCTGGCCGTTCGGCGCGCGCCATTGCGGATCGCGCTCGGCGGGATCCGGCTTCCAGGCCTGCCCGACCATGGCATGGAACGCCCTGAGCAGCTTGCTCACGCGCGCGGCCAGTTCGATCGCCTCGTTCGGCAGCAGGTTGCCGATCTTCTCCTTGTCGATCGCGCGGTAGGCCGCGGCGATCAGGATCTGCAGCTTGCCGGTGCGGCGCGCCATGTCGTCCAGCGGCAGGTTGGCGGCGCCCTGGTCGATCGCCACGCCGGCGATGTGGTGGCCTTCGTCGAGCACGAGCAGCATGTCCGAGGGCGGCGCGATCAACGGCTGGCCGTTGTCCGAGTCGCCGAGCGACAGCGCCGACAGCAGCAGCGCGTGGTTGGTGACCACGATCTGCGCCTCGCGCACGTCGCTGCGCGCCTTCAGCACCGGGCATTGCGCCGAGTAGCTGCAGCGCCGGCCGGCGCATCCGGAAGCCGGCGTGGTGATGCGCATCCGCAGCGATACCGGGACCGGCTCGGGAGCCTCGTCGAGGTCGCCGTTCCACTTGCGGTCGGCGTAGGCCTTGGCCAGGCGGTGCGCGATCTCGGCGTCGGCCGGGCTGAGCGGCCGGTCGTACAGCGCCTGCTCGTCCTCGAACATCGACTCCTGGCTGGCCTCCCCGTGCAGCTCGGCGGCGTTGCGCGTGCACAGGTAGCGGGTGCGGCCCTTGGCCAACGCCACGCTGGCCTCCAGCCCGGTGGCCTTGAGGAAGGCGGGGATGTCGCGCTCGACCAACTGCGACTGCAGCGCGACGGTGCCGGTGCTGATCACCAGCTTCTTCTTGCTGGCCAGCGCGATGGGCACGCCGGCGGTGAGATAGCCCAGGCTCTTCCCGACGCCGGTCGGCGCCTCGACGATGCCGATCCCGCCGGAGGTCGCCAGCGCGCGCGAGACCACGCCGATCATCTGGCTCTGCGCGCGACGGGTGGCGAAGCCGGGGGTGTTGGCCTGCAGGCTGGCGTAGGCCGCGCGGATGCTCGCCTTCAGCGGCTCGCCCAGCTGGCGCCGGGGCTCGGACGGGGTCGTGTCCGTACCCGGACTGGCTGCATCGTTCATCCGGCTATTTTCTCATGCCCGGTCGCATCGGCCGAAACCGGGCCCTCCGAGGCTCAGGCCGCACGCGGCGGACGCAGCGCCCGCACCAGCGACAGCACCAGCAGCACCAGGCCCGTCGCCTGGATGGCCGAGACGAGGAAACCGACCGCGATCGCGACCGTGCGGATCATGCTCACGGACTCGCTGCCGAAGTGCATCAACATCATCGGCAGCGCGCTCGTCAGTGTGCCCAGCAGCAAGGCCAGCAGGATCAGCGATATCCCCCACAGGCCGCCACGGCGCGGACGGCCCGCCGGCGCCACCGCCAGCATCACGAATCCGGCCACCAGCGCCGCCAACAGCGGCAGGTGGACCAACAGGCCGCCCAGCACGACGGCCAACATGCTCATCATTTCCATTCCAATCTCCCTTTGGATTTCAGTCTTCGCCCACCAGCAACGCGCTGCGCTCGCGAAGTGCCGCGTAGACGGGCGCGGTATCCGGACGCACGCCATGCCAGCGTTCGAAGCTCTCCGCGGCTTGCTCGACCAGCATCCCCAGTCCGTCCACGCTGTTGCGGCATCGCGCCGCGCGCGCCCAGGCCAGGAAGGCGATCGCCGCGTCGCCGTAGTTGAGATCGACCGCAGTGGTCATGCTGTTGACCAGCGACAGCGGCAGCGAGAACGCCGCATCCGGCTGGCGGCCGGCCGAGGTCGAGTTGACGATCAGCTCGAAGTCGCCCAGGTCGTGCAGGTCCTCCCAGTAGCGCGACACCGCGCGCGCCGGCTCGCCGAGCACGTCGCACAGCGCGTCGGCGCGCTCCGGGGTCCGGTTGACGATCACCATCTCCAGCACGCCGGCGTCGAGCAGCGCCGGCGCCACGCCGCGCGCGGAACCGCCCGCGCCGAGCAGCAGCACGCGGCGGCCGCGCAGGTCCAGGCCGTGGCGATCGGTGAGATCGCGCACCAGCCCGGCGCCGTCGGTGTTGTCGCCGTGCCAGCGGCCGCCGTCGCGCACCAGCGTGTTGACCGCCCCGGCCCGGCGCGCGCGCGCGCTGAGCGTGGCCGCCAGCGCGAAGGCCTGCTCCTTCAGCGGCAAGGTGACGTTGGCGCCGGCGCCGCCCTCGGCGGCGAAGCGCTCCAGCGTGGCGGCGAACGCGTCCGGGGCGGCATCGATGGCGGTGTATTCCAGCGCGATCCCGTGCTGGCGCGCGAACGCGGCATGGATGCGCGGCGACAGCGAATGGGCGACGGGGTGGCCGAACACGGCGTAGCGGGAAGCGGGCATGGAGGCACTCTCGATTGGCTAGACTTGCGCGTCCCTTCTCTGCAGGAGAACCGCATGCGATTGCGAGGATCGCTGCTCGCGCTGGCGGCGAGTGTACTCTGCGCCCCGTCGGCAACGGGACTGGCCGAGTTCGGCATCGAAGGCATGGGCGTGGTGTCCACGCCCGCCAATGAAGTGCGCGCCACGGTGTCGCCGGACGGCCGGCGCATCGTCTGGGGCAGCACCGACCGCGCAGGCGGCGCGGGCGGCTGGGACCTGTGGCAAGCCACCCTCGCCGGCGGGCGCTGGAGCGATCCCGTGCCGTTGCCGCTGAATTCGCCGGCCAACGATTTCGATCCGTTCTTCAGCGCCGACGGGCGCTGGCTGTACTTCTTCTCCAATCGGCCGGGCGGCTTCGGCGGCGACGACCTGTACCGCGCCGCGGTCGGCGCGGACGGCTTCGGCCCGGTCGAGAACCTCGGCGCCGGCGTCAACACCGCGGGCGACGAATGGGCGCCGACGCTGTCGCTGGACGGCACCCGCCTGCTGTTCTCCAGCGACGGGCATGGCGGCGCGGGGGGCCACGACCTGTTCGTGGCGCGCTGGGACGGCCGCGCCTTCGTCGATCCGCGCCCGGTGCCCGGCGTCAACACCGACGCCGACGAGTTCGACGCGGCCTGGCTGGGCGATGGCCGCGCGCTGGTGTTCGCGCGCTCGGCCGATCCCGCGACCAAGCCGGTGCGGCTGTGGCTGGCGCAATGCGCGAACGGCCGCTATGGCGAGTCGCAGGCGCTGGCGGTGTCGTTCAACGACGCCGAAGGCACCACGCTCGGCCCGGTGGTGGACGCCTCCAAGCCCGGCGAACTGCTGCTGAGCGGCAGTGCCCGCGCGCCGAAGGCCGGCAAGCTCGACATCTACCGGATGAAGGCGCCGGCCGCGAGCGGGGACGATCGCTGCCGCTGAAGCGGCGACCGTTCACTCCAGGCGCAGCTCGTAGACGTGCTGGGTCTTGATGTTCCGGAAGCCCACGCGTTCGTAGAACCGGTGCGATGCCTCCCGGGCCACGCTGGACCGCACCATCATCGCCCCGCCGGGCCCGGCCTGCGCCCATGCGCGGGCCGCGTCGGCCAGCGCGCGCCCGACGCCACCGCGGCGCAGGTGCGCGTCCACTACCAGCGCCACGATTTCGCAGCGCTCGCCCAGTTCGAGCATCAGCCGCCGCTCCACGGCGACGAGGCCGGCCAGGGGACCCTCGGCGGCGGCCGCGACGAACACCGCATGGCGGGGCGAAGCGGCGATCGCCCGCCAGCGCGCCGCCGCTTCGGCTTCGCCCACCGGATAGCCGAGCTGCGTCAGCAGCCGGGCCATCTCGGCCGCATCCTCGGGGCGTGCGGGGCGGACCAGGAAGGACATGTCCAGGACTCCGGGATGGAAGATCCCGATACGATGCCGGCGGCGGATGGCTCAGTAAACGTCGCGGCGATAGCGGCCCTCGGCCACCAGCGCATCCAGCCCGTCCTCGCCGAGCTGGCGGCGCAGTTCGGCATCCACCGCCTGGGCCATGCCCTGCAGGCTGCCGCAGACGTGGATCACGGCGCCGCGCGCCAGCCATGCCCGCAACTCGCCGGCGCGTTCGCGCAGGCGATCCTGCACGTAGACCTTGTGCGCCTGGTCGCGCGAGAACGCCAGGTCGAGCCGCTGCAGGTGCCCCTGCGCGAGCCACGCATCCAGTTCCTCGCCGAACAGGCGATCGTGCGCCGCGTTGCGCTCGCCGAACAGCAGCCAATGCCCGGGTTCGCCGGCGCGCTGCGCCTCGACCAACAGGCTGCGCAGGCCGGCGATACCGGTACCGTTGCCGATCAGCACCATTGGCACGCCCGGGCTGCGGCGGAAGCCGGGATTGGCGCGCACCCGCGCCCGTACCTCGCCCCCGAGCGGCGCATGCAGCGCCAGCCAGCCCGAGCCCAGGCCGGGACGACCGGCTTCGTCGTGCATCAGCCGCACCACCAGTTGCAGCACGCCGTCCTCGGCCACCGAGGCGACCGAGTACTCGCGCGTGCCGAGCGGTGCCAGCGCGTCCAGCCAGGCTTGCGGCTCCGGCAACACGGCCTCCGGCGCGGGCGGCGGCGGCAAGGCGCGCAGGCCTGCGGCCTCGGCCAGCGCCAGGGTCCGGCCGTCCACCTGCACCGGGGTGCCCGGCTCCAGCCGCCACGCGCGCAGGCACTCGCGCACCACGTCGGGTGCCTGCTGCGGCTCGATCTCGAGGATGTCGCCCGCCCGCCAGTACGTGCCCGCGGGCGGTTCCAGGTCGACCCGCCAGGTCTGGCCGCCCTCGCTGCCGGGATTGAGCCAGCGACGCTCGCGCAGGCGCCAGCTCGCGTACGCGGGCCGGTGCGACTCGAACGAGGCGACCGCCGTGCCGGTGACGCCGGCCAGTTGCGCCTGCCAGTGCGCCAGTGCCTGCGGATCGGCGTTGTCCACTTCCACGGTCGGGAACAGCGCGCGCGCGCCCTGCGCGGTCAGCCAGGCTTCCAGCCGCCGCGAGAATCCGCAGAAGCGCGCGTACTGGCGGTCGCCCAGCGCGAGCAGCGCATAGCCCAGCTCGGGCAGCGCCTGGGCCTGCCGCAGCAGGCGCTTCTCCACGCCGCGGGCGGCGTCCGGCGCCTCGCCGTCGCCGAAGGTGCTGACCACGAACAGCGCGCGCCGGGCGGCTCCCAGCATGGCCGGGTCGAGCTGCGCCAGCGGCCGCACCTGCGCCGGCAGGCCCGCGGCCTGCAACTGGCCCGCGGCATGCCAGGCCAGCCGCTCGGCGAAACCGCTCTGGCTGGCGAACCCGACCAGCCACGGCTCGCCCGCAGGCGCGGCCGGCACCAGCGCCTGGCGGGCCTCGCGCAGCGCGCGCTTCTTGCGGCGCCGGTCCAGGTACAACAGCCAGCCGGTGACGAAGAACAGCGGCATGCAGGCCGCCGCCAGCATCCAGGCGATGCGCCCCGGCAGGCCGAAGAAGCTGCCGGTATGCAGCGCGTAGAGGCTGGTCAACAGCTGCTCGCCGGCCGATTGGCCGGCATACGGCTGGCGCCGCAGCACGAGGCCGCGGATGCCGTCGATCTCGACCAGGTCGTAGGCGCGCGAGTGCGCCGGGTCGGCCGGCCGGTAGCGCACCGCCACCTGGGTGCCGCGCTCGGGGAAACGCAGGTCGTACAGATCGCGCGCCAGGCCGGGCACGCCGTCCAGCGCGGCCTGCATCCGCTCCAGGTTCCAGGGCTTGCGCTCGCCATCGCCCGGGCGCGCGCCGCGCCCGGCCGCCGCCGCCGGCGTGTCGCCGAACACGCGCACCAGGCCCTTGCGGTACCAGTCGTAGGACCAGTTGAGCCCGGTCAGCGCGATGACGACGTACAGCAGCAGGCACCAGGTGCCGATCACCGAATGCAGGCTCCACAGGAAACCGCGCCCCTGGCGCCGCCACTCCACCACGGCCCAGGCGCGCCAGTTCCACCACTGCCGTGGCCAGCGCAGGTAGAGCCCGGACAGGCAGAAGAACAGCAGTATGAAGGCGCACGCGCCGGTCACCGCCTTGCCGCGCTCGCCGGCGGCGAGATGGCGGTGCAGTTCCTCGATGAACTGGAAGGCGTCCACCCCGCGCAGGTCGTCCAGGCGCTGGCCGGTATACGGGTCGAAATAGAACTCCAGGCGCTGGCCCGGCCCTTGCTGCGCGCGCAGCCGCGAAAGCCGGTCGCCGGTGGGATCGACGATCAGCCGGGCCAGTCGCTGTTCCGGGCCGACCTGCAGCCGGCGCAGCAGCTCGGGCAGCGGCAGCGGCGTCTCGCCGCGGGCATGGCGCTCGCTGATCGCGGCCTGCGCCGGGTTCAACGCGTGCAGGGCCTCGTCCTCGAACGCCAGCAGGGCGCCGGTCAGGCCCATCAGCGCCAGGACCGCGCCGGCGCTGATGCCCAACAGCCAGTGCAACTGGAAGAGCAGGGACTTGATCACGCGAGGGGACGGCGGCCGGAGGGATGGGAGGTGCGCATTCTAAATGAGAACGCTTATCGAACGCAGTCAGGTGCGCCGCGGATCACGCCGGGTCCGTGACCCGCTTGGGGCTGGCCGCCGCCGCCACCGCGCGGTCACGGTCCTGCCATCGCGCGCCGCGAGCTTGCCGGCTCCACTCCCACCGACGAGCCTGAGATGAAGACGTTCCAGCGTTGCGCCCTGGTCCTGATCGCCGCATTCGCCGCCCCGGCCGCCCTGGCGGCGACCGGATGCCCCTCGCTGTACTACCGCGGCGCCGCGCCGACGCTGGACGCTGCCATCGCCGCGCGCACCACCGAGGTCTGCCACAGCGAGTACGTGCTGATGGCCTCGGGCGTGACCAAGGGCCCGCTGTACTCGGCCGAGCACCTGACCGACCAGCAGGTCGCCGGCGCCGACGCGATCGGCCGCACCGGCTCGTTCCACGAGGAGACCGGCATCCCGGCCGCCGACCGCTCCGAAAGCAGCGACTACACCAACAGCGGCTACGACCGAGGCCACATGACCCCGGCCGGCGACGCCTCCACCACCACCTCGGAGAAGGAGACCTTCTCGATGGCCAACGTCGTACCGCAGGACCACAAGCTCAACACCGGCAAGTGGGCCGCCATCGAGGAGCAGGTCCGCCAGCTCGCCCGCGACAACGGCGAGGTCTACGTGGTCACCGGCCCGGCCTTCGACACCGGCACGCCGGCGACCATCGGCGCGGACGCGGTGCGCGTGCCGGACTACGTATGGAAGGCGGTGTACGAGCCGGGCGTGGGCGCGGCGGCGTACTTCTGCCTCAACGACGACAGCATCGCCTGCGCCGTGGTGTCGATCGACGACGTGATCACGATGGCCAGCCTGGACCCTTTCCCGGGCCTGGGCGCCAGCGCCAAGGCCACCGCGATCGCGCTGCCGATGCCGTGATGCGGCGCGGGCACGGGCGCGGCAACCGGGCCGCGCCCGCCGCGGTGTTCAGCCCTCGCGCAGCCAGCGCGCCACCTGCGGCGCGAAGTAGGTCAGCACGCCGTCGGCGCCGGCGCGCTTGAAGCCCAGCAGCGATTCCAGCACGCACTTGCGCTCGTCCAGCCAGCCGTTGGCGATGGCGGCCTTGAGCATCGCGTACTCGCCGCTGACCTGGTAGGCATAGGTCGGCACGTGGAAGGTGTCCTTCACCCGCCGCACCACGTCCAGGTACGGCATGCCCGGCTTGACCATCACCATGTCCGCGCCCTCCTCCAGGTCCAGCGCGATCTCGCGCAGCGCTTCCTCGCCGTTGCCCGGGTCCATCTGGTAGGTCTTCTTGTCGGCCTTGCCGAGGTTGCCCGAGCTGCCGAGCGCATCGCGGAACGGGCCGTAGAACGCCGAGGCGTACTTCGCCGAGTAGGCCATGATGCTGACGTTGAGGAAGCGCGGGTCGGCATCCAGCGCGCGCCGGATCGCGCCGATGCGGCCGTCCATCATGTCGCTGGGCGAGACGATGTCGGCGCCGGCCTCGGCATGCGACAGCGATTGCTTCACCAGCGCCTCGACGGTGACTTCGTTGAGCACGTAGCCGCTCTCGTCGATGATGCCGTCCTGGCCATGGGTGGTGTACGGATCCAAGGCCACGTCGGTCATCACCCCCAGTTCCGGGAAGCGCGACTTCAGCGCGCGGATCGTGCGCTGGGTCAGGCCTTGCGGATTCCAGGCCTCGGCCGCGTCCAGGCTCTTGGCCGCCGGATCGACCACCGGGAACAGGTCGATCACCGGGATGCCCAGCTCCAGCGCCTGCTCGGCCTCGCGCAGCAGCTCGTCGATCGACAGCCGCTCCACGCCCGGCATCGACGCCACCGGCGCGCGGCCCGGCAGTTCGTGCACGAACACCGGCCAGATCAGGTCGTCGACGGTCAGCGTGTGCTCGCGCATCAGCCGGCGGGTGAAGTCGTGGCGGCGCATGCGGCGCGGGCGGTAATGCGGGTGGGCCATGGCGGGATTCCTCTGGCTTGGATTGAAGGGGGGCATTGCAGCAGGTAGTCGCGCGGCAGCAATGGCGGCGGCAGGTCGCGCTCGCCGAGCGCTTCGCGCTGGTCGATCTCGATGGTGCGCACCAGGGCGTCGATCGGCAGGTCGTTGGGCTCCAGGCCGAAGGGCTCCTCGAGTTCGTCGCCGAGCCGGTCCAGCCCGAAGAACGCGTAGGCCAGCAGCATCGACACCACCGGCGTCGCCCAGCCCAGCGCGGTCACCAACCCGAACGGCAGCAGCACGCAGAACAGCCAGGCGCAGCGATGCAGCAGCAGCGTGTAGGCGAACGGCAACGGCGTGCCGGCGATCCGCTCGCAGGCCGCCTGGATCGCCGACAGCGCGTGCACGCGCGCCTCGAGCTGGCCGTACAGGTAGGCGTCCAGCCGGCCTTCGTGCAGCGGCTGCGCCAGTTCGGCCGAGAGCAGCGTCAGCATCTGGTCGGGCACGTTGCCGCGTCCCCGCAGCAGCGCCGCGTCCCGGCCCGGCAGCCACGGCAGCGCCGCGGCCTGCATGTCGCGCGCGCGCAGCCGCGCCGCCAGCACCTGCGCGAACCCGGCCACGAGATAGCCCACGCGCTGGCGCCGCGCCGGGTCGCCGGCGAGCAGCACCGCGCACTGGCGGGCCAGGCTGCGCGATTCGTAGACCAGCTGCCCCCATTGCTTGCGCGCTTCCCACCAACGCTCGTGGCAAGCGTTGTTGCGGAAGCTCAGGAAGATCGACAGCATCAGGCCGAGCAGGCTGAAAGGCACCACCGAGATCCGCTCGATGCCGGGCGGGTGCGCCAGCTCGGCGAACGCGGCCACGGCCAGCGCGAGCACGCCGATCGCCAGCACCTTGGGCGCGATCGCCGGCACGATCGAGCCGCGCAGGATGTAGAGCAGCTGCCAACCGTGGGGACGCGGGCGGATGATCATCGCGGAGATCGCCGCGCGGCGGCCGGCGCCGGCGCGGCTGGGATCGTCGGGGGAACAGGCCGCGCATTCTACGCCTCCGCCGCGCGCCGCCGGACGGACCTGCGACGGATTGTCGCGGCGCTCCGCGCCGGGTCAGACGATGCCGCCGCCGAGCATCAACCGGAACACGCCGACCACGATCACGATGCCGTTGAGCAACAGCCCGGCCTTGGCGCGCCCGCGGTTGCCGGGCGAAGTGAACAGGATGCCGATCGCGGCGATGATCGCGCCCACCGCGGCGAACGGGATCAGGAACCAGTTGCCCCAGCCCAGCAGCGGAATGAACGCCAGGATCATCCACAACAGCGCCACGATGCCCCACAGCAGGCTGATCAGTCCCATCTTCGTGCTCCTTGGTCGGAACCGGCACGATAGCGCGCCGGGCCGGGCTGGCAACCGCCGGTGGTCATGCCTCGCCGGCCGCTTCACGCCCGGGAGCGCATGCTCGCTCCCGCCAGGTCCGGCCGCATTCAGCGGCCGCGCCGGATCATGCCACCCGACTGCTGAGGGGAATCGCCATGACCATACGCCTGTTGACCGCCGCGCTGCTCGGCCTTGCCCTGGCCGGCTGCGCGAGCTCCTCGAAAGTGATGATGGGCCAGGCACGCACGCCGATCGACCCGGCGTTCGTGCGCATCTACAACACCGCGCCGGTCGGCTCGGTGGAGATCGCGCAGATCGAGGCCACCAGCGCGGCCGGTTTCGGCACCCAGGGCCAGACCAACGCTGCGGTGGACCGGCTCAAGCGCGAGGCGGCCAAGCTCGGCGCCAACGGCGTGGTGTTGATGGGCGTGGGCTCGCAGCGCTCGGGCGGCGGCGTATCGGTCGGCGCCGGCAGCTACGGCGGCCACGTCGGCGGCGGGCTCGGCATCGGCATCCCGACCACGCAGAAGCATGCGGCCGGCGTGGCGATCTGGGTGCCGCCGGGCGCGCAGCAGCAGCCCTGACTCGGGCACCAGCGGACAGAGTCCCGCAAGGGTGTTTTTTTGTGGGAGCGACTTCGGTCGCGATGGGCCTTCCCGATAAAGCCCGTCGCGACTGAAGTCGCTCCCACAGAAGCGCCTCACAGTGTCATGTCTTGCGATACCGCCGCGATTCCGGCGGCGGTACCTCCGCTGGCTCAGCGCTGCGACGGGACGAAGACCTCCTCCACCGCCTTGGCCAGCTGGTCCGGCGGCAGCATGCCCTGGTCGAGCAGGAAGTTGTTGAACTTCAGCCGGTCGAACTTCGGTCCCAGCGCCAGCTCGGTGCGCATGCGCAGCTCCATGATGCGCGAGTAGCCGTAGAAATAGCTGCCGGCCTGGCCCGGCGAGCGCACCATGTAGCGGTCCAGCTCCTGCCGCGCCATCGCCGGCGACACGCCGACGTCGTTCTCCAGCACCAGGCGCGCGCGCTCGCGGTCGATCAGGCCCAGGTTCAGCATCGGGTCGAGCATCGCGCGCGCGGCGCGCAACAGGCGGAACTGCAGCGCGATCAGCTGCCCGTCCAGCGGCTCGTAGGGCACCATCTCGGCCTCGGCGTACAGCGCCCAGCCTTCCACGTTGACCGAGTTGAACGCGAACAGGCTGCGCGCCAGCGACACGCCGCGCTCGACCATCGCGGTGAACTGCAGCTCGTGGCCGGGCCGGCCTTCGTGCGCGCTCAGCGTCCACGCCGCCGAGCCGAAGTTGAAGTCGTCGTACTGCTGGCCCTTGCCGCCCGCATCCGGGTTGCCCAGCGGCAGCACGAACTGGCCCTGCTGGCCGGTGTTGCCGACCAGCGGCGCGGGCAGGAAGTGCGGTGCCGGCTGCGCGGCGCTCTCGGCCGGCGATCCCAGGCGCATCTGCATCGGCCGGTTCGGCACGTCGACGATGCGTTGCTCGCGGATGATCGGGTCGATCCGGTCGATCACGCCGCGGTAGTGCGACTCGAGCTTGTCGTCGGCGATCCTGTCGCGCTTGAGCGCGCGGATCACGTCGACGTAGTCGCCGGCAGGCAGGCCCTTCTCCTTGGCCACCAGCGGCGCGAGCTGGCGCATCGCCGAGCGCGTCTCCATGAATTCCAGCTGCGCGCGCTGCATCAGCAGGCGCGGATCGATGTCGATGCCGACCTCCTTGAGCTGGAAGGCGTACAGCGGCTCCGGCAGGCGCGTGTCCTCGCGCGCCTTGGGCAGCACCTCGGCGCGGGTCCAGGCGGCGTAGTCCTTCAACTGCCTGGAAACGGCGGCCAGCGCGCCGTCGTCCTTGATGCCGTACTTGGCGAACAGCTGGCCGATGCCGGCGATGTAGGTATCGACGTTGGCCAGCGCCTGCTCCACCTCGATCCGGGTCGGTTGCAGCAACTGCGCGTCGCCGAGCCGCTCCTCGTAGCGCGCCCGCGCCTGCGCGGCGGTCGAGGTGCCTCCCGGAGAGAGGCCGGCGTAGTTGCGCAGGCGATCGAGCGCGCGCGCGCGGCGCTCGGGCGGGGTCTGGTCGGACAGCAGGTTGTTGATGCCGCCGAACACCAGCTTGGGCACGTCCACCCACGGCAGCAGGTAGCGCTCCTGCAGCTGGCTGCCTTCGACCTGGCGATCGATCGCGGCGAGCATGATCTCCAGGTCCTGGCGCACGTTGGCGTCGCGCTCGACGGCCAGCTTCTCATGCAATGCGGCGCGCGCCTTGGCCAAGGCATCGCGCTCGCGTTGGTCGTGGTTCGGTCCGAGATCGACGACCTTGTCGTCGTAGCCGGGCACGCCGAAGAAGCTGACGAATTCCGGCTGGAACGGCGCTTGCGCCTGCAACAGGATCTGCGCGTACTCGTTGCTGCGCGCGACCCACTGCGGCGTGGCGGGCGCGGCCGCCTTGGCCGGCGCCGCGGCCTGCACGGACGGGGACAACGGCGCCAGCAGCGCCAGCGAAACGGCCAGGACGAGCGGTTTCATCGGGTGGTTTCCTGCACAGGAACGGTAGCCGGCAACCTACGTGCCCGGCCGGGCGCCGGCAACGGGCCAAAGGTCATGGCGACGGCTGTAGCGGCGGCGCTGGAGAGCTGGGGACGACGGCCGACAACCGCTGGCAAGCCCATGAGCCATGCCGTTGCCGTTGCCGTTGCCGTTGCCGTTGCCGTTGCCGTTGCCGTTGCTCGTGATTTTGCTCTGGATTGGATAACACCTCCTCGCGCGGCGGCGCGCCAACCACTATGGCCCACAAATGTCACTGCGGCGCGGGCCCCTACGAAGCGGCGGAGACGGTGGGAAAAACCCCGAAGGGGCGACATGCATGGATGCACGTCGTTTTCGCCGGGGCAGGGCTCGCCGGAAAAAGGCGAAGCACCGCTTCGCCCCGGCGGGCGGGCATTCGCCGCGCGGCGAATGCCCCGGACTCGGCCGCGTAGCGGACGAGCCCCGTCGAAAAATCCCGTCGGCTCCGCGGACCCGCAGCACAGCTGCGGGCGCGCAGGCGGGGTGTGCTTGATCAGCCATGACCAGCCATTCGGCTGTTGTGAAGCGCTTCGGCTGCTGTGAAGCGCTTCTTTTGGTTACTTTTCTTTACGCGGCACATCCCTGTGCCGCGCCCTTCGGGCGGCTTCGCCGTGCGGCGCTGCTCCTGCAGCGCGCGTGCACAAGCAAAGAAAAGTGACTCGCCGAAGGCGAAAGCTTTTGGCTTGCTCGCCAAAAGCCACAAAAGCAACGTCCCTGGATCCCCGCCTTCGCGGGGATGACGGTAGATAGATGTCGGAGAACGGACCGATAGCGTGAAAGGCAAAGACGCTGGATCTTCGATCGCCGGCCATCGGACATAACCCGATCGCGCTCAACGCCGCGCAAGCCAATGACTCGCATGCAACACGCCTTCACCCCCAGAGAGAGAAGGAAAACCGAAGCACCTCGCCGCACCCCCGCCCCCCCCGCAACACGCCACGCCTGGGCCATCAATCGCCCTCAGGCTTCAAACAGCGCGCAATGAACGCCTCGGCAGTGCGGTAACGATGCAGCGCATCTTGCCCGGAAAGCCCGTGCTTGGCCCCTGGATACGTCATCAGCTCGAACGGCGTGCCCCGCTTCTGCAACGCGCTCATCAGCGCCGTGGAATTGGTGAACAACACGTTATCGTCGGCCATCCCATGGATCAGCAGCAACTTCGACGACAACCCGTCCAGGTGCTCGGCCACGCGCGCCTCGCGGTAACCGTCCGGATTGGCCGCCGGCAGGTTCATGTAGCGCTCGGTGTAATGCGTGTCGTACAGCGCCCAGTCGGTGACCGGCGCGCCGGCCACGCCGCAGGCATAGGCCTCGCTGTGCTTGGCCAGCAGCATCAACGTCATGTAGCCGCCATTGGACCAGCCCTGCACGCCGATCCGCGCCGGATCCACCCACGGCTGCGACTTCAGCCAGGCCACGCCCTGCAGTTGGTCGTCCACCTCCACCGTGCCCTGGCGCCCGTACAGCGCACCGCCGAACTCGCGGCCGCGCCGCGGCGTGCCGCGGTTGTCGAGCGAGAACACCACGTAGCCGTGCTGGGCGAGGTACTGGTCGAACATCGCGTCGGCGCGCACGGGCCAGCTGTCGACGACGGTCTGCGCGGCCGGGCCGCCGTAGACGTAGACCATCACCGGGTACTTCTTCGCCGGGTCGAAACCGGCCGGGCGCAGCAGGCGGTAATGCAGCGGCGTGCGCCCGTCGGCGGCGGTGAGCGTGCCGAACTCGACCGGGCGCAACGCATCGCGGTACTTGGCGAACGGGTGCCGCGGATCGCCCAGGTCGTTGTCCACCAAGGTGGCCAGCTTGCTGCCGTCGGCCTTGAACAACTCGATCTGCGGCGGCGTCGCGGTGTTCGACCAGCTGTCCACGTAGACGCTGGCGTTGCGCGCGAAGCTGATGGCATGCGTGCCGCGGACGCCGCTGAGCTTCTCGACCGGCCCGCCCGCCAGCGGCACCACGTACAGCTGCCTCTCGGTCGGCGAATCCTTGGTCGCGGTGAAGTACACCTTGCCCGCGGCTTCGTCGACGGCCTCGACCTGGTCGACCACCCATTCGCCGGAAGTCAGCGGCGTCGAGGCGGTGCCGTCGGCCGACACCACGTAGAGATGCGAATGGCCGCTGCGCTCGGAGTTCCACAGCAGGCGACCATCCTTCAGGAAGCGCAGGTCGTCGTGCAGCGGCACCCAGGTCGGCGAGGTCTCGCTGAGCAGCGTGCGCTGCGCGCCGGTGGCCAGGTCCGCCTCGACCAGGTCGAGCCGTTTCTGGTCGCGCGACTGGCGCTGGAAGGTGAGCCGGTGCGGGTCGCGCCAGTCCACGCGCGCCAGGTAGATGTCGGGATCGGCGCCCAGGCCGATCCACCGCGGCGCGGCGCCCTGCTTCGGCGCGATCACGCCCAGCTGCACGCGCACGTTCGGCTGGCCGGCCTGCGGATAGCGCTGCTCGACCACGTCGGTGTGGTCGGCATAGACCTCGTAGCGCTTCTGCACCGGCACCGGCGCCTCGTCGATGCGCGCGAAGGCGATCGCCGAATCGTCCGGGGCCCACCAGTAGCCGGTATGACGGTTCATTTCCTCGTCGGCGACGAACTCGGCCACGCCGTTGCCGATCGTGTCGCTGCCATCGCGGGTCAGCCGCACCTGCGCGTCGCTGGCCAGGTCGATCACCCACAGGTCGCGCCCGCGCACGAAGCTGACGAAGCCGCCCTGCGGCGAGAGCTTGGGATCGGTGGCGAAACCCTCGCCATGGGTGAGCCGGCGCACCGCTTCCGGCCCTCGCTTGCGCAGGTCGTACAGGTACAGCTCGCCGCCGAGCGGGAACAGCAGGCGCTGCGCGTCCGGCGCCCACTGGTAATCGACGATGCCGCTGTAGGCGGCGATGCGCTGGCGTTCGCGGCGCGCCTTTTCCTCGTCGCTCAGCGTTTCGCCGCCCGGCAGCACCACCGTGGAATCGACCAGCAGGCGGGTCTGCCCGCTGGCGATGTCGTACTCCCACAGATCGAGCCGGTTGCGGTCCTCGGCCTTGCCGCGCAGGAAGGTCACGCGCGAGCCGTCCGGCGCCACCTGCGGCTTCATCAAGGTAGGCCCGGACAGCGGCAACGGTCCGGTGATGGCTTCCAGGGTGAGCTTTTCGGCGTGGGCGGCGACGGGCGTGGCGAGCATGCAGGCGGCGAGCAACAGGGAGCGCATCGGGGTCTCTGGCAACGGGCGGGAGCCCTCCGCTGGCGCGAGGGCGTGGGCACGAGGGTAAGCGCAACCGCTTGCGCGGGTGAACCACCCCTCGGCTACTTGCGCCGCATGCCCATGCCGGCTTCGGTCGCGGCCGCCTTGGCCGCGGCCCTCCGCAGGACGCGACGGACCCCGGCGGCCCGCCGCGCCTCGATCAGCGCTGCCCGAACAGGTGCTTGCGTTCCTCGTCGCTGAGCGGCTTGCCGGCGTTCGGGTTGACCTGCTGCTTCAGCGCGTAGGCGCGCTGCGTGGCCGGGCGCGCGGCGATCCCGTCCCGCCAGCGCTGCACGTTCGGGTACGCCGCCATGTCCAGCGGCGCGCCGTCGTAGGGGTTGATCCACGGATAGATCGCCATGTCGGCGATGCTGTAGTCCCCGCCGGCGACGAACGCATGCTTCTGCAGCTGGCGGTCGAGCACGCCGAGCAGGCGCTTGACCTCGTTGGTGTAGCGCTCGATCGCGTAGGGGATCTTCTCCGGCGCATAGACGTTGAAGTGGCCGTACTGGCCGGTCATCGGGCCCAGCCCGCCCATCTGCCACATCAGCCACTGGTTGACCGCGACCTTCTCGCGCACGCTCGCGCCGGAGAACCGGCCGGTCTTGTCGGCCAGGTACAGCAGGATCGCGCCGGACTCGAACACGCTGACCGGGGCGCCGCCGTCGGCAGGCGCGTGGTCGACGATCGCCGGCATCTTGTTGTTGGGCGAGATCTGCAGGAACTCCGGCTTGAACTGGTCGCCGGCGCCGATGTTGACCGGCTTGATCGCGTAGTCCAGCCCGGCCTCCTCCAGGAACAGGGTGATCTTGTGGCCGTTCGGCGTGGGCCAGTAGTACAGGTCGATCATGGCAAGGCTCCGATCGTGGACGAGGATCGCACCGCGGCGCGGGAAAGACCGCGATAGTAGGCCAAGCGGACGGGAAGACGGCGGCAACACAGCGTTTTGCGCACCCGGGCAATGACGCGGCGAGGACGCGCCGCCGGGATCCGCCTTCCATGCCTGCCCGGAACGGGTGAATTCCCGCCCCTCGCCGCGCTACGCTTCCGCGCCTGCCGCCCGGGGACGCGGCCGCCCGGCGCGGGCGCATGGGGAACCTCGATCCTGACAGGATGCACAGCATGAATCCGACCTCGTTGTTGCTGGTCCAGCTCATCGTCATCCTGGGCGCGGCGCGCCTGTGCGGGAGACTGCTCCGGCATCTCGGCCAGCCGCCGGTGATCGGGGAAATGGCGGCCGGCCTGCTGCTCGGCCCGATCGTGTTCGGCGCCTGGCAACCAGACCTGCACGCGGCGCTGTTCGCCAGGGACAGCCTGCCCGCGCTGTCGAGCCTGTCGACCCTCGGCGTGGTGCTCTTCATGTTCGTCGTCGGCCTCGAACTGCGCGCGCCGGAAGGGAATCGCGCCCAGGTGCGCTCGGCGTTCGCCACCGGCCTGCTCGGCATCGTCCTGCCGATGGCGCTCGGCCTGGCGATCGCCCCCTGGCTGCATCCGCGCTTCGCGCCGGCGGGCGTGGCCTTCTGGCCGTTCGCGTTGTTCATCTCGGCCGCGATGTCGGTGACGGCGTTCCCGGTGCTGGCACGCATTCTCAAGGACCGCGGCATGACCCGCACCACCGCGGGGCGGCTGGCCCTGGGCGCGGCGGTGATCGACGACGCGATGGTGTGGATTTTCCTGGCGGTGGTGCTGACCCTGACCGGCCGCAACGAACACGGCAGCATCCTGTTCACCGCCGCCGGCGCGATCGCCACCGTCGCGGTGGTGTTCGTGCTGCTCAAGCCGTTGTACGCACGCCTGCTGCAGGCGCATGCCGGCGACGACGCATTCCCGCGCCAGGCGTTGGCCTGGGTGCTGGTCGGCCTGCTGGCCTGCACCGCCGTCACCGAGTGGATCGGCCTGCACGCGATCTTCGGCGCCTTCCTGTTCGGCACCTGCCTGCCGCGCGACGACCGCCTGCTGCGGTACCTGGCAGAACGCATCGAGCCGATCGCGGTCACGCTGCTGATGCCGGTCCTGTTCGCGCTGGCCGGCCAGGCCACGACGCCCGATGCGTTCGCCGGCGCGGGCATCGGCGCGTTCGCGCTGATCCTGGCGATGGCGATCGCGGGCAAGGTGCTCGGCTGCACGGTGGGCGCGCGCCTGAGCGGATACGGCTGGCGCGACAGCCTCGCCGTCGGCTCGCTGATGAACGCGCGCGGCCTGATGGAATTGGTGGTGATCAAGATCGGCCTGGACAGCGGCGTGATCGGCCCCGCCCTGTTCACGCTGCTGTTCGGCATGACCCTGGTCACGACGCTGATGGCCTCGCCGCTGCTGGCGCTGTGCCACCGGAACGCAGGCCCGGGAACCGCGCACGGCAACACCCGGGCAGGTCCTTGACCGGCCGCCTTCGCACCGTCCGCATGCCTGCCGGCGATGCTTGGCAGCTCATGGATGCGCCGCTACCCTGCGGCTCCTTCCCCGCACTGCCATTGCCCGATGTCGTCCTCGCAGAAGCTTTCGCCCATTCCCGCCCTGATCTTCGCCTCGCGCTGGCTGCAGCTGCCGCTGTACCTCGGCCTGATCCTCGCCCAGGGCGTGTACGTGTTCCTGTTCGGCAAGGAGTTGTGGCACCTGGTCCACGAGGCGCCCAGCCTGGGCGAGCAGCAGATCATGCTGATCGTGCTCGGCCTGATCGACGTGGTGATGATCTCCAACCTGCTGGTGATGGTGATCGTCGGCGGCTACGAGACCTTCGTCTCGCGGCTGCGCCTGGAAGGCCACCCGGACCAGCCCGAGTGGCTGAGCCACGTCAACGCCTCGGTGCTGAAGGTGAAGCTGGCGATGGCGATCATCGGCATCTCCTCGATCCACCTGCTCAAGACCTTCATCGCCGCAGGCGCGCTCGGCGGCATGCCGCTGTGCGCCCCGGAGGTGCTGAGCAAGACCGCCGGCCAGGTCGGCCAGGCCAGCTGCGCCACCCTGACCGGGGAGGGCGTGCTGTGGCAGACCATCATCCACTGCGTCTTCATCCTCTCGGCGATCGGCATCGCCTGGACCGACCGGCTGATGGCCCCGTCGGCGCACGGACGCGAGACCGCCCACTGACGTGGCGGGGATCACGGTTTTTTCCACGACCGGCGCACTCCGGGCCGACCGGAGCGCGCCGGTCGATGCTAGATTGCGGAATCCGCCGCCGGTTCCGGGAGAAGCCGGCGGCGTTCCAACGCCGCAGCCGTTCATTCGCAATCGCGCCAAGGGGGAAACATGTCGGATCTGAAGATGGGCCGTAAGGCACGACGGATCGTGCCGCTGATGTTGCTGGCGGGCCTTGCGGCCTGTTCCGGCCAGGGCGACAAGCCGGCCGCCGAGTCGCCGGCACCGGCCGAGAACGCGCCCGCCGCACCGGCCGCTGCTCCCGCCGGTACGCCGGCCGCGCCCGCCGCCGATGCCGCGCTTTCGCCGCAGGTCGCCGGGATGTCGGTGGACCAGCTGCGCGAAGCCGCGACCCGGGCGCTGCGCGAGAACCGCATGTACGCCCCGGCCGGCGACAACGCCGTCGAGTACTACCTCGCGCTGCGCGACAAGCAGCCGGGCGATGCCAGCGTCGCCAGCGCACTGACCGACCTGCTGCCCTATACCCTGATCGCCGCCGAGCAGGGCATCGCCCGCGAGGACTTCCCGGAAGCCCAGCGCCTGGCCGCGCTGATCGAGCGCGTCGACGCCAAGGCCCCGGCGCTGCCGCGCCTGAAGTCCGGCATCGCCAATGGCCTCCAGAACGCCGCTTCGCGCACCGCGCAGGAAGCCGAACGCGCCAGGAAGGAAGCCGAACAGAGGACGCAGCAGCAAGCCGAACAGAAGAGGCTCGCCGAGCAGCAGGCCAAGGAGGCCGCCGCGGCCCAGCAGATCGCCGCCCAGCAGGAAGCCGCGCGCCAGCAGGCCGCCGAGGCCGAGCGCCAGGCCGCGGCCAAGCGCGAAGCCGACCAGCGCGCCTCCGCGCAACCGGCGGCCCCACGGCCCGCCGCGCCGGCCGCGGCCACGGCACCGTCGCTGCGTCCGATCAGCACGCCCGCTCCGCGGTATCCGCCCGATGCGCTGCGCGCCGGTACCGCCGGCGAAGTGCTGGTGGAGATCACGGTCGGCACCGACGGTTCGGTGACCAACTCGCGCGTCCTGCGCGCCACCCCGCCGCGCGTGTTCGACCGCGAAGCGCTCAATGCCGTCAAGCGCTGGAGATTCGAGCCGGTGCCGGCCCCGGTCACCACCCGCCGCACGCTGTCCTTCAATCCGGGCAACTGATCCCGGCCCGTCCGGAAGCCCGGTACGGCCGGGCGTCCCGGCGGCTCCTATCGCCTCGCCGAGGCCCGGGCTCGTGCCGGGCAGGCCGCGGATGCCGGCCTGCCCCGAACCTGCTACTTTCCGTCCCGCAGGGGGCAATCCTGGCCGGATCACGTGTCGGCCGGGCCGAGCTTTTGCAGGTGACGCAATGGAAGCGTTGAGGACGTGGTTGACGCAGTCGGCGCGTCTGACCGACGCGAGCCGCTTGCACCGCTTGGAGCTGGCGGGGTTGCCGGCGCAGGTGGTGGAGCGGTGGTACGGGCGCGAGGAGGTCTCGCGGGGGTACGACTACTGGGTGGACG
>BNBA01000013.1 GCA_014654535.1 Xanthomonas boreopolis
TCACGGGCGGGATCAAAGGTTCGATGCGCTTCCACAGCGCGGCGGGAATCTCTTTGCGACGTGCCATGCAGGCGATTTTGTCATCACCGCTCAGGTGTACAAGGCGGTTTTGTTAGCCGCTCTTAATCCCTACCGACCCTCGCGCAGGAACCGCGCCATCGACGATACGCCCGGCACTGTGGGTTCGAACTGCCCGGCGACGTCGATGAAGCCGCGCATGATCGCGATCTCGCGCGGGGTGCGGTTGAGCGCGTCGCGGCGGTCGGGGTCGGCGCCGGCGCGCAGCAGCCGCTGCACCAGCAGCGGCAGGCCGTGCAATGCGGCCAGGTGCAGCGGGCCGAAGCCGCGCGGGTCGGCCACGTCCAGCGAGACGTCCTCGTCGAGCAGGCGCTCCACGCCGGCCAGCACGACCTGTTCCTCGCACGGCGTGCCCGGCTCGGCGCGCGCGCCGAGCAGCAGCAGCAGCGGGCTGACCTTGCCGGCGGCCACGGCCTCGGGGTCGGCGCCGGCCAGCAGCAGCGTGTCCAGCAGCGCCAGCAGGCGGGCCTTGTCGCGCGCGGTGAAGCCGTACAGGGCGGCGCAATGCAGCGGCGACAGCTCCTGCGCGTCGCTGGCATGCACGTCGGCGCCCGCGGCGAGCAGGCGCGCGACGATGTCCGGCAGGCCCAGCGCGCTGGCCAGCATCAGCACGGTCACCCCGCCCGGCAGGCGGTGCTCGATCTGCGCGCCGGCGGCGAGCAATGCGGCGACGATGCCGGCATTGCGCATGCTGACCGCCGCCGACAACGGCGTCGCGCCGCTGTTGGCGGCGTGTTGCGGATCGGCACCGCGCGCCAGCAGCAGGTCGACCACGGCGATGTGGCCGCCGCCGGCGGCGCGCAGCAAGGCGGTGCATCCCTGCGCATCGATGGCATCGACCGGCAGGCCGAGGTCGATCAGGCGGCGCACCGCGTCGGCATCGCCACTGGTGGCCGCGGCGGGCACGTCGGCCGGGCGCAGGGTGCGACGCGGCAGCGTCCAGACCCGCCAGTCCAGCCAATCGGCCAGGTCGCGGCGGCCGCTCGACAGGGCCACGCCCAGCGGGGTCTGGCCGTCGGCGGCGCGCGCTTCCGGCGAGGCGCCCTGCACGACCAGCAGCTTCAAGGAGGCTTCGCGGCCGAGCGCGGTGGCCAGGTGCAGCGCGGTCATGCCGTGGCTGTCGCGCGCCTCGCGGTCGACGCCCCGCTCCAGCAGGGCCTGCTGCAGGCGCAGCCAGCCCAGCCGCACCGCCAGCGAAAGGGGCGGGTCGCCGGCCGGCGACGGCGCGAACGGATCGGCGCCGCGCTCCAGCAGTTCCAGCGCGAACTGTTCCATCCCGCGCGAGGCGGCGTCGTGCTGCACGCAGGCGGCCAGGAACCGGCCCAGTCCGCCGGCGCCGGCCGGCGACACGCCGTGGCGCAGCAGCACCTGCAGCACCGGCACCGCGTCCACGCCGCGCGAGAGCAGCGCGAACATCGGCACGTCGCCGCAGGCGTCGCGCACTTCCGGCTGGGCGCCGTGGCCGAGCAGCCAGTCGACCGCCTCGGGATTGAGCGCCAGGTGCGGGTCGTGCAGCAACCCGCCCATCTCCTGGGGATCGCACAGCCGGGCCAGCGCGGACAGGCCATCGCGCTGGCCGAGCTGCAGGCCTTCGCGCAGCAGGACCAGCGGCGGGCGGTCCGGCAGCGCGCGCGGCGCGGTGCCCGGCGCGGACTCGGCATCGCCGCCGGCGTCGGCGACCGCGCTCGGCAGCGGATAGCCGGGATCGAGCAGCGACACGATCGCCCAGCGGCCGGCCTCGGCGGCCAGGTCGACCGCGCGGCGCCCGGCATGGTCGGGCTGGTCGGCGGGAATGCCCAGCTCCAGCAGGCGCTGCACCAGCGCCGGAGGGACCTGTTCGGCGCCGCAGGCCAGCAGCATGGCGTTGCGGCCTTCGGCATCGACGGCGGTGAAATCGGCCTTGCGCGCCAGCAACGCCTCGATCACCGCGCCGCGGGCGTTGCGCGCGGCATCCAGGAACGGGGTGCGCGCCAGCGTGTCGCGCGCCTCGATGTTCGCGCCGGCGGCGAGCAGCGCTTCGACGATCTCGCCGTGCCCGGCCAGCGCGGCCTCGTGCAGGGCGCTGCGGCGCTGGCGGTCGCGCGCGTCGATGCGGGCCTTGTGCTTGAGCAGCAGCTGCACGCCGGCCGGATCGTCCTCCTCGGTGCCGGCCGCGGCCAGCAGCACCGGGACGCCACCTTCCGGCTCGGGCCGGGCGCCGCGTTCGAGCAGGAACTTCGCCAGCCGCCAGTTGCCGACCTGGCAGGCGGTGGCGAGCGGCGAATGGCCCTCGTGGTTCAGCGCATCCAGCTCCGCGGCGGCATCGCGCAGCAGCGCGGCCACGCCTGGGTCGGAGCTGCGCGCGGCGTGATGCAGCGGGGTGTTGCCCTCGGCATCGGTGGCGCGCGGATCGGCCCCGTTGGCGAGCAGGGTCATCACCGCCTCGGGGCGGCCGTGCCAGCTGTCGCGGGTGGCGGCCAGCAGCGGGGTCATGCCGCGATGGGCATGGTTGACGTCGACCCGGCGCACGATCAACTCGCGCAGCAGGCGCAGGTCCGGGAGCACCGCGGCGAGCACCGCCAGGCTGCGCTGGTCGCGCGCGTCGGGCGGCGGCAGCGCATGCGGGTCGGCGCCGGCTTCGAGCAGCTGCAGCGCGCGATCGACGCGGCCGTTGCGGGCGGCTTCGTACAGTTCCGGCAACAGGCGCTCGCGCGCCATCGGCTCCAGCGGCTGCGGGGCGCTGGCCGCCTCTTCCAGGAGTTCGTGCGCCTGCGGACGGCGCGGCGCCTCGGGCGCAGGCGCGGCCACGACCCGCTGCAGCAGGCCGTGCGCGAACGGCAACAGCACCGCGGCGGCGATCGCCAGGGTCCAGCGCGCGGTTGGCGGGAGCAGCGCGGGCCAGGCCAGCGCGACGCCGCCGGCGCAGGCGGCCAGCACCAGGGCGGCCACGCCCAGCCCCGGCCAGGATTGCAGTTCCTGCCCGGCCAGCGCCTGCCAGCGCGTGCGCAAGGGGCCGGCCTCGCGTTCGGCGCCGCTCCACAGCGGCCAGGTGCGCCACAGCGCGAGCAGCGCGGCGCTGACCGCCACGCTCAGCGCCAGCGCGGCGGCCAGGCTGCCGCTTTCGCGCAGCGCCGCCAGGGGCCAGGTCACCAGCAGCGCCAGCGCCGCCAGCGCCGCGCCCCACAGGCCCAGCAACGGCAGGACGTCCTGCGCGAGCGCGCGAGGATCGGACGGCAGCGCGCGGGTACCGCGGCGCCAGGACACCGCCAGCGCGAACGCCGGCTGCGCCAGCCATGCGGCGAGCGCCGCGGCCACGCCGCCGAGTCCGGCCAGCAACGACAGTGCCGCGCCGGCGGCCAGGGCCATCGCGGCGGCGCGCGAACGCCGGGAAGCGCCGTCACTCATCGCCACGCCCGATGCCGGCCAGCGGCGACGGCGGGAACTGCACGAAGAAACCGCGCTCGGCCAGTTGGCGGCGCACCTGCTCCGCATCGGCCTGCGCCAACCGCCGCTCGGGGGTCAGCGCCACCTCCAGCACGAACGCGAACGGCGCCAGCTGCGCGTGCATCGGCGCGGGCATCGTGGCGAAGTCGTCGCGCCGGGCGAGGTAGACGTAGGTGTCCTGTTTGCGTTGGCTTTTGTAGACGTAGGCTTGCATGCGCGCGGGGCCGCGCCCGGCGTAGGGAGATCGAAGTGGCTTGAGATTGTGTCGGAAATACGGCACTGGCGAAAGCTTCGCCAGCATGGGCGCCATTCATCTGGCGCGACGTCACGTGAATGTCATCGACGACGGGAGCTTGATGCACCGCCGATATACTCCCCGCCAGCTTTTCCGACGCGAGCCACGAGTGAACCCAGCGCTGTCGCCGACCCGCATGGTCCCCCTCCCCATCACCGCCTTCACCGCCACCACGGCGCTGGGGGCGGGACTCCAGGCGCAGGCACGAGGCCTGCGGGAACGGCGCAGCGGATTGCGACCCAACGATTTCGGCACGCAACCGCTGCCCTGCTGGATCGGCCGGGTCGACGGCCTGGAAGAACTGCGCCTGCCCGATGCGCTGGCCGAATGGGACTGCCGCAACAACCGCCTGGCCTGGCTGGCGCTGCAGCAGGACGACCTGCGGGTGCGGCTGCAGGCGGCGCTCGCCCGCCACGGCGCCGATCGCGTGGCGCTGGTGCTGGGCACCTCGACCTCCAGCATCGGGGCGACCGAAGAGGCCTATGCGCGCCTGGAGCCGGACCGCGAGGGCACGCCGCATTTCCCGGCCGACCTGGCCCGGCCGGCGCTGCACACGCCGCACTCGCTGGGCATGTTCGTGCAGGCCGCCACGGGCGTGCGCGGGCCGGCGGCGACGGTGGCGACCGCCTGCTCGTCCAGCGCCAAGGTATTCGCGCAGGCGGCGCGGCTGATCCAGGCCGGGCTGGCCGACGCGGCGCTGGTCGGCGGCGTGGATACGCTGTGCGGCAGCGTGCTGTTCGGGTTCAACTCGCTGCAGCTGGTCGCGCCGGATCCATGCCGGCCGTTCGACGCGCGCCGGGTCGGGCTGTCGCTCGGCGAGGCCGGCGGCTTCGCGCTGCTGGAACGCGATGGCGAGGCGCTGGCCCACCTGTGCGGCTACGGCGAGTCCAGCGACGCGCACCACATGTCCGCCCCGCATCCGGAAGGCCTGGGCGCGCGCCTGGCGATGGCCGAGGCGCTGGCGCGCGGCGGCGTCGAGGCGGCGCAGGTCGGCTACCTGAACCTGCACGGCACCGCCACGCCGGCCAACGACAGCGTGGAGGCGGCCGCGGTCGCCGCGCTGTTCCCGGATACGCTGCACGCCAGTTCGACCAAGGCCTGGACCGGGCATACGCTCGGTGCCGCCGGCATCGTCGAATCGGTATTCGCGCTGCTGGCGCTGCGCGACGGCGAACTGCCGGGCACGCTCAACAGCGAGCAGCCGGACCCGGCCTGCGGCCCTCAGATCCGCTTCGCCCCGGCCGCACGCCGGATCGACCATGCGATGAACAATTCGTTCGGCTTCGGGGGCAACAACTGCACGTTGTTGTTCGGCCGCGCATGAGCCGGCCCGCCTCGCTGCTGCAGGCCACCGTCGCCGGCGTCGGTTTCTGGACGCGCGGCCTGCCGGACTGGGCCGCCGCGTGCGCCTTCGCCCGGGGCGAACCCGCACCGGCGGACGCCCCCGCCCGACCCTCGCCGCAGTTGCTGCCGCCGAACGAGCGCCGGCGCGCGCCGGAGACCGTGGCGGTGGCGCTGGAGGTGGCCCTGGCGGCCTGCCAGGCGGCCGGGCGCGATCCGGCCTCGCTGCCGTCGGTGTTCGCTTCCAGCCACGGCGACCTGGCGATCACCGACTACATGGCGGCGACGCTGGCGGCCGAACCGCTGGCGCTGTCGCCGACGCGCTTCCACAACTCGGTGCACAACGCCGCGGCCGGCTACTGGACCATCGGCACCGGCGCGACCCTGCCGGCCACGGCAATCAGCGCCTACCGCGCCAGCTTCGCGCAGGGCCTGCTCGAAGCGCTGGTGCAGCTGCACGCGGGCGCCGACGCGGTGCTGCTGGCCGGCTACGACGGCGGCGGCAGCGGCCCGCTCGGCGAGATGGCGCTCAGCGACGGCCTGCTCGGCGGCGCGCTGGTACTGGCCCGCGACGGCGAAGGCCCGCGCCTGCACGTGCAGTGGCAGGACGGCGAAGCCGACGCCGCGCCCGGCCCGCTCGCCGCGTTCGCGGCGGGCAACATCATGGCGACGATGCTGCCGCTGTTCGACGCGCTGGCGCTGCGGCGGCCGCAGGCACGCCTGCATGCCGGCCCCGGCCGGGTACTGGCCCTGGACCTGGCATATGACTGAGCCCACGCCCGCCCGCGACACCGTGGCGGTGGTGATCCCCGCCTTCAACGAGGCGCTGCGCATCCGCGAGGTCGTGCAAGGGGCGCTCGCGCAGATGCCCCAGGTGATCGTGGTCGACGACGGCTCCGAGGACGCCACCGTGGCGCAGCTGGAAGGCCTGCCGGTCACGTTGCTGCGGCATCCGCGGCGGCGCGGCAAGGGCGCGGCGCTGCGCAGCGGATTCGCCGAGGCGATGCGGCGCGGCTGCGCGGGCGTGCTGACCATGGACGGCGACGGCCAGCACGATCCGGCCGACCTGCCGCGGCTGCTGCAGGCGGCGATCCGGCATCCGCGCTACATCGTGATCGGCGCGCGCCTGCGCCAACGCGCCCAGCAACCGCGCCACCGCCGCATGGCCAACGCCTTCGGCGACTGGGGCATCGGCTGGGCCTGCGGGTTCCGCATCGCCGACAGCCAGAGCGGCCAGCGCTACTACCCGGCCGACGTGTGCCGGCTCGGCGACATCCCGGGCGAGGACTTCGTGTTCGAAGCGCAGCTGCTGATCTCGGCCGCGCGCGAGCTCGGCCTGGGCGTGGTGTCGGTGCCGATCGAGACCCGCTATGGGCAGGCCGCGGCCCAGGCGCAGTTCCGCCGCAGCCACTTCCGTCCCCTGCGCGACCTGTACCGCATCACCTCGCACGTGGTCGGGCAGGTGATCGCCTATGGCCACGTCGGCGCCCGCTACCGGCTTACCCGCGACACGCCGGCCCGCATCGACGATCTCGGCGAAGAGCGGCCGGACATCGGGATACAGGCCAAGGAGCATCGCGGCTGAGGTCCGCCGCGATTGCGATGCCGGCAAGGCCGCGGGACCGAAGTCCCTCCCGCAGCGGGGGGAGCCTCCGCAGGCACGCTCCCGCCAAGGCGCCTCATCCCATCCCGCCGTTGACCCCGATCACCTGGCCGTTGACGTATCCGGCCAGGTCGGAGCACAGGAAGCCCACCAGCGCCGCCACTTCCTCCGGCCGGCCGGCCCGGCCCGCCGGCACCATCTGCTTGATCGCCTCCGGCGCGAACGCCTGCGCCGCCATCGCGCCCTCGATCACCCCGGGCGCGACCACGTTGACCGTGACGCCGCGGCTGGCCATCTCGCGCGCCAGCGATTTCGACGCGCCGTGCAACGCGGCCTTGGCCGCCGCGTAGTTGGTCTGCCCGCGATTGCCCAGCACCGCCGCCACGCTGGAAACGCTGACGATGCGCCCCCAGCGCGTGCGTGCCATCGGCAGCAACAGCGGCTGGGTGACATGGAAGAAGCCGTGCAGCGACACGTCGATCACCCGCTTCCACTGCGCCTCGCCCATGCCCGCCATCGGCGCGTCGTCGTGGATGCCGGCGTTGTTGACGACGACCTGGACTGGCCCGCCCTGCAGCAGCGCCTCGATCGCCGCGGCGCTGGCGGCCGCGTCGGCCACGTCGAAGGCCACCGCGTGCGCGCGACCGCCAGCGGCCGCGATCTCCCCGGCCAGGGCCTGCGCGCGGGCGAGATTGCCGTTGGCATGCACGATCACCTCCAGGCCGTCGGCGGCGAGCCGGCGGCAGATCGCGCCGCCGATGTCGCCGCTGCCGCCCGTGACGAGCGCGCGCCGGGTCGTCTGGTTCATCGTGGGTTCTCCGGTTGCAGGATCACCGCCGCGCGCCCCTCGGCGAGCAGCCGTCCTTCGTGGTGGATGCGGAACAGGTATTGCTGGCTGTCCTCGCTGGCGACGAGCTGCTCGGCCTCGCCGAGCAACTCGCCTTCGAGGTCGTCGATGCGGGAGGCATGCAGTTCCACGCCGCGCAGCGACACCAGCATGCCCGGGCGCGGCGCGCGGCCGTGTTCCTGGCCCAGCAGGCCGCCGTGCACCGCCATCGCCTGCGCGCCGTACTCGCACAGGTGCACCGCCGAGAGCCGCCCGGCGCGCCGCAGCGGGTGCGCGCGGTCGCGGTGGTTGCGCGCGGCCAGCACGATGCGCCGCGCGTCCCACGCGCGCACCTCGTCCCACAGGCACATCGCGCCGGCATGCGGCACCAGCGCCAGGATGCGATCACGCCCGAGCATCTTCGATCTCCTTGGCCGGATGCCGCGACACCAGCAGCGCCAGCACGAAATTGCCGACCACGCCCAGCGCGACGGTGGTGCCGATCGCGCGCAGCACGGGGATCGACGACCATCCGAGCAGCGCGAACACCACCAGCGTCATCACGCTGCACACGACCAGCCCGTGCAGCGTGCGCAGCTGGTCGGCGCGGCCGTCGCCGGCGTGCTCGAAGAACAGGCCGTAGTCCAGCCCGAGCCCGGCGCCGAGGATCAGCCCGATCAGGTGGAACAGGTTCAGCTCCACCCCGGCGGTGCGCAACACCGCCAGCGTGAGCAGCGTGGTCAGCGCCATCGGCAGCAGCACCCGCGCCACCCGGCGCGGCGAGCGCAGCGCGATCCACACCGTCGCCACCAGCAACAGCGCGGCGACGCCGAGCGCGAGCAGCAACCGCACGCGGTAGGCGGCCACCAGCGATTCGGAGGCCTGCTTCAGGTCGATGAGTTCGGCGCCATGCCGCGCGGCCAGCGCCGCCAGCCCCGCCGGATCGGACAGCGTGCCCAGCGACACCAGCGCGGTGGCGTGGTCGCCCGAGCGCAGCAGCAGGCCGTCGATCACGCTCGCCAACGGCGTCCGCGCGAAGTCCTGCGCGCGCAGCGGCGGCGCGGTACGGGCGCGCTCGACGTCGGCCAGGAAATCCTCGAACGCATCGGCGCGGAAGGGCGAGTCGGCCACCGCCTGCGCGAGCGCCGCGCGCAGCATGTCCGGCGCCGGCAACGCCGCCTGGCGCGCCCGTTGCGTGGCCGCGCTCGGCAGGTAGCGCGCGGCCATGTCGTAGCCGCCGAGCCGGCCGGCGGCCACTTCCCGGTCCAGCCACGGCCGCAGGCGCTCGGAGGCGGCCAATGCGCGTTCGGCGTCCGCACCGCGCAGGGCCAGCACGTAGCGCACGTCGGGCGCGCCCAGTTCGCCGCGCAGTCGTTCGTCGCGCAGCAGGTCGGCGCGATCGACCGGGGTCAGCCTGGACAGGTCGTTCTCCCAGAACGGCTGCGGCGCGCGCCATGCCAGCGCCACCGCGACGAGCGCCAGCGCCAGCAACGACCAGCGCGGGCGCGGCAGCCGTTCGATCCGCGTCCACAACCGCGACAACCGCGCCGAATCGGCGAGGTCGCGGCGCGCCGGGTCGACCAGCGCCGGCAGCAGGAACCGCGTCGCCAGCGCGGCGGCGGCCAGCGCGGCGATCGTGAACACCGCCAGCTGGCGCAGGCCGTCCACGCCGGAGAACAGGAAGGTCAGGTAGGCGATGCACGTGGACGCCACGCCGGTGCCCAGCGTCGGCCACAACTGGCGCACGTTGCTCCACGCCGATTGCCCGGGGCGCTGGTGGCTGAGGAAATGCACCGGATAGTCCTGCACCACGCCGATCAACGTGAAGCCGAACGCGATGGTGATGCCGTGCACGCCGTCGAACAGCGCCGCCACCGCGGCCAGCCCGGCCAGTCCCGCGCTGGCCAGCGGCAGGAAGCCGAGCAACGGCGCCTTCCAGCTGCGATAGGCGAGCAGCAGCAGCAGGATCATGCCGACCGTGTCGAGCGTGCCGATCGTGCCGGCCTCGCTGCTGGTGCGCTCGCTGATCTTCACCGCGAACGCGCCCGGGCCGGTCATCTCCAGGCGGCTGCCGGTCCCGGCCGAGATCCCGGCGAACGCCTGCCGGATCGCCTGCACCGCCTCGGCCTGCCCGCTCGGATCGAACCCGGGCGCGCGCGTCTGCACCAGCAGCAAGGCCTGGCGGCCGGCGCGGTCGAACCACACCCCATCGACCTGCTGCGGCTGCCGTGCCGGCTGCAGCGCCTGCGCGACCTTGAGCGTCTGCAGGGTCGGGTCGCGCCCGAGCAACGGCTCGACCAAGTCGCCCGCCGGCGATGCCAGGTCCTGCACGCGCGCCTGCAAGGCCTCGCGCAATGCGGCGGCGGAGAAATCGCCCGGCTGCGGCGCCGGCGCCAGCAGGTAGCGATAGGCCAGCAGCGCCTCGGGGACCGCATCCAGCCCGGGCGTTTCGCCGTTGGACACCCCGACGAACAGCGGCTGCGCCTGCAGCGCGGTACGCAGCGCACGCGATTGCCCGGCCAGTACGTCGGGCGAAGCGCCCGACAGCGCCAACAGCAACAGGCGCGAACCCGGGCCTTCGCCGAGCTCGTCGATCAACAGCTTCTGCGCCGGCGTACGCGCCTCGGGCATGAACTTGCGCAGATCGCCCGACAGCGACAGCCGCGTACCGAGCCACCACCCGAGCACGCCAAGCAGCACAAGCCACAGCAACGCCAGCGAGGTGCGCTGCAACGAAGTCAGGCCGGATCGCATGGTGCCACCGCTGTTGCTCGTGATTTTGCCCCGGATCGGGCAACGCCTCCTCGCGCGGCGGCGCGCCAACCTCCGTGGCCTGCGAATGCCACTGAGGCGCGGGCCCCTCCGAAGCGGCGGAGGCGATGGGAAAAACCCGAAGGGCGATGTGCATGGGCTCGCCGGAAAAAGGCGAAGCACCGCTTCGCCCCGGCGGGCGGGCATTCGCCGCGCGGCGAATGCCCCGGACTCGGCCGCGTAGCGGGCAAGTCGCGTCGAAAAATCCCGCCGGCTTCGCGGACCCGCAGCAAAGCTGCGGGCGCACAGGCGGGGTGTGCTTTCTTTTGGTTACTTTTCTTTACGCGGCACATCCCTGTGCCGCGCCCTTCGGGCGGCTTCGCCGTGCGGCGCTGCTCCTGCAGCGCGCGTGCACAAGCAAAGAAAAGTGGCTCGCCAAAGGCGAAAGCTTTTGCCTTTCTCGCCAAAGGCCCCAACAGCAACGTCCATGGATTCCCGCTTTCGCGGGAATGACGATAGAGGGATAGCGTTGGTCGGATACGGAACGGGAAAGACACTGGGTCCCCGCCTGCGCGGGGACGACGGTAGAAAGATGACGTGGGTCGGGTAGAGGACGGAAAAGTCGCTGGATTCCCGCTTTCGCGGGAATGACGATAGAGAGATGGCGTTGGTCGGATACGGAATGGGAAAGGCACTGGGTCCCCGCCCGCGCGGGGACGACGGTAGAAAGACAACGTGGGTCGGGTAGAGGACGGAAAAGTCGCTGGATTCCCGCTTTCGCGGGAATGACGATAGAGAGATGGCGTTGGTAGGATACGGAATGGGAAAGACACTGGGTCTCCGCCCGCGCGGGGATGACGGTGGCCATGAGGCTTCGTCCGTATCCCCATCCGCCCCTTCGAGGCACCTCGCTCCACACCCTGTCCCAAAGGGAGAAGGGAAAAGGCACTGCGTCCCCGCCCGCACGCCAGCAAGGCTTCCAGTCCCGCCGCCACTCAGCCACCACTCCCGCACAACGCCCGCAATGCCCCCGCATCCAGCGACGGCGCTGCCGCCAGCGCAGCGCCGCCCAGCAAGGTGCGTTGCACCTCGCCGCGCGCCGGCGTGGTCTCGATGCAACGCAATTCGTCGCCGGCCCCGTGCAGCGCCACCTGGCGCACGCGCCTGGCGAGCGCGGCGTCCTGCGGTTGCAGCGTCAGCGTCCACCCGTGCGCGCCGCCCGTCGCCTGCACCCGGTACTGGCGCTGCAACGCATCCGCGTCGCCGGCCAGCAACGCGCTGAAGCTGGCCTGCAATCCCGCCAGCTCCGGCACCCGTGCCAGGTCGAAGCGCTGCGCCGGCTTGCCGTCGCGCTCGATCGTGGCCTGGCCGCCCCGGATCGTGGTGGTCTCGTGGTAGGGCGCGCGCACCTCGCGCACCAGCGTGTCGGCATCGGGCCGGCGGTACTCGCCGCTCACCCGCAGCGGCTGCTTGAGCAACGCCGAGCCGCGCAGTTCGACGAACGCGGTCGCGCTCGGCGCGGGCCGCGCGAGCGCATGCACGATCGCGCTCGCGTCGGCGCCGTCAGCCGCTGCGGCGGGCAGCGGTGCGGCGGCGCAGATCAGCATCGGCGTGAACAGGCGGCGCATCGGTCGAACCATCGTCTTGCCAATAGTCGTAGAAGTTGAACCAATTGAACGGCGCATCGAGCGCGCGCGCCTGCAGCACGCCCGCATAGCGGCGCATCACTTCGGCCAGGCGCTCGGCGCGGCGCTCGCGCGGCAGCGACAGGGCGTCGCAGAACGGCTCGAACGAGAGCTCGTAGCGATTGCCGCCGCGGTACACGCCGAACGCCAGCATCACCGGCACGCCGAGCGTGGCGGCGATCAGCCAGGGCGTGGTCGGCAGCGGCGCGGCCTTGCCGAGGAACGGCAGCCACAGCGCCGGCTCGCCGGGCTGGGCGCGATCGGCCAGCATCGCCACCAGCGCGCCCTCGTCGACCGCCTGCTTGATCGCCAGCGCCACGCTGGCGCCGTCCTGCCCGGCGTCGATGATGCCGGCGGCCAGCGCGGGATCGAGCGCGTCCAGGGCCTGGCTGATCGCGGGGTTGTGCTTGCGATCGAGCACGACGCGCAAGGCGATGTCGCCGCGCAGGCGCTTGAGCACGCGCAACGCGTCGAAGCTGCCCAGGTGCGAGCCGACCAGCAGCACGCCGCGGCCGCGCGCAAGCGCGTCCAGCAGCGTCTCGGCGCCGCGCACGTCGATGTCGAACAGGTCGGTTCGCCCGCCGAGCAGGAACACGCGGTCCAGGATCGTCGAGGCGAAGGTGTGGATGTGGCGCGCCACGTCGGCCAGCGTCGCAGGCCGTCCCAGCGCGCGCGCCAGGTAGGCGCGCGAGGCGGCACGCTCCGGCCCCCGCACCAGCAGGAAGTAGGCGGTGATCGGATACAGCAGCAGGCGCGTGGCGCGCCGTCCGCAGCGCCGCGCGATCGCGACGATCAGGCCGATCGCGAAACGGCCGCCGCCTTCCGGGCGCTGCTTCCAGTCGCCGCTCATGCCTGTGCCTGCACGCGCACGCTGCCGCTGGCGAGCACGCGCTCGCCGTGGCGCACCGCGAATCGCCACTGCGGCGCCTCGCCCTGCAGCTCGATCGTGGCTTCCTGCTCCGGCAGCAGCGGCTGCACGAACTTCACCTGCGCCAGTTGCAGCGCCGCCGGCGCATGGCCGAGCCGGTCGGCGACCAGCGCCACCACTTCGTCGAGGATCACCACGCCGGGCACGACCGGATTGCCAGGGAAATGCCCGGGCAGGCAGGGATGGTCGGAAGGCACGCGGAATCGCATCGCGGCCGCTCAGCGCAACAGCTCGCGCCAGAACGCCGGGCCCAACTGCACCAGCTGGCGCACGAACTGGACCGGCGTGCGGTACGGATGTTCCTCGAAGCGGCGCTGGCGCACCGCGTATTCCACCGCGGCGAAGCCGCCGATCAGGCCCCAGCACGCCAGGTTGGCGAACCACGACCACTGCGCATGGGTGATGGCCCAGCGCGACCGCACGCCCAGGGACCACAGCACGCCGTCGGGCGCGGCGATCAGCGCCAGCGCCAGGTTGATCGCCGCCAGCGTCGCCAGCAGCAGCGCCCAGGCCGCGGTCAGCCGGCGCGTGTAGCGCTCGGTCGCCTCCGGCATCGGCATGCGCGCCTGCTCGTGCAGCGCCCGCACGATCCGCGTGATCAACGGCACCTGCCCGCGCCGCAGCGTGCGCGCGAAGCCCCAGGCCACCACCAGGGTGAACAGCACCGGCGGCGCCAGCAGCGTCATCCAGGCGAAGCGCGAGCCGGCCAGGGCGTACAGGCCGGCCAGCGCCGCCGCCAGCGCGCCCAGCGCCCACAGCCGGCGGTGCAGCAGCGGCCCCAGCAGCATCAGCAGGACCAGGCTGGCCAGCGCCAGCGCCGACCAGCGGCCGTCGTCGCGCAGGCTGGCCAGGTGCGACAGCACCGGATAGGCCAGCAGCAGCAGCATCCGCAGGCCCAGCGCCAGGCCGGTGTCCTCCGGATGCGGCGCTTCAGCGGGTGCGATGCGACTCGACATACGCCGACAGCGTCCTCAACGAGGCGAACACGCGCCGGTTGCCCTCGCTGTCCGAACGCAGCTGGACGCCGTACTGCTTGCCGATCGCCAGGGCCAGTTCCAGCGCATCGATCGAGTCCAGGCCGAGGCCGGTGTTGAACAGCGGTGCTTCGGGATCGATCGAGGCAGGCTCCACGCCTTCCAGGTTCAGGCTTTCCACGAGGAGCTCGGCGAGCGCGCGTTCGGCGTCGTTCTGTTGCGACATTAGGTACTTCCGTAGGGGCAAAGGGCGCAACGATCCGGGATTGCGCGCCCTCAGGCAAGCCGGCCCCCCGACCGTGCCGGGCTATCATGCCCGCTTCGCAATCACTCCGCAGTGAACACATGATGTCCAGCCGCCGTTTTTCCGGGTGGCGTTCGTGAACGGTTCCAACGCTCACGCGCTGTCCGTGGACTACGCCGATCCCGCCGAACTGCCCGCCCTGCTTGCCGATCCTCGCGTCCTGGCGGTGTTCGGCTTCCGCGCCGGTGCCGCGGCGCCCCCCAGCGACGATCCCCGCTACCTGCAGGTCGGCCTGCGGCTTCACGGCCGTGAACGGCTGGAGGTCTGGCGCAGCCCGGGCCCGGTCCGCCGGGGCCGCGACGGCGACCTGGCCTGGGCCGAGGGCGAAGCGCTGGCGTTCGGCGCGCTGCAGGTCGACGAGGCCGCCCACGGCGGCATCGCCGGCGCCGCCGAGTACGCCTACCGGCGCCTGGGCGAGCACCTGAACGGCCATCCCAAGCCGCACCTGCTGCGGATCTGGAACTACCTGGACGCCATCGTCGAAGGCGAGGGGGACGACGAGCGCTACCGGCATTTCTGCGTCGGCCGCGCCCGCGGCATCGGCGCGATCGATACCGGCCGGCTGCCGGCGGCGACCGCGATCGGCCGCACCGACGGGGTGCGCACGCTGCAGGTGTACTGGCTGTCCGCGCGCGAGCCGGGCACGCCGCTGGAGAACCCGCGCCAGGTCAGCGCCTACCACTACCCGCGCCAGTACGGACCGCAATCGCCGAGCTTCGCCCGCGCGATGCTGCCGCCGGCCGGCGCGGCGATGCCGCTGCTGCTGTCCGGCACCGCCAGCGTGGTCGGGCACGAGACGCGCCATGGCGGCCAGTTGCTGGCGCAATTCGGCGAGATCTTCGCCAACTTCGATGCGCTGATCGGCACCGCGCGGACGCGCTCGCCGGCGCTGCCGGAAGCGATCGGCCCCGGCGCCCGGCTCAAGGTCTACGTGACCCGCGCGGAGGACCTGCCGGCGATCGAGCGCGCGCTCGAGGAACGCCTCGGCGATGCGGTGCCGCGGATCCTGCTGAACGCCGTGGTCTGCCGCCGCGACCTGATGGTCGAGATCGACGGCGTGCATGGGTGAACCGGGATCGGGACCCGGATAGAACGTTCAGGGAGAGGACGCTTTTCCGGGCCCCGGCTCCAACAGCGCAAGCACCCGGTCCCGCGGCACCTTGCCGGTCTCGTTGCGCGGCAGGCGCTCGACGAAGCGCAGCCGGCGCGGCAGGAACACCGGGTCCATCGCCTGCCGCAGCGCGGCCAGCAGGCCGGCCTCGTCCAGCGCCGGCGCCACCACGACCGCGGCGATGCGGCGCACGCCGATCTCGTCCGGCGTTTCCAGCTGCACCATCACCCCGTCCTGCACCCCGGGCACCGCCAGCAGGCGGCGGGTGAGATCGCCCAGCGAGGCGCGCTTGCCGGCGATGTCGAGCAGGTCGGCCTGCCGGCCCTTGACCTCGAAACGCCCGTCGGCGTGGATCTCCATCAAGTCCGCCAGCGCCACCGGCTGCGGCAGCTGCGGCGCATGCACCAGCGTGCCGTCCGGCTGCGGCGTCAGGCGCACGCCCGGCAGCGGGGTCCATGCGGTCTCCAGCGCGGTCCGGCGGCGCGCGAAGACGCAGGTCTCGGTCGAACCGAACACCTCGCACATCGGCCCGCCGAACCGTTCTTCGGCCTGCCGCGCCAGGTCCTGCGGCAGCGGCGCGGTGGCCGAGACCATCCCGTCCACCGGCGGCATCGCGACCTGCGCGGCCACCAGCGTGCGCAGGTGCACCGGCGTGGTGACCAGCAGCCGCGGGCGCGGCAGCGCCGCAAGGGCGTTCGCCACGTCCTGCGGGAACAGCGGGCGCCCGTTGGCGACGGCGAGGCCGCCCAGCAGCGGCAGGATCACCGACATCTCCATCCCGTACATGTGCTGCGGCGGCACGGTCGCCAGCACCGCCGGCGGCGTGCCGGCCCACAGATGGCGCAGCGCCTGCAAATTCTGGCCGCAGCCGTCGCGGAACTGCGCCCAGGTCTTGGGATACGGCTTGGGCTGGCCGGTGCTGCCGGAGGTGAAGCCGATCACCGCCACCGCACCGGCCGGCACCCGGGGGGGCTCGCCCGCGGCCTGCGGCAACGCGTCCGGCAGGCGGTGGTAGCGCGCCGGCCCGACCTCCAGCACCTCGTCGCCGAGCGCATAGGCGCCGGCGTGGCGCTGCATCACGTCCTCCACCACCGCCGAGGCGCGCGACGGCGGCAGCAGCGTGGTCTGCCCGCGCAGCGCCACCGCGCACAGCGCGACCAGGAAGCGATAGCGGTCCTCGCACAGGTTGACCGCGTGGCTGCCGGCCGGCAGCCAGGCCGCCACGCCGCGCACATGCGCATGGAACTGCGCCAGGTCGATCGCGGTGGCGCCGTCGTAGACCAGGATCCGGCCGGGATCGCCGCTGCCCAGGGTCAGCGTCGGTGCGGAAGGGCTGGCGCTTTCGAGAACTGCGGACATGGGAACGGAAATCCAGGACGAAATGACCTGCTCGGCATGCCGCCGCCGTTCCCTCCTCCCCCGGGAGAAGGTGCCCCGGAGGGGCGATTGAGGGTACCGGCGGAGCCTCGTGCACCGAGCACCGAGGTTTCCACCCCTACCCTCATTCCAACCCCTTTCCCGGCGGGAGAGGGGCTGTGGCTGCGGCGTCCGAACCTGGGCCGGGACGGGATAACGGCCGCCACAATGGCCGAAGCCTGGCCGCGCTGGCAAGCCGGCCATGACCTGTGGCCCAGCCGGCGGACGCGGGGGGACTGCTAGGCTTGTCCGGTTTTCCTTGCCGCTGCCTGCCATGCCCAGATTCCTGCCCCTGTCCCTGCTGCTGTTCGTCGCCACCGCCTCCGCCCAGGCGCCTTCGGCGCCGCTGACCATCGAACAGACGATGGCCGACCCGGACTGGATCGGGCCGCCGGTCGAGAAGGCGTGGTGGTCTTGGGACGGCCGCCAGGTCGAATACCTGCTCAAGCGCGACGGCAGCCCGGTGCGCGACACCTTCCGCCAGTCCATCGACGGCCGCGGCGCGGCCGCGCGCGTCGGCGACGAGGCGCGCGCCACGCTCGACGCCGACGACCCGGTCTACGACGCCCAGCGCCAGCGCATGCTGTTCGTGCGCAACGGCGACGTCTTCCTGCGCGACCTGCGCAGCGGCGCGCTGACCCAGCTGACCCGCAGCAACGAGGCGGAGTCGCGCCCGCGCTTCGCCAGCGACGGCAGCGTCACCTGGCGCGCCGGCAACGATTGGTACCGCTGGACGCCGGGCGGCGGCACCGCGCAGGTCGCGGTGCTCAAGGCCGCGCGCGACCCCGGTGCCGATCCCAAGCCCGACGTGCTGCGCGAGCAGCAGCTGGCGACGCTGGCGACGCTGCGCAACGACCGCGCCCAGCGCGAGGCGCTCAAGCAGCAGGAGGACGCCTGGCGCAAGGCCGACCCGACCCGCGCGCCGGGCCCGGTCTACCTCGGCGAGGACGTGGAGATCGTCGACAGCGCGCTCTCGCCCGACGGCCGCCACCTGCTGGTCGTCACCCAGGCCAAGGGCGCCGACGAGGGCCAGGCCGGCAAGATGCCCAAGTACGTCACCGAGTCCGGCTACGAGGAGTTCCAGGAAGTGCGCACCCGGGTCGGGCGCAACCCGCCGGTGCCGCAGGCGCTGTGGCTGGTCGACGCGGCCACCGGCAAGGCCAGCAAGCTGGGCTACGACGGCCTGCCGGGCATCGCCACCGACCCGCTGGCCAAGCTGCGCAAGGCCGCCGGCAAGGAGCCGCTCAAGGGCGATCGCGCGGTGCGCGTGGGCGTCGAAGGCTTCGGCGGCGATCCGGCGATCCATTGGAGCGCCGACGGCCGCAACGTCGCCGTGCTGCTGCGCGCGGTGGACAACAAGGACCGCTGGATCGCCACGGTCGACCTCGACAAGGCCACGCTCGCCTCGCGCCACCGCCTGCACGACGACGCCTGGATCAACTGGGAATTCAACGATTTCGGCTGGCTGCCGGACAACCGCACGCTGTGGCTGCTGTCGGAGGAATCCGGCTGGTCGCACCTGTACACGATCGAAGGCAACGGCAAGCCGCGCCAGCGCACCTCCGGCAAGTGGGAAGTCTCCGCCCCGCAGGTGGCGCCCGACGGCCGCGGCTTCTACTTCCTGTGCAACCAGAAATGGCCGGGCGACTACGAAGTCTGCAAGCTCGACCTGGCCAGCAACCAGGTCAGCGAGCTGACCTCGCTGGACGGCGTGGAGGATTTCAGCGTTTCCCCCGACGGCAGCCACCTGCTGGTGCGCTACTCCGGCGCCTACCTGCCGCCGCAACTGGCGGTGCTGCCGGCGAGCGGCGGCCAGGCCACCGTGCTGACCGACACCCGCACGCCGGCGTTCAAGGCGCGGCAGTGGATCCAGCCGCAGTACGTGCAGGTCCCGTCCAAGCACGGTGCCGGCACCATCTGGGGCAAGTACTACGGCCCGGCCCGGCCCGAGCCCGGCAAGCGCTACCCGATCGTGATGTTCGTGCACGGCGCCGGCTACCTGCAGAACGTCTCGGCGCGCTACACCAACTACTTCCGCGAGCAGATGTTCCACAACCTGCTGGTGCAGAAGGGCTACATCGTGCTCGACCTGGACTACCGCGCCTCGGAAGGCTACGGCCGCGCCTGGCGCACCGCGATCTACCGCAACATGGGCCACCCGGAGCTGGAGGACTACCTGGACGGCCTGGACTGGCTGGTGGATACCAAGCAGGGCGACCGCGACCGCGCCGGCATCTACGGCGGCAGCTACGGCGGCTTCATGACCTTCATGGCGATGTTCCGCGCGCCGGGCACGTTCAAGGCCGGCGCCGCGCTGCGCCCGGTCGGCGACTGGATGCAGTACAACCACGAGTACACCTCCAACATCCTCAACACCCCGGACATCGACCCGGAGGCGTACAAGGCGTCCTCGCCGATCAACTACGCCGAGGGCCTGCAGGGGCACCTGCTGATCGCGCACGGCATGATCGACGACAACGTGTTCTTCAAGGACTCGGTCGACATGACCCAGAAGCTGATCGAACTGCGCAAGGACAACTGGGAGATCGCTCCGTACCCGCTGGAACGCCACGGCTTCACCCGCGCCGACTCCTGGCTGGACGAGTACAAGCGCATCCTCAAGCTGTTCGAGGAACAGGTGAAGCCGGCGCCGTGACCGCCGCCGCCGGCATCGGCCCGATCCGCATCGTCGCCGCGCTGATCGGCGACGATGCCGGTCGCGCGCTGCTGGTGCGCAAGCACGGCTCGTCCACCTTCATCCAGCCCGGCGGCAAGCGCGAGCCGGGCGAGGAGGCGCTGGCGACCCTGGCGCGCGAATTGCGCGAGGAACTGGACGTGGGCATCGTGCCCGGCAGCGCGCGCCGCCTGGGCGAGTTCGAGCACGACGCGGTCAACGAGGCCGGCCGGCGCGTGCGCGCCGAGGTGTACTTCGTGCGCATCGACCGCGCGCCGCGCGCGCAGGCCGAGATCGCCGAACTGGCCTGGCTGCCGGCCGCGCCGCCCTGGCCGGTGCCGGTCGCCCCGCTGAGCGCGGTGCACATCCTGCCGCTGCTGGCCGCCGTGCCCTGAAGCGGGTACCTTCCCCGCCTCCTCCACTCCACAAGGACGTCGCGATGGGTTTCCTCAGCCGCCTGTTCCGGCGTGCCCGCCCCGATGCGCCGCCCGCGCCGCCGGCCGCTCCCGACCAGGCGGAGGGAGCCATCGATCCCGCGCTGGCCGAAGCCCTGGACGCCTTCCAGGGCGAGCGGCACGAACAGGCGTTCGCCCTGGCCTCGCGGCAACTGCAGGCGGGCGCCGATGCCCACCGGCTGTGCGCCCTGTCGTTGAGCGCGCTGGGACGCCATCCGGAGGCGTTCGATTACTGGCTGCAACTGTTCGAGCGCGAGCCGAGCGCCCACAACGCGCTGCAACTGGCCACGGTGTCGGTGATGTGCGGCGAGCCCGACCGCGGCGAGGCATGGCTGGCCAAGTTCGACCAGGTCAACGCGCAGACCCGGGAGATGTCCGCCGCGCTTGCGCGCGGCAATTTCATTTCGGCGCTGGAGCAGGCGGGCTACGGGCAGCGCACGCTGCCGCACCTGGAATGGCTGCGCGAAGCCTATGCGTCGCTTTCGATCACCGACTCGCACTTCCTGTACGTGCGCGGGCTGCCGTTCTTCGACACCTTCCTCGGACGCAGCCTGCCGTTGCTGCACGCGCAACTGCCGCCCGCGGCGATCGCACCTTGGTACCGGGCGATCCATGCCCGCCTCGATGCCGAGGGCCAGGCCATGCTCGATGCCCACCTGGCCCGGTTGCCCGCCTGAGACCGCCCGCCCGCCTATGCCCACGCCCCCCACCCGCAGCAGCTTCGTCACGGTGATGGCCGCGATCTCGCTGGCCCTGGGCGGATTCGGCGCGCTCGGCAACCTGCTGCAATTGCTGCTGGCCTGGACGCTGCCCTCGGCAAGCCTGGCGGCCGGCCTGCTGCCGCCCGGGATGCCAGTGCCGGCGCCGCTGCTGTGGCTGGACGCCCACCTGGCCGGCCTGTCGCTGGCCGGCGCACTGCTCTCGGCGGTGCTGGCCTGGATCGCCTGGGGCCTGCTGCGCCGGCGCGAATGGGCGCGGCAGGGCTTCATCGCCGGCCTGGTACTGGCGGCCCTGGCCAACTTCGCCGGCCTGCCGCTGGTCGATGCGCTGTTCGACGGCCTGCTGCAAGGCATGGCCGGCCCGGACGCGGACCTGCGCGAACTGCAGGCCATGACCCATGCGCTGCGGCAGATCCTGTTCTGGTCGTGCCTGGCCAGCGCGCTGCTGGTCGCGGCGCTGCACGGCTGGATCGCCTGGAAGCTGTACCGGCCGGAGATCCGCGCCGAGTTCCGGCGCGGCCCCCTGTAGGAGCGGCTTTTTGTGGGAGCGGCTTCAGCCGCGAAGAGGCTTTCCTTTTGACCCCCTGCACAGGGATGTGCAGGCTGTTGCAGGGGGATCTGCATGAAAACCCCACCGCGGCTGAAGCCGCTCCCACGAAGGCCGCTCCTGCAAGTAACACCCGCCGCTTAGAATCACCGGCATGAACGAATTCGAGCGCGTACGCGACTACCTCACCAACCTGCAGGACCGCATCTGCGCCGCCGTCGAGGCCGCCGACGGCCGGGCCCGCTTCGCCGAGGACCTGTGGCAGCGCGCGGAAGGCGGCGGCGGCCGTACCCGCGTGCTGCGCGAGGGGGCGGTGTTCGAGCAGGCCGGGATCGGTTTCTCCGACGTCGCCGGCACGCGCCTGCCGCCCTCGGCGAGCGCGCACCGCCCCGAGCTGGCCGGCGCCAGCTGGCGCGCCTGCGGCGTCTCGCTGGTGTTCCACCCGCGCAATCCCTACCTGCCGACCACCCACGCCAACGTGCGTTACTTCCGTGCCGAGCGCGACGGCGAACCGGTGGCGGCCTGGTTCGGCGGCGGCTTCGACCTGACCCCGTTCTACCCGTTCGACGAGGACGTGCTGCACTGGCACCGCACCGCGCAGGCGTTGTGCGCGCCGTTCGGCGAGGAGCGCTACGCCGCGCACAAGCGCTGGTGCGACGAGTACTTCTTCCTGCGCCACCGCAACGAGACGCGCGGCGTCGGCGGCCTGTTCTTCGACGACCTGCATGGCGACTTCGAGCGCGACTTCGCCTACCTGCGCGCGGTCGGCGACGGCTTCCTCGACGCCTACCTGCCGATCGTCGAGCGCCGCAAGGACATGCCGTACGGCGAGCGCGAGCGCGAGTTCCAGCTGTACCGGCGCGGGCGCTACGTCGAGTTCAACCTGGTCTACGACCGCGGCACGCTGTTCGGCCTACAGAGCGGCGGGCGCGCCGAGAGCATCCTGATGAGCCTGCCGCCGCGCGTGCGCTGGGAGTACGGCTTCCAACCCGAGCCGGGCAGCGCCGAAGCGCGCTTGGCCGACTACCTGGTGCCGCGCGACTGGCTGGGTTGAGGGCTGCGATTGCCGGCGGTTTCGCCGGTTGATTCCATAGAGGGATCCGTTTCTTTGTGGGAGGGACTTCAGTCCCGACAGAGGGTCGATAACGCCCGCCGGGACTGAAGTCCCTCCCACAACAGGTGCCGGCGTCCCGACAGAAGGCAGACAAGGCCCGTCGCGGCCGCAGTCCCTTTCACAGAAAGCACAAGGCAACCCCGGTACCGGCCTGCATCCGCCGGGCCTCGCCGGCTCGATCCGGTCACGCCGGCCAACGCTGCCTGAAGACATCCGGGACCGGGAAATCCCGGAAAGGAGCCCGAAAGGTCGCCCGCCTACGGTGGCGTCCACCTTGCACGACTCCGTGAGTCCCATGTCACCCCAACCCCCCTTGTCCTGGAGCGTCCTGTGCGACTTCGACGGGACCATCGGCCTCCAGGACGTGATCGACACCCTGCTCGACCGCTTCGGCCTGCCCGGCTGGGAAGCGCTGGAGGCGGACTGGCAGGCCGGCCGCATCGGATCGGCCGCCTGCATGCAAGGCCAGGTCGCCCTGCTCGACATGGGCCCCGAACAGTTCGAACGGCACCTGGACGGCCTCGCGATCGACCCGTATTTCCCGCGCTTCGCCGCCGCCGTCGCCGCGCGCGGCCTGCCGCTGCAGGTCGTCAGCGACGGCCTGGACCAGCCGATCCAGGTCCTGCTCGCCCGTCATGGCCTCCGGCACCTGCCCACCGTCGCCAACCGGCTGAGCCGTGCCGAACGACCGCGCCGCTGGCGCCTGGACTCGCCCTACCAGGCGCCCGGCTGCACCGCCGGCACCTGCAAGTGCGCGCAGGTCCGCCAGCATCGCCCGCACGCGCACAGCCGCGTACTGCTGATCGGCGACGGCACTTCCGACTTCTGCGCCGCCGGGCGCGCCGACTACGTGTTCGCCAAGCGCAAGCTGATCGATCACTGCCGCCTGCGCGGCATCGCGCACAGCCCGATCGACGACTTCCAGGACGCGCTCGCTCTGCTGCCGCGCCTGCTCGACGGCCGCCTCACCGATCCCGCACCGCTGCCTGCGCTTGCCCTTGCTCCGCTGCCGGCCTGAGCCGGCCTCATCCACCTTCCGGATACGCGACCCATGAACCTGCTGCACACTCCTGCCCTGACGCTCGACGACGATGCCCAGCTACTGGCCGACGAGGCGCGCTACAGCTCCTTCGGCGACACCGTGCACTACGTCGACCCGCCCAAGGTCTTCCGCCGCTGCGAAGGCAGCTACATGTTCGACAGCGCCGGGGTGCCGTTCCTCGACCTGCAGATGTGGTACTCGGCGTGCAACTTCGGCTACTCCAACCCGCGCCTCAACGACGCGCTGAAGCGCCAGATCGACACGTTGCCGCAGGTCGCCAGCCAGTACCTGCACCCGACCCGCATCCAGCTCGCCAAGACCATCGCCCAGGACGTGGAACGCAAGTTCGGCGTGGAGGGGCGCGTGCACTTCAACGTCGGCGGCGCGCAGGCGATCGAGGATTCGCTGAAGCTGGTGCGCAACGCGCGCAACGGCAAGAGCCTGATGTTCGCCTTCGAGGGCGGCTACCACGGGCGCACGCTCGGCGCCTCGTCGATCACCTCCAGCTACCGCTACCGCCGCCGTTTCGGCCATTTCGGCGAGCGCGCGATGTTCATTCCGTTCCCATATCCGTTCCGCCGCCCGAAGGGCATGACGCCGGAAGAATATTCCGACCATTGCGTGAACCAGTTCGCGCGCCTGTTCGAGACCGAATACAACGGCGTATGGGATCCCAAGGTCGGCCAGGCCGAGTACGCCGCGTTCTACGTCGAGCCGATCCAGGGCACCGGCGGCTACGTGGTGCCGCCGCCGAACTTCTTCCGCGACCTGAAGAAGGTGCTCGACAAGTACAACATCCTGATGGTGGTCGACGAGATCCAGATGGGCTTCTGGCGTACCGGCAAGCTGTGGTCGATCGAGCACTTCGGCGTGACCCCGGACGTGCTGGTGTTCGGCAAGGCGCTCACCAACGGCCTCAACCCGCTGTCCGGCCTGTGGGCGCGCGAGGAACTGATCAACCCGACCGTGTTCCCGCCGGGCTCGACCCACTCCACCTTCAACTCCAATCCGCTCGGCACCTCGCTCGGCCTGGAAGTGATCCGGATGGGTTACGAGATGGATTACGAGCGCACCGTACCACTGAAGGGCGCTCACTTCCTGGAGGGTCTGAAGGACTTGCAGAAGCGCCATCCGGAGATCGGCGACGTCGATGGCCTCGGCCTGGCACTGCGCGCGGAGATCTGCGAAGCCGACGGCTACACGCCCAACAAGGCGCTGCTCGACCGCATGGTCGACATCGGCCTGGCCGGCGACCTCACCCACGGCGGCAAGAAGATCGGCCTCGTGCTCGACGTCGGCGGCTGGTACAAGAACGTGATCACGCTGGCTCCGTCGCTGGACATCACCCATGAGGAGATCGACCTGGCGATCGCGCTGCTGGACCAGCTGCTGACCAAGGCCAAGGCCGGCTGACGCGGGTTCCGGGCCGCGCCATGCGCTACTGCACCCAGCTCGAGCCGGAGGCGCTGCTGAGCAGCTTCCTCGCGCATCCGCCGCAGGGCTTCAGGGCCGAGCGCCTGGACAGCGGTCTGCCGCTGTTCTGCACCCGGCTGGACCTGCTGACCACGGCCGACGACGCGCTGCGCGCGCGCGTGGCCGCGTTGCCCGGCTACCGCTGGTGGCGGCGCTGGCTGGAGTGGAATGCCTGCTTCATCGGCTGCACCGTCACCGAGTACGCGCCGCTGCCGCTGGCAGGCCACGTCGAGGCGCTGGCCGACGAGGCGCTGGCGCAGGCACGGCGCGCGCCGCTGCTGATCGTCAAGGACCTGCCGTGGGAATCGCCATTGCTGGACGTGCACGGCAACCAGCGCGCCGAGGCATTCGCGCAGGCGCTGGCCGAGCGCGGCTTCGTGCTGATGCAGGGCATGTCGCTGGCCTGGGTGCCGATCGACTTCGCCGGCGAGGACGAATACCTGGCGCAACTGTCGTCCGGGCGCCGCCGCGACATCCGCCGCAAGCTGCGCGCGCGCGCCCGGCTGCGCGTGGAGTGCCAGCCCACCGGCGCGGCCTGCTTCGACGATCCGGCGCTGTGCCAGCGCTACTACGCGCTGTACCTCAACGTCTACGCGCAGAGCCAGATCCACTTCGACCTGCTCGGCCCGGAGTTCCTGGCCGAACTGCTGCGCGACGGCGGCAGCGGCGGCCGCGTGTTCGCCTACTACCACGGCGAGGCACTGGTCGGCTGGAACCTGTGCTACGAGCACGCCGGGATGCTGGTGGACAAGTACGTCGGCTTCGCCTACCCGCAGGCGCGCGAGCACAACCTCTATGCCGTGAGCTGGATGCACAACCTGGAATACGCGCGCGGCCAGGGGCTCAGCCATTACGTGGCCGGCTGGACCGACCCGGAGATCAAGCGCTACCTCGGTGCGCGCCTCAGCCCGACCCGGCACGCGGTCTACGCGCGCAATCCGCTGCTGCGCCTGCTGTTGCGCCGCAATGCCCATCGCTTCGAGCACGAGGCCGGCGACATGCCGCAGGCCGAGGCGATGGGATGAACGCGCCGCTGATCCTCGACCTGGACGCGTCCACCGGTGCAGTTCCCGAGGCGCGGGTGCTGCCGCTGCGGCACTGGCAGGAAGCGGTCCGCTTCGGCTGCGGCCATGCGACCCTGCACCGCTTCGTCGGGCAGGTCCGGCCGGCGCTGGAACGCGGGCACGGCACCGTGTTCCTGGGCAGCGGCGACTTCCACCACCTGAGCTGGCCCCTGGTGCGGCTCGCCGCCGAGCGCAGCGACCGTCCGCTGCAGGTGATCGTGCTCGACAACCATCCGGACAACATGCGCTACCCGTTCGGCATCCATTGCGGCTCGTGGGTACGCCACGCCGCCGCGCTGGCGCGGGTCGCGCAGGTCCACGTGGTCGGCATCTGCTCGCCGGACGCCGGCACCGCGCATTGCTGGGAACAGCACCTCGCCCCGCTGCGCGCGGGACGGCTGCACTATTGGTGCCTGGGCGTCGACACGCGCTGGGCGCGCCCGCTCGGCTGCGCCGGTGCGGTCCACAACTTCGACGACGTCCCCAGCCTGCTGGCGGCCTTCGCCGCCCGCCGCGACGCCCGCTTGCCCATCTACCTGTCGATCGACAAGGACGTATTCGCCGAGGACGTGGCCCGCACCAACTGGGACCAGGGCCGCTTCCGGCTCGCCGACGCACAAGCGCTGATCGCCGCCCTGGCCGGACCGATCGTCGGCAGCGACATCACCGGCGAGATATCGCACCACCGCTACCGCAGCCTGTTCAAGCGCCTGCTCTCCTCGCTGGACGGGCAAACGCCCCCCGACCCGGAAACCCTCCCCGCCTGGCAAGCCGGACAACACGCACTCAACCTGGAACTGCTGCGCGCGATCGGAGATCGGTAGGCGCTATTCGCGCCGCACATTGATGGTTTCCCCTGGAAAGCCTCAAAGACACTGGGTCCCCGCCTTCGCGGGGACGACGGTGGGGAGATGCGTGCGAGCGTGATGATTGCGGCTACGGCTACGGCTGCAATTGCAGCTGTTGCTATTGCTGTTGCTGTTGCTGTTGCTGTTGCTGTTGCTCGTGACTTTGCTTCAGCTTCTCGCCTTTGACTTACCGGGGCCCCTCCGTAGCGGCGGAGACGGTGGGAAAACCCGAAGGGCGGCGCACAGGGGCTCGCCGGAAAAGGCGAAGCACTGCTTCGCCCCGGCGGGCGGGCATTCGCCGCGCGGCGAATGCCCCGGACTCGGCCGCGTAGCGGACGAGTGCGTCGTTTTCGGCCGCGGCAGGATGCCGCGTCCGAAAATCCCGCCGGCTCCGTGGACCCCGCAGCAAAGCTGCGGGCGCGCAGGCGGGGTGTGCTTGATCAGCCGTTCGGCTGCTGTGAAGCGCTTCTTTTGGTCACTTTTCTTTACGCGGCACCTCCTTGTGCCGCGCCCTTCGGGCCGGCTTCGCCGTGCGGTGCCGCTCCTGCGGCGCGCGTGCACAAGCAAAGAAAAGTGACTCGCCAAAGGCGAAAGCTTTTGCCTTTCTCGCCAAAGGCCCCAAAAGCAACGTCCATAGATGATCAGCCGTTCGGCTGCTGAAAAGCGCCTCCCGCTTTCGCGGGAATGACGGTAGTGGGGAATTCCGGGGAACAGTGAGACGGCGTGGATCAGCCCGCCAACCCCTCAACCACCTTTCCCCGCGCACGCGCATCCAACCAAACCCCATTGCCCACCGTAAGCGTGCAATCCGCCAACGCCCGCGCCTGCGGCACCTCCGCCGGCACCACGCGATCGCCCAGGTACGCGTAGTCCGGCAACGCATGGACGAACATCCGGCTCACTCCCAGCCCCGCCGTCCACAACCTGCGCAACGCCGCGTCCCGCCGCGTCCGGTCCGGCAGCCGCAACCACAGCACCGGCCACGTACCGCGTTCCCCGTCACGATCGCCGTAGACCGTCACGCCCGGCAGCGCCGCCAGTTCCTCGCGCCAGGCCAGCGCCCGCTCGCGCGCAGCGTCCAGGAATCCCGGCAACCGCGACACCGCATTGGCACCGACCGCGCGCCGCCAGCGGCCGACCCGGTGCACGGGGATGTCCGGACCGAACAGGTCGCCGACCGCGCGCACCGGATCGCCTTCGCGCAGCGCGCGCCGCAGCGGCATGCCGTAGGCCAGCGCCAGCGCGCGCGGCCGGTACAGCAGCGCCAACCCGAGCAGCTCGGCGCTGCGCCGCAGCTCCCAGAGCGGTCGCGCCGGCACCCGCGCCAGCTCGCGCGCCAGCAGCACGCGCAGGTTCGGGTCGGTACTGACCAGCACGCCGCCTTCGTACAGCGACAGGCCCTTGCCCGCCGCCAGGCTGAAGAAGCCGATGTCGCCATGCAGCCCCACGCTGCGGTCGCCGACCCGGGCGCCCAGCGCCTGCGCCGCATCCTCGATCACCCACGCGCCGCAGCCATGCGCCACCGCGCACGCCGCCGCCACGTCGGCGATGCGGCCACCGAGATGGGTCGGCACCACCGCCAGCGTGCGTGCCCCGCAGGCGACGCGCAGGGTGTCCGGATCGAACTCGAAGTGGCCCGCGCGCAGGTCGCACAGGCGCAACTTCAGGCCCGCCGCATGCACTGCCAACGCCACCAGCGGGCAGGTGTAGGCCGGCACCACCACCTCGTCGCGCCCGGGCGCGAGGCGCCGCAGCACCCGCAACGACAGCAGCAGGGCGACCGTGCCCGAGCAGGTCAGCAGCGGCTCCGGCAATCCGAACAGCGCCTGCAGCCGTGCCTCCAACGCGTCGCCGCGGCGCGGCCACAGGTCGCCGAGATGCAGCGGCAGGCCGGCGGTCGGCGGCAGCTCAGATCGCGGCATCGGCCATCGCCGCGTCGATGCGCTGCGATTCGGCGCGCGCCAGGCAGGCCACGCCGGCCAGGATCAGGACGGCACCGAGCAGGTGCACGCCGGTCACCGGTTCGCCCAGCAGCCAGGCCGACAGCACCAGTACCGTAACCACTTCCAGGTGCGAGGCGGCGAAGGCCGGGCCGATCGGCGCGCGTTCCAGCAGCGTCATCCAGGTGAAGAACGCGCCGACGTAGCCCAGCAGCGAGCCGTAGATGTAGGGCTGCCCGAACAACCGCTCCAGCCACGCGACGCCGAACTCCAGCGGCAGCGCATGCGCGCCGGCCAGCTTGAAGCACAGCTGCGCCAGCGTGTCGAACGCCATCAGCAGCGGGAACCCGATCAGGTACAGCTTTCTCATCCGCCCACTCCCACGACCATCACGCCCAGGCCGATCAGGCTCATCCCGGCCAGCCGCAACGGCGTCAGCCGCTCGCCGAAGAACACCCGCCCGGCCAGCATCAGCGCCAGGATGTTGACCGAGCCGAGCAGCACCCCTTCCGACAACGGCACCAGCGACAGGAACGCGATCCAGGCCAGGAACTCGACCACGTAGCTGGCCACGCCGACCCACAGCCAGGGCCGCGCCAGGCGATGGCGCCAGCGCGCCACCACGTCGCCGCCGGCCGCGATGCCTTCCACCGCCGCGGTCTTGAACGCCAGTTGCCCGGCGGTATCGACCACCACGGTCAGCAGCCACAGCGTCGCCGCGAGCAGGCTCACGTCGGCACCGCGACCGGCAGCGGCAGGTCCTGCGCCTGGGTTCCATGGCCTTCCCCGGCGATGCGCCGGAAGAAGTGGGCGGTGCGGTCGGTCAACAGGCGCCGCTGCCGGTCCAGGGTCAGCATGTGGTAGCTGTCCTCCATCAGCAGGAACTCGGTCGGCCCGGACACGCCGTCCAGCACCCACTCGGCGTTGCGCAGGCTGGCCACGTCGTCCTCGGCCGCATGCGCCACCAGGCACGGCGCGGTCACCCGGGGCAGCGCGCGCCGCACCCGCGCCGACAGCGCGTACAGCTCGGCCAGCGCGTGCCAGGGATTGCCGGGCAGGCCGGCGACGCTGCTGTCCTCGCCCTGCATCGCCGCGCCGATCTGCGCGCGCAGGCGCTCGTCGCGCAACCCGTACGGCGGCTCCTCCATGAACATGCGGTGGCGGCCGATGCCGAAGCGCTTGAACCACGGCAGCAGGAACGAGAGGTGGCGCGTCCACGGGATGTTCCAGCCGTCGTAGCGGAAGGTGGCACCATAGACCCCGACGCCCGCCACCCACTGCGGCCGCTCGCTCGCCAGCAGCAGCGCCAGCAACGCGCCCATCGACAGCCCGGCGACGAACATCCGGTCGACCGTGCTGGCCAGCGCCCCGGCGGCGTTGTCGACGCTGGCATACCAATCGCGCCAGCCGGTGGCGAGCAGGTCCTCCATGTCGCCGCAGTGGCCGGCCAATTGCACGCCGTGCACGGTGAAGCCGGCGCGGTTCAGGCCCATGCCGACCCGGCGCATCTCCGCCGGGGTGCCGGTCAGGCCGTGGACGAGCAGCACGCCATGGCGGCCGCCTGGGAAGAAGAATTCGCTGGAACGGATCACGTCGGGCACCTCCTGGAAGAGGGCCAGCATCCCCGTCGAGGTTTTCCCGAAGCTTTCGGCGGCGCGTCCGGGCGCGTGCGTTCAGGCGACGTATCGGTTTGCGGACGGATCGCGCGGCAACGGGAAACGGATCTCCACCCGCAAGCCGCCTTGCGCCCCCCGCAGGAACTCGACCGTGGCCTGGTGCCGGCTGGCGATGCCCTGCACGATCGCCAGCCCCAGGCCGGAACCGTCGCCGCCCGCGCCCGGTGCGCGGAAGAAGCGCTCGCCCAGGCGCGCCAGCAGCGCATCGGGCACGCCCGGGCCGTCGTCCTCGACGCTGAGCACCGCCTGCGCGCCGGCCGCGGCCAGCCCGACGGTGACGCTGTGGCCGGGCCCGGCATAGCGCAGCGCGTTGTCGATCAGGTTGTCGAGCAGTTCCTGCAGGTCCGAGGCATCGCCGGGCACCACCAGCGCCTGCGGCTCCCCGCCTTCGGCCTGGTAGCCCAGGTCGACGTCCGCCGCCAGCGCTTCCGGCACCCGCGCCGCCACCGCCTGCGGCACCAGCCGGTGCAGCGCGACCGGCGACTGGGCGTCGGCGTCGCGGTGCGGCGACTGCACCCGGCTCAGCGCCAGCAACTGGCTGGCGGCGCGCGCCGTGCGCCCGGTCAGCCGGCGGATATGCGCCAGCGAATCCCGCAGCTGCTCCGGGTCGGCGCCCATCGCGCGCTCGGCATGCAACTGCAGGCCGGCCAGCGGCGTGCGCAGTTGGTGCGCGGCGTCGGTGATGAAGCGCTCGTGCAGCGCCAGCGTGCCGCGCACGCGCGCGAACAGCGCATCCAGGGTCTGGGTCAGCGGCAGGATCTCCAGCGGTACGTCCGGGCCGGTGACCGGCGCCAGCGCCTGCTCGCGCTCGGCCAGGCGCCGGGTCAGCGGATCGAGCACGCCCAGGCCGTGCCTGACCCCGAACCACACCAGCCACATCACCGCCGCGATCAGCACCGCCTGCGCCGGCAGGGTCAGCTGCAGGATGTCGCGGGCGCTGCGCTGGCGGTCGATCAGGGTCTCGGCCACGGTCACGGTCAGCACGTCGCCGGCCTCGTAGGGCGAGGGCACGCCGATCGAGGCGGCGCGCAACCGCCGCACGCCGTCGTCGATGTCGTACAGCAGCGGCCCGGTCCCGGGCGCCGGCTGGTGGACCCGGTGCAACCCGGTATCGCCGTAGATCAGGCCATGCCGGCGGCTGGACACGGAAAAGTAGTTGGGGCCGTCGGGATCGTAGCGGAGCAGGAACTGCGCCTGCGCCGACAGCACCCGCTCGCCCGGGCTGTTGCGCAGCATCGCGGCCAGCGCGCTGAGGTCGTCGGTCAGGTTCTTGTCGTGCGCGCGATTGGCGTAGCCGAGCGCCATCCGGTAGGTCACCGCCGCGTCCAATGCCAGCAGGATCAGCATCGGCACCGCCAGGAACAGCAGCAGGCGCCGGCGCAGGCTCGGCCGCGCCACCGCGCGCTCAAGGCTCATCGCCGCCATCCTGGCATTCCTGCAGCAGATAGCCGAGTCCGCGGATGGTCCGGATGCCCACGCCGCTGCCGTGCAGCTTGCGGCGCAGGCGGTGCATGGCGATGTCCAGGCCGTTGTCGCTGATCTCCTCGTCCCATCCGCACAGCGTCTCCACCAGCTGCGCCCGGCTGGTGACCCGCCCGGCGCGCACCGCCAGCGCATCGAGCAGCCCGAACTCGCGCGCGGTCAGCTCCAGCGCGTCCTCGCCCACCCAGGCGCGGTGGCCGGTCAGGTCCAGGCGCAGCCGGCCCAGCCGCAGCTCAGGCGCGCCCTGGCTGATCGCACGGCGCAGCACCGAGCGCACCCGCGCCTCGAACTCCTTCAATGCGAACGGCTTGACCAGGTAGTCGTCGGCACCGAGATCGAGCACCTGCACGCGCTCGTCCAGTCCTTCGCGCGCGGTGATCACCAGCACCGGGGTGTGGTTCCCGCGCCGGCGCAGCCGTTCCAGCACGCGCACGCCGTCCATCTCGCCGAGCAGGCCCAGGTCCAGCACCAGCAACTGGTAGTCGGTGCTGCGCAACGCGGCATCGGCGTGGCCGCCGTCGTCGACATGGTCCACCGCATGCCCCTGCTGGCGCAGCGCGGTCACCACTGCGTCGGCGATCGACGGCTCGTCCTCGGCGATCAGTACGCGCATGGCAGGGGTTCCGGATGCGGCGAGCGGCCGCAATACGGCCGTGCGGGAGAACGGGGCGGGACCGATGGGCGCATGGGAATCGGGCGATGTAACGGGTGCGGCACAGTCTGAGCGAAAGCGGATGCCTGCACATGCCGCGCGGCGATCCCCCATTCGGCGCCGGTTTATCCCGGCGCCGCATGCGTGGCATTCGACAGGCGACGCCGCCGGGCACGTATTTACCTTGGTGAAACATTTCGCGCGGACAATAAAAAGCCCCGCGGACCAGGGGGAGGTCGGCGGGGCCAGGGAACGGGAACTTGGGGAGGAGTTCCGTTCCGAGATCTGCTCCAGGGGATGGGAGGAGATCTACAGACAGGCGTTGCGCCTGTCGAGGGCTATAACACCACTCCGCACATTGATGGATCGTGAAGATTCCGGTTAAGAAATCGTCGGATTAAGGACGGATTCATTCCGACGCCGCTGCGCCGATCGCTTGCATGGCGCCAGGCCCACTGCTTGCTGGCATCTCGCTTCGGCGCTTTTGCACGGGCAAGGAAAAAGTGGTTCGCCAATAAGAGCGAAAGCCATTTCTCCGGAAACTTTTGTTTCTGAAAACGGAAACAAAAGCCAACTGACCGCCCGGCAAGCCGACCTGTACCGGAATCCCGCCCACAACGAGCGAAGCGCCCGGCCCCGCCGCCGGGGACAGGGCTCGCCGCGCCTTAATGCGCCTCGTCCCAGTTGTCGCCCACGCCCGCATCGACCACCAGCGGCACCCGCAACCGCGCCGCGCCGGCCATCCGCTCGACCACGTTGCGGCGCAACTCCTCGACGAAGGCCTCCTCGACCTCGAACACCAGTTCGTCGTGCACCTGCAGGATCATCAGCGCGGGGCTTTCACCGGACTCGTTGCGCTGCCCGGCCAGCCAGCCGTCCACCGCCACCATCGCGCGCTTGATGATGTCCGCCGCCGTGCCCTGCATCGGCGCGTTGATCGCGGCGCGCTCGGCGCCGGCCCGTTGCGCCTGGTTGCCGCTGGCGATGTAGTCCAGGTACAGGCGGCGCCCGAACACGGTCTCCACGTAGCCCTTCTCGCGCGCCTGCTGGCGGGTGTTCTCCATGAAGTCGCGCACGCCCGAGAAACGGCTGAAGTACAGCGCGATGTAGTCCTGCGCCTCGCCGCGGCCGATGCCGAGCTGGCGCGCCAGGCCGAACGCGCTCATCCCGTACATCAGGCCGAAGTTGATCGCCTTGGCGGCGCGGCGCTCGTTCGCGGTGACCTCGTCGATCCTGCGCCCGAACACCTCCGCCGCGGTGGCGCGGTGCACGTCGGCGCCGGACTCGAACGCGGCGACCAGGCCCGGGTCGCCGGACAGGTGCGCCATGATCCGCAGCTCGATCTGCGAGTAGTCGCAGGCGACCAGCTTGCGTCCCGGCGGGGCGACGAAGGCGCGGCGGATGCGGCGGCCGTCGTCGGTGCGGATCGGGATGTTCTGCAGGTTGGGGTCGGACGAGGACAGCCGCCCGGTGGCCGCGCCGGCCTGGTGGTAGCTGGTGTGCACGCGCCCGGTCTGCGGATGGATCATCTCCGGCAGCTTGTCGGTGTAGGTGCTGCGCAGCTTGGCCAGGCCACGGTATTCCAGGATCACCCGCGGCAGCTCGTGCTGGTCGGCGATCGCCTCCAGCGCCTCCTCGTTGGTGGACGGCTGGCCCTTGGGCGTCTTCACCACCGCCGGCAGCTTCAGTTCGTCGAACAGCAGCGCCTGCAACTGCTTGGGCGAATCCAGGTTGAACGCGCGCCCGGCCAGCTCGGTGGCCTTCTGCTGCGCGGCCAGCATCCGCCGCGACAGGTCCGCGCTCTGCCGGCGCAGCTCCTCGGCGTCGACCTGCACGCCGTTGGCCTCGATCCGCTCCAGCACCGCCACCAGCGGCATCTCGATCCCGCGGTAGACCGACTCCAGGCCCGGCTCGGCCGCCAGCTTGGGCGCCAGCACGCGGTGCAGGCGCAGGGTGATGTCGGCATCCTCGGCGGCGTAGCGGGTCGCCTCGTCCAGGCCGACGTGCGAGAACGGGATCTGCTTGGCGCCCTTGCCGGCCACATCCTCGTACTTGACCGTCTCGTAGCCGAGGTAGCGCTTGGCCAGGCTGTCCATGTCGTGGCGGGCGCTGCCGGAATTGAGCACGAAGCTCTCCAGCAAGGTGTCGTCGGCATAGCCGGCCAGGGCGATGCCGTGGCGGCGCATCACGTGCAGGTCGTACTTGCCGTGCTGGCCGAGCTTGCGCACCGAGGCGTCCTCCAGCAGCGGGCGCAGCAGGTCCAGCGCCTGCGCGCGGTCCAGCTGGGCCGGCGCGCCGGGATAGTCGTGGCCCAGCGGCAGGTAGGCCGCCTTGCCCGGTTCGGCGGCGAAGCTCAGGCCGACCAGGTTGGCCTGCATCGCGTCGAGGCTGTCGGTCTCGGTGTCGAAGGCGAACTGGCCGGCCTCGCGCAGGCGCGCGATCCAGGCCTGCAGCTGCGCGGCGGACAGGATCGTCTCGTACTCGCCGGGCGCGGACAGCGCCGGGTCGAGGTCGGCCGCGGTGGCCGGCACCGGCGCGGCGACGAAGCCGGTGCCGCGCGCGCGCCCGGGCTCGGTCTCGCCGACCGCCGGCGCCGCGGCGCCGCCGTCCAGCTCCTTCAGCGCCTGGGTGAACCCGTAGCGCTGGTACAGCCCGCGCAGCGCCTCGGTGTCGCGCTCGCGCAGCACCAGGTCCTGCGGGCGCTTGTCCAGCGCCACGTCGGTCTTGATCGTCACCAGCTCGCGGTTGAGCGGCAGCCGCGGCAGCGCCGCGCGCAGGTTGTCGCCGATCTTGCCCTTGATCTTGTCCGCGTTGGCGACGATCGCGTCGAGCGAGCCGTATTCGCCCAGCCACTTGGCCGCGGTCTTGGGCCCGCACTTCTCCACGCCCGGCACGTTGTCCACCGCGTCGCCCATCAGCGCCAGCAGGTCGACGATCTGGCCGGGGTTCACGCCGAACTTGCCGAACACCGCCGCGTCCGAGTCCATCCGGCTGCCGCTCATCGTGTTCACCAGTTCGATGCCGGGCCGCACCAGCTGGGCGAAGTCCTTGTCGCCGGTGGAGATGGTCACCGCGATGCCGTCGGCCGCGCCGGCCAGCGCCAGCGTGCCGATCACGTCGTCGGCCTCCACCCCGTCCACGCGCAGGATGTCGATGCCGAGCGCGTGCACGATCTCGCACATCGGCTGCACCTGCGCGCGCAGGTCGTCCGGCATCGGCGGCCGCTGCGCCTTGTATTCGGGGTAGAGCTCGTCGCGGAAGGTCTTGCCAGGCGCGTCGACCACGAAGGCGACGTAGTCGGGCCTTTCCTTCAACGTCGCGCGCAGCATGTTGACCACGCCGAACAGCGCGCCGGTGGGCTCGCCCTGGGCGTTGCTCAGCGGCGGCAGCGCGTGGAACGCGCGGTACAGGTAACTGGACCCGTCGATCAGGACTAATCTGCTCATCGCGCCATTCTACGCGGCCGCCCCGCGCACGGCCGCGGCGACAGCGCGCATAATCGCGGGTACCCCGCATGGAGTCCCGACGATGAAACGAGCGAGCCTGCTACTGGCGCCCCTCCTGTTGCTGGCCGGCTGCGCGACCCTCGGGTCCGACGGCGCGCCGCTGGACCTGCGCGACGCCGACATTTCCAGCAAGACCATGGACAACGGCGACAAGATCGACGAGTACCGCGTGGCCGGCCAGCTGCGCATGGTCAAGATCACCCCGGTGCGCGGGGCGCCCTATTACCTGTACGACAAGGACGGCGACGGCCGCTTCGACAACGACCGCGAGGGCGTTTCGCCGGTGTATTGGAAGCTGTACAGCTGGTGAGGGATCCGGGAAAGCATCCGGGTCCGGCTGGCAAGCGCCCCGATGCTTTTCAGATTTTCGCGGGAGGGGACTCCGGCACCGACCGTCGGCCGGCAAAAGCCCCGTCGGGACTGAAGTCCCTCCCACAACAGCGTTCGATCCGAAGCCGGGTTGCCCCTGGTTCCGAGGCTCCAGACCCGGGCCCAGGCCGTCCCGGGCCCGGCTCCGGTCACCTCACCACCAGCACTGGCACCGTGCTGCCGGTCAGCACCTCGATGGTCTGGCTGCCCAGCAGCACCCGGCTCATGCCGCGGCGGCCGTGCGAGGTCATCACGATCAGGTCGCTGCCGCAGTCCTTGGCGGTCTGCAGGATGCCTTCGGCGGCATAGCGGTCCAGCACATGGTGCGGGGTCGCTGACACCCCGGCCGCGCCGGCGGCCTCCAGCGCCGGCTTGAGGATGGCCTGCGCGCCTTCCTCGCGCTCCTTCCTGTACTCGGGGCTGGCCTCGTAGCCGACGCTCCAGCCCATCGCGTCGTACATGCCCATGGCCCAGGGCTCGGACACGGTGACGAGGTCGACCGCCGCGCCGGTATCCTTGGCCAGGGTCAGGCCCTGCTGCAGACCGCGGTTGGCCAGTTCGGAGCCGTCGATGGCGATCAGGATGCGCTTGTACATGTCGATCTCCGGTTACGCCGTCGATGACGGCGACCTACCATCGCACACACTGCCTAAAGGCAGCGTTGATCCCGATCAAACCACCGTCAGGTTGGCGTAGGCCATCACCAGCCACTTGGCGCCGTGCTCGTCGAACTGCACCTGCACGCGGGCGTGCGCACCGCTGCCCTCGTAGTCGGTGACCACGCCGTTGCCGAACTTGGCATGCACCACGTTGGCGCCGAGCTTGATCGGCGCGGCTTCGACCACGCCGTGCACCGGCCCGCGCACCGCGCCCAGCGAGGCCTGGCGCGAGACCTGCACCTTCGGGCGCACCTCGTGCAGCAGCTCGCGCGGGATCTCGCGCAGGAAGCGCGAGGGCACGTTGTAGTTGTCCTGGCCGTGGATGCGGCGCGACTCGGCATAGCTGAGCACCAGCTTCTGGCGGGCGCGGGTGATGCCGACATAGGCCAGCCGGCGCTCCTCCTCGAGCCGGCCGCTCTCCTCCAGCGAACGCGCGCTCGGGAACAGCCCGTCCTCCAGCCCGACCAGGAACACCAGCGGGAACTCCAGGCCCTTGGCCGAGTGCAGCGTCATCAGCTGCACGCCTTCCTCGCCGGCCTGGGCCTGGCCCTCGCCCGCCTCCAGCGAGGCGTAGGACAGGAACGCGACCAGCTCGGTCATGCCCTGGACCTCCTCGTCGCCCTCGGGCAGCACGAAGCGCGAGGCCACCGAGACCAGTTCGTCCAGGTTCTCGGTGCGCGATTCCGAATCCAGCCCGCCGCGGCTCTCCTTCGACCAGTGCTCGCGCAGGCCGGAGCGCGCCAGCACGTGGTCGATGCGCTCGGACAGGTGCATCTGCGCGCTTTCCGCGCCGAGCTGCTGGACCAGGTTGAGGAAACCGGCCAGCGCGTTGCGCGCGCGCGCGGCCAGTCCGGACGACTGGGTGCAGGCCATCGCCGCCTCCCACAGCGACAGCTGCTGCGCACGCGCCAGCCGCCGCACTTCGTCCAGGGTGCGCTCGCCGATGCCGCGCGCCGGGGTGTTTACGGCGCGCTCGAACGCCGCATCGTCGCTGCGGTTGGCCAGCAGGCGCAGGTAGGCCAGCGCATCCTTGATCTCGGCGCGCTCGAAGAAGCGCATGCCGCCGTAGACGCGGTACGGGATCTGTTCGGACAGCAGCGCCTCTTCGAACGCGCGCGACTGCGCGTTGCTGCGGTAGAGCACCGCGAGCTCGCCGTAGCTGCCGCCGTCGCGCACCCACTGGCGCGCGCGCTCGACCACGTAGCGGGCCTCGTCGACCTCGTTGTAGGCCGCATACAGGTCGATCGGCTCGCCCTCGCCCGACTCGGTCCACAGCTGCTTGCCGATGCGGTCCGGGTTGTGCGCAATCACCGCGTTGGCGGCGCCGAGGATGTTGGCGCTGGAACGGTAGTTCTGCTCAAGCCGGATCACCTGCGCGCCGGCGAAATCCTTGAGGAAGCGCTGCACGTTCTCGACCTTGGCGCCGCGCCAGCCGTAGATCGCCTGGTCGTCGTCGCCGACCACGAACACGTGGCCGGAATCGCCGGCGAGCACGCGCACGAACGCGTACTGGATCGCGTTGGTGTCCTGGAACTCGTCCACCAGGATCTCGCGGAAGCGCGCGCGGTAATGCGCCAGCAGCGCCGGGTTGTCGCGCAGCAGCTCGTGCGCGCGCAGCAGCAGTTCGGCGAAATCGACCAGGCCGGCGCGGTCGCAGCGTTCCTGGTAGGCGGCGTAGATGCGGCGCTGGGCCTCGGTCCAGTCGTCGCGCGCCTCCGGCTGGATGTGCTCCGGCCGGCGGCCCTCGTCCTTCTGCGCGTTGATCCACCACATCGCCTGCTTGGGCGGGTAGCGCGACTCGTCCAGCTCCAGCGCCTGCACCGTACGCTTGACCAACCGCAGCTGGTCGTCGCTGTCCATGACCTGGAAGCCTTCCGGCAGCTTCGCGTCCTGCCAGTGCAGCCGCAGCAGCCGATGGGCCAGGCCGTGGAACGTGCCGATCCACATGCCGCGGCTGCCCTGCCGCAACTGCAGGTCGGTGCGCTGGCGCATCTCGCCGGCGGCCTTGTTGGTGAAGGTCACCGCTAGGATGCCGTGCGTGGGCACGCCGTGGACTTCGTTCAGCCAGGCGATGCGATGCGTGAGCACGCGCGTCTTGCCGGATCCGGCGCCCGCCAGCACCAGATAGTGCCCGGGAGGAGCGGAAACGGCCTCGCGCTGGGCGGGGTTCAGGTGATCGAGCAAATGAGAGACATCCACCCGCGCATTTTACGCGAAGCGGGACCCGGGACCCGGCGGAGTGGCAAGCCAACTCAGGAACGGGTGTTGTGGGAGGGACTTCAGCCCCGGCAGGGCTTTACCGAGAAAGCGGAGTGGGGTTTGGGCACCCGGATTCCGGAAGAGCGACAAGCCAGCTCCGGATCGGGTGTCGTTGTGGAGGGACTTCAGTCCCGACAAGGCTTGCCGGCCACCTGTCGGGACTGAAGTCCCTCCGACGGGAAGCGAAGAACTGCAAAGGAGCATCGGATCGCCCGGCAACCGAACCCAGGCAAAGATGCTTTCCCGGCCCGGCCTCACAACGCCAGCAATCCCCTCGCCACGTCCCGTGCCTGCTCGCGCAGCTCCGGGATCGCCAGGCTCTCCCACAACCGGCCGATGCGCAGGCTGCCGATCACCCGGATGCGCGGGTCGGCCTCGCCATCGGCAGCGACCAGGCATCCCTCGTCGTCGGTATCCACGCCGATGCCATGCGGCCCCGCCACCGCGAGGCCGCTGCCCAGCAGTTGCTGCAGCAGCGGATTGCGCATCGCCTGCACCCGCATCTCCACGCCGGTGGCGTTGACGATCTGGTGCGCATCCAGCTGCAGCATGCCGCCCTGCGCGGAACGCGCGCCCAGCTGCACGCAATTCGCGACCGGGAACACCGTGTCCAGGCGCGCACGGTGCACGCGCAACTGGCCGCTGGCCTGCATGCCGCGCAAGCGCGCATGGACTTCCGGCGCGATCCGGTGCCGGTGCACGTCCCAATAGCGCACGACATGGCGCAGGAAGCGGCGCTGGTCGGCGCAGGACAGCGACCGCCACAGCGCCTGGCCGTGCGGGCGCAGCGCATCCATCACGCTCTGCCACGGCGTGCCGAGGGCGGCCGCGGCACGCGCGCGCTCGCGCAGCGCGCGCATGCGCCTGCGCAACGGCATGGCCAGCAACGCCTGCACGTCCAGGTCGGCAGCAGCGCCTTGCGCGTGCGGCAACGGCATCAAGCCGTGGCGCGAGACCACGTGCACCGGCCCGCGATGGCCGCGCGCATGCAGCGTCACCACGCTGTCGGCCATGCTCAGTCCGGAGCCGACGATGCATACCGCCGACTCGGGCGGTATCCCGGCCAAGGCCGCGCTGTCCCACGCCTCCACGAGGTGCCGCCGCTCCAGGCCGGTGGCGCCGCGCGCCGGCAGCGGCCGCAGCGCGTTGCCGACCGCCAGCACCACGCGCCGGGCCCGCAGTTCGCCCTGGCCCGCGAGCCGCAGTCTCATCGCGCCGCCGGCCTTCTCCAGCTCGACCACGCGGTCGTGGATCACCTCGAACGTCGCCACGCTGCCTTCCCGCGCTTGCCGCAGGCGTTCCCGCAGGTAGTCCGCGTAGGTCCGGCGCGCGACGTAGCGCTGCTCCAGCCGGGAGTCCGGCGCCTGCCCCGGATCGGCCCGGCCTTGCAGGAACGCCACGAAATCGCCCGGCAGCTCCGGGAACGCGCTCATCTTGCCGGCCGGCACGTTGAGCAGGTGCTCGTCGCGGCGCGTCGAATAGGCCACGCCTTCGGCCAGCGCCGCCGCCGTTCCCACCATGACGACGTGGACCGCACTGCGGGCCTGCCGCAACAGCTGGATCGCCGCGAGCACGCCGGAGGCGCCGCCGCCGATGAGGGCGATATCGCAATCGCGGCCGGACATCTGTTCGTTCATCCCCGCGATTGTAGAGGATGGCGTTCGCCGGCCGCGCCGGCTACATCAGCGCATCGGCCAGCCGCGCGATGCCCTCGCGGCTGCGCCGCCATGCCGGGCGCGCGCGCCACTGCGCCAGGTCGAGCTGGACCGCATCGGCCAGGTAGTCGCGTTCGACCTCGCGCAGGCGCGCCACCACGCCGCGGTCGTAGCAGAGCATGCCGATCTCGGCGTTGAGCGCGAACGAGCGGATGTCGAGGTTGATCGAGCCGACCAGCGCCACGTCGTCGTCCACGCTCATGTGCTTGGCGTGCAGGAAATGCGGCCGGTACAGCGCGATCTTGACCCCGCAGCGGAGCAGGTCGTCGTAGTACGCCTCCTGTGCCCAGGCGGTGAGGCGCTGGTTGTTGCTCTCCGACAGGATCAGCTGCACGTCCAGGCCGGACACGCCGGCGATGCGCAAGGCGCTCAGCGTGGCCTCGTCCGGCACGAAGTAGGGCGTGACCAGCACGATCCTGCGGCGCGCCAGGTGGATCAGCGCATTGACCGCATCGCGCGCGTTCTCGAACGGATACGCCGGCCCGCTCGGCAGCAGCTGCGCGGCCACGTCCTGCGGGTACGACGGCGCGTCGGGCAGCACCTGCAGGCGCTCGCCGGTCTCGACGAACCAGTCGCTGGCGAATACCGCCTCCAGGTGGTTCACCGCCGGCCCCTGCACCCGCGCGACCAGTTCGCGGTTGGGATGCCCGCGCACGAACCCCGGTTCGGCCAGGTTCTGCGAGCCGACGAAGCCGATGCGGTTGTCGACAACGGCGATCTTGCGGTGGTTGCGCAGGTCCATGCGGCCGCTGCGGCGCCAGCGCAGGCCGCCCGGCAGCACCGCATGCACCTGCACCCCGCCGCGGACCAGCGCGCGGCGATAGCGGCGCAGGCCACGCTTGGCGCCCACCGCATCCAGCAGCAGTCGCACCTGCACGCCGCGCGCGGCGGCCCGCAGCAATGCGTCGGCCACCGCCTGGCCGACCGCGTCGTCGAACATCAGGTAGTACAGCAGGTGCACGCGCTCGCGCGCGCCGTCGATGTCGGCGATCAGCGCCCGCAGCGCGCCGTCGTAGTCGTCGAGCAGTTCCACCGCATTGCCGCGGGTGGGCATGAAGTCGCCCTGCCGCTCCACCAGCGGCACCATCTCCGCCGCCACCGTCGCCTCGCCCGGCGGCCACCGCAGCGAGGTCAGCGCCACCTGCTGCTCGCAGATCACCTGCGAGGCCTGCGCCTGCCGCTGCAGGCGCTGCCGCGACAGCCACGGATGGCCGAACAGCAGGTACAGCGGCAGTCCCAGCAGCGGCACGAAGCCGACCAGCAGCAGCCAGCTGCGCGCCGCACCCGGCGTGGTGCGCGTGGGAATCCACAGCAGCGCGACCAGGCGGATCGCCCAGTCCAGCGCCAGCAGCCAGGTTCCATCCCACCCGTGCGGCAACATTCACGCTTCTCCTTCGGCCCTGGCCGATTCTGCCTGGACTTACACCGGGCGCAACGCGCCGGCTTCCTCCGGGCCGTGCCGGAACGGCCAGCGGTCCGCGCGCGCCCAGCCGTCGCGCTCGGCGCAGACTTCGCGGAACGTGCGCACGAACGCGGCCTGCAGCCGCGTCGGGTGCCAGTCGGCACGGGTGGTCATGCCGATGCGGCGGCGTACGCTCGGGCCGGCCGGGGCGAGCTCCGCGAGCAAGCCGGCGCGACGCTCGAACAGGAACTGGTCCCGCGACATCAGCGTCAGCCAGTCGTCCTCCAGCAGCAAGCCCCGGGTGGTCAGCACCGAGCCGCACTCGATGCGCAGGCGCGGGGGCTCCAGCCCGCGCTCGCGGAACATCCGCTCCCAGCGCGCGCGGACCGGCGCGCCGGTGGCGGCGATGACCCAGGGATAGTCGAGCAGCCGCGCGAAATCGAACGCGCCGCGCGCCAGCGGATGCCCACTGCGGGCCACGATCACCGGATCGTCGTCGAACAGGCCCTCCTGCACCACGTCGCGCACCGGCAGCTCGCGCAGCGCGCCGACCAGCAGATCCAGCCCGCCCTCGCGCAGGTGGCCGAGCAGTTCGGCATAGGGCCCCTCGATGACGTTGACCGAGGCGCCCGGATAGGCGCGGGCGAAGCGCGCCAGCACCTGCGGCAGCAGGACCGAGCGCGCCAGCGGCATCACCCCCAGGACGACGCGGCCGGCGTCCTGGGAACGCAGCGCCGCCAGTTCGTCCAGCCCGGCGGCCAGCTCGGCCAGGGCGAGGCGGACCGGGCGCAGCATCCGGCCGGCCGCCGGCGTCGGCTGCACGGTCTTGCCCCGGCGCATCGTCAAGGGCACCTCGACCAGGCCGGACAACTCCTGCACCGCGCGATAGATCGCCGGCTGCGACACGCCGGCGCGCGCGGCCGCCAGCGAGAAGCTGCCGGCGTTGTCGACGGCGGCCAGCGCATGCAGCTGGCCCAGCGTGACCCGGCGCTCCACACCCTGCGCCGCCGGCAGCCGCTGCGAGCGCCGCGCCAGCGCGACGCCGCGCGCGACGTAAGCCAGCGCGCGCTCGATCCGCGGCAGCAGCAACTGCATCGCCTCGGTCGGCGCCACCCCGCCGGGCAGGCGCTCGAACAAGGCCACGTCCAGCTGCTTCTCCATGCGCGCCACGGCCTGGGTCAGCGCCGGCTGCGACAGGTTGACCTGCGCGGTGGCGGCGCTGATCCCGCCGGCCCGGCATACCGCCGCCAGCGCATGCAGGTGCCTGAGGTTCAGTCCGCTCCCGATCATGCATCAACTATAACCAAAGCCAATGTCCCTCTCGAAAAACGATCTTGAGGGATGCGCGCATCGGCGCCCAGACTCGGCCAACCCTAACGAAGGATGGATGGATGTCCCGCGTCGTCACCCGTATCGAGCGCGCTCCCGAGGCGGTGATCGCCGGCCTGGCCCAGGCCGGGGTCGCCACCGTGCACGAGGCCCAGGGCCGCACCGGCCTGCTGCACCACCGGCTGCGCCCGATCTATCCCGGCGCGCGCGTCGCCGGCAGCGCGGTCACGGTGTCGGTGCCGCCCGGCGACAACTGGATGATGCATGTGGCGATCGAGCAACTGCGGCCGGGCGACCTGCTGGTGGTCGCGCCGACCAGCGAATGCTGCGACGGCTATTTCGGCGACCTGCTGGCGACCTCGGCGCAGGCGCGCGGCTGCCGCGGCCTAGTGATCGACGCCGGCGTGCGCGACGTGCGCGAGCTGACCGCGATGGACTTCCCGGTCTGGAGCCGGGCGATCTGCGCGCAGGGCACGGTCAAGGAAACGCTGGGCTCGGTCAACCTGCCCCTCGTCTGCGCCGGCACCCGGGTCGAGCCGGGCGATGTGGTGATCGCCGACGACGATGGCGTGTGCGTGGTCGCGCGCGAGCGGGCCGCGCAGGTGCTGGCCGAGGCGCAGGCGCGCGAGGCGCGCGAGGCCGACAAGCGCGAGCGCCTGGCACGCGGCGAGCTGGGCCTGGACATCTACGCGATGCGCGAGCGCCTGGCCGCCAAGGGGCTGAAGTATGTCTGAGGGCGTGCGTGCGATGTGGATGCGCGGCGGGACCTCCAAGGGCGGGTTCTTCCTGGCCGACGCGTTGCCCGCCGAGGTCGCCGCGCGCGACGCCTTCCTGCTGCGCGCCTACGGCTCGCCGGACGCGCGCCAGATCGACGGCATGGGCGGCGCCGATCCGCTGACCTCCAAGGTCGCCATCGTCTCGCGTTCCACGCGCGACGATGCCGACGTGGATTACCTGTTCCTGCAGGTCTATGTCGATCAAGCGCTGGTCAGCGATGCGCAGAACTGCGGCAACATGCTCGCCGGCGTCGGCCCGTTCGCGATCGAGCGCGGCCTGGTGGCGGCGCGCGACGGCGCGACCGAGGTCCGCATCTTCATGGTCAATACCGGCAAGCTCGCCACCGCCACCGTGCGCACGCCGGGCGGCCGGGTGAGCTACGAGGGCGATGCGCGCATCGATGGCGTGCCCGGCACCGCCGCGCCGGTGCCGCTGGCCTTCGCCGACATCGCCGGTTCCAGCTGCGGCGCGCTGCTGCCGACCGGCAACGAGGTGGACGTCATCGAAGGCGTGGAGGCCACGCTGATCGACAACGGCATGCCTTGCGTGGTGTTGCGCGCATCGGACCTGGGCGTGACCGGCTACGAGGACCGCGCCACGCTGGACGCCGACGCGGCGCTCAAGGCGCGGCTGGAGGCGATCCGACTGCAGGCCGGGCCGCGGATGAACCTGGGCGAGGTCGCCGACAAGAGCGTGCCGAAGATGATGCTGGTGGCGCCGCCGCGCGCCGGCGGCGCGATCTGCGTGCGCTCCTTCATCCCGCACCGCTGCCACGCCTCGATCGGCGTGCTCGGCGCGGTCAGCGTCGCCACCGCCTGCCTGCTGCCGGGGTCGCCGGCGCACGCGCTGGCGCGGCTGCCGGGAGGGCGCCGCCAGCAAATCGAGGTCGAGCATCCCAGCGGCGCTACCGCCTGCGTGATCGATCTGGACGAACACGGAGCGGCAGTCCGCGCCGCGGTGCTGCGCACCGCACGAAAGCTCTTCGACGGGACGCTGTTCGGCTGAATCCGGCGGCGCTCCACACCGTATTCTTCCTGGGAGGGTAGACATGGCAATCCAACGGAAGCGGCCCGGCCGCTTCGGCATCTTGGGACAACTGTGGTTCCAAGTCCTGGTCGGCACGCTGGCCGGCATACTGCTGGGCTGGCTGGCGCCGGACCTCGGCAGCGCGATGAAGCCGTTCGGCGACGCTTTCATCAAGCTGATCCGGATGATGATCGGGCCGATCATCTTCGTGACCGTGGTGCACGGCATCGCCGGCATGAACGACATGCGCAGCGTCGGGCGGGTCGCGTTCAAATCGCTGCTCTACTTCGAAGTCATCACCACGGTGGCGCTGGTGTTCGGCCTGCTGGCGGTGAACCTGTGGCAGCCCGGCGCCGGCATGAACATCGATGCGGCGCGGATCGACACCGGCGCGATCCAGGGCTATGTGCACAGCGCGCACGACCAGAGCATGAGCGGCTACCTGATGAACATCATCCCGACCACGCTGGTCAGCGCGCTGGTCGAGCCGCACGTGTTGCAGGTGTTGTTCGTGTCGGTGCTGTTCGGCATCGCGCTGGCCTCGATCGGCGAGCGCGCCGCGCCGGTGATGCAGGTGATCGAGAGCGCCTCGCAGGCGCTGTTCAAGATGATCGGCTTCATCATGTGGTTCGCGCCGATCGGCGCGTTCGGCGCGATCGCCTTCACCATCGGCCAGTTCGGCGCCGGCTCGCTGCTCTCGCTGGGCGAGCTGATCCTGGAGTTCTTCGTGGTCTGCGGCCTGTTCACCTTCCTGGTGCTGGGCACGGTGGCGTGGTGGTGCGGGGTCAGCCTGTTCCGGCTGCTGGCCTACCTGCGCGAGGAGATCGTGATCGTGGCGGCGACCACCTCCACCGAGACCGTGCTGCCGCGCCTGATCCAGAAGCTCAAAGCACTGGGTTGCGGCGAGAGCGTGGTCGGCTTCGTGGTCCCGGCCGGCTACTCATTCAACCTGGACGGCACCTGCCTGTACCTGACCACGGTCGCCGTGTTCCTGGCCCAAGCCACCAACACGCCGCTGACGATCTGGCACGAACTCGGCCTGATCGCGGTGCTGTTGCTCACTTCCAAGGGCGCGGCCGGGGTGGCCGGCGCGGCATTCGTGGTGCTGGCGGCCACGCTCGGCACCACCGGCACGATCCCGGTGGCCAGCATCGCGCTGATCCTGGGCATCCACCGCATCCTCGCCGAGGGCCTGACCTTCGTGAACCTGATCGGCAACGCGGTGGCCACGATCGTCGTCGCCAAGTGGGAAGGCAAGCTCGACGAGGCCGCGCTGGCCGAGCACGTCGGCCGCCGCGCCCTGCGCCGTCGGCTGGCACCGGCCGGCGCCAAGCAACTCTGAGAACCCGCGCCGGCGACCGGCCGGCGCGACGCCATCCGATACCGATCCGGCCCGAGCGCGGCCGGACAGGAGGTTCCTGTGTCCCGTTTTCTCGTTCGCTCCACCCTGGCGCTGCTGCTCGGCGGCGCGCTCGCTCCCCTCGCGCAGGCCACCGGCGCGCCGGCCACGACCGGCAAGGCTCCCGACGGCGTCGACCTGACCCTGGACGTGGTCGGCAACGTCGCGTCCAACCCGGTCGGCGGCGTCGAGCAGGGCACGGAAGGCTCGTACTGGATCATGGCCCAGTCGCGGTTCGATCTGGACAAGCTGTTCGGCGTGCGTGGCACCGAGGTCGACGTGCAGGCCGCCTGGTTCGCCGGGCGCAACCTGGCGCGCGAGAAGATCGGCAACTCGATCAGCGCGCAGCAGACCTGGCGGCCGGTCGCCGGCGGGCGGCTCACCCGGCTCACGATCAAACACCGCTTCGACAACGGCCTGAGCATCACCGCCGGCCGCGCTCCGGTGAACAGCTACTTCAACAACTCGCCGCTCAACTGCGTGTTCATGAGCAACGCAATGTGTCTGACCCCGTACGGCGCGATCACCGACCTGGGCATCACCGCCTATCCGAACTCCTCGTGGGCGGCGATGCTGCGCTACGACGGCAAGGCGCACTGGTACGCGCAGGCCGGCGTGTTCGACTACAACAACGAGCTCAACAAGGCCGGCAAGAACGGCCTGGACTTCTCCTTCGGCGAAGGCACCGGCACGATCAGCGCCGGCGAGGTGGGCTACCAGACCGGCTTCGCCGACGAGCGCCTGCCGCGCACCTACCGGATCGGCGTCTACCGCAACAGCGATGGCGGCAGCAGCCCCTACTACGATGCCAACGGGCGTTCCGCCGGCTCGACCGGCAAGAGCTTCGCGCGCCAGGACGGCAGCCGGGTCGGCTGGTACGCGATGGGCGACCAGATCGTCTGGCGCGGCGAGGGCAAGCGCAACCTGGCGCTGTTCGGCCGCTACTTCGTCAACACCGGCAACCCGGCGGCGGTGAAGTACTTCGCCGCGCTGGGCGCGGTCAAGACCGGGACCTTCGCCGGCCGCGACCAGGACACGCTGGCGTTGTTCGTCTCCGACACCCACTTCGACCCGCTGCAGATGGCCTACCTGCGCGACCGCCGCGCGCGCTACGGCGGCAGCGGCACGCCGCACAACGACGAGATCGTCGCCGAGCTCAGCTACGGCTGGGCCGTGCACCGCGGCATCCGGCTGATGCCCAACCTGCAGTACGTCATCAACCCCGACCCGATCTACGCGCCCAAGCGCACCACCGACATTCCCGACACGCTGATCGTCGGCCTGCGCTTGGACGTGCACTTCGCCGACCTGCTGGGCTGGTGACGCCCTCCCCCATCGAGGACCTTACATGATCATCGACTGCCACGGCCACTACACCACCGCGCCCACCGCGCACGACGCCTTCCGCAAAGCCCAGGTCGCGCACTTCGAGGACCCGTCCCTGCCCGCGCCGGACTATCCGCGCATCTCCGACGACCAGATCCGCGAAAGCGTGGAGACCCAGCAACTGCGGCTGCTGCGCGAGCGCGGCGCCGACATGACCCTCTTCTCGCCGCGCGCCAGCGCGATGGCCCACCATGTCGGCGACGAGGCGGTCAGCCGCGAGTGGACGCGCCGCTGCAACGACCTGATCGCGCGCGTGGTGGCGCTGTACCCGCAACACTTCACCGGCGTGTGCCAACTGCCGCAGTCTCCGGGCGTGCCGATCGCGCATTCGATCGCCGAGCTGGAGCGCTGCGTGAACGAGCTGGGCTTCGTCGGCTGCAACCTCAACCCCGACCCGTCCGGCGGCCACTGGACCGGCGTACCGCTGACCGACAAGGCGTGGTACCCGTTCTTCGAGAAGATGGTCGAGCTGGACGTGCCGGCGATGGTGCATGTCTCCGGCAGTTGCAACGCCAACTTCCACGCCACCGGCGCGCACTACCTCAATGCCGACACCACCGCGTTCATGCAGTTCCTGCAGGGCGACCTGTTCCGGGACTTCCCGGACCTGCGCTTCGTCATCCCGCACGGCGGCGGCGCGGTGCCCTATCATTGGGGCCGCTTCCGCGGGCTGGCGGACATGCTCGGCAAGCCGCCGTTGGAGCGGCACGTTATGAAGAACGTGTTCTTCGACACCTGCGTATACCATCAGCCCGGCATCGATCTGTTGTTCGAGGTGATCGACATCGACAACATCCTGTTCGGCTCTGAAATGGTCGGCGCGGTGCGCGGCATCGATCCGCGCAGCGGCCACCACTTCGACGACACCCGGCGCTACATCGACGCGCTGGCGATCTCCGAGGCGGACAAGCGCAAGGTCTACGAGGGCAACGCGCGCCGGGTCTACCCGCGTCTGGACGCGCAACTGAAGGCGAGGGGACTGTGATGGCTCGGCTCCCAGAGAACACCTTCCGGAAGGACGCCGACTGGCTGGATTTCGATCCCGCCCCGAGCAAGCCGCGCTTCGTGCCGCCGCCGGGCGCGGTGGACGCGCACTGCCACGTGTTCGGGCCCGGCGACGAATTCCCCTACGCGCCCGAGCGCAAGTACACCCCGTGCGATGCCGGCAAGGACAAGCTGTTCGCGCTGCGCGACTTCCTCGGGTTCGAGCGCAACGTGATCGTGCAGGCCACCTGCCACGGCGCCGACAACCGCGCCCTGGTCGACGCGCTGCGTGCGGCCGGCGAGCGCGCGCGCGGCATCGCCACGGTGCGCGACAGCGTCGGCGAGGCCGAGCTGGCCGAGCTGCATGCGGCCGGGGTACGCGGGGTGCGCTTCAACTTCGTGCGCCGGCTGGTGGACCCCAAGCCGGATGCGTACTACCTGCGCATCATCGAGCGCATCGCGCCGCTGGGCTGGCAGGTGGTGGTCTATTTCGAAGCGGCCGACCTGGAGGAGCGCTGGGACTTCTTCGCCTCGCTGCCGACCACGGTGGTGGTGGACCACATGGGCCGGCCGGACGTGTCCAAGCCGGTGGACGGCCCCGAGTTCGGTCGCTTCGTGCGGCTGATGGACGAGCATCCGAACGTGTGGAGCAAGGTCACCTGCCCGGAACGGCTGTCCAAGGCCGGCCCGCCCGGCTACGACGACGTGGTGCCGTTCGCGAAATACCTGGTCGAGCGCTTCCCCGACCGCGTGCTGTGGGGTACCGACTGGCCGCACCCGAACATGAAAAGCCACATGCCCGACGACGGCACGCTGGTCGACCTCATCCCACGCATCGCGCCCACCGCCGAGTTGCAGCGCAAGCTGTTGGTGGACAACCCGATGCGGCTGTACTGGTAGCGGCCGACGCTCGCCACCCACCGCTTCTCTCTTTTTGTAGGAGCGACTTCAGTCGCGAAGAGGCTTTCCCAGTACCGCCCTCCGCGACGGAAGTCGCTCCTACGAAAAATGGAAAAGCGAAGCCCTTCCCGAAAACACGAAACCCGCCTCGCGGCGGGTCTCGATGCGGAACGGCCAAGCGATCAGACGATCACTTGATCTTGCCTTCCTTGTAGATCACGTGCTTCCGGACGACGGGATCGTACTTCTTCATCTCCATCTTGCCGGGGGTGTTCTTCTTGTTCTTGTCCGTCGTGTAGAAGTGGCCGGTGTTGGCCGAGGAAATCAGACGGATCTTGTCGCGCTTGCCTGCCATGATTGCTTACTCCTCAGACCTTCTCGCCACGGGCGCGCAGTTCGGCCAGCACGGCGTCGATGCCGTTCTTGTCGATGGTGCGCAGGGCATGGGTGGAAACACGAAGCTTGACCCAGCGGTTCTCGCTGGCGACCCAGAAGCGGCGCTCGTGCAGGTTCGGCAGGAAGCGACGGCGGGTCTTGTTGTTGGCGTGGGAGACGTTGTTGCCCGTCTGCACACGCTTGCCGGTAACTTGGCATACGCGGGACATTGCGCACCTCGATAAGTTTGCGGATCGATCCGCAGGCTGGTGCCTTCCATAGCCCGGAAGGCGGCGGCCCCGGCGGCCGGGAGGCCACCACGCGATCAAGGGAATCAAGCACTTACGCTGACGAAAGCCGGCCCGGGGATCGCGCTCCCGGGCTGCCGCCGGCATGGACCGGACACAGCGAGCCGCGCATTATGCGGGACTTTTCCTTCCCGCGCAAGGAGTTAGCCGGCCATGGCGGCCCGGGGCAGCTCCGCCCATGCCGCCCGCGCGACCCGCCATGCCGAGCGCAGGAACAGCAGGAGCAGCGCCGCGGCGATCAGCAGGTCCGGCCAGCCGGCGCCGAAGAGCCATACCGCCACGCTGGCGGCGATCACCGCGCAGCCTTCGTAGACGTCGTTCAGCGAGCAGGCCCAGGCCGAGGCCAGGTTGATGTCGCCCTGCCGGTACGGCCACAGCAGCCGCAGGCAGGCCAGGTTGGCGGCGAGGTTGAGCAGCGCGGCCACGCCCATGCTCTCGAACACCGGCAAGTGCGGGTGCAGCAGCTTCCAGCCGATGCCGGCCGCCACCGCCAGCGCCGCGGCCAGGATCAGCGCGGCCTTGAACAGCGCCACCCGCGCCTTGGCGGCCACGCTGGCGCCCACCACGGCCAGGCTCAGCGCATAGGTCAACGCATCGCCGAGGTTGTCCAGGCTGCCGGACAGCAGCGAGGCCGAGCCGCTGTGCCAGGCCGCGGCCATCATCATCGCGAAGGTCGCCGCATTGATGGCCAGCACCCAGCGCAGCACGCGGCGCTGGCGCGCCTGCATCGCCTCCACGGCCAGGGTCTTGCCGCAACCGCAGCACTCGCTCATCGGCTTGTCCGCTCGGATCGGGTCCTGGCGCATTGTCGCGCCAACGCGGCCGGCGCGCACCCGCGGCATGCCTGCCGTTCGCACGGGCAAGCCGCCGCGGCCGGCGCCGCTCCGCGCGGCGCGGCGCGTCAGGAGGTCCGCGCCTTGGCCTTGCTGTCGGCCACGAACTGCCGGACCTGCCGCTCCAGCACCGGCAACGGCACCGAGCCCTGCTTGAGCACGGCGTCGTGGAAGGCGCGGATGTCGAACTTGTCGCCCAGCTCCTTCTCCGCCTCGGCGCGCAGCCTGACGATGGTGATCTCGCCGAGCTTGTAGCTCAGCGCCTGCGCCGGCCAGGAGATGTAGCGGTCGACCTCGGTGGTGACCTCGTGCTCGGACAGCGCGGTATGGTCGCGCAGGTAGGCCAGCGCCTGTTCGCGGCTCCAGCCGTAGTGGTGCACGCCGGTATCGATGACCAGGCGACAGGCGCGCCACATCTCGTAGGTGAGCTTGCCGAACTCCTCGTAGGGCGTCTCGTAGATGCCCATCTCCTCGCCGAGCTTCTCGGTGTACAGCGCCCAGCCCTCGCCGTAGGCGGAGATGTAGTTCTCGCGGCGGAACGCCGGCTGCTCGCCCTGCTCCAGCGCCAGGGCGCCCTGCAGCGAGTGGCCGGGCGAGGATTCGTGCAGGGTCAATGCCGGCAGGTTGTACAGCGGGCGCGACGGCAGGTTGTAGGTGTTGACCCAGTAGGTGCCCACGCCGCCGCGGCCGGCGGTCCAGAACGGCGCGATGTCGGCCGGCACCGGCTTGATCGTGAAGCGCCCGCGCGGCAGCGTGCCGATGAACTTGCCGACCACGCCGTCCACGCGCTTGGAGATCCAGGCGGCGCGGTCGAGCAGTTCCTGCGGGGTCTTGGCGTAGAACTGCGGGTCGGTGCGCAGGAACTGCAGGAAATCGGCGAAGCGGGTCTGCGGGCTGCGGCCCTTGAAGCCGACCCGGTCGATGATCGCGTCCATCTGCTTCTGGATGCGCGCCACCTCTTCCAGCCCGACCTGGTGGATCTGCTCCGGGCCCAGGTCGAGCGTGGTGTACTCGCGGATCTGCTGGCGGTAGAACGCCTTGCCGTCCGGCAGCGCCTCGGCGGCCAGCGTGGTGCGCGCCTGAGGCACGTATTCGTCGCGGAAGAACGCCAGCAGGCCGGCGAAGGCGGGGATGACCGACTTCGAGATCGCGGCCCTGGCCTCCTCGCGCAGCTTGGCCTGCTCGGCCGCCGGGATGGTCGCCGGCAGTTGCTTGAACGGCGCGTAGAACGCCGATTCGGCCGGATCCTTCAGCTCGGCGACCGTGGCGATCGACACGTCGCGCCCGTCCAGCACCGCGCGCGGCACGCTGAAGCCGCGCTTGAGCCCGGCGCGCATGTTGTCGATGTTCTGCGCGAAGTAGCGCGGCACGTCGTTGAGCCGCGCGATGTAGGCGCGCAGCTCGGCGGGCGTGTTGAGCGGCCGCTGCGCCATGAAGCCCAGGTTCGACCAGAACGAGCTGTCGGAGTTGAACGGCATCTCGTAGGCCTTGAAGCGCACCTCGGCGGCGAGGTTCTCGACCTGCGGGCGATAGATGGCGTAGTTGACCTGGTTGTCGGGCGAGAGCCGCTTCACGTCCAGCGCATCGAGTTGCGCCAGCACGTCGTCCCATACTTTCAGCCGCGCCTGCTGCGCGGCGGGGCCCACGTCGGGCAGGCGGGTCTTGTTGCCGGAGGCGTCGCTGTCCTCGTCCGCCCCGCCGGTCTGGACCTGGCGCCAGCTCCACTCCTTCTCGTAGATCGCCCGGAACCGCGCGTCGGCGGCGCTTTCCGCCGGCTTGGCGGCAGTGGCGACGGACATGGGCGCTTCGGCAGCCAGGACGGCGCCCAGCGGGGCCGAGAACAGGGCCAGGGAGAGGGCAGCGGCAAGCGACGATTTCATCGGAGCACGACGGGCGATGGATGGAACCGGGGATGATCGCATCCGCGATGCCCGTGGGAACCGGCCAGAAGTCCTATAAGGCCGGCGAATCCTGTGGGAGGGACTTCAGTCCCGACAGGCCTTGACGCGGCCCCCTCTGCAGAAGCCCGTACATCCATGTGCGGGATCGAAGCTCTCCTTACTTGGGACTATGGGATCATGGCCTTTCCCGGCCTTCGAGCCATATGGCATCCCAATACGGATATTGACCGATGCTCCCCACCAGGCCCGCACGCAACGGATTGGCGATCACATAGCGGGCAATTGCACGAAGGTCTTCCTCCGCACGCACTGCACGGTCATGGAAACCCTCCATCCAGACCGCACCGCCACGGCCACGTGCGCGATTCACTTCCCGGGCGGCGCGTCCCTTCATGCGCTTCATCACGCGGGCCAGGGAAGCATGTCCCTCCAGTTCCAGCAGACCATGCCAGTGGTCGGGCATCAGCACCCAACACAGCAAGCGCGCCTCGATCCAGGTGTCCTTGGAAATCAGGCAGGCCGCGACGGCCTGGGCGCAGCGCCAATCCGCGAACAGGGGCACGCGCCCCTCGGTGACGGTGGTCAGCAGATAGATGCGGCCGGGCTCGCTGCACCGTCCGCGTCGCAATGAGGAATAGCCAGGCGAAATCGATTGACCGGGAATATCCATCCCCAGATCGTGCCGCCGGGTGCGAAAGACCACAGTCGGGGCATGTCGTGTCGCGCCGTCGGGATTCCCCGCTTCGGACGGCGCACCGGCGCGATCTCTTCGGAACGGATTTCAGCCTCGGCAAGCGTTCCGTTTAATCCTGCGCATGGAGGTGCGGGATTCTGCGGAGAAGGCCGCACAAAGGCCCGTCGGGACTGAAGTCCCTCCCACAAGGACCGCACGAGACCTTGGCTAGTGCCCGGCCTTGTCCCGCTTCCAGCCGCGGTGCTTGATGTCCAGGTACAGGCTGTAGAGCGCAGTGAAGGCGGGAAACAGGTTCTGCAGCACGCCGACCGAGTCCTGCTTGGCCGAGAACATGAAATAGCTGAGCGTCATCAGGCTGCCGACCACGCTCATGTACCAGAACAGGCGCGGGATCACCGGCTTGCCGGCGCGCTTGGAGGCGATGAACTGCACCAGCCAGCGCCCGCCGAACATCAGCGCGCCGACATAGCCGATCAGCTTCCAGCCGGTGACGTGCAGGCCGGTCCAGAACAGCCAGGTCAATGGCTGGTCGAGGATGTGCAGTTCCATCTCAGCGCTCTTCCACCGCGGTGCGCTTGCTGCGCGCGATCAGCCAGGCCACGCCGCGCAGGTCGCGGATGCCGACCAGGGCGCGGTTGAGGTTGTTGTACTTGGACACCCCGGCGGTGCGATGGCGATGGTTGACCGGCACGCTCACCGTCTTCCAGCCGGCGCGCTGCATCAGCGCGGGCAGGAAGCGGTGCATGTGGTCGAAGTACGGCAGGTCGAGGAACGCGGCGCGCTCGAACAGCTTGATGCCGCAGCCGGTGTCGGGCGTGTCGTCGCGCAGCATGCGCGAACGGATCGCGTTGGCCCACTTGCTGGCCCAGCGCTTGGACCCGGAATCCTGCCGGTTGACGCGCCAGCCGGCGAACAGCTTGACCTGGGGACCGGCGGCATCGCGCGCGGCCAGCAGCTTGGGGATGTCGGCCGGATCATTCTGGCCGTCACCGTCGAGCGTGGCCACCCAGGGCGCGCGCGCGGCCTTCACGCCGTTGCGCACCGCGGTGCTCTGCCCGCTCTGGTGGACATGGTGCAGCACCCGCAGCTCGGGCGCGCCCGGCTTGAGCGATTGCAGCACGGCCAGCGTGTCGTCCTTCGAATCGTCGTCGACGTAGACGATCTCGAAGTCCACCCGCCCGCGCAGCGCGGCGACGATCTCGCCGACCAGCGGCGCGACGTTGTCGCGTTCGTTGAACACCGGGACGACGACGGACAGTTGCGGTTCGCTCATGGTTTCCGGCCAGTCGCTGGATCAATGGAAAAAGACCGCGCATTTTCCCCGGTTCGCGTGACCCGGGGATGAAGCGTCATGCCCGGGCGCCGAAATAATCGCGGCACCAGGCCACCACCTGCGGCAGGCCGGCCTCGATCGGCGTGGCCGGATCGAAGCCGAACGCGGCCTGCGCGCGCGTGGTGTCGGCCATCGTGGCGATCATGTCACCCGGCTGCATCGGTTTGTAGACCTTCTCGGCCGGGCGCCCGGCGGCCTGCTCGACCACCGCGATGAAGCGTTCCAGCTCCACCGGGGTGTGGTTGCCCAGGTTGAACACCCGGTGCGGCACCTCTTCCCCGGAAGGATGCGCCAGCGCGCCGAGCACCCCCGCGACGATGTCGTCGATGAAGGTGAAATCGCGCTGCATCCGGCCGTGGTTGAACACCTCGATCGGGCGCCCTGCCAGCACCGCGCGGCTGAAGATCAGCGGCGCCATGTCCGGCCGGCCCCAGGGCCCGTAGACGGTGAAGAAGCGCAGCCCGGTCGCGCGCAGGCCGTACAGCTGCGCGTAGGTGTAGGCCATCAGCTCGTTGGCGGCCTTGGTCGCCGCGTACAGCGAGCGCGGCTTGTCGATGCGCTGGTCCTCGGAGAACGGCGGCACCGCCGAGTCCCCGTACACCGAGCTGCTCGAGGCGTAGACCAGGTGCGCGACGCCGCGGTGGCGGCACAGCTCGAGCACGTTGACGAAGCCGGCCAGGTTGGACTCGACGTAGGCGTGCGGGTTCTGCAGCGAGTAGCGCACGCCGGCCTGCGCGGCCAGGTGCACCACGCGCGTGGGCCGCACTTCGTCGAACAGCGCGGCCAGGCCATCGCGGTCGGCCAGGTCGAGCGTGCGGATGTCCACGCCCGGGCACAGCGCGGCGACCCGGTCGCGCTTGAGCTGCGGGTCGTAGTAGTCGTTGTAGTTGTCCAGGCCAGCCACGCGCTCGCCGCGTGCGGCCAGCGCGCGGCAGGTGTAGGCGCCGATGAAGCCGGCCGCGCCGGTGACGAGGATGCTCATCGGGCCGGTCCCGGAAGCGCGGCGGCGCCTGTGGCGGGCAGGGTCATACGTGAAATCCGAAGCAATGCCTGCGGGAAAGAACGCTTACTCGACGCGGCCGCGCAGCTTCTCGAGCACGCCGTCGAGGATGTCCAGGTCGGTGTAGTGGATGACCAGCTTGCCCTTGCCGCCGCGGCCGTGGTTGATCGCCACCTTGGTGCCCAGCGTTTCGGACAGCTCGGTTTCCAGCGAGGCGATGTCAGCCTGGCGGGTCTTCGGCGCCGGCGCCGGCCGCGCGCTCGGCACCTTGCCCGCGGCGAAGGCCTGGGCGCGGCGCTCGACCTCGCGCACCGACCAGCCCTCGTCGGCCGCCTCCTGCGCCAGCTTGCTGGCCAGTTCCGGCGCCAGCGTCAGCAGCGCGCGCGCGTGGCCCATCTCCAGGCGGCGCGACTCCAGCAGCACGCGCACGCCGATCGGCAGCTCGAGCAGGCGCAGCAGGTTGGACACCGACGCGCGCGAGCGGCCCACCGCCTCGGCGGCCTCGGCATGGGTCAGCGAGAACTCCTCGATCAGCCGCTGCAGCGCCTGCGCCTCTTCCAGCGGATTGAGGTCCTCGCGCTGGATATTCTCGATCAGCGCCATCGCGATGACGGTGCGGTCGTCCAGTTCGCGCACCACCACCGGCACTTCGCCGAGGCCGGCCAGCTGCGAGGCGCGCCAGCGGCGCTCGCCGGCGACGATCTCGAAGCTGCCCGGCGCCAGCTCGCGCGCGACGATCGGCTGGATCACGCCCTGCACCTTGATCGATTCGGCCAGCTCGGCGAGCTTGGCCTCGTCCATCTCGCGGCGCGGCTGGTACTTGCCCGGCTGCAGCTGCCCGACCGGCAGGTTGCGCAGCGAATCGCCCGGCTGCAGTTCCTCGACGGTGGTGACCGGCGCCGCGGCGGCCGCGCCCTTGGGCCCCAGCAGCGCATCCAGGCCACGGCCCAGTCCGCGCTTCTTGGCAGGGTTCGGCTTGTTGCTCATCAGGCGATCTCCACGGGCCGTACGGTTCTGTTGCGTTCAGCCTGGCGGCGGATGATCTCGCCGGCCAGGCCCAGGTAGGCCACGCCGCCACGCGAGGTGCGGTCGTAGCCGATGATGCTCTGGCCATGGCTCGGCGCTTCGGCCAGGCGCACGTTGCGCGGCACGATGGTGCGGAACACCTTGTCGCCGAAGTGCTCGGTCAGTTCGGCCGAGACCGCGTTGGCCAGGTTGTTGCGGATGTCGAACATGGTGCGCAGCACGCCCTCGATCTCCAGCGAGGGATTGAGGCTGGCGCGCAGCGCCTCGATGGTCTCCAGCAGCGCCGACAGGCCTTCCAGTGCGTAGTACTCGCACTGCATCGGCACGATCACCGAGTCGGCCGCGGTCAGCGCGTTGAGGGTCAGCAGCGACAGCGCCGGCGGGCAGTCGATCAGGATGAAGTCGTACTCGTCGCGGATCGGCGCCAGCGCGCGCTTCAGGCGCTGCTCGCGCTCGCCCTGCTCCATCAGCTGGATCTCGGCGGCGGTGAGGTCGATGTTGCCCGGCAGCAGGTCGTAGCCCTCGGCGGCCTCGACCCGGATCTCGGCGGCGCTGTTCTCGCCCAGCAGCAGGTCGCAGGTGGAGGCGGCCAGCTCGCGCTTGTCCACGCCGCTGCCCATCGTCGCATTGCCCTGCGCATCCAGGTCCACCAGCAGCACGCGCTTGGGCGCGCGCGCCAGGCCGGCCGCCAGGTTGACCGCCGTGGTGAATGGCGATGATCCGGGCCATGCAGGGGAGCCTCGCGGGCAGGAGTTAGGACCGGGCATTATGCGGGCTGGGGGCGGGATCGGGGAAATCCCGGCGCGGCAGGCGCGGCGGATCGCATTCCCTGCCGCGGTCCATGGGGCCGGCTCCTTCAGGGTCCCTTTGGGAGGGGCTTCAGTCCCGGCGGGCTTTGCCGGTAAAGCCCCGTCGGGACTGAAGTTCCTCCCGCAACGGCACCGCCTTCCGCTTCACGCCTGCTTGCCCACCACCACCAGGTGCCGCTCGCCGTCCAGGCCCGGCACCTGCAGCGGATGCACGTCCTGCACGCGCCAGCCGGCCGGCAAGGCGGCGATCTCCTCGTGCGGGTACACGCCCTTCATCGCCAGCAGGGTGCCGCCGGGCTTCAGCAGGTGGCCGCCGACGGCGACGATCCCGTCCAGCGTGTCCAGCGCGCGCGCGGTCAGGTGGTCGTAGGCGGCCGGCTCGTCCAGCGCCTCGGCGCGCGACTCGGCCACGCGAGCGTTGCCCAGGCCGAGCTGGCGCACCGCTTCGCGCATGAAGCGGGCCTTCTTGCCGTTGCTCTCCACCAGCGTCACCCGCAGTTGCGGCCGGGTGATCGCCAGCGGGATGCCCGGCAGGCCGGGGCCGGTGCCGAGATCGGCCAGGGTGCCGGACTCGATGTACGGGCGCATCGCCAGCGAATCGAGCAGGTGCCGCACCACCATCTCGCGCGGGTCGCGGATCGCGGTCAGGTTGTAGGTGCGGTTCCAGCGCGCCAGCAGCGCCAGGTAGGCCAGCAGCGGGCCGGCGAAGGCGGCATCGAGGCCGAGCTGGTGCAGGCCGTGCGCGAGGTCGGCCTGGACCTCGGGGGGGAGGGAAGCGTCGTTCATCGGCGGATTATCGCAGGCGCGCTCCCGATCCCGCCTGCCCGCCGGACTTTTCCGGGCAAGAACCCCGCGCTATACCGGGAGCCCCACCCCGCGGAGTCCGCCATGCCACCGATCGCCACCCGCCGCCGCCTGTTGCAGGGCCTGGGCGCCGGCCTGCTGCTGCCGACCCTGGCGCGCCGCGGCTGGGCGGCGCCGCTAGGCCGCCCGGCGATCACCGACGGCGTGCAGGCCGGCGACGCGCTGGGCGACCGCGCCATCGTCTGGAGCCGCTGCGACCGCCCCGCGCGGCTGTGGGTGGAGTGGGACACCCGCGAAAGCCTGGCCGGGGCGCGCCGCATCGCCGGGCCGGTCGCCACGCCGGACGGCGACTTCACCGCACGGCTGGACCTGTCCGGCCTGCCGCCGGGCCAGACGATCTGCTACCGCGTGCGCTTCGAGGACCTGCACAGCGGTGCGCTCAGCGAGCCGGTGGCCGGGAAATTGCGCACCGCCCCGGACCGGCCGCGCGACCTGCGCGTGCTGTGGAGCGGCGACACCGTCGGCCAGGGCTACGGGATCAACCCCGACATCGGCGGCATGCGCATCTACGAGGCGATGCGCCAGCGCCAGCCCGACCTGTTCGTCCATGGCGGCGACACGATCTACGCCGACGGCCCGGTGCCGGCCGAACTGACCGTCGAGGACGGCAAGCGCTGGCGCAACCTGACCCACCCCGCCAAGGACAAGGTCGCCGAGACCCTGGACGAGTTCCGCGGCAACTACCGCTACAACCTGCTGGATTCCAACCTGCGCGGCTTCAACGCCGAGGTCGCCCAGGTCTGGCAATGGGACGACCACGAGACGGTCAACAACTGGTCGCCGGGCAAGGTGCTGGGCCCGGAGTACGCCGCGGTGCGCGACATCGCCACGCTGTCGCGCCGGGCACGGCAGGCGTTCCTGGAGTACGCACCGCTGCGCCGCATCGACGCCGACGGCCAGGGCCGCATCTATCGCCGCATCCCCTACGGCCCGCTGCTGGACGTGTTCGTGCTGGACATGCGCAGCTACCGCGGCGCCAACGGCGCCAACCTGCAGGCCGGCCCCGCTCCCGCCGCCTGGTTCCTGGGTCCGGAGCAACTGGCATGGCTCAAGCGCGGATTGGCGGCCTCCCGCGCCACCTGGAAGCTGATCGCCGCGGACATGCCGATCGGCCTGCAGGTACCGGACGGCCGCGGCGACGACGGCCAGCCGCGCTGGGAGGCCATCGCCAACGGCGACCCGGGCGCACCGCGCGGGCGCGAGCTGGAGATCGCCGATCTGTTGCGCTTCGTCTCCCGGCGCCGGATCCGCAATACGGTCTGGATCACCGCCGACGTGCACTATTGCGCGGCGCACTACTACGACCCGGACAAGGCCGCGTTCGCCGACTTCGAGCCGTTCTGGGAATTCGTCGCCGGCCCGCTCAATGCCGGCAGCTTCGGTCCGAACGCCCTGGACGCGACCTTCGGCCCGCAAGTCGTGTTCCAGAAAGCGCCCCCGGCGCAGAACACCTCGCCACTGGCCGGCTTCCAGTTCTTCGGCGAAATCGAGATCGACGCAGCCAGCGCCGCGATGACGGTGACGCTACGCGACCTGGACGGAGCGGTTCAGTTCAGCAAAGCACTGACGGCGCGGGTCTGAGCCAGCATGACGTGATGACCGCGGCAACAGCTGCAATTGCAGCTGTTGCTGTTGCTGTTGCTGTTGCTGTTGCTGTTGCTGTTGCTCGTGATTTTGCTTTGAGCTTTTGACTTTGATTTACCGGGCCCCTCCGAAGCGGCGGAGACGGCGGGAAACACCCGAAGGGCGGCGCACAAGGATGTGCGCCGTTTTTCGCCGCGACAGGATGTCGCGTCGAAAAATCCCGCCGGCTCCGCGGACCCGCAGCAAAGCTGCGGGCGCGCAGGCGGGGTGTGCTTTCTTTTGGTTACTTTTCTTTGCACAAGCAAAGAAAAGTGACTCGCCAAAGGCGAAAGCTTTTTTGCCCTTATTGCCCAAGGCTCCAAAGGCAACGTCCCTGGATTCCCGCCTTCGCGGGAATGACGATAGAGAGATGGCGCAGGTCGGAAAAAGAACGGAAAAGTCTCTGGATGATCAGCCATCCGGCTGCTGAAAAGCGCTTCCCGCCTTCGCGGGAATGACGGTAGTGGGATAACGGAGACCGGAAGGATGGCCAGAAAGTAAAGTCGCTGCCTCCGCCATCCACACCTTCACGGCAACAACAAAAGAAAAAACGACTCGCCCGGAAAGCGAAAAAACCCACTACCCCTCCACATCCGGATACCAAGCCAAAGCAGCCCGATACTCCGGCGTAGCCTGCCATTCCTGCAGATGCCAACGCCCCGCCTCCCCCAACGCCGGATCGCACCAATCCAGCACCAGCGCACCGTCGCGCTCGACGAAGCGCAGCCGATGCAGCCCGAACGACAGCCCATGGCCGTGCGCCTTCAACAGCGCCTCCTTGGCACACCAGAGCCGGAAGAACCAACCCGCATGGGAGTCGTCGTCGAGCCCGGCCAGCCATGCGGTCTCCTCCGGGTGGAAGAAGCGCTGCGCCACCTCGCGCATGCGCGGACGCGGACGCAACCGTTCCAGGTCCACGCCCAGCCTCATCCGCTCGCCCAGCCCCACCAGCAACTGCGTGCCGCTGTGGCTCCAACCGGTGCCGACATGCGCCAGCGGCGGCAGGAACCAGGGCCGGCCGCGTTCGTCGCGCGTCAGCGGCAACGCTTCCGGCGCCATCGCCAACGCCTGGCCGAGCAGCACCCGCGCCTGCGGCTCCCCGCGCTCGCCGGGCACGTGCGGCCGCAGCCAGACCCGCACCGGGCCGAACGTCCACTCGCCGGACTGCGCCTGCATCGCCTTCACGCCGGCTCCACGGCGGCGAGCCGCCGGCCATGGTGCACGGCGCCATTCGACGGGCACTTCACGAAGGCGCGCGTTGAATGGCGGTGCCGCACCCGTCCCGGGGCGGAACAACGAGGAGGAGATTCGGGCATGGGCATCATCATCTGGCTGATCGTAGGCGGCATCGTGGGCTGGCTCGCCAGCATCATCATGCGCCGCGATGCACAGCAGGGCATCATCCTGAACATCGTGGTCGGCATCATCGGCGCGTTGATCGCAGGCTGGCTGTTCGGTGGCGGCATCAACGAAGCGATCACGCTATGGACCTTCATCTGGTCGATCGTCGGCGCGGTGATCCTGCTGGCCATCGTCAACCTGTTCACGCGCGGCCGGGTGCGCTGACGGCCACCGCGCGGATGCATGGAAAAGCCCCGGCGCGCCGGGGCTTTTCCGCTGCACCGCCTCACCGGTCCGCAGGGTGGTGCACGCCGTCCTCGACCGGCACCGCCACCGCCAGCGCGTAGGGATCCACGCCTTCCAGGCAGCCTACGTTGTAACCGTACTCGTTCGGGTTCGAGCGCCGCCGGTGATGCGTGTAGATGCCGCAGGTGCCGCAGAAGTAGTGCTCGGCGGTGAAGGTGTTGAACTGGTACTTGCGCAACGCCTCACCGCCCTGCAGCACGGCCAGCCCCGACAGCGGCACCGAGGCGACGATCGCGCCGCGGCGCCGGCACATCGAGCAATTGCAGCGGCGCGGGTCGACGATCCCGTCGGGCAACTGCAGCTCCAGCACCACCGCGCCGCAATGGCAGCGCGCGAGGTGCACCGGCCCGACCGGCACGCCGCCGACTTCGCGTACCTGCACGCGTTCGCGCGGCATTGCTCAGCCCTCCAATTGCACCCAGGCCGGCGCATGGTCGCTGGGACGGTCCCAGGTGCGTGGCTCGCGATCGATGCCCGAGGCGATGGCCCGGGCCCTGAGCGCGTCGGACACCAGGGTCAGATCGATGCGCAGGCCGAGGTCGCGGCGGAAACCCGCCGCGCGGTAGTCCCACCAGCTGAACACCCCGGCCTGGTCGTTGTGCAGCCGGAAGCCGTCGTGCAGGCCGAGCGCGAGCAGCTTGTTCAGCGCGCCGCGCTCGGCGGTCGAGGTCAGGATGTGGTTGTCGTTCCAGATCGCCGGGTCGTGCACGTCGCGCGCATCGGGCGCGATGTTGAAATCGCCCAGCACCACCAGCTTGGGATGGCGCTGCAGCTCCTCGCCCAGCCAGCCGCGCACCGCGTCGAGCCAGCGCAGCTTGTAGGCGTACTTCTCGGTATCCACGTCCTGGCCGTTGACCACGTACAGGTTGACGATGCGCACGTCGCCGACCGTCGCGGCGATCGCCCGCTTCTGCTCGTCCTCGAAGCCGGGAATGCCGACCTGCACGTCCTGCACCGGCTCGCGCGCGAGGATCGCCACGCCGTTGTAGGTCTTCTGCCCAGCGAACACGCTGCGGTAGCCCAGTGCGGCCAGCTCGCTGTCCGGGAACTTGTGGTCCTCCAGCTTGGTTTCCTGGATCCCGACCACGTCCGGGGCGAAGTCCGCCAGCCAGCGCTCCAGGTGCGGCAGGCGCACGTTGAGCGAGTTGACGTTCCAGCTGGCGATGCGCATGGGCGGGTATCCGTTGTGCGTGTGGAGGGACGCGCCGAGGGCGGCGCCGGGCGATTCTGCCAGACCCGGCGCGTCGCCGGACCGATCGCGTGCCGTCCGGCGGGACTCAGCTGCGCGGTTCGTCCGCTTCGCCGAGGTCCGATGCGTGCGCGTCCAGCATCGCGGCGAGGTCGTCGCGCAGGCCCGGGTCGTCCAGCTGCGGGACCAGTTCGCGCAATACCGCGGCTGCCCGGGCTCGCTCGCGGGCGAGCAGGCGCAGGCGCTCGCGCGGGTCGATGGCGTCCAGGGCTGCGCTGCCGGAAGCGCCCGTCGCCGTGCCCGGCGACGCCTGCAATCCGCGGATGGCGCGGACCAGCCTGGCGCATCCTGCCACCGCGTCGCGATGAATCGCCATCAGGGCAAGCTCCCGTGCTTGCTCGGACTCGGCGGCGCAGCGCAGCGCGAGTCGCGCGACGATGCGCTCGGCATCGAGCAGGGCCCGCAGCGAGGCGACGATCCGGCCGCGGCGGGCGCGGGCGTCCTGGTCCAGGCCGAATTCGGTGAGATAGCAGGCCGGCGAGGCCACCTCCACCTGGGTTTCCTCCATGCGCCGCAAGCGCCTGGCCGCCTCGGTGGCCAGGCGCTCGATGCGTCCCGCCACCGGTTCGCCCGCGAGCGACGGCGGACCGAGCAGCGCCGCCTGCGCGCCGTGCCGGAGCGCATCCGCGATGCCGGCCGCGTCGTCCGTGCGCACGCAGGCCGCCACGGGCGTGCCGGCGATGGCCAGTACCTGCTCCAGCCGGGTCCATGGCCGCGACGGGTCTTCGTCCGGATCGTCGCGGACGATCAAGAGGTCGATCCCGGCATCCTGCGCCAGGCAGGCCTCGGTCGCCGAAGCGACGCACCGGGCCGCGAGGATGCCGGCATCGCGCAGCCGGGCGATCGCGGCGCCGGGCATCCCGCCGAGGACGCAGGCGACGTCCTGTTCGATGCAGGCGTCGATCCACGGCCCCGCATCCACCGCGGGGAGCTGCACGCCGAACCGGCGGCCGATCCGGTCGCGCAGGCGCGCGATCTCCGCGCCGAGCCGCCCGGCCGGCACGCCGCCCGCGTCGAGCAGGCCAAATCCGCCTGCTTGCGCCATCGCCGCGACCGCTCCGGCCGGCGCACCCGCCAGCAGCAGCGGAAGGCGGCAGCCGAGCGCGCCGCACAGCGGCGTGCGCAGCAACACGGGTTCGCTTTCGTCGCCTGGCGGCATGGCATGCCCTCGCGGTCGTTCCGGATCGGACTGCGGGATCGGACTCCGATTGACCAGGAATCGCCAAGAAAGAGCGCCGGCCCTCGCGGGCCGGCGCCGGGACGACCGGAACGGTCCGGCCGCGACCGCTTACTTGCTGATGTCCTCGTCCTTGGTCTCGCGCAGGAACAGCCCGCCGATCACCACCGACAGCAGCGCGATGCCGATCGGGTACCACAGGCCGTAGTACATGTTGCCGGTGGCCGCGACCAACGCGAACGAGATGGTCGGCAGGAAACCGCCGAACCAGCCGTTGCCGATGTGGTACGGCAGCGACATCGAGGTGTAGCGGATGCGGGTCGGGAACAGCTCGACCAGGTAGGCGGCGATCGGGCCGTAGACCATGGTCACGTAGATCACCAGGATCCACAGCAGCACCAGCGTCATCGGCTTGTTGATCCGCGCCGGGTCGGCCTTCTCCGGGTAACCGGCGGAGGTCAGCGCGCCCTTGAGCTCCTTGCCGAACGCATCGGCCTTGGCCTTGGCCTCGTCCTTGCCCAGGCCGGCGCCCTCGTAGGCCGCGACGGCGGTGCCGCCGATGCTGACCTGCGCCAGCGAGCCTGGCGCCGCCGGCTGGATCTCGTACGGGATGCCGGCCTTGGCCAGCGCCGCGGCGGCGATGTCGCAGGAGTTGGTGAACACCTTCTTGCCGATCGGGTCGAACTGGAACGAGCAGGTCGCCGGGTCGGCGATGACCAGGGCCGGCGACTGCGCGCGGGCTTCCTCGATCGCCGGGTTGGCGAAGTGGGTCAGGCCCTTGAAGATCGGCATGTAGGTGACCGCGGCCAGCAGGCAGCCGGCCAAGATGATCTTCTTGCGGCCGATCTTGTCCGAGAGCCAGCCGAACACCACGAAGAACGGGGTGGCCAGCGCCAACGCCGCGGCGATGAGCAGGTTGGCGGTGGTGCCGTCGACCTTGAGCGTCTGGGTGAGGAAGAACAGCGAGTAGAACTGGCCGCCATACCACACCACGGCCTGGCCGGCGGTGGCGCCGAGCAGGACCAGCAGCATCATGCCCAGGTTGCCGCCCTTGATGCTGTCGCGGAACGGCGTCTTGGAGCCCTTGCCCTCGGACTTCATCTGCTGGAACAGCGGCGACTCGCTCAGCTGCAGGCGGATCCACACCGACACGCCCAGCAGCACGATCGACACCAGGAACGGGATGCGCCAGCCCCAGGCCTCGAAGGCCTCGGTGCCCAGCCACATGCGCGTGCCCAGGATCACCAGCAGCGACAGGAACAGGCCGAGCGTGGCGGTGGTCTGGATGAAGCTGGTGTACAGGCCGCGCTTGCCGTGCGGGGCGTGCTCGGCCACGTAGGTGGCCGCGCCGCCGTACTCGCCGCCCAGCGCCAGGCCCTGCGCCAGGCGCAGCACGATCAGGATGATCGGCGCGGCGATGCCGATGCTGGCGTAGTTGGGCAGGATGCCGACGATGAAGGTCGACATGCCCATCAGCAGGATGGTGACCAGGAAGGTGTACTTGCGGCCGATGCGGTCGCCGAGGCTGCCGAAGAACGCCGCGCCGAACGGACGCACCGCGAAGCCGGCGGCAAAGGCCAGCAGCGCGAAGATGAAGCCGGTGGTCTCGTTGACGCCGCTGAAGAACTGCTTGGCGATGATCGCCGCGAGCGATCCGTACAGGTAGAAGTCGTACCACTCGAAGACGGTGCCCAGGGACGAGGCGAAGATCACCTTCTTGTGACCCTGGGTAAGCACGGCCGGCTGGCCGGTATTGGCGGTAGTGCTGGACATGGGAGCTTCCCCTCCGAAGCGTTATCTAGCGAATTGTGGAAGTCGCGAAGGTCGTGGCGGCGGCGCTGCGCCGCGCCGCCGCCGGGAACCTCAGAAGCTGTACTTGGTAGTGAACTGCAACCGGGTGATGTCGCCCTTGGCCCCGCTCTCGATCTCGCGCTTGCCGTACATCAGCTCGGCGCCGACGTCGACCTTGGGCAGGGGCGAGTAGAAGATGTTGCCGCGGATGCTCTGCACGCTCTTGGTCACGCCGGTGCCGGTCAGGGCGACGTCGTTGTCGTAGTCGCTGCGCGCATAGATCAGGTTGGTGCGCAGCTTGGGCGTGAACTGGTGCCGCCAGCCGACGAAGCCGGCCAGAACCCCGGTCGAATCCAGGCTGCGGTCGGCCGCGTCGTAGACCGCGTCCTGGGTGATGCCCAGGCCGATGTAGCGGGCGATGCCCTCGCCGCCGGTCAGCTGGTAGACCAGGCTGTCGCTGTCCCCGGCCACCCACTTGCCGCCCAGGGTCAGGCCGCCGGCGATCTTGCTGTCGTCGGCGCCGGTCGTGTTGTTGTCGACCTTGAGCTGGCGCACCAGGCCGCCGATGCCGAACGTGCCCCAGTCGCCCTTCCAGCCGTAGCGCAGGGTCAGGTCGGGCAGCGCGCCGCGGTCGGAGCTGGAGCCGCCGATCAGCGTGGTCTCCGGGTTCTCCAGCGCGATGCTGAAACCGCCCTTGGTGTAGCGGACCTGCGCCTGCCGCACGAAGATCACGCCGTCGGTGGGGCCGATGAAGTCGGCCGCTTCCGGCAGCGAGGCCGGGTCCATGAAGTTGGACCAGGTCTGGCCGGCCAGCCAGTTGTTCCAGTACATGTAGGCGTGGCGCAAGGTCGCGCCGTAGGTGTTGGTGGCGGTCTGGTTGCCCAGCGAATTGCCGAAGAAGTCCAGCTCGACCAGCGCTCCGGCCTTGTTGCCGCCCTCGGTCACGCTGTCCACGCCGAAGTTGATGCGCGAGAACTTGGCGTGCGCATTGTAGTCGGTGCCCGAGGACCTGCCGCCGACCGGGGTCTGGCCCGGCAGGTACAGCGCGCGGCCGGTGGCGTCGTCGGCCAGCTGGCCGTCGCCGGTGCGGGTGGTCAGGAAGTCGGCCTTGATGAAGCCGCCGACCTTGAACGTGGTGCCGGGCGCGGCCCCGGGCGTGATCGTGGTCACCTGGATCGGCTGCTTGCCGGCCGGCACCGCCGGCGTGGCGGGCTGGGCGGCCTGCGCGGCCTTGACCTCGGTGATCTGGCTCTGGGCCTGCGTGATCTGCCCTTGCTGTTGCTGCTGCGCGGACAGCAGCAGCTGCACCTGGCGCTCCAGTTCGGCCACGCGCGCCTCCAGCGCCTTTTCCCTCGCCGTCTCGGCGAATGCGGCCCCCGGTGCAGCCAGAGCGAACAACAACGCGACGGCCAGCGGCCGGCGCGCCTGCGACGCGATGCGGATGTTCATTACTCCCTCCCGAATAATGGCTCGCCGCGCCGGGGGCGCGGCTTGACGGAGCGTGCGGCCCGTCCCGGTCCGCGCCTATTCGCCTTTGGTCGAACCAATCGCCCTTGGACCGGCCTTTACGACCATCGTCTAACGCCTTCTTCGCTCAGGCCCCGGGGCGATGCGGCAAACTGAACGCCTGAGTCGGCCGCAACCGGCCGCCGGTTCCCATAAAGCTGAGTGCTAGTGAGGGTGTCATGGCTGATCTGTATCCCGTCCCGCCCGATTTCGCCGCCAAGGCGCGCGTGGACAAGGCGCATTACGACAAGCTCTACCGCGAGTCGGTGGAGGACCCGGATGCCTTCTGGGGCAAGGCCGCCGAGCGGCTGGACTGGTACGTCAAGCCGACCAGGATCAAGAACGTCAGCTACAAGCTGGACGATTTCCGCATCAAGTGGTTCGAGGACGGCGAGCTCAACGCCTCGGTGAACTGCCTGGACCGCCAGCTGGCCAAGCGCGGCGACAAGACCGCCCTGCTGTTCGAGCCGGACAGCCCGGACGCGCCGAGCTACCGCGTCACCTACCGCGAGCTGTACGAGCGCGTGTGCCGGCTCGGCAACGCGCTGCGCAGCCTGGGCGTCGGCAAGGGCGACCGCGTCACCATCTACCTGCCGATGATCCCCGACGCGGCGGTGGCGATGCTGGCCTGCGCGCGCATCGGCGCGATCCACTCGGTGGTGTTCGGCGGCTTCGCCCCGAACTCGATCGCCGACCGCGTGATCGACTGCGGCAGCAAGCTGATCATCACCGCCGACGAGGGCCTGCGCGGCGGCAAGAAGATCCCGCTGAAGGCCAACGTCGACGCGGCCCTGAAGATCCCCGGCACCAACTCGGTCGAGACCGTGCTGGTGGTGCGCCATACCGGCGGCGCGGTGAACATGCAGGTCCCGCGCGACCGCTGGTTCCACGACGTGGTGGACGGCCAGCCGGCGCAGTGCGAGCCCGAGCGCATGAACGCGGAAGACCCGCTGTTCATCCTGTACACCTCCGGCTCGACCGGCAAGCCGAAGGGCGTGCTGCACACCACCGCCGGCTACCTGCTGTTCGCCAGCTATACCCACGAGACCGTCTTCGACCTCCGCGAGGACGACATCTACTGGTGCACCGCCGACGTCGGCTGGGTCACCGGCCACAGCTACATCGTCTACGGCCCGCTCGCCAACGGCGCCACCGCGCTGATGTTCGAGGGCGTGCCGAACTATCCGGACGTCTCGCGCTTCTGGAACGTGATCGACAAGCACAAGGTCACGATCTTCTACACCGCCCCGACCGCGATTCGCGCGCTGATGCGCGAGGGCGAGGAACCGGTGAAGAAGACCTCCCGCGCCTCGCTGCGCCTGCTCGGCAGCGTCGGCGAGCCGATCAATCCCGAGGCGTGGCGCTGGTACTACGAGGTGGTCGGCGACGCGCGCTGCCCGGTGGTGGACACCTGGTGGCAGACCGAGACCGGCGGCATCCTGATCTCGCCGCTGCCCGGCGCCACCGACCTCAAGCCCGGCTCGGCCACGCTGCCGTTCTTCGGCGTGCGCCCGGCGCTGGTCGACGCCAACGGCCAGGTCCTGGAAGGCGCCACCGAAGGCAACCTGGTGCTGCTGGATTCCTGGCCGGGCCAGATGCGCACCGTGTACGGCGACCACCAGCGCTTCATCGACACCTATTTCCGCACCTATCCCGGCACCTACTTCACCGGCGACGGCTGCCGCCGCGACGAGGACGGCTACTACTGGATCACCGGCCGCGTGGACGACGTCATCAACGTCTCCGGCCACCGCATCGGCACCGCCGAGGTCGAGAGCGCGCTGGTGTCGCACCCCAAGGTCGCCGAGGCCGCGGTGGTCGGCTTCCCGCACGACATCAAGGGCCAGGGCATCTACGCCTATGTCACGCTCATCGCCGACGAACAACCCAGCGAGGAGCTGCACAAGGAACTGATCGCCTGGGTGCGAAAGGAGATCGGCCCGATCGCCTCGCCCGACCACCTGCAATGGGCGCCGGGCCTGCCCAAGACCCGCTCGGGCAAGATCATGCGCCGCATCCTGCGCAAGATCGCCGAGAACGCCCCGGACCAGCTCGGCGACATCTCCACGCTGGCCGACCCGTCGGTGGTCGATTCGCTGGTGAACGAGCGGCTGGCGCGCTGAACGGCCGGGATTGGGGATTCGAGATTGGGGATTCGCAAGAGCGGCTCCCTTGCCCGGCCCGGCTTTCCGCTATTGCTGTTGCGAATCCCCAATCCCCCCATCCCGAATCCCCGCCCCATGCCCACCCTGCTGATCGCCGACGACCATCCGCTGTTCCGCGAAGCCCTGCGCGGCGCGGTGCAGCGGGTAATGCCCGGCGTGCAATTGTTCGAGGCCGACAACGTCGATGCGTTGTACAGCCTGGCCGATGCGCACGCCGATGCCGACCTGCTGCTGATGGACCTCAACATGCCCGGCGCGCAGGGCTTCTCCGCGCTGGTGCACCTGCGGGCGCTGCATCCGCAGTTGCCGGTGGTGGTCGTGTCCGCGCGCGAGGAACCGACCGTGATGCGCCGCGCGATCGACCACGGCGCGTTCGGCTTCATCCCCAAGTCGGCCGATTCGGACACCATCGGCCAGGCGCTCTCCACCGTGCTCGAAGGCGAGCGCTGGATCCCCGCCGAGGCGCGCAACCTGCCGCCGACCGACCACGAGGAACGCGAGGTCGGCCAACGCCTGCGCGAACTCACCCCGCAGCAGTTCCGCGTACTGCAGATGCTCGGCGCCGGCCGCCTGAACAAGCAGATCGCCTACGACCTGGGCGTGTCCGAGGCGACCATCAAGGCCCACGTGACCGCGATCCTGCGCAAGCTCGGCGTCACCAACCGCACCCAGGCGGTGCTGATGGCCGGCAAGCTCGCCATCGACGCCGACGGCATCGTGCTGCCGCCGGAAGAAGACTGAGGCCGGCCGCAGGAAGGAACACCTGTGTGTGCACTGTGGGAGGGACTTCAGTCCCGACAGGCGTCACCGGCAAGGCGTCGGGACTGAGGTCCCTCCCACGAGATCCGCGGGCAGCAGCGCAATGCGGCGCGCGTCGACACGCCGATCCGGCCGCTCACGCGGCCTGGAACGCCGAGGCCTCCTGCGGTTGCACCACCGCGAAGCTGGCGGCCGCCTCGGCCAGGGCGTCGGCCTGTTCGAGCAGGTGGCGGGCGGCGGCCGAGGACTCCTCGGCGAGAGCGGCGTTCTGCTCGGTGCCATGGCCCATGCGGCGCAGGCGTTCGTCGATGCCGCGTACCGCGGCGCCCTGCCGCCCGGAGGCCTGGTGGATCTGCTCCACCACTTCGGCGACGCGCTGAGCCTTTTCGAGGATCTCCTCCATGGTGGCGCCGGTGGATTCCACCAGCCTGGCGCCGGCCTCGACCTGCTGCAGGGATTCGTCGATCAGCCTGCGGATCTCCTGCGCCGCCTGCGCCGAGCGCTGGGCCAGGTTGCGGACTTCGCCGGCGACCACCGCGAAGCCGCGGCCGTGCGTGCCGGCGCGCGCGGCCTCCACCGCGGCGTTGAGCGCAAGCAGGTTGGTCTGGAACGCCAGGCCGTCGACGGTGGCGACGATCTCGCCGATGCGCCGCGACGAGCCGCGCAGGCGGCCCATGCCGTCCACCGCCGAACGGGCGACTTCGCGGCCGTGGCGCGCGGCATCGCTGGCGGCGGCCGCCATCGTCGCGCTGGCCTGGGCGCGACCGATGTTCTCGTCCACCTCGGCCGAGACGTGCGCCATCAGGCCCATCGCCGCCTGCAGGTCGCTGGCCTGGCGTTCGGTGCGGGTGGACAGGTCGGAAGTGCCGCTCGCCATCTCGTCGGCCGAGGCGCGCACGGCCTGCGCGGAATGCTGGATGTCGGTGACCATGCCGTTGACCTGCCCGATCGCGGCGTTGAGGCCGTCGCGCAGTTGCGCGTAGACGCCATGGTGCTCGCCGCGCATGCGCTCGCGCAGGTCGCCGCGCGCGAACGCGTCCATGACCCGGGTGACCTCGAACAGGCGCGCCTGCATGCTGCCCAGCAGGCGGTTGATGCTCTCGGCCAGCACCGCGACGAAGCCGCTCTTGCCCGCGGTGGCGATGCGCTGGTCGAGATGGCCCTGCGCCGCGCGCGCGACCAGTGCGGAGACCTCGCCTTCGATGATGCGTTCCAGGCGAAGGTCCTGCCATTCCAGCACCAGGCCGATCAGCGCCGCGTCCTCGAACACCGGGCTGATCCGCAACAGGAACCAGGTATCGCCGAGCGCGATCTCCTCCTGGCACGAGGTGCCTTCTTCGGCCACGCGCCGGGCGATGGCCGCGGCCTGTTCGCCGAGCAGGTCCAGGTGCGTGCCGATCCGCCCTTCCGATTCGACGCCCGCCGCGGCGAACGCCGCCTGCAGCGCGGCGTTCGCATAGACGATGGTGCCCTCGCCGTCGGCCACCATCACCGGCGCCTGCGCGGCATCGAGGGCATGGCGGACGCGACTGTTCTCGCGGGCGACCGCGCGCCCGGCCTCGATGCGCTCGCGCAGGCTCGCCTGCATCTGCAGCAGCGTGCGCGAAAGCAGGCCGATCTCGTCGCGCGGGTCGCGCACGGCGAGCGCGCCGTCGAGGCGTCCATCGGCGACGTCGCGGGCGAAGTCCACCGCCGCCGCCAGCGGCCGCACGATCGCCCGCAGCAACAGCACCAGCATGCTGACCAGCACCAGCGCGACCGCCAGCAGGGTCGCGACGAACACCAGGTCCATGCGCGCGCGTTCTCGTGCCTGCCGGACACGGCCGTCGCGCAGCGCCGCCTGCTGCTGCGCGCGCAGGGCGGCCAGCGCCGGCTGCACGCGCGCGGCGATGTCGTCCAGCGCCTGCGACTCGCTGTCCATGCCGAAACGGGAGGCGGCATAGGCGGTGAAGCGCTCCTGGTACTGCTGCATCAGCGCGCGGATCTCGTTCTTGCGCGCGTCCGGGATGCGGGCCTTCTGCAGCAGCAGCTCGAACGCCATGCCCTGTTCGCCGAACCGGTCGGCGAACGCCTGCTCGCGGCGCAGGACGAAGTCCTTCTCGTACCGGCGCATCGTCAGCATCGAGGCCTGCAGCCGCGGGTTGTCGTATCGCGCGAGCAGGTCCTCCACGCCATGCACGGCATCGCGCAACTGGCCTTGCAGGCCGTCGTCGGCGGTGTGGCCCAGTTCGGCGACGCGCGCGTCCAGCGAGCGGCCCGAGTCGGTGTAGTCCTTCAGCGCCGCGCGCAGCGGATCGGGCTTCTTCGCCGCGATCGGCAGCGCGGCGGCGGCGCGTTCGAGCGCCTCCAGCGCCGCGCGGAAGCGGGCGCCACTGTCTTCCGAGAACGAAAGCGCATACTCCGACTGCAGCCGGCGCGCCTCGGCGAAGGCCTCGGCCACGCGCTGGGTACGCGCGTCTTCCTGCTGGAAGCGCTCCACGCGCGCGTCGCCGGCGGCGATGCCGGCGCCGACGCGCCAGTAGGCGAAACCGATCAGGCTCAGGCCCAGCACCAAGGCGACCAGGCTGAAGCGGAGCTTGCGGGCGATATCCATCGAGAGCGTCATGGGGGAGACCGGAGCAGAAATACGCACCCGATATCGACGCTGGAAGTGGATTCTTTAGCCCGGATGCCGGGGCTTTCAGGAGCGACCGCGGCGGATGCCGCCCGAACCGGCGGCACGGCGCGCGCAAGGACCGATGGACCGCGCGCGATGGCGCCATCACACCACCGGGCCATGTCGATTGGATGACGCGGATGCGACGGCCAGCGCGCCGGATTGGCCGCGCTGCATCGCAACATGATTTTTACCAGTGACTCGTATATTCATATACGAACATAACCGACCAACCGGTCCTGCGGGGTTCTCCAATGCACGACAGCGCGCCCGCGCTTCCATCGCAGGTATCCGCCCCGGCCGCGGACGCCACGCGCCGGATCGGCGCGACTTCGGTGCGGGTGTCTCCGCTGGGCTTCGGCGCTGCGCCGATCGGCAACCTCTACAGCGAGGTGGACGAGGACGACGCGCTCGCCGCGGTGCGCGACGCGCATGCCGGCGGCATCCGCCATTTCGACAGCGCGCCCTACTACGGCTACGGCCTGAGCGAAGCTCGGCTGGGCCGCGCCCTGGCCGGGCTGCCGCGCGCGGGCTACACGCTCTCGACCAAGGTCGGCCGCCGCGTGATCGAGGACCCAGGCGCGCCTGCCGGGCGCGACGGCTTCGCGGTGGCCGGTTGGCGCGCCGAGTTCGACTACAGCCGCGACGGCGTGCTGCGCGCGTTCGAGGGCAGCCTGCAGCGCCTGGGCACCGATCGCATCGACATCCTGCTGCTGCACGACATCGGCCGGCTCACCCACGGCGAGCGCCATGCCGGCGTGCTGCGCCAGGCCCTGGACGAGGCGTTGCCGGCGATGGCCGAGCTGAAGGCGCAGGGCGCCTGCGGCGCGATCGGGCTGGGCGTCAACGAGCAGGACGTGGCGCTGGAAGTGCTGGCCGAGTTCGCCCTGGACTGCGTCATGCTCGCCGGCCGCTACACCCTGCTCGAACAGCAGGGTGCGCGCGCGTTGCTGGAGGAGGCGCAACGCCGCGGCCTCTCGCTGCTGGTCGCCGGCCCCTACAACTCGGGCTTGCTAGGCGATCCGCGCGGCCCCGGCAGCACCTACGACTACGCGCCCGCCGATGCGGGCACGCTGGCGCATGCGCGGCGGCTGTACGCGGCCTGCGCCGCGCACGGCGTGGATACCGGCGCGGCGGCGCTGCAGTTCCCGCTGGCGCACCCGGCCGTGGCCACGGTCGTGGCCGGCCTGCGCACGCAACGGGAAGTGGAGATCGCCGTGGCGCGCCTGCGCGCGTCGCTGCCCGCCGACCTGTGGCGCGACCTGCGCGCGCAGGGCCTGCTCGAGGACGACCTGCCCACGCCATGAAGCGCGTCGATGCCCACCTGCATTTCTGGCAGCTGTCGCGCGGCGACTACGACTGGCTGACGCCGGCGTTGGCGCCGCTGTATCGCGACTTCCTGCCGGAACACGCGGGCGCCGCGCTGGAGGCGGCCGGGGTGGACCGGGTCGTGGTGGTGCAAGCGGCGGCCACCGAGGCCGAGACGCGCCATCTGTTCGCGCTGGCGAAGTCCGAGCCGCGCATCGCCGGCGTGGTGGGCTGGACGGATTTCGAAGCGACCGACGCGCCGGCCCGCATCGCCGCGCTGCGTGCCGACGGCGGCGGGCTGCTCAAGGGCCTGCGGCCGATGGTGCAGGACCTCGCCGATCCCGCTTGGCTGGCGCGGCCGGCGCTGGATCCGGCCTTCGATGCGCTGGTCGCGCACGACCTCGCCTTCGACGCGCTGGTCCGCAGCGTCCATGTCCCGGCGCTGGAAGCGCGGCTGCGACGCCATCCGCAGCTGCGCGTGGTGATCGACCATGCCGCCAAGCCGGACATCGCCGCCGGCGAGTTCGATGCCTGGGCGGCGGCGCTGGCCGCGCTGGCGCGGCATCCGAACGTGCACTGCAAGCTCTCCGGCCTGCTCACCGAAGCCGCGCCCGGCGCCGACGCCGATACCCTGGACCGCCATGTCGCGCACCTGTTCGCGCAGTTCGGCCCGCGGCGCGTGCTGTGGGGCAGCGACTGGCCGGTACTGACGCTGCGCGCGGACTATGCGCGCTGGCTGGCGATCGCGCGGGCGCTGCTGGAGCGCCATGCGCCGGGCCACGAAGCGGCGGTGTTCGCCGGCAACGCCGCGGCGTTCTACCGGCTGCCGCCCGGGGCGCCAGCATGAGGTCTTTCTTGCGAGTCCCTCGCACAAGCTCCGCACATCCCTGTGCGGGGTCGCTGTTTCTGCGAGTCCCTCGCAAAGGCGCCGCACGTCCCTGTGCGGGGTCGCTGTTTCTGCGAGTCCCTCGCAAAGGCGCCGCACGTCCCTGTGCGGGGTCCCTGTTTCTGCGAGCCCTTCGCAATAGCCCCGCGCGTCCATGCGCGGGGTCTTTTCTCCACTTCCCACGAGGTCTCCGATGAACCGTCTGCAAGGCAAGCGTTGCCTGATCACCGCCGCCGGCGCCGGGATCGGCCGCGAGAGCGCGCTGGCCTGCGCGCGCGAGGGCGCGCTGGTGCTGGCCACCGACGTCGACGCCGCCGCGCTCGATGCGCTGGCCGCCGAGCATCCGGCGATCGCCGTGCAGGCGCTGGACGTCACCGATCCGGCCGCGATCGCGGCGCTGGTCGAGGCGCAGGGCCCGTTCGACGTGCTGTTCAACTGCGCCGGCTACGTGCACCAGGGCAGCATCCTGGACTGCGATGCCGAGGCCTGGCGGCGCTCGTTCGCGATCAACGTCGACGCGATGTACCACACCTGCCGCGCGGTGCTGCCGGGCATGCTGGCGCGAGGCCGCGGCAGCATCGTCAACATGTCCTCGGTCGCCTCCAGCATCAAGGGCGTGCCCAACCGCTTCGCCTATGGCGCCACCAAGGCCGCGGTGATCGGCCTGAGCAAGGCGATCGCCGCCGACTACGTCGCGCGCGGCATCCGCTGCAACGCGATCTGCCCGGGCACGGTGAAGACGCCGTCGCTGGCGCAGCGCGTGGCCGCGCTCGGCGGCGACGAGCAGGCGGTGTGGAAGAGCTTCACCGACCGCCAGCCGATGGGCCGGCTCGGCGACCCGCGCGAGATCGCGCAGCTGGTCGTCTACCTGGCCTCCGACGAATCGTCCTTCACCACCGGCCAGACCCACGTCATCGACGGCGGCTGGTCCAACTGATCCCGCCCCAGGAAGAGGAACCCCATGAAACTCGTACGCTACGGCGCACCCGGCCAGGAACGCCCCGGCCTGCTCGACGGCGAGGGCCGCATCCGCGACCTGTCGGGCATCATCGACGACATCGCCGGCGAGCACCTGACCGCCCGCGGCCTGCAGCGGCTGCGCGCGCTCGACCCGGCCTCGCTGCCGAAGGTGGACGGCGAGGTGCGCTACGGCGCCGCGGTCGGCCGCGTCGGCAAGTTCATCTGCGTCGGCCTGAACTACGCCGACCACGCCGCCGAATCCGGCATGGAAGTGCCGAAGATGCCGGTGCTGTTCATGAAGGCCACCACCGCGATCAGCGGGCCCAACGACACCGTGGTGATCCCGCGCGGCTCGAAGAAGACCGACTGGGAGGTCGAGCTGGGCGTGGTGATCGGCGACGTCGCGCGCGACGTGCCGCTGGAGGAGGCGATGAAGCACGTCGCCGGCTACGTGGTGGTCAACGATTTGTCCGAGCGCGAGTTCCAGCTCGAGCACGGCGGGCAATGGGTCAAGGGCAAGAGCGCCGACACCTTCGGCCCGATCGGCCCGTGGCTGGTCACCGCCGACGAGATACCCGACCCGCAGGATCTGTCGATGTGGCTGGAGGTCAACGGCCACCGCTACCAGGACGGCAGCTCCCGCACGATGGTGTTCGGCGTGGCCGAGCTGGTCAGCCACATCAGCCGCTACATGACGCTGATGCCGGGTGACGTCATCAGCACCGGCACGCCGCCGGGCGTCGGCCTGGGCCAGAAGCCACCGGTCTATCTCAAGCCGGGCGACGTGATGGAACTGGAGATCCAGGGCCTGGGCCGGCAGCGCCAGGCCGTGGTCGCGCATCCGCGCGAGGCGTAATGCCGCTTGAAGCCCCTCTCCCGCAGGGAGAAGGAAATAGCATCTCCCTCCACCTGGATCCCCATGAACACCATCGTCGCCCTCGAAACCCACGACGTCCGCTTCCCCACCTCGCGCGAACTGGACGGTTCGGACGCGATGAACCCCGATCCCGACTACTCCGCCGCCTACCTGGTGCTGCGCACCGACGCCGCCGACGGACTGGCCGGACATGGCCTGGTGTTCACCATCGGCCGCGGCAACGACGTGCAGACGGCCGCGGTGGCGGCCCTGGCCGACTACGTCGTCGGCCTGCGCGTGGAAGATGTGGTCGCCGACCTCGGCGGCTTCGCGCGCCGGCTCACCAACGATTCGCAGCTGCGCTGGCTCGGCCCGGAAAAGGGCGTGATGCACATGGCGATCGGCGCGGTGATCAACGCTGCCTGGGACCTGGCCGCGCGCCGGGCCGGCAAGCCGCTGTGGCGCTACATCGCCGAGCTCGCGCCGGAGCAGCTGGTCGACACGATCGACTTCCGCTACCTCACCGACGCGCTCACCCGCGACGAAGCGCTGGCGCTGCTGCGCGCCTCCGAGCCGCACAAGGCCGAGCGCATCGCCGCGCTGGTCGAGCAGGGCTACCCGGCCTACACCACCTCGCCCGGCTGGCTGGGCTACTCCGACGAGAAGCTGGTGCGGCTGGCGAAGGAAGCGGTGGCCGACGGCTTCCGCACCATCAAGCTGAAGGTGGGCGCCAGCGTCGAGGACGACATCCGCCGCTGCCGGTTGGCGCGCGAGGCGATCGGCCCGGACGTCGCGATGGCGGTGGACGCCAACCAGCGCTGGGACGTCGGCCCGGCGATCGAGTGGATGCGCCAGCTCGCCCGGTTCGACATCGCCTGGATCGAGGAGCCGACCAGCCCGGACGACGTGCTCGGCCACGCCGCGATCCGCCGCGGCATCGCGCCGGTGCCGGTATCCACCGGCGAGCACACCCAGAACCGCGTGGTGTTCAAGCAACTGCTGCAGGCCGGCGCGGTGGACCTGATCCAGATCGACGCCGCGCGCGTGGGCGGCGTCAACGAGAACCTGGCGATCCTGCTGCTGGCGGCCAAGTTCGGCGTGCGCGTGTTCCCGCATGCCGGCGGCGTGGGCCTGTGCGAGCTGGTGCAGCACCTGGCGATGGCCGATTTCGTGGCGATCACCGGGCGCAAGGAGGACCGCGCGATCGAGTTCGTCGACCACCTGCACCAGCACTTCGTCGATCCGGTGCGGATCGAGCGCGGCCGCTACCTGGCGCCGCAGGCGCCGGGGTTCTCGGCCGAGATGCATGCGGCATCGATCGCCGAGTTCCGGTATCCGGACGGGCGCTTCTGGGTAGAGGATCTGGCGAAGGGTTGAGCCCCTCGGAGCATCCCTCGTCACTCCCGCGAAAGCGGGAATAACGAGTTCGGCCCGATGGCAGGCGCTGCTCGCAGCGCTTACGCCGTCGCGCGGCCGCCCTGCACCACCACCGCCTCGCTCAACGCGAAGATCCGCAGAGCCTCGCGCCACTTCTCCCCAGGCGCGGAACCCGGCAACGGCTTCTGGAAGCGCCACATCAGTTCTTCCCAGGCCTGCACGCGCGGGTTGGCCGCATCGGCCTTCGCCTTGGCCTCCGGCGAGTAGTCCTCGTCCACGTCCATCAGCATCACCAGCCGGTCGCCGCTGCGGAAGATCTCCAGCTCGCGGATGCCGGCCCCGGACAGCGAGGCGACGATCTCCGGCCATACCGTGTCGGCGCGATGCCAGCGTTCGTACTCGGCGATCAACGCCGGATCGTCGTACAGGTCCAGCACGTAGCAATGGCGCGGCATTCGTCAGGCTCCGGAAGCGGCGGGCACGGCGCGGCGCGCGCGCAGCGCGAAGGCGAGGATCACCGCGAAGCACAGCGCCGGCACCGCGATGGCCCAGTGGATGCCGGCCAGGTCGGAGACGCCGCCCATCAGCGCGGTCAGCAGCGCGCCGCCGATGATCGCCATCACCAGCAGCGAGGAACCGAGCTTGCGACGGTCGTCGTCCAGCCCGTCCAGGCCGAGCGCGAAGATGGTCGGGAACATCACCGACATGAAGAGGCTGGCGGCGACCAGCGCGTACAGGCCGATCCAGCCCGGCAACGCGATGGCCACCGCGCACAGCGCCAGGTCGATCGCCGCGAACGCGGCCAGCAGGCGCGCCGGCGGCACCAGCCGCAGCAGCGCCGTGCCGATGAAGCGCCCGGCCATGAACAGCACCAGCGACAGGGTCAGGAAGCCGGCCGCGGTCTTCTCGGGCGTGCCCGGCACCGCGTCCTGCAGGTAGCGGATCAGGTAGCTCCAGATGCCGACCTGCGCGCCGACGTAGAAGAACTGCGCCACCACCGCGAACACGAACAGGCGGTTGCGCAGCAGCGCGCCCAGCTGCGAGCGGCCGGTGGCCGCCGCCCCGGCCTCGCCGTGCGTGGCCGGGAATTTCACGCAGGCGATCAGCACCGCCCACAGCACCACCACGATGCCGATCGTCAGGTACGGCCCCTGCACCGCCGCGGACTCGGCGGCGAAGTAGGCCTCGCGCGCGGCGGGCGCCATCGCCGCCAGCTCCTGCGCGCTGTGCTCCACCCCGGAGAAGATGAAGTGCTGGCCGATCAGCACGCCGGTGATCGAGCCGAGCGGATTGAACGCCTGCGCCAGGTTCAACCGCCGCGCCGCGCCTTCGGCCGGGCCGAGCACGGTCACCAACGGGTTGGCGGTGGTCTCCAGGAACGCCAGGCCGCTGGCGATCACGAACAGCGCCAGCAGGAACAGGCCGTAGGCATGCTCCTGCGCCGCCGGGTAGAACAGGAACGCGCCGGCCGCGTACAGCAGCAGCCCGAGCACCACCGCCGCCTTGTAGCTGTAGCGGCGCATGAACATCGCCGCGGGCATCGCGAACACGAAATAGCCCAGGTAGAACGCGCTCTGCACCAGCCCGGCCTGCAGGTCCGACAGTTCGAAGGCCTTCTTGAACTGCTTGATCAGGATGTCGTTGAGGTTGTTCGCCACGCCCCAGAAGAAGAACAGGCTGACGATCAGCACCAACGGCACCAGGGCCGTGCGGGCCAGGTTGCCGGACGCAACCGTGGCGTTGTCGCTGTAATGCATGCGCCCGCCCCTCCCAAGGCCTGCGGCACTGCTGGAATGTGGTCGGAGGGTAATGCGGCCGGCCGCATCATGCAAATATAAAATGTTCGTTCATATGTGGACGAACGGACCACGCTCCACCTCCGCTTTCCGGGGATGCTTCCGGCAGGCGGCCCGGAAGACGAAGATCGGATCCGGCCGGAGGACCCCATGGTCCGCCGCATCGATCCTTGTACGCTATCCCGAACCACGACCTGCCTGGCGGATGAACAACCCTTCCCTTCCCAAGTACCGTGCCCCCGCCCTCGACAAGGGCCTGGACATCCTGGAGCTGCTGGCGCGCCACGGCCGGCCGCAGACCATGGGCGAGATCGCGCAGGGCATCGGGCGCTCGCGCGGGGAGATCTTCCGGATGCTGCAGGTACTGGAGGAGCGCGGCTACCTGACCCGCGACGGCGAGGGCAGCTACGTGCTGACCAACCGGTTGTTCATGCTCGGCATGCAGCAGCCGCAGGTGCAGAACGTCACCGAGGCGGCGCTGCCGGTGATGCGGCGGCTGGCCGACGAGATCGCCCAGCCCTGCCACCTGGTCGCCCCGTCCGAGGACCAGATCGTGGTGATCGCGCAGATGGACGTGCCCAGCGACCTCGGCCTCGTGGTGCGGCCGGGCCATCGCCGGCCGCTGGCGCATTCCACGTCGGGGTTGGTGCTGTTCGCGTTCCAGCATCCGGACGTGCAGGCGCACTGGCTGGCGATGCTGGATGCCGGCCCGGTGCCCTACGACCGCGAGGCGTTCGTGCAGGCGGCACGGGCGGTGCACGAGGCCGGTTACGCCATGCAGGCCAGCGAGGCCGTGGTCGGCGTGGTCGACCTCACCGCGCCGATCCTGCAGCACGGCAGCGCCACCTACACGCTGACCGTGCCCTTCATCGAACGCCGCCCCGAGCGCGTCGGCGCGCGCACGGCGCTGGACGCCCTGCGCGCCGCCGCCGCCGAGATCTCGCGCGCGCTCAGCTACGCGCCGCCGCGCGCCTGAAGCAGGCGTCCGTATTGCCCATTCCCGGAGCATCGGGAACACCTTTCCTGGCAACACGGGAATCACGGGCGTCGTGTCATCCGGTCCTCGAGCGACCAACCGACCGCTTGCATCGCTGGCGATCGTGGGAGGGACTCCGGTCCCGACAGGACTTTACTGGCCATCTGTCGGGACCGGAGTTCCTCCCGCAGGAGCATCCGTTCCAACGACGCTTGAACGTAGGCGCCTTCTGGAAGTCGCCCGCATCCCACGCGAACGGTATCGATAGCCAAGGCTATGAAGATCAGACCGACCTTCGCGTTTCGGCGAATCGGTTTTTTCCGGCGATTGCGCGGTTAGACTGCGCGTCCCTTCTGGGGAGTAGCCTGCTTCCTGCACCAGGAAGCGCCCGCGTCAACACACTCGGCCGATGCGCCGTGGCGCGGGCAACCATCCGGGTTGGCGAGACCAGCGGCACGCGTGCGCAACGACGGTTGGGCGCGGACGCGCGCCGTTGCCGCTTCGCCCGACCGCGTTGCCCCCATGTCTTTCTTCTCCATCCTGCTCATCGGCCTGGCCATGTCGACCGACGCGTTCGCCGCGGCGATCGGCAAGGGCGCGGCGATGCGGCGCCCGCAACTGCGCGACGCGTTGCGCGCCGGCATCGTCTTCGGCCTCATCGAAACGATCACGCCGCTGCTCGGCTGGCTGCTGGGCCGCGCCGCCTCCCAGTACGTCGCATCGTTCGACCACTGGATCGCGTTCGGCCTGCTCGGCGCGCTCGGCATCCACATGATCGTCGCCGGCCTGCGCACCGACCACGACGACGATGAAACCGGCAATGGCCGCCACGGCTTGCTGGCGCTGGCGACCACCGGCATCGCCACCAGCATCGACGCGATGGCGGTCGGCGTCAGCCTGGCGTTCCTCGACGTGCACATCGGCGTGGTCGCCACCGTCATCGGCCTGTGCACGCTGGCCATGGTCACGATCGGCATCATGCTCGGCCGCGCGCTCGGCGCCCTGGTCGGCAAGCGCGCCGAGATCGTCGGCGGCGCGATCCTGGTGATCGTGGGCAGCACGATCCTGTACGAACACCTGAGCGGGGTGGCGTAGTGCCGGGATTCGGGATTCGGGATTCGGGATTCGGGATTCGGGATTCGGGATTCGGGATTCGGGATTCGGGAAAAGCGTCTTTGCCCGGGTTCGGCTGTCAAGCGGCCTGATGCTTCTTTGCGAGCAACTCTTGCTTTTCTGTGGGAGGGACTTCAGTCCCGGCGGAAGGCCGGTAAAGCCCTGTCGGGACTGAAGTCCCTCCCACAACGACACTCGATCCCGAGCAGGCCTGCCGCTTTTCCAGGTCCCGGGATCCGGCCAATGGCCCGGCTCTCCCCCGATCAGGGGCCGCGCTCCTTCAACACATCGTGGAAAGCCGTCAGGAACGCCCGCAGCGAGGCCGGCTTCACCGGCTTGGTCAACAACCGGTAGCCCCGCTCGCGCGCCAGCTGCTTCAGCTCGTCGCGGCCATCGGCGGTCAGCAGCGCGCCCGGGATGTGGCGCGGCGAGGCGGCGTTGAGCGCGTCCAGCGTGTCCAGGCCATCCAGGCGGTCGTGCAGGTGGTAGTCGACCAGCATCACGTCCGGCTGCGCGCGCACCTTTTCCAGCGCGTCGTCGACGGTGCTGGCCGCGATGACCTGCACCTGCCAGCGGCCCAGCAGCGCGCGCATGCCGTCGAGGATCTCCTGGTCGTTGTCCACGCACAGCACGCGCATGCCGGCCAGCGAGTCGCCGTTGCTGGCCGAGCGCACCGGGTCGGCCGGCGGCGCCGCGGCGCGTACGGCCGGCGCCACCCGCGGCAGCAGGATCGAGAACATGCTGCCGCGGCCGACCTGGCTGCGCGCGTTGAGCCCATGCTCGAGCAGCCGCGAGATGCGCTGGCAGATCGACAATCCCAGCCCGAGGCCCTGCTCGCCCCAGTCGAACGGCTGCTGGTAGCGGTGGAACTCGTCGAAGATCTGCTGCATGTGGTGTTCGGGGATGCCGGGACCGGTATCCCAGACCTGCAGCTCCACCTGCGCGCCGCGCCCGCGCGCGCCGAGCACGATCCGGCCCTGGCGCGTGTAGCGCAACGCGTTGGCGATGAAGTTCTGCAGCACGCGGCGCAGCAGGCGGCGGTCGCTGCGCACCCACAGCGCGCGCGGATGCACGTGCAGCTTCAGCCCGCGGCTGGCCGCGATCGGCGCGTACTGCGCGGCCAGCTCCTGCAACAGCGTGCCGGCATCGAAGACCTCCAGCGTCGGCCGCAGACCGCCGGCATCCAGGCGCGAGACGTCGAGCAGGCCGTCGAGCAGTTCCTCGGCCGCGCGCAGCGAAGCGTCCACGCGCTCGGCCAGGTGGCGCTGTTCCTCGTTGTTCTGGTGGCTGTCGCGCAACGCCGAGGCGAACAGCCGCGCCGCATTGAGCGGCTGCAGCACGTCGTGGCTGATCGCGGCCAGGAACCGGGTCTTGGATTGCTGCGCGACCTCGGCCTCGCGCGAGCGCTCGGCCACGCGCTGCTCCAGGGTCTCGTTGGCCTCCAGCAGGGCCTGCTCGGCGCGCTTGTAGTCGGTGATGTCGTTGTAGCTGGTGACGTAGCCGCCGCCGGGCAGCGCCTGGCCGCGCATCTCGATCACCTTGCCGTCGCTGCGGGTGCGTTCGAACACGTGCGGCGTGCCGGCGCGCATGTGGTTGATGCGGCGGCTGATCTGCGCCTCGACGTCGCCCTCGCCCAGTTCGCCGCGCTCGGCGTTGTAGCGGATCAGGTCGGCCACCGGGCGGCCGACGTAGAGCATGCCGTCGGGATAGCCGAACAGCTGCTGGTAGCGGCGGTTCCAGGCGGTCAGGCGCATCTCCGGATCGACCACGCTGACGCCCGCGCTGATGTTCTCCAGCGTGGTCGAGAGGATCTCCCGGTTGAAGCGCAGTTCCTGCCCGGCCTCGTCCAGCACCGCCATCACTTCGCCCAGTTCCATGCCGGAGCCGCGCAACAGGCTGGTCAGCACCAGCCGCGCCGAGGCCGCGCCGATCGAGGCGGCCAACAGGCGTTCGGTGAACTGCACCCAGGCGCGATCGGCCGCGGCGCTGGACTGCAGCTCGCGCCCCAGCAACTGCGCCTGCTCGACGAACGCGCGGTGCGCATGGCGCTCGCCGACCACGCGCTCGGCCAGAGCGAGCAGGTCGTCCACGCGCACCTGGCCGGGCCAGTCGCCGGCCACCACCGGGCGCTGCGCGTAAGGATCGAGGAACGGCGCGGCGCGCAGGCGCTCGTCCACGCCGGGGCGCCAGCGCGCCGAGACCACCATCATCGCCCCGGTGTTGATCAACAGCGACCAGAACGTGCCGTGCGCGAGCGGGTCCCAGCCGCTCATGCCGAACAGCTGCTGCGGGCGCAGCCAGGCGATGCCGAACGGCCCCCGCTGCAACCATGCGGGGTCGAGCACGCCGGCGTGGGTCATCGCCGGCAACAGCAACGTGTACATCCAGGTCGCGAAGCCCAGCACCATGCCGGCTTCCACGCCCTTGCGGCTGGCGCCGCGCCAGTAAAGCCCGCCGATCACGCCCGGCGCGAACTGCGCCACCGCGGCGAACGCCATCAACCCGTACGACGCCAGCGTGCTGTCGTCGCTGGAGCTGCGGTAGTAGGCGTAGGCGACCAGGGACAGCAGCAGGATCGCCAGGCGGCGGATCCACAGCACGCGGTCCGCGGCGGCGGCGCGGCCGCCTTCGCGGCGCAACAGCACCGGCATCACCAGGTCGTTGGAGACCATCGTCGCGAGCGCGATCGAGGCGACGATCACCATGCCGGTGGCGGCCGAGAATCCGCCGACATAGGCGACCAGGGCCAGCAGCGTGCTGCCTTCGGCCAGCGGCAGCGCCAGCACCATGGCATCGTCCACCACCTGGCTGTCGCCGCCGAACAGGGCGATGCCGGCCGAGGCGATCGGCACCACCATCGCCGAGATCAGCACCAGGTAGATGCCGAACAGCCAGCGCGCGCGGCGGATGTCGCCGACGTCGCTGCATTCGACCACCGCGACGTGGAACTGGCGCGGCAGGCAGATGATCGCGAAGAAGCTGAGCACGGTCTGCGAGATGAACCCGACCGAGGGGGTGTGGTCGAACAGCGTGCGCGCCGAGTCCACGATGTGCAGCTGGTGGTCGCCCAGCCACATCCAGGCGAACAGGCCGACCGCCAGCATCGCCGCCAGCTTGACCACCGATTCCAGCGCGATCGCCAGCATCATGCCGTGGTGGTGCTCGGTGGCATCGACCTGGCGGGTGCCGAACAGCGTGGCGAACAGCGCCATCAGCAGCGCCACGTACAGCGCCGGGTCGGTGAAGAAGCCGCGCTCGGTGCCGACCTGCCCGGTCAGCACCTCCAGGCTCATCGCCACCGCCTTGTACTGCAGCGCCAGGTACGGAACGATGCCGACCAGCGCGATCACCGCCACCAGCGCGGCGAGCCGGCGCGACCGGCCATAGCGCGAGGAAATGAAGTCGGCGATGGAAACGGTGTTCTCGCTGCGCGCGATCAGCGCCAGCCGTTCGATGATGCGCCAGCCGAAGATCAGCAGCAGCAGCGGGCCGAGGTAGATCGGCAGGTAGCCGATGCCGTTGCGCACCGCGGTACCGACCGCGCCGTAGAAGGTCCACGACGAGCAGTACACCGCCAGCGCCAGGCTGTAGACCGCCGGCCGCAGCCACGGCCGGTCCGGATACAGCGGACGGCGATCGCCCCACCACGCCACGCCGAACAGCAGCGCGGCGTAGCCGACCGATACCAGCAGCAGGATCCAGCTCGAGACCAAGGCCCCTCCGGCGTTGCGCGAGGAGGCGAGTTTAGCCTCGGGCGGCCTGGGCCGGGACGCGGATGGCGACGATTTGCCCGGCTTCGGGAACCTTGCGCCCGCGTGGGGGCTCTGCGGGGGTTACTTCGTCTGGCGTCCCCGCATAGCCGGAGCCAGAGGGCTTTGCCGGCGAAAAGCCAAGGCACTGGGTCCCCGCCTTCGCGGGGACGACGGCGGAAGGATCCGAGGAACTGTGGCGATTGCCGCTTCGATTGAGAGTGCAATTGCAGTTGTTGCTGTTGCTCGCGGTCTTGCTTTGGGCTGGGTAACGCTTCCTCGCGCGGCGGCGCGCCCACCTCCATGGCCTACGAATATCACTGCGGCGCGGCCCCTCCGAAGCGGCGGAGACAATGGGAAACACCCGAAGGGCGGCGCACATGGGCTCGCCGGAAAAGGCGAAGCACTGCTTCGCCCCGGCGGGCGGGCATTCGCCGCGCGGGGAATGCCCCGGGCTCGTCCGCATAGCGGACGAGTGCGCCGTTTTCGGCCGCGGCAGGATGTCGCGGCCGAAAATCTCATTGGCTCCGCGGACCCGCAGCAAAGCTGCGGGCGCGCAGGCGGGTGTGCTTGATCAGCCGTTCGGCTGCTGTGAAGCGCTTCTTTGGGTTACGTTTCTTTACGCGGCACATCCCTGTGCCGCGCCCTTCGGCCGGCTTCGCCGTGCGGCGCTGCTCCTGCAGCGCGCGTGCACAAGCAAAGAAAGGCAACTCGCCGCAAGGCGAAAGCTTTGGCCTTTACTGATTGCCAACAGCCTCAAAAAGCCAAAGCAAAGTCCCTGGATGATCAGCCGTTCGGCTGCTGGAAAGCGCCTCCCGCCTTCGCGGGAACGACGGTAGTAAAGATGGCGAGGCTTCGCCAGAACAGACCTGTCCCACTCACCCAACTCCCACCACAACCGGCAACACCACCTCCACCCGATAACTCGCCCCCCGCACAACCGGCCCGATACGCCCACGCGGGCAATCCTCCCCATCCACACGCACCCGCACCTCCGTACAGGCCACATCACGCCGATACTCGACCTCGAAACGCGCCCCCCGAAACTCCCGCACCGCCCGCGCCCACTGCCAATGCGAAGGCAACTGCGGCGCCACCACCAGCGCATCGCCTTCCCCGCGCAGGCCGAACAGGCTCTCCAGCACGCAGCGATAGACCCAGGCCACCGTGCCGGTATTGAACAACTGGCTGGAACGACCGGCGGTGCGCGGGAACTCGCGCCAGGCGCCGCGATAGTAGTTGGGCAGGTAGACCGGCAACTGGCCGCGCTGCAGCACGTCCTCGCGCGATGGCCCGGGGATCATCGCGCGCAGCACCGACCAGGCGCGGTCGGCCTCGCCGACGTGGTACAGGCCGTGCAGGTAGAACGCCGCGGCATGGTTGTAGACCGCGCCGTTCTCGGCCGAGCCCGGATGCTTCTGGGTCAGCCGGCCCACGTCCTCGCGCATGCCGGTGTAGGCCGGCGCCAGCATCACCGGGCCGTACGGCGTGTGCAGCTGCGCCTCCACCGCGGCGAGCAGGCGCGCGCACCGCTCCGCATCGGCGGCGCCGGACAGCATCGCCCAGCTCTGCGGGTTCAGGTAGATGCGTCCCTCGGCATCGGCGGACACGCCGAAACGCACGCCGTCGTCGGTGATGCCGCGCGCGTACCAATCGCCGTCCCACAGCTCGCGGTTGGCGTCGGCGTTGACCGCATCCGCCGCGCGGGCGAACTCCTCCGCCTGGGCGGCGCGCCCGTGCCGTGCGCACAGGCCCGACCACAGCCGCAGCGCGTACGCGGTGGCCAGCGTCAGCCAGCCGGACACGCCGGTGCCGCGCCAGCCGACCATGTTCATCGGGTCGCACCAGTCGCCCTGCGCGATGTAGCTCAGGCCGCGCCCGTCGCGCGCCTGCAGCAGGTGGCGCATCGCCGCGTCCACGCGCTCGGCGACGCTGCGGCGTTCGCCCGCGGCATCGGCCACGGTCTCGTCCAGCACGCCGGCATCGCCGGTCTCGCCGAGGTAGGCCTCGAGGAAGATCGGCAGCCACACGCAGTGGTCGGTGTGCGGCACCTGGTTGATGTATTTCAGCTCGGCGCCTTCCTCGAGCAGGATGCCGTCGGGCATCGCGCCGCCGGGCTCCTGCTGTGACAGCGCGTGCAGCAGCGCGGCCCGGGCCACCTGCGGCCGCAGGTAGCTCATGCCCATGTGGTCCTGCAGGTAATTGCGGGTCTGCGGGTCGGTGGTCAGGCGGTTGACGTCGCCGTGGTAGAACACCTGCCGCGGCAGCCAATGGTTGACCAGGTTGTCGAGCGCGGGGTCCGGCGTCTCGATGCGCAGGCAGCCGCGCCCGGCCTCCAGGTGCGCGGCATGTTCGCGCCGCGCGTGGGCGAAGCCTTCCTCCGACAGGTAGCGCGCGCGCAGCGCGGCGATCTCCGCATCGTCGCGCGCCGGGCCGAACAGGAAGCGCTGCGTGGCGGACTCGCCGTCGGCCAGCGCCAACCGGTACTGCAACACGGCGGTGGGCGTTTCGTAGCGGGCGTCGCTGCCGCCGAGCCGCTCGCCGAGCAGGGCCGAGGGCGCATGCAGCCCGCCCTCGCCCTCGAAGGCGTCCTGGCGCGCCTCCCAGGCCAGCGCCAGCTGCTCGTGCAGCAGGAAGGTGCAGTCCTTGAAGTCGCGCTGGCGGAAGTAGTCGGCCACCTTCTGGTACGGCGCCACGCTGCGGCAGACGATGCCGCCCAGGTCGGGCCGGTACTCGCCGGACTGGTTCATCCACGACATGTAGCCGACCGGGAAGTACGGGTACAGCGACAGCCTGCGCGCTCGCCCGGAGCGGTTGCGCACCGTGCACTCCCACAGTTCGAGCGGATCCTCGGCCGGCAGCGCCAGGCGCAGCTCGAGCACGATCCCGTCGTACTCGACCTCCCAGGCGATGTCGTGCTTGCCGGCCGAGAACGCGAAGCGCTGCGGGCGCGCGCGCACCGGCTCGTAGGGCGCCGAGTACAGCGCGCCGCTTTCCTCGTCCTTGAGGTAGAAAAAGCGTCCGGGATGGTGCGCGAAGTACGGCTGCTCCGGCTGCATGAAGGTGCGCGCCTCCAGGTTCGGCGCGTGCGCGTACTTGGCCGGCTCGGGCTGCATGAACTGCGCGGTCGCATAGCCGCGGCAGGTCGCCTGGATCATCATCCGGCGGTTCCACAGGAAGGCGCCGGCCTGCGGCATCGCGGTGGGGCTGTGCAGTACGTAGCGCTCGCCGTCCGGACTGGGGGCGAGCAGGTCGTCGAGTTCGGTCATGGAGGGGTTTCCTGGGAGTGCCGGCGCGCGGCCAACGCCTGCTGGATCTCGGCCAGGCGCGCGTCGTCGAGGGGATAGAAGCGCATCGTCGCCGCCGCCAGCAGCGCGACCAGGCCGGGGATCACCGTCATCAGCAGCACGATGCCGTGCTGCGAGGCGTCGCTCTGCGACTGGTTGGCGACGTAGCCCATCGCCGCCAGCACCCAGGCGATCGCGGCCGAGGCCAGCGCGCCGCCCAGCTTCTGCGAGAACGTGGCCGCGGCGAAGTTCAGGCCGGTGGCGCGCCGGCCGGTGCGCCACTCGTTGTAGTCGGCGGTGTCGGCGTACATCGAGAACGCCAGCGGCGACTTCGGCCCGAGTGCGAACCCGATCAGCATGTTGAGCGCGAACGCGGCCGCGATCGCGTCGGGCGGCAGCAGGTACATCGCGCAGCTGAGCGCGCCGACCAGCGCCATCAGCAGCATCAGCAGGCGGCGCTTGTCCAGCCAGCGGGTCAGCAACGGCGTCGAGGCGGCGCCGAGCGCCAGCGCCACCGAGTAGCTGCCGAGGAACCAGCCGGTCAGCTCCGGCCGCCCCAGGTAGTACTTGAAGTAGTACACGCCGGCGCCGCCGCGCATCACGATCGTGACCATGATGACCAGCGCCAGCACGAACAGCACCAGCCAGGGCCGGTTGCCGATCAGGTCAGAGACGTCCTGGCGCAGCGGCGTGCGCTGCGTCGACACCGGTTCGATGCGCTCGCGCGTGGTCGCGAAGGCCGTGGCGAACAGCGCCGCGGCCAGCACGCCGTACAGCAGCATCGTGCGTTGCCAGCCCTGCGCATCGTCGCCGCCGCCCAGCCAGCGCACCAGGTCCAGCGTCGCGTAGTTGACCAGCGTGGTGCCGGCGAAGGCGGCGATGAAGCGCATGCTGACCAGGGTGGTGCGTTGCTGGCCGTCGGCGGTGATCACGCCCGACAGCGCCGAGTACGGGATGCTCACCACGGTGTAGGCCAGCATCATCGCCGAGAAGGTGGCGTAGGCCCAGACCAGGCGGCCGCCCTGGTCGAGGTCGGGCACCGTATAGGTCAGCAGGCCGGTCGCCGCCAGCGGCAGCGCGCCCCACAGCAGCCAGGGCCGGAACCGCCCCCAGCGCGTGCGCGTGCGGTCGGCGAGCATGCCCATCAGCGGGTCGCTGACGGCATCGCCGATCTTGGCGACCAGCATCATCGTGCCCACCGCCGCGGCCGGCAGGCCCATCGTGTCGGTGTAGAAGATCAGCAGGAAGGCGGAGATGTTGGCCCAATAAAAGTTGAGCCCCAGGTCGCCGAGCGCGTAGCCGGCCTTCTCGCGCATCCGCAACGGCTTGGCGGCGGGTTCCGGACGCGGCGTTGTCGGCATACGATCCTCCCTGGCGCAGGACGGCGGTTTCCCTCGGGGACGCACACGCTACACCAGCGACGGCGCATGCGCCCGCACCATGTCGAATCGATTTGCACGTATAACGTCCCGTGATGAACCCGACCCAGCTCTCCCCCGCCCGCGCCATCGTGGTGATGGGCGTCTCCGGCAGCGGCAAGTCCACCGTCGCCTCGGCCCTGGCCCGCCACTACGGTTTCGATTTCCTCGACGCCGACGACTTCCACAGCGACGAGGCCAAGGCGCAGATGGCCGGCGGCACCCCGCTCAGCGACGAGCAGCGCGTGCCGTGGGTGCGCCGCCTGGGCGAACGGCTGCGCCAGCTCGCCGACGCCGGGCGGTCCTCGGTGCTGGCCTTCTCCGGGTTGCGCCGCGAGCATCGCGACCTGCTGCGCGGCTGCGGCGTGCCGATGCGCTTCGTGTTCCTGCACGGATCGGCCGGGGTGATCGCCTCGCGCCTGTCCGCGCGCGGCGGGCACTTCATGCCGTCCTCCCTGCTCGACAGCCAATTCGACGCATTGCAGCCCCCGGCGGACGAGCCGGACGTGATCGCGGTGGACGTCGCCCGGTCGCCGCAGGAGGTGGTGGCCGAGGCGATCGCCAAGCTGGACCAGGCACCGCCGGGAGCGCGCAAGGCCCTGCCGGCGTGAACGCGGGAGCCCGCGCGGATCAGGCCGCCGGTGCCCGGCGGGTGCGGCGTTCGCCGAGGGCGCCCGATGCGGCGGCCTTCAGCAGCTTGCGGAACGTGGGGCATTGCGCGTGGTTCGGCGCGCGGCAGGCCGCGGCATGGCGCAGGCCTCGGCTCATTGCGCGCAGTCGTTCGACCCTCGCATCGATCTCGTCGGCTTTCGCGGCGAGCTTTTGCCGGTCGATCCCGGCCACCGGCAGGTGCGGAAGCATCGCGCCGATCTCGTCCAGGCTGAAGCCGGCGAGCTGGCCCAACGCGATCAGCGCGAGTTGGTCGAGCACGTCCGGTGCGAACTGGCGCCGCGCTCCCTGCCGGCTGGTCGGCCGGATGAGGCCTTTCTTCTCGTAGAAGCGCAGCGCGGAGGCGGCGATTCCCGAACGCTTCGCGACTTCGGAAATGTCCATGGCGAACCCGTTGACTTGAAGTTGACTTCAACTTCTACGATGCGTCCGCCGGATCGGCCGGTCAACGTCCCACAGGCGCAACCATGGCAACCCTCGCGCAGCAAGCGGTCCACGTCGTACTCGTCGGCCTGGGCGCAACCGCCTTCATGGATCTCTGGCTGGCCTGCCTGAAGCGGCTCGGCACCAGGACCCAGGCCATGGCCCTGATCGGACGCTGGGTGGGCCACTGGCGGCGCGGCATCTTCTTCCACGCCGCCATCGCGGACGCGCCGCCGGTCCGCCACGAGCGCGCCCTCGGCTGGGCGGTCCACTACATCGTCGGCATCGCGTTCGCCGCGCTGCTCGTGCTCCTGGAAGGCGCCGGCTGGATGCACCGGCCGACCCTTGGGCCGGCCATCGCCCTGGGCATCGCCACCGTGGCCGCGCCCTGGCTGGTCATGCAACCCGCAATGGGCGCCGGGATCGCGTCCGCCAGGACGCCGGCCCCGTTCCGGAACCGCGCCAAGAGCCTGGCCGCCCATTTCGTCTTCGGCCTCGGCCTTTACCTGGCCGCGTGGTGCCTTGCGCTGCCGGAGTGAGCCGGACCCGGCAGGCGCCAGGCCCGGCGAAGACGCGCCTCAGCGCGCCGGTGCGGCGTTCGTCGCCCCGGCCACGCCCATCTCCTCCAGCAAGCGCGGCGCCGGGTAGACCTTGGCCATCAGCCAGCGCAGGTAGCGCATGTCGACGTGGATCGCCCGCTTGTAGCGCGGGTCGTACCACCAGCTCGCGCTCACCGATTCCCAGTTGCTGTCGAAGTTCAGGCCGATCAGCTCGCCCTTGGCGTTGAGCACCGGCGATCCGGAGTTGCCGCCGGTGGTGTCCAGGTTGGTGAGGAAGTTCACCGGCTGCGTCTTCAGCGCCGGATCGGCGGTGTCGCCGAAGTCGCCCCTGGCGATCGCGTCCAGCAGCGGCCCGGGCGCATCGAACGGCACCTTGCCGGTGCTCTTCTCGACGATGCCGGCCACGGTGGTCACGGGCGCGTAGGCGACCGCGTCGCGCGGCGCCAGCGGCTCGACCCGGCCGTAGCTCACCCGCAGCGTGCTGTTGGCGTCCGGATAGACCGCCCGCCCCTGCTTGCCGCGCCAGGCGACGAGCGCGCGCATGTAGGCTGGCCGCAGGCGCAGTTGCTCGCCCTCGCGCGCCTTGCGGCCTTCTTCCAGCCGCAGCTGCGCCGGTATCAACCGCTGGGCCAGCGCGATCAGCGGATCGGGTGCCAGCGCCTTGCCCTCGCGAGCGGCCGCGAACCGCGACAGGCGCTCGCCCTCGGTGCCGAGCCGGGTGGTCCCGTACAGCGTGTCCAAGGCCTGCGCCAGCTGCGCGGGCGTGCGGCCGAAGGCGGCGTCGAACTCCGGCACGCGCTGGGCGTCGGGCAGTTGCTGGTAGCGGGTGAGCAGCGCGGTCAGCAAGGCCTTTTCCACCGCCGGGTCGTAGCGGCGCTGGACCTGCTTGAGCACGCCCTCGATCAGGGCCTGGTCGCGCTGCTGGTAGCCGGCCTCGCGCTGCGCGTCGGGCTTGAGCGACTCCACGCGCAGCCGCTCCAGCAGCAGGGCCGAACGCATCAGCTGGGTCTGGCTGCCGAACAGGCCGAACAACAGCTCGCGGCCATGCAGCGCCGAACCCTCGGCCAGCGAGGCCTGCAGCGCGGCGATGTCGCGCGCATCCTGGCCGGTGGTCGCCGCCAGCATCCCGCGTTCGTCCTCCGCGCGCAGGCGCACCGCATCGCTGCGCAGCAATCCTTCCAGTTCGCCGGCGGCGCGCTTGCGGTTGTTCTTCAGCGACTGCAGCTGCGAGGCGTAGCGGGTCCTGGCCTCGGCATCGCCCTTGCCCGCGGCCTCGATCACCCCGATCAGCTGGTCGAGCACCGCCACGCGCTGCGGCAGCGTCCAGTTGACCTGCTCGTCGAACTCGGCGGCGGTGCGATGGCGATAGGTGATGCCGGGATAGCCGGCCAGCATCGCGTAATCGCCGACCCTGGGCCCTTCGCGCGAGATCTGCAGGTGCGCCGGCGGCTGGTACGGCACGTTGTCCGGGCTGTAGTCGGCCGGCTTGCCGTCCTTGCCGACGTAGGCGCGCAGCAAGGTGAAATCGCCGCTATGGCGCGGCCACATGAAGTTGTCGATCTCGTCGCCGTAGTTGCCGATCGCGCGCGGCGGCGCGTAGACCAGCCGCACGTCGCGCAGCTCCAGCTGGCGGATGCGGTAGAAGTCGGTGCCGTAGTACATGTTGGCGACGCTGCAGCGCACCTCGCCGGACGCCTCGCAGTCGGCCACGATGCGCTTGCTGGCCGCGTCCACCGCGTCGTAGTAGGCCCGCCCGGTCTTGCCGCGCGCGCCCTTGAGCACCTCGTCGGTGACCTTGTCGAACCCCACCGTGACCAGCACCCGGAAATCGGGATTCGCGGGACGTTCGTCGCCACGGTCCTTGGCGATGAAGCCGTTGTCGATGTAATCGTGCTCCGGCGTGCTGTTGTACTGGATCACGCCCATCGCCACGTGGTGGTTGGTCAGCAGCAGGCCATCGGGCGAGACGAACGATCCGGTACCGCCGCCGACCTTGACCACGGCGCTGAGCGGCGGGCGGACCACGTCGGCGAGCGAGGCCGGATCGCCCTGGAACCCGGCCTGGCGCAGCGTATCGGCCAGTTGCGGCAATTGCGACGGCATCCACATGCCCTCGTCGGCACGTGCATGGGCGGACAACGCCAGCCCGACGGCCAGCGAGGCGGAAAGCGTATTGCGCATGGGCATGGAATCCCCTGAAAACCAGCGCAGACCATAGCCGCAGGCGCACACGCGCGGCAACGGTGGCGTGCGCAAAGGACAAGTCGGCCTAGCTGTTGTTGCAGCTGTTGCTGTTGCTGTTGCTGTTGCTGTTGCTGTTCGTGATTTTGCTCTGGATGGGACAGCACCTCCTCGCGCGGCGGCGCGCCAACCTCGTATGGCCTGCCAGCGTCGCTGTGGCGCGGCCCCTCCGTAGCGGCGGAGACGATGGGAAAAACCCCGCAGGGGCGACGCACATGGATGTGCGTCGTTTTTCGCCGGGGCAGGATGCCCCGTCGAAAAATCCCGCCGGCTCCGCGAACCCGTAGCGCAGCTGCGGGCGCGCAGGCGGGGTGTGCTTGATCAGCCGTTCGGCTGCTGTGAAGCGCTTCTTTTGGTTACTTTTCTTTACGCGGCACATCCTTGTGCCGCGCCCTTCGGGCCGGCTCCGCCGTGCGGCGCCGCTCCTGCGGCGCGCGTGCACAAGCAAAGAAAAGTAACTCGCCAAAGGCGAAAGCTTCTGCCTTTATTGCCAAAGGCCCCAAGCCAAAACAAAGCAACGTCCCTGGATGATCAGCCGTTCGGCTGCTGAAAAGCGCCTCCCGCCTTCGCGGGAATGACGGTAATGGGAGATCGGAGATCGGAAGAATGGCAGAGGATCGCTGGATGATCAGCCGTTCGGCTGCTGAAAAGCGCTTCCCACCTTCGCAGGATTGACGATAGTAAAGATATGAGACTTCGCCCGTACCCTCGCCCGCTCCTCGGACACCTCGCTTCGCGCCCCGAACCAGCGCAGCGCGCCGAGCGTTCAGACATGCGCGAACCAGTGGCTTGCAAGCCGCGCATCCTCACCCTGTAAAAGGATGAGAAAAAGCCTCCTATGCCATCCCGCAATCGAGGTATGCGCAGACTTCGGCTGCGCCACCTGACAAGCTTGGCGCATCCCTCGCCGAGGGGCCAACGGGAAGGAACCGACATGAAACGCCTCATCCTGGCGCTGCTATGCAGCATCGCCATCCCCGCTGCATCCGCCGAAGCCCTGTTCACCGAGATCGCCTACCGAGGCGACGACGGCGGACCGGTCCCGACCGCCACGCAGTACCGCAACCCCGTGGTCGCCGGGTTCTATCCCGACCCCTCCGCCATCCGCGTCGGCGACGACTTCTACCTGGTGAACTCCACCTTCGGCTACTTCCCCGGCCTGCCGGTGTTCCATAGCCGCGACCTGGTGCACTGGACCCAGATCGGCAACGCGATCGACCGCCCCGGCCAGATCGACTACGGCCACAACGAACTCTCGCGCGGCCTGTTCGCCGCCTCGATCAGCCACCACGACGGCACCTTCTACATCGTCAACACCTGCTTCTACTGCGACCGCGGCAACTTCGTCATCACCGCGAAGAACCCCGCCGGCCCCTGGTCGGACCCGCACTGGCTCAAGTTCGAGGGTATCGACCCCTCGCTGTTCTTCGACGACGACGGCCGCGCCTGGCTGGTCAACAACGGCATTCCCCAGGGCAAGATGCGCTACGACGGCCACCGCGCGATCTGGCTGCAGCAGTTCGACGTGGCGACGATGTCGCTGGTCGGCCCGCGCACCGTGCTGGTGGACTCCGGCGCCGATCCTTCGACCAACCCGGAGCACGTCGAAGGCCCGCACCTGTTCCGCCGCAACGGCTGGTACTACCTGACCGCCGCCGAGGGCGGCACCGGCGAGCAGCACGCGCAGATGGTGTGGCGCAGCCGCGCCGTCACCGGGCCGTACGAACCGTTCCCGGGCAACCCCGTGCTGACCCAGCGCGACCTCGATCCGTCGCGGCCCGACCCGATCACCTCGGCCGGCCACGCCCAGTTCGTCGAACTGAAGGACGGCAGCTGGTGGGCCGTGTTCCTGGCCACGCGTCCCTACCGCGGCAACCAGTACAACCTCGGCCGCGAGACCTTCCTGCTGCCGATGCAATGGCACGACGACTGGCCGGTGGTGCTGCCGCGCGGCGAGCGCATACCGGCGGTCGCCACGCGGCCGAACCTGCCGGCCGGCAAGGCGGCGCAGCCGACCACCGGGCCGTTCGGCTGGACCGAGCGCTTCACCGGCAGCGCATTGCCGTTGCCGTGGATGACGATCAACGTGCCGCGGCAGCGCTGGTACGGCACCGGCAAGCAGGGCTTGCGCATCACGCCCTCGGCCACGCCGCTGGGCGAGTACGCCAGCGGCCAGCCGGCCTACATCGGCCACCGCCTGCAGCACCACAAGGCGACGATCGACGCCACCCTCGATCCGCGGCAGCTCTCCGCCGGCGAGCAGGCCGGGCTGGCGCTGCTGCAGAACGAGACCCACTTCTACGCGGCGATGCGCGTGGACGACGCCGAGGGACCTGCCGTGGTGCTGTACCGGCGCGCGGGCAAGGAACAACCGCAGGCCGGCGTGCCCGTCGCCCGGATCGCCCTGGCCGACGCGAAGCAGGCCCTGCGGCTGCGCTTCCAGCTGGACGGCCCGCGCCTGGATGCGTTCTACGCGAGCGGCCGCGGCGACTGGCAACCGCTGGCCCGCGACCTGGATGCGAGCCTGCTCAGCACCGACACCGCCGGCGGCTTCATCGGCGTCACCTTCGGGCCGTACGCGTACGACGCACGCAAGCAGTAGCGCCACCGGCGCGCGCCTGTGAGGCTCCATCGCCTCACAGGCGCGCGACATGGCACAGCCGCACCTGCCCGGGCTCGATGCCATGGGCCTGCGCGGCGCGCGCCCGCAGCGCCTCGATCAACGCCTGCGGGTCGATGTCCTCGTCGCGCTCCGCGTGCATGCTGTAGGTCACCTGGCCCCACAGCACCGGACGGCCGCCGGAATAGGCCTCGAAATCGGCGAAGTAATGGCGTTCCATGGTCAGGTCCCGACGTGGACGCTCTCGCTCCATCCGCTGCAGCCCAGGTGCTCGAGCAGGATGTACGCGGCAAGCATGTAGCCCTGCATGCCATAGCCCCGTACCCGCGCCAGGCAGCCATGCTTCGCGTCGTCAGCGAAGCCGGCCGTGCGGGCCGCCCGCACGTCCACGTCCACGCGCGGCAGCTGCAGCGAGGCGAGCACGCGCGCCAGGCGGGCGCTGCCCGCGGCGGCGCCGGCATCCAGGATCAGCGCATGCCTGCCGCTCGGGTGCGCCAGGCGCAAGGCATCGAGCAATTCCCGCTCGTCGCCGCAGGCGCGTACCGACAGCGCATGCCCCGCCTCGCCCACGCTCGCCACCAGCTGGCCCAGCAATCCGCGTGGCAGCGGCACGGGTCCACGGGCGCCCTGTCCCGCCGGGCCGCGCACGATCAGGATGGACATGACCGGTCCGCTCCTTCTGCATCTTCGATCGACGCCAACCGGCGCGCTGCGATGCCCAGCGACATCGCATAGCCGCGCGCACGGTCGTGCGGCGTGACCACCACCGCCATCGGGCCGTGCTGCGGATGCAGCCACGCCTCCAGCTCCGCGCCGCCATCGGCGTGCAGCTCGATATAGGGCACCGGCAGCGCATCGAACGTGCGCCGCAGCGACGGTATCGCCGACCGCGGCACCTGCAACTCGCCCGGTTCGATGAGGACCAGCGCCGCATCCGACGCCGGCACGGCACGCAGCGCCGCGGCCATGGCCTCCACGTCCCCGCACGACACGCGCCCGATGCCATGTCCGGCGCATCGGGAAGGCAGCACGGGCGGCAGGCCCTCCGGTGGAATGCCTGGTCCCTGCAAGATCAACAGCGACATCGTCGTCACACTCGCATGCACCCCAAGGTGCGGAGCGGCCACGATAGGAAACCACCGCGTAAAGCCGCCATTCCCGCGGCGCGGCGGCGGCGTAAATTGTACGTATCGCCGCCTCCGGCCGTTCGCCGTCCTTCGGCTACCGGCCGCGCATGCCGGCTCACGGTGGTGCCGGCCGCGCGGTGAACTCCAGGTAGGTCGAAAGAATGTACTTGTCGCCGCTGCGCGGCGGCAGCGCCGCGTGCATGTACATCCAGTACGGCGGGAACACCAGCAGCCGCCCGGCGCGCGGAACGATGTCCAGGTCCAGGTCGACGAAGCGGGTCTGCCCGCCCTCGGCGACGTCGTTGAGGTACCAGAGGAACACCAGGTAACGGCCGGTCTCCTCGTCGCAGGCATCGAAGTGCGGCTGGAACGCATCGCCCGCCTGCGCGCGGTATTGCTTGATCCGCAGGTCCGCCAGCCGCGGCCGCCACGGCACCTCGGCGGACAGGCCGATATCGCGGTTGTAGCGCGCCAGCGCCTGCTGGACGCGCTGGATGAAGAAGCCCTTGAACGCCGGATCGGCCAACCTGGAGACGTTCAACTCGGTCCACGCGCTTTGCTCCAGCCCGGCGCGCGCGCCCATGCCATTGCGGCTGTGCCAGCCCGAGGACGCATGGAACGAAGCGATCAGCTGCTCGCAGAACGCCGGCTCCAGGTCGCCGTCGTAGCAGCGTACGTAGTGTTTGAGGTCGGTCGCGCTCATGCGGTCTCCGTGAAAGAAGACGGCGCGCCCAAGGGCGCGCCGTCTAGGTGCTTCGTTCCAGAAAACGGCCGTCCTCAGAACCGGTAGGTCGCGCGCATCCAGTAATAGCGGCCGATCGTGTCGTAGGTGCTCACGTCGGTATTCGCGTTCAGGACGTTGTTCTGGTACATGACCGGCGGCTGCTTGTTGGTCAGGTTGTCCACGCCCAGGTCGAAGCGCAGGTTGGCTGCGGTCATGTCGTAGCCCACCTGGAACGAGTGGTACATGTAGCTGCCGTAGTTCAGCACCACGCCCTTGTCCACGGCATCGGCGGACATGTTCTGCGACAGGTCTGTGCTGCCGACCTGTATCTTGCCGATCCAGCGCGAGGTCCAGGTCGCATCCCACGAACCCAGCTTCCAGCCGATCTGGCCGCGCGCGCGCCAACGGGCATAGTTGCCGTAAGCCGAGTTGTACCGCCCCGCCATGTGGATCACCGTGTCACCGGTGTCGATGTCGTAGCGCTGCAGGTAGGTGCTGTCCAGGGCGAAGTTGAAGCGGCCCCACTGCGTCTCGGGCAGTGCATAGTTCACGCCGAAGTCGATACCCTGGGTATCGAGCTTGCCGATATTGATCACCGGAGTCTCGATGTAGTCGATGTTGCCGGCGCTGACCGAGGTCGACGGGTAGCGGTGGAGGTAGCTGCAGTACGGGCTGCTCTCGTCGTTGTAGCAGAGGTCTGCGACGGTCTGCGCGGAGATCTCCTGGATCAGGTCCTTGAGCTTGACTTTCCACCAGTCCAGGCTGACCGACAACCCGGGTACGAAGTCCGGGCTGTAGACGATGCCGTAATCGTACGAGGTGCCCTTTTCTGGCTTGAGGTCGTAGCCGACGTAGCGCGAGCCGGAGGTGACCGCGTCGGTCTGCGACAGGCCCGAACCTTCCCAGCCCACCGGTACGCCGGCACAGGCGTTCTCGTGGCCCGAGCCGCTATAGCCGATGCACGGATCGGTGAAGGTCGGCTGGTTCGCGCCCGGCCCCGCGTAGATGTCGTTGAGGGTCGGCGCGCGGAACACCTGCGACACCGTGCCACGCACCATCAGATCCTGGATCGGGCGCCATTCGAGCTGGAACGAGGCGCTGTTGTTGGTGCTGTCCACGCTGCTGTAATCGGACACGCGGTCGCTCACGGTCGCGCTGAGCGCACCGACCGGCGAGGACTGATCCAGCAGCGGGACGTACAACTGCGCGTAGGCCTCCTTGACGTTGAAGCCGCCGCTCATCGGAGAGGAACAGGCCTCAGATGAGATCGCGCAGGTAAGGTCCTCGTTCATCAGCGCGTTGCTCGAGACCGTGTAGTTCAGGCTCTCCTTGCGATACAACGCGCCCACCGCCAACTGCATCGTGCCGGCCGGCAAATCCCACAGGCTGCCGTTGGCGCTCGCCTCCCACTGGCGCTTGATCGTGGTGGTGGAGTAGCGCGGGATCGACTCGTGGCTGTTCAGCCAGGTCGAGGCGGCTTCCTGGTCGAAGATGTTGATCTCGCCGTTGTCGATCGCCTGCTGCAGCGTGGCGTAGTCCACGTAGCCGTGGCTCCAGCTCTTCTGCTTGTAGTGGCCGTAGTTGTAGTTGACGTCCCAGGCCCAGCTGCTGTCGCCGAAGGTGCCCTTCAGGCCGGCGACGACTTGGTCGGTGCTAGTGTCGTAGAAGCCTTCGCGCTGGCCCAGCGAGATGAAGCGGTTGCGGTACTCGTAGCCGTTCGGCCCGAACTCGACGCCGAACGGGTTGTACGGATTGTCGGCTGCGATGGTGATGCCGTCGCTCTGCGCGTCGAACGGCAACGGCGCGATCGCGAAGTGCGCCATCGTGTGGTTGTGGTAGGCGTTGACGTACGCCTGCATGTTGTCGGTGATGTTGAAGCTGCCGAGCACGAAGCCGCTCACGCGCTCCTGTGGCGTCATAAGCAGGTTCGCCGCCTGGTAATTGTAGGCGTCGGAGGAGGAGTAGCACTTGTAGCCGCCGCTTCCGTCGCCGGTCATCGCGCCGTTGGCGCTGCAGCCGTTGGCGGCCAGCACGCTCGACGGCAGCTTGTAGTAGCCGGTCGGCGTGCGGCTCGATCCGCCCTTGTAGGCGCTGCCGCTGGACAGGTACATCGCGTACTTGGAGTAGTCGCGGTTCGCCGACGACACTTCGTTCTGCTTGTTGTAGTCGAGGCCGACCACGACGTTGCCGCGGTCCCAGGTCTTGCCGAAGGTGAAGGTGCCGCCATGGCGCGCGCCGTCGCCGGCGCTGGCCTGGCCGTAGTTGGCGGTGACTTCGCCGCCCTCGAAGTTCTTGCGCAGGATGAAGTTGACCACGCCGCCGATCGCGTCGGAGCCGTACACGGCCGACGCGCCCACCTTCATCACCTCCACGCGCTCGATCATGTTGGCGGGGATCGAGTTGACGTCGTTGTTGAGGATGCGGTGGCCGTCGATCAGCAGCAGCGTGCGCTGTTCGCCCAGGCCGCGCAGCGAGATCGTCGAGGCGCCGTCGCCGCCGCCGTTGTTGACCTGCGGGTTGGTGGCCGCGCCGGCGATGCCCGGCAGCGACTGCAGCAGGTCGCCCAGCGTTTGCTTGCCGCTCTGCTGGATCTGCTGGCGATCGACCACGGCCACCGGGCTGGCGGTCTCGACATCGACGCGGCGGACCAGCGAACCGGTCACGGTGACGGTATCGAGGCTGGTCGGCGTCTTGTCATTGGAGGTGTCAGGGGTCTGTGCATACAGCGCGACGGGCGCGAGCGCCAGGCCGAGCGGCAGCGCGAGGCGGACGGCGTGGGCGAGCTTGCTGGTTCTTGCGGGCATTGCAACGGCCTCGATGGAAGAAAGCACGAGTTGCGGAAAGCAGGTTCCGGCTCGTGGCGCCCAGGGGCGGGCAGGTGTAGGGTCGCGTGCGACCACCGCCATATGACCGGGGATGTGCACACTTGGTTAAATTTTTATAAGACGAGCCAAATGTTTGCGTGTCGTTAAGATGCCAGTTTGTGTCCACTCTGACATTCAATGTCAAGAGGGGGCCGCCGGGGTTGATCTTGGGCACCAAAACGGGGTGAAAATGCCCATTCACGTGCCTATCGGGTGCAAGGACCAAGCGTTGCGCATCGCTTTGGTGCGCATGCGCATTGCGAAGCCGTTATCCGCGATTCATTTACACTAATGAGCCAGCGAGCGCCTCGATAACTGCTGCTGCCCACCTTCCCTCCCTCGCCGGCTGCATCAACCGCCGTAGCCCCACCGCTCCAGGTAGGGCCGCAACACCGGCAACACCGGTTCGAAATGGCGCCGGTAGGGATGCCAGCGGTCCAACCCGCGCCGGTTGATGCCTTCGACCACCTGCGCGTAGCTGGGCGTGCTGATGAACCCCTTGCCGCGCGCATGGCGCTGGAATTCGAGCAGGCGCTCGGGCTGTTCCAGCTCCAGGAAGGTTCCCAGCTTGCCGACCTGCCCTGCGACGTCGTCCACCAGGTCCTCGTAGCGGCTTTCCATCGCGATCGGCGCGAGCAGGCGCGCATGGTGCAGCCAATGGTCCATCGCGTCGGCGTAGCCGCGCGCCAACCGGTCCAGGTCCGAACACAGCATCGCGAACGCGGGGGAACGGAACGCCTGCATGTAGCAGCTGAGCAGCACGTCGCAGGGATGGCGCAGCGCGAGGATCACCCGCGCCTGCGGGAACAGGCGATGGATCAGCGGCAGGCGCAGCAGGTTCAGCGGGTTCTTGTCGACCAGGCGCTGGCCCGGCATCGGCGAGGCCACCTCGCGCACCCGTCGCCAGTACTCGCCGCGCAGCGCCTCGCAGGCGGCATCGTCCAGCTCGCCCAGGCCGTCGGGCCAGGCCAGGCCCTCGCGTTCCAGCCGCTCCGCCAGCTCCTGCAGGAACGGCCGCTCGTCCATCGAGCACAGCGCCGGATGCGCATCCAGCATCTGCTCCAGCAGCGTGGTGCCCGAGCGCGGGAAGCCGACCACGAAGACCGGCGAATCGGCCATCGCCGGCCCCGCCACCGGGCGCGCGGCGGCATGGCGCTGCGGCGACCAGCGCTGGCGCGCGACCGGCAGCGGCGCATCGCTGCGCTTCATCGCTTCCGGCACCAGCGGCGCGATGCCGGCCAGCTGCGCGGCGTGGGCCTCGGCGCAGGCGCGCATCGCCTCGTCCGGCTGCCCGAGCCGGTCGTAGCAGCGCGCCAGCGCGAAGTAGAGGTTGCTGCGCTTGCGCTTGTCGCCGGGCTCGGCCAGCAGGGTTTCCAGGGCCTGGCTGGCCTGGGCCCACTCGCCTTCGCGCATCGCCAGCACGGCCCGGGCGTTGAGCACGTCCTGCCGCACGCCGGCATCGGCGACGGCCTGCGCGGCAGGCAGGCGCGCCGCGGCGGCGCGCGCATCGTCCAGGCGATTGGCGCGCTCCATCACCATCACCCGGCGCGCCCACGCCCGGGTCGGATCGGGCGACCGTGCGATGCAGTCGCGCAACAGGGCATCGGCCTCGTCGGTGCGGCCGTCCTGCGCCAGCAGCCACGCCAGGTCCTGCGTGCCGTCCGCATCCAGCGGCGGCCACTGGCGCCACGACGCGAGCAACCGCTGCTCGCGCTGGAAATCGCCGCACTCGTGGCAGGCCATCGCCGCGTGCAATCGCGTCAGCGGCGCCGATGGATCCAGTTCGTGCGCATCCAGCAGATGCTCGCGCGCGGCGGCGTAGTCGCCTTCGTCCATCGCCAGCAGGCCGAGGTTGTGGTGCGTGAGCGGATCGCGCGGTTCCAGCGCACAGGCGCGCCGGTACGCCGCCCTCGCCTCGTCGATGCGGCGCAGCTCGCGCAGCGCGTTGCCGAGGTTGTTCCAGTGCGCCGCCTCGCCCGGCTGGCGCCGGGCCAGCTCGGCATGCACGTCGGCGGCCTCGGCCACCCGCCCCTGCATCTGCAGGCTCGCGGCCAGCAGGCTGCGCGCCAGCACGTCGTCGGGAAAGCGCTCCAGATGGCGCAGCGCACCCCGCTCCAGTTCCCCGGCACGGCCGGATTCCAGGGCCGCGAGCAGCGCCGGGATCGTGGGCGATGCAGCGTCGTGCGAAGAAGGAGAAGTCATTGCATGCGGCCGCGGCGCTGGGGAAGCGGACCATAGCGGTCCGGCCGGGCGTTCCGCAATGGACCGGGCCGTCTCCGTGCCGCCCCGCCCGGTCCGCCGAATCAGGAGCTTATTTCTCCTTCCGCCAGTTCAACGACCCCTTCGTCTCCACCGTGCTCGATTCGACTTCCACGTCGAAGCCGCGGGTGAGCAGGTACTTGAGGGTCAGTACCGAGCCGCTGCCGACCATCGAGACGCCGTAGCCGACGTAGAGCCTGGGCGAGAGGTACTTGCCGAAACCCAGCACCGAACCGCCCAGGGTGCTGGACTGCTGCACGCCCGCGTCGTCCAGGCCGAGCTTCGCGCCCAGCTGCGAGGCGAGCAGGCCGCTGCCGGCGGACAGCGCCGCGGAGGCGGCGGTGACCTGTTCGGTCTCGCTGCTGCTGGCGGTCGCCAGGCCGCGACCGAGCACCAGGTAGGACATCGCTTCGGACTGCGACATCGCCGGGTCCGACCAGACGTCGGCGCGCGGGGACTCGGCGCGGCCGCTGACGTCGATGCCGGCGGTGACGTCGCCGATCTTGCGCTCGGCGCGGATGTTGATGCGCGGGTCGGAGACGATGTTGTTGTTCCAGGTCAGCTGGCCGCGGGTGATGGTCAGGTCCTGGCCGTAGGCCTTGTAGCGCCCGCGTACGTCGAGCCCGCCGTTGGCGGTCATCTCGTAGCCGGGCCGCGCGCGGATCTGCATCTGCCCGGTCAGCGAGCCCTTGAGGCCGAAGCCGCTCATCTTGATCTTGTCGCCGAGCGCAACGGTCAGCTGCATGTCCAGCGGCGATTCGGGGGTTTCCTCGGGGTCGACCGGGTCGAGCACGACCACGTCCTCGGACACGGAGGTGCCGCGGTCGAGGCGCTCCAGGTCGATGTCCGCCTCGGGCACCGTGACCTGGCCGCGCAGCTGCATCACCTTGCCCTGCATGCCGAACTGCAGGTCGGGGTTGGCGACGACGCGCAGCTCGGTGGTGTTGTAGGCCAGCACGTTCTGGCCGCGGATATCCAGCTGCAACGGCGTGCCCTCGCCGTACCAGGACAGGCCGCCGTCCACGTTGAGCGTGCCGTCGCCGGACTTCACCGAGGCGGTGATCTTGGCCGAGCCGTCCGGCAGCGCATCGAAGCGCCCCTTGCCCTCGCTCAGCGACAGGCCCATCGACGGGTACTCGGCGGTGAAGTCGCTGAGCGTGGCGTCGCCGCCGAGCAGCGGCTTGCTGCGGGTGCCGCGCAGGCTCACATGGCCTTCGACCAGGCCCCTGGGGCGGTCGATCTCGGCGACGAACAGCTGCAGCCAGTTCATCCGCGAGATGTTCATGTACAGCTCGCCGTTGAGCGGCGCGTAGTCGTCCCAGCCGGTGTCGAACTTGGCGTCGACGAAGCCGTTGCCTTGGAAGCCGACGCCCAGATAGCCGTTGATGTGCTTCGGGTCGAAGGTCGCGCGCAGGCTGAAATGGTCGTAGCGGATCAGCTCGCCGCGATTGGGGTTGCCGCCCAGGTCGACGCGGAAGCGCGGCTCGCCCAGGCGCACGCCGCCCTCCATCGACACGATCTCGAAGCCGCCTTCCCAGGCGTTGCCGCGCGGCCGGAAGCGGCCGTCGATGGCGACCTGGCCGCGCAGGATGATCGGGCGCCCGTCCTGCTTGGGCAGCCATGGATGCACCAGCGACAGCGGCAGCGCATCGCTCTTCACTTCCACGCCCTCGCGCGGCCAGTCCACCTTGGCGCACAGCGCGCCGGCGCCGGCCGTCGCGAGGCAGGCATCGGACAGCGTAAACGCCGGGCCGTCCACCGCGAACTGCGCCGGCGCGCGCAAGGCCCAGGCATCGCCCTTGGACGGCACGATCCGCAACGCCGCCAGCTGGCCCTGCCAGCGTTGGCCATTGCGGCGCATGTCGCCGCGCAACGACAGCGAGGCCATCGCATTGTTCACCTCGGCATCGAGGTCGAGGTTCTCCACCGCGCCGCGCGCCTGCACGCGCACGCTGTCCAGCACCGTGCCGACGCCGACGGCGGTGCCCTGCAACGCCAGCGAGCCGCCGTCGCCGCGCCACGGCAGCCGCCCGCGCAGGCTCAGCGCGTCGGCGGTGTAGCCGTCCCAGCGCAGGCCGCTGCCGGCGAGGTCGGCGGTGATGTCGGGCGCGTCGCGGCGGCCTTTCACCTGCAACGTGCCGCTCAAGGTGCCGGCACCGCCGGGCAGCAGGTCGTCGAGCTGCAGCGGTTGCAGCTGCGCGTCGATGTCGAGCGCATCGCCGACCTTGCCCTGCGCGACGACGCGGCTGTTGCCGAGCGACAGCGACACCCGGCCTTCGCCTTGCGTTCCCTGCAGGGCGAACTTGCCGCTGGCGTCGAGCGCACGCTGGCGCAGCTGTCCCTTGAGCGCGTCGATCTGCGCGGTGAGCTCGTAGCCCGGCGACACCCCGCCGGCCGGCGCCGGCAGTTGCCGGCCCTTGGAGGCGATCTTCCCGGACAGGCTGCCGTCCCAGCCCGGCGCGAAGTAGCCGGGATCGAACTTGGCCAGCGTCGCGGTCGCGTCCCAGCTCAGCTCCGGCGTCCACGCCACGTCGCCGGCGACGTCGAGCGCACCGCCCGGCGTGGTGGCCTGCAGTTGCTGGATGTGCGCGCGCTGGTCGTTGCCGCGCACGTCGAACGTCAACGCGGCCCGCTGCGCGTCGCGCTCGACGTCGGCGCGCCCGATCGCGGCCCAGGCCTTGAAGTTGCCCGCGACGCCGAGCCGCGCTTGCTTCAGTTCGACCGGGACGCTCGGCGCCTGCGGCGTGGCCGGGTCCGGCGCCGGCACGAAGCGCAGCCCGCTCGCGTTGACCGAGAAACGGAAGTTGGCATTGTCCGGATCGCGGAAGTCGGCGCTGCCTTGCAGCCGGGTGCGTCCTTCGAACGCATCCACCACCAGCGGCTGCACCTGCAGCACCTGGTCCTCGAGCACGACATGCGAGGGCTGCAGCGTCGCCTGCAGTTCGCCGCGCTTGAGCGTGCCCTGCAGGCGCGCATCGCCGCCCTTGCCGGTGGCGCTGAGATCGAAGGCGAGCGGTTCGCCGGCCGCAGCCACCTCGCCTTCCGCCGGCGGGACCAGCAGCGACAGGTCCAGCGCCTGGGTCGCGGCCTTGAATTGCCAGGCGGGATCGGTGCGGCCGGTCAGCACCAGCGTCGCGCGCAGCGGTTCGGGCGCACGCCCGGCCAGCGCGACCTCCATCCTCGACAGGTCGCCGCGCGCGACCAGCCCGATGCTGGCCGGCGTGCGCCCACGCGGCGCCGGCAGCACCGCGGTCGCGGTGAGGTCGGCGCGGTAGTCGTTGCGCGGCAGGTAATCGCCGTCGATGCGGAAATCGCCGCGGTCGCTGTCCACCGCGAGCTGGCGCGCACGCAGTTCGCCGTTGGCGATTTCCAGCTCGCCGCGGATGCGGCGCAGCGCGATCACCGGCTGCTGCAGCTGGGTGATGCGCAGATCGTCCACGGCGATGCGGTCGGCCTGGATCGCCAGCGGCATTTCGATCTGCGGCAGCGATCCCGGCCAGCTCGGCAGCTCGAACGGCTCGTCGCTCTTGCCGAGGTTGAGCGTGGCGTTGCGCACTTCCAGCGCGTCCAGGCGCAGCTTGCGCCCGAGCAGCGGGCGGATGTCCGGGTCCAGGTACACGCGCTCGGCGGCGAAGTGGATGTCCTGGTAGCGGAAATCGACGTTGCGCAGCGTCAGCGGGCCGGCCAGCGGGCCTTCCGCCTCGCCCCAGGTGAAGGTGGCCCCGGCCGGCAGCCGCGCCACCACCTGCGCCAGCAACACGTCGCGGCCGGCCACGGTCTGCAGCAGCCAGTACAACGCGACCAGCAGCAGCAGCACGAGGCCGAGCACCCCCAGGCCGGAACCGATCCAGAACCGGCGGCGGCGATAGAAGCGGGGACGCGGCGCGGGAGCGTTCTGGTTCACAGGTTCGCTCCGATGTTGATGTAGAGCTGGATCTGCGAATCGGGATCGTCCAGGCCGTGCCCGATGTCCACCCGCACCGGGCCGACCGGCGACTTGTAGCGCACGCCGACGCCGACGCCGGTGTGCCAGTCGGGCGTGTCGTCGAACGCGCTGCCGCTGTCGACGAACACCGCCATGCCGAGCGGGCCGCCCTTGAAGTAGTGCTCGTACTCCGCGCTCATCGTCAACAGCTGCTTGGCGCCGAGCGCGAACCGGTCCGGCCTGGGCGTGCGCGGGCCGACCTCGCGATAGGCGTAGCCGCGGATGCTGTCGTCGCCGCCGGCGAAGAAGCGCAGGCTCGGCGGCATGGAGACCAGGTCGTTGGTCCAGGTGCTGCCGGCCTCGCCGCGCAGGATCATGCGCCCGTCCGCACCGGCCGGCAGGAACCAGCGCAGCTTGCCGTAGGCCTGCACGAAGCTGGTGTCCGACCCGGCGCCTTCCACGCCCCCGCGCAGCTGCATCGTCGCGGCGATGCCGTTGCGCGGGAACGTGCGGTTGTCGACGTTGGTGTAGTTCGCTTCCAGTTGCGGGTACACCAGCGTGGAGTACTGGTAGGCCAGCGGCCGGTCCCGGTCGCCGTCGTCGGTGTAGTAGCCCCAGCGCTCGCGCAGCGCGTTGATCGAGGCGATCGCGGTCCAGTGCTCGTTGATCTGGCCGCTGCGCGCGGCGCTGAGCTTGATGTTGCGCAGGTCGATGTAGTCGGTCTGCTCGTCGTACACGCGCGCGCCGAACGCGTACCAGCCGTCCAGCCAGCCGAACGCGGGGATGCGGTAGGTGGTGCCCAGCGACTTGCGCTTCTGCGCGTAGTCCAGCTGCGTGTCCATCTTGTGGCCGCGCGAGTTGATGTAGCGCCGCTCGACGCCGCCCCGCACGCCGGGGCCGCTCTCGCTGCCGTAGCTGAGGCCGGCCGTGTAGATGGTGCGCTTGGCGCGGGTGAGCTTGACGTCCACCGGCACGCGGCCCTGGTCGTCGGCCTCCTCAGGCTTGGGCTGGATGTCGATGCTGCTGAAGTAGTCGAGCTTGGTCAGCGACTCGCGCAGGCGGTCGAGCTTGCCCTCGTGGTAGTAGCTGCCTTCGTCCCAGTACACCAGCGGGTCGAACAGGCCTTTCTCGAAGTAGTCGTAGTCGAAGCGCACCGGCCCCATGTCGTAGCGGCGGCCGCTGTCCCAGGCCAGGTCGATGTCGGCGGCGTGTTCGGCGCGGGTGACCTCGACCCGGCGCCGGGTGAAATCGGCATCGAAGTAGCCGCGCTCGGCCAGGCGGCGGGTGATGCGGACCTTGCTGGCCTCGTAGTCCGGGTGGTTGAACACCTCGCCGGGCTTGGGCTGGAACCCTTCCAGGTCGCGCCTGATGTACTGGTCGTCCTCGGCCCAGCCCGCCATCTCGATGCGCGAGTCGCGCACCCGCGTCGGCTCGCCCTTGTCGACGGTGATCACCACCGTGAGGTGGTCGTCCTGGCGCGGCGCCTGGATGTCGATGTTCGGCGTGTAGTAGCCGAACGGCTCCAGCGCGGTACGGGTCTGCGCCTCGGCCTGGCTGAGCAGGTATTCCAGCCGGGATTCGCCCTGCACCTTGCCGATCGCCTCGTACAGCGACAGCGAGACCTCGATGTTCTCGATCATCGCCGCGTCGTCGTCCTTGTCCAGGCCCTTGATCTGTACCTTGTCGATGGTGCCGCGGGCATGGGCCATGCCGGCGCAGCACAGGGCGGACAGGAGGACGAGGACCTGGGGATTCAATCGCATGCAACGAGGATATCCGGATGTGCCGCCACTGGCTGTTAATGCGGTGTCGAGGATGTCGGGACTTGCAAGGACGGCTCCCCCTCTTCCTGCGGGGCGAAGGCGTGTTGCTTGCGAGCCGCCGGCGCGCGAAGCGAGGTGCCTGTGGCAAGGAGGAGCTTATCCCTTCTCCCCCCGGGAGAAGGTGGCGCGGAGCGCCGGATGAAGGTACGGGCCAAGCCGCGCCGCAAGGACTCGGCAGCCATCGCATCGAGGAACGCGCCACCGCGCGGCAGCAAGGCAAACCCATGCTGCCGCCGGGGGAGCCTGCGGCGCGGCTTCGCCTTCGCCCTCGCACCCTCACCCCCGATCCCCGCTCCGCGCCCGGGCCCACGCCAGCGGCGTGGGCGGGTAGCGCAACGATTTTTTCGCACTTTGGCTTGGCGGTGGCCCCGCCCCCTCACGCTGCGACGGTCGCGAGGCCTTGGCGCTTGTTCAATTCCTCCATGCACAGATAGCGCTTGACGCCCCAGTGC
>BNBA01000014.1 GCA_014654535.1 Xanthomonas boreopolis
CGGTGGCCGGCGATGCGCGGCTGCATGCGGGCCAGGCGATCGGGGTGCTGGCGGCGGCGGTGGAAGGCGGCAACACGCAGGGCCACACCCTGAGCGTGGTCAGCGGCGAGGGCGAGCTGGAGTTGCAAGCGCAGAACGACGAGGTGCGGCTGCAGGCGCGGCAGGGGCTGAAGGTCGTCAGCGCGAACGCGGCGGTGGAACTGGCGGCGGGCAAGCGGGTGCGGCTGGCGACGGCGGGCGGGGCGAGCGTGACGATCGAGGGCGGCAACATCAGCATCGCCTGCNCGCTACGCACTTGAGCCGCGAAATGAACGAGTGGCCTCAGGCAAAATTCGACGATCCTTACATCCTGCGACATCGCGCAACCAACGAACCTCTGCGGAACATGCGCGTCGAACTGACGCGCGCGGATGGCGCGCGACTGCAGTTGGTGACGGATGGCGAAGGGCGACTTCCGGTACAGAAAGGCCTGGGTCCGGAAGACATCGCGATCAAGATCATCGGCAAGGCATGAACGGATATCCGATGACCCAGAACGGCAACGACCACATCATCGACGCATCGGACAGGGACGAACAAGGCCGGCCGATCGCGAGGCCTCGCTTGACTCCGAGCCAGGACACGCGCGACAAGGTGTGCTTGATGCCACCCGCCGCGGTCATCCCGATCGTGTTCCTGCCCGGCATCATGGGTACCAATCTCAAGGCGCTGGACAGCGGAAACTCCGTGTGGCGCCCGCCGAACATGGACGGCGTCGGATCCATTCTGGACGCGTTGGCCCAGCTCTTCGCCTTCTGGTTCAAAGGGCCTGCCACCCGCAAGCGACAGTTGGACCCGACGAACGTCGAGGTCGACCCAAGTGGCTCGATCGACGCCGAGGATACGATCAACGAGGAACTTGCCCGCCAGCGCGGCTGGGGAAGCGTCATGAGGTCGGCCTACAACCCGATCATGGCCCAGATGGAGCTTCGTCTTAATAACATTCTGAAAGCCTGCGAAGCCATGGAATGGTGGGATGCCGAAGGACAGCGCGAACCCTCCGACTATGGGGAGCAACACGGCAACCCGAAGCTCTCCGAAGACGAGTTGAAGCAAGCGGCCCGGTATCGTTACGAAGTGTGGGCCGGGGGCTACAACTGGTTGCAGTCGAACATACAGTCGGCAGCTGACATCAAGGCCTATATCGAAGACAAGATCCTCGCGAGCTATCCCGAAGACCAGCGCGCAAAGATGAAGGTCATCCTCGTTACCCACTCCATGGGGGGATTCGTGGCGCGCGCCCTGACCGAGATCCATGGCTTCGACAAGGTTCTGGGTGTCGTGCACGGCGCCATGCCCGCCACGGGCGCGCCGGCCTTCTATCACCACGTCCGTTGCGGGTACGAAGGTATCGAGAGCGTGATCCTCGGGCGGGACGCGGCCGAAGTCGTGGCTGTCGCCGCCAATGCCCCCGGCGCACTGGAGTTGACCCCCACGTTCGACTATGCAGGCGGGCGTGCATGGTTGAAGCTCGGCGACGCCGCCGAATCGATGCCGGGATGCGCATTGCCGGCATCGGGGGATCCTTATCAAGAGATCTACAAGAACAGGGCGTGGTATGGCCTCATCCCGAAGCACAACGAGGACCTCATCGAGCCAGGGAAGCTGGCTTCGAACACGCAGAAGATCAAGTCCATCGGCGGGAGCAGGAGCAGCTTTACCGCATTCGATGCCAAGATCGATGATGTCCAGGCGTTTCACAGGCAATTCTCGATGAAGTATGCCAAACCCGCCTTCTGCCACTACGGCGCGGATACGCGAAGCAAGACCTGGTCGGAAACGCGATGGCAAGGCCGCTTGTCCGGGCTGCCCGACGAACTTCAAGTGGAGAACGACGACGGAAACGGGCGTCTTACGGTCACGGGCGGCGCAGGAAGCATAAGGCTGGAATTCGCCGATCCCATCGGGGCCGGGGACGGCACGGTGCCGAGCGAGTCCGGCGGCGCTCCCGGAGACGCGGGGGTGGAGGCGATCTTCAGGCAAGGCGACCAAGGCATAGGTGCATACGTCAGGAAGAACGGCAATGGAAAGGACAAGGGATATGAGCACCAGTCCGCCTACAACGACGTGCGGGCACAGTGGGCGACCCTGTATGGGATCGTCAGGATTGCCAAGGAGGCCGACTGGGCATGAGAACCCAATCGAAGCGGGCCAACGTGTTCGCCCTCCTGGCCTTGGTGTTGAGCGGCTGCGTGATCGCAACGGACTATGGCGGAGGAGATCGCATGAAGCAGAGTGAACCGGGGAAGAAGACGCACTGCCTTGGCCGCTACCTCATCGACCTGCCGGCAGACGCGAGCCTGCGCTCCCGCTACAAGTTCGCGGACGGCACGATCGCGTCGTTTCCCGGCGTCACCCAGCAGGAGTTCGACCGGAGGATGGCTGCCCGAGAAGCGGAACTGGAGGGCAGCCGCCACGGGCATGGCGGCGGGATGCTGGTCGACCGGGTGGAGTTCGCGCCCGGGCGGCGGATGTACGTGTCCTGGGCGAGCCCGAACAGCCGCGGGCTGTACCGGTACCAGGACGTCGCCTACTTCCGCGGCGAGCAGGTGCTCTACGTTTTCGAAGGCGATGGCGATGCCACGCCGCAGGCGCGCGCGGATGCGCAGGCGTTCGGCCAGGAGCTCCTGACGCGGACGCTGCGCTATCGCGCGAACGAAGAGATCCCGGACGAGGCGGGGTTCTGCTTCGACCGCGGGTTCATCGCGGACCGTGAACTCAACCAGGAGGAGTTCACCGCCGGCATCGGGCTGAAACGATACCCCGGCGTTTCGATCAAGCTGATGTCCTACGTCACCGGCAAGCCGGACATGGACCTGCTGAAGCGCGCATCGAACGTCCCGCCCGGGTTCGAGGGCGCCGTGGCGCGGATGAAGACGTTGCGTCGCGGCGAGCGGAACATCGGGCCGCTGAAGGGACAGGAACTGCTGGTGCGCGGCGATGACGGCGGACGGCGCAGCTACCACTTCCTGTGGGAGACCCAGGGACGGGCGAACTCGCTCGCGTTTCCTTTCATGTCGCTCGAACTGAGCACGTCGGGCGAAACCGCGGCCTCCCCGGCTTCCGACGAGGAGATGCTGGAGATCTGGGATTCGATTCTTGCGACGCTGAGGCCGAGGCCCGGCGCCACGTAGTGGCCGGGCCGAAGCGCCCTGCACCATCCAGGTGACTGACGCGGGCATCGACGACCACCGGCGTGGTTGGCTCGCCGTGTCCGAGAACCCCTGCCCGATGCGAAGCGGCCCCTCGGACCGGATATCCCGCACGCCCGCTTTCGTCCGTTTCAGGCACGATGGCAACGACAGGATGGATCTCCGCAACGAGTCCGGGATCGAGTTGAAAGCAACGATACTGCAAGGCCGATCCCGGAGATTCCACCGTGCCGATGAAATCATCCGCTGCAGGCCTTGATTCGCATGCAAGAATGGTTTGCGAGCCTGTCCCGGGCTACGAACATGATGCAAGTCACGGCGACGAACGCGAAAGAAGATTCTATGGATCATCCCTTTGGTCTTTGCTTGCGCCTGTACCCGCAGCCAAGACCAGTCATCGACAAACGACATGAAAGCGAACATCCCTCTCAGCATCCAGTGCGTCGGCCGGTTGGAGATAGCCTTGCCGTCGCCTTCTTCCGCGGCCTGGAACCAGGAAGTAGGCGTGTTCTCCATCGAGCGCCAGCGATCCGCTGACCGGCTCGATTTCTTCAGGCAGGTAGAAGCGCGCGAACAAGACCTGCATTCCCAGAATCATGAGAAGGAGGGCTATATCCTCCGAGCCGCCGAGGATATCGGCGGCCTCCGCGTCTTGTTTTATCGTAGCTCGCCCGTCGACATCTATACCTACAACGTCGAGGCTTACATGTGGCCAGGGAATGGCGGCTACAGATTGAGCACCACGGTCGCGACGGGGGAGAAACCACAGGTTCCCGCGCTTCTCGACTTCGTCAAGGACATGCACCCTATCGGGGCCGGTGCCGTTGCGCCTTCCGGAGCCTTCTGCCTGGATGGCTTGTATCTGGACAAGGGCAACCAGAGGCTTTTGGCCTCGATGCAGGCCACCATCCGCGAATGGCACGGTGCACGGGCTTGGGTTAGCGTGCTCGAGAACGAGAATTCCCTGGCGGATGAAGCGCTGGACATCCATTACGACATCGAGCGGGAGCGAAACGCGGCCAAGGACATCCTGGCGGAGGATCCCAGCACGGCAAGCGATCCAGGCTACCCCAAGACCGTCAAGTCGCTGCGCGACGGAACGCGCGACCTGGACGGAATGCCCGGCCAGGAACTCGTATGGAAGAAGGTGCTCAACAGCGGGGTCGAGGTCTACCATCTGAGATGGCAGACCGATACCGCGCCCAATGGCGTCACCGTGGGAATGGATGTCGGCGACGAGGACGATCCTGTTCCTTCTCCTCGCCAAGAAGAGATCATCGCGCTGTGGGATGCGATCCTTTCGACGCTCCGGCAGAGATGAGCCGGGACCGAGCAGACCTGGCCTGGTTCGCTGCCAGGCCCTAGGGCCGCCGTCCGCAAGCCGGGCGCGCAGGACATCGGACTCGGGCGATCTGCGCAGGCATGGTATTGGAGGATTTCGCTTGGCCATGAGCGAGCGACCCAGGCGAACCGCGAGTGTTGCAGCCTTGCTCCTTCTGGCGCTGGGTACCGGCATGGGCTACGCGGTCGGCCGCGATGGAACAAACCATGCGGAGTCCAACCAACCAGCAACGAGGACGCACTGCCTTGGCCGTTACCTCATCGACCTGCCGGCAGACGCGTAGTGGCCGGGCCGAAGCGCCCTGCACCATCCAGGTCGCTGGTGCGGGCATCGACGACCACCGGCGTGGTTCGCTCGCCGTGTCCGAGAACCCCAACCCGATGCGAAGCGGCCCCTTGGATCGGATATCCCGCACGCCCGCTTTCGTCCGTTTCCTCCCATAACCTGCCCAAGCGGGCGCGCTTGACGCGCCGTCGTCCTGCCGCCACCATGTGCGCCGCCGAGGTATGCATCGCTTCATTCGGATGAAGCGATGCATTTAAACGGGAATCCGGTGAAGCGGCCCTGCCGCCATTCCGGAGCTGCCCCGCAGCGGTGAATGGAAACGACCCCCGCCAACAGCACTGGGCGCCTGCATGGGCCTGGGAAGCGGCGGACAGTAGGCCCCCGTGCCACGCACGGCCCGTCCATCAGCCCGAATACCGGCCTGGGCCGGGGGACACGAGCGTCCTCCGTTTCGACCTGGCGCTCCGCGGGGAGCGGCCGGACGTGCGTGCGCCCCGTGGCGGACGCCGTCCGTCGTGCCCGCAGGCGCCGGTTCGCCCGCGGGGGCGGAGGTCGCTGGCGCGGCGTGCAGGGAAGCACGGTGCGCGGTTCCTTCGTTCCTCAATGCCCAAGACCGCAATGAGGAAAACACCATGACGATCGTCACCAACCTGGGCTTCCCGCGCATCGGCGCGCGGCGCGAGCTCAAGCGCGCGCTGGAAAGCCACTGGCAAGGCCAGGCCAGCGCCGCGCAATTGCAGGACAGCGCGCGCGAGTTGCGCGCGCGGCACTGGCGGCTGCAGGTCGAGGCCGGCGTCGACGTGCCGCCGAGCAACGACTTCAGCCTGTACGACCACGTGCTCGACACCGCGGTGCTGTTCGACGCCATCCCCGAGCGCTACCGCGCCCTGGCCGACGCCGATCCGCTGGCCGGCTACTTCGCGATGGCGCGCGGCGTGCAGCGCGACGGCATCGACCTGCACGCGCTGGAAATGACCAAGTGGTTCGACACCAACTACCACTACCTGGTGCCGGAACTGCACGCCGGCCAGGCGTTCCGGCTGCGCGGCGACAAGCCCGTCGCCGAGTTCCGGGAAGCGCTGGCGCTGGGCATCCGCACCCGCCCGGTGCTGCCGGGACCGGTGACGTTCCTCTGGCTGTCCAAGACCGTGGACGGCAGCGACCGGCTTGCGTTGCTGCCGCGCCTGCTGCCGGCCTACGCCGAATTGCTCGCGCGCCTGCAGGCCGCCGGCGCCGACTGGGTGCAGCTGGATGAGCCGGTGCTGGCGCTCGATCTCGACGCCCGCTGGCAGCAGGCGTTGCACGACGCCTATGCCGCGCTCGCGTCGGGCCCGCGTCCGCAGCTGCTGCTGGCGAGCTACTTCGGCCCGCTCGGCGGCAACCTCGAAGTGACCGCCGCCCTGCCGGTCGACGGCCTGCACCTGGACCTGGTGCGCGGCACCGAACAGCTCGATGCCGTCCTCAGGCTCCTGCCGGCCGGACGCACGCTCTCGGCCGGGCTGGTCGACGGGCGCAACGTATGGCGCGCGGCGTTGGACAACGCGCTCACCCTGGCGCGCTATGCACGGGGCCATGTCGCTGCGGACAAGCTGTGGCTGGCGCCATCGTGCTCGCTGTTGCACGTGCCGGTGGACCTCGACCAGGAAAAGGCGCTGGATGCCGAACTGCGCAGCTGGCTCGCGTTCGCCAGGCAGAAGCTCGGCGAACTGCGCACGTTGGCCGACGCGCTCGATGGCCGTCCGTCGGCGGAGGCCAGGCTGGCGCAGGCGCGCCAGGCGCTGGAATCGCGCCGCCGTTCGCCGCGCGTGCACCGGCCCGAGGTGGAACGCCGGCTGGCGGCGCTGGGCCCGGAGGCGGCACGGCGCGCCAGCCCTTATCCGCAACGCATGCTCGCCCAGCAGCAGGCCTTGCGGCTGCCCGACTATCCGACCACCACGATCGGCTCGTTCCCCCAGACCCGGGAAGTGCGCGAGGCGCGGGCGCGCTTCAAGTCCGGGCGGCTCGGCGCCGCGGAATACGAGGCCTTCCTGCGCGAGCACACCGAGCGCTGCGTGCGCGTGCAGGAACGGATCGGGCTGGACGTGCTGGTGCACGGGGAATTCGAGCGCAACGACATGGTCGAGTACTTCGGCGAGCAGCTCGACGGCTTCGCCTTCACCAAGCTCGGCTGGGTGCAGAGCTACGGCTCGCGCTGCGTCAAGCCGCCCATCATCTACGGCGACGTGGCGCGGCCGGCCCCGATGACGGTGCATTGGTCGGCATACGCGCAGTCGCTGACCGACCGGCCGATGAAAGGCATGCTGACCGGACCGGTCACGATGCTGCAATGGTCGTTCGTGCGCGACGACCAGGAACGCGCCAGGACCTGCCGGCAGATCGCGCTGGCGTTGCGCGACGAAGTGCGCGATCTGGAAGCGGCCGGAATCGGGCTCATCCAGATCGACGAGCCGGCGATCCGCGAAGGCCTGCCGCTGCGCCGCGCCGACTGGGACGCCTATCTCGGGTGGGCGGTGGAAGCCTTCCGCATCGCGGCCTCGGGCGTGCGCGACGCCACCCAGATCCACACCCACATGTGCTATTCGGAGTTCAACGACATCATCGAGGCGGTGGCGGCGATGGATGCCGACGTGATCTCGATCGAGACCTCGCGCTCGCGCATGGAACTGCTCGACGCCTTCGTGAGATTCCGCTATCCCAACGCGATCGGGCCGGGCGTGTACGACATCCACAGCCCGCGCATCCCCTCGACTGGGGAGATGGTGGAGCTGCTGCGCAAGGCGCGCGCGGTGCTCGCGCCGGAGCAGCTGTGGGTCAATCCGGACTGCGGGCTGAAGACCCGTGGCTGGGCCGAGACCGAGGCGGCGTTGCGGGCGATGGTCGCGGCCGCCCACCGGCTGCGCGAGGATCTCGCGCAGGCGGCCTGAAGGACCCGCCCCTCCGCGGAGGGGCGGCTTCACCCCGGCCGGCGGTCCTCCTTGGCCTCGTGCATGGAATCGGGGGTCGCCACGGCGACCACGCCCTCGAGGCCGGCGAGCCGGCCGGCCGCTTCCAGCAACCGCGCCTGGCCGATGTCCGGCGCGCAGCGGATCTCGAGGGTGTCCTCGCCGTCGGCGTGGCGCCGCAGCACGATGCGCCGGAGCGGCAGCTGCAGTTGCGCCATCGCGTCCTCCACGCCGGCCAGCGGCGTCCCGTGCCGCAGCGTCACCTGCAGGTTCATGCGGCCATGCCGGTTGAGATACCGCCGCTCCAGCGGCTTGAGCAGCGCGAGGATCGTCCACATCAACGCCGTCGCCATGATCGCCGCCGCATACAATCCGCTGCCCGCGGCCAACCCGATCGCGGCCACGGCCCACAGCCCGGCCGCGGTGGTCAGGCCGCGCACCACGCGCTCGCGCTGCAGGAACAGGATGGTGCCCGCGCCGATGAAGCTCACCCCGGAGATCACCTGCGCGGCGATGCGGGAAGGATCCAGGATCACCTGCGGATGGCGCAGGATGTCGGAAAAGCCGTAGGCCGAGACGATCATCGCCAGCGCGGCGCCCACGCAGACCAGCATGTGCGTGCGCAGGCCCGCCGCCCATTCCAGGCGCCCGCGGTCGATGCCGATCACCGCACCCAGCAACGCTGCCAGCAGCAGCCGTATCGCGACGTCGGAAACAGCGATCATGGTCCGCTCCTCCTCTCCCGGCACTGCCCGGATGATCCGCGCCGGGGCGGACATGCGCGGTGAAGGCCGCCGGCGCCCCTCCTGACGCCGGCGGAGGCCGCGGGCCGGCTGCCGATGGAAAGCCCATCTCCCGATGCGGCACGCACTAGACTGGCGTCCCGCTCCCCGTGGATGCCGCCCCATGTCCGCCTACCCCGCCGATACCGCGCTGGTCGTGGTCGACCTGCAGCCGGACTTCATGCCCGGCGGCGCGCTGCCCTGCCACGAGGGCGACGCGATCGTGCCCGGCATCGCCCGCCTGCTGTCGGCGCGCCGCTATGCCACCGTGGTCGCAACCCAGGACTGGCACCCGCCCACGCACGCCTCCTTCGCCAGCCAGTATCCGGGCGCCGAGCCGTTCGAGGTCGTCGAACTGCATGGCCATCCGCAGACGCTGTGGCCGGACCACTGCGTGCAGGGCACGCAGGGCGCCGCGCTGGACCGGCGCGTGGACTGGACCGTCGCCGACCTGATCCTGCGCAAGGGCACGCGCGAGCAGGTCGATTCCTACAGCGCGTTCCGCGAGAACCACGGTCCGGACGGGACGCGCCCGGCCACCGGGCTGGCCGGCTGGCTGCGCGAACGCGGCATCGCCGAGGTGCACGTGTGCGGGCTGGCCCGCGACTACTGCGTGCTGTGGACCGCGCAGGATGCGGTCGCCGCCGGTTTCCGCGTGCGTTTCCTGTGGGAGCTGACCCGACCGGTCACCCCGGCCGGCGACGCACCGACGCGCGCGGCGTTGCAGAGCGCCGGCGTCGCCATCGCATAAGGACGTCGCGGCGCGGGCCAGCCCGTGCGTGGAGCGCACCGCCCGCCCAGCGGCTGTCAATCGCTGGGAGGCGCCGATCCGCTTGCGCCGGGGCGATTAATCATTCTCGGGATCATCCAGACCAGCAGGCCGGTCCCGGCCGCCGCCAGCAACCCGATCCCAAGCAGGATGGTCCAGTGAATGATGCTGAAGGCGCCCATGTCCATTCCCTAGCCTGGTGCGATGGCCGGCATGGTCGCGCAGCGGTGCCCTGTCGAGCGCCAAGGGTCGCCGGTTTCAGCGAAACACCACCGTGCGGTGCCCATTGAGCAGGATGCGGTGCTCGACGTGGCGGCGCACCGCGCGCGCCAGCACCAGCGACTCGGTGTCGCTGCCCACCCGCACCAGGTCGCGCGGCGTCATCGCATGGTTCACGTGCGCCACGTCCTGCTCGATGATCGGGCCTTCGTCCAGGTCCGGCGTCACGTAGTGCGCGGTGGCGCCGATGATCTTGACCCCGCGCGCGTGCGCCTGGTGGTACGGCTGCGCGCCCTTGAAGCTGGGCAGGAAGCTGTGGTGGATGTTGATCGCGCGCCCGGCCAGCGCCTCGCACAGCCGCGGCGAGAGGATCTGCATGTAGCGGGCCAGCACCACCAGGTCGATCCTTTCGCGCTCGACCAGGTCGATGATCTGCTGCTCCTGCTGCGCGCGGTTCTCGGCGCTGACCGGCAGGTGGTGGAACGGCACGCCGTAAGACGCGCTCAACGCCGCGAAGTCGGCATGGTTGGATGCGACCGCGGCGATGTCCACCTTCAGCTGCCGGCTGTGCGCGCGGAACAGCAGATCGTTGAGGCAATGGCCCTGCTTGCTGACCAGTACCAGCAGGCGTGCGCGCCGGCGCGCGTCGTGCACCTGCCAGTCCATCGCGTAATCGGCCGCGAGCGCGGCGAAGCGCTCGCGCAGCCGCGCCACCGACGCGCCGTCGGCCATGTCGAAATGCACCCGCAGGAAGAAGCGCCCGCTTTCCTCGTCGCCGAACTGCTGCGCGTCGAGGATGTTGCAGTCCAGTTCGAACAGCAGCCCGCTGACGCGGTAGACGATGCCGGTGCGGTCGGGGCAGGACAGGGTGAGGATGTAGTCGGGTCGCATCCGGCCAATGATAGCGAAGGCGTGGGCGCGGCCGGTCGACGTTTTCCGACGAAACCGTCGCGGCTGCGCTCAGGCCTGCCCGGCGCGGCGTGCGGCGACCTCGGCCAGCACCGTCCAGTCGGCATCGCCCTCGCCGTGCGCGATCGCGTCGTCCAGGGCGGCGCGCAGCAGCTCCGCCAGCGGCATCGGCACCGTGCGCGCCTGCGCGGCGGCCAGCGCCAGGTCCACGTCCTTGCGTCCGAGCGTGGCCTTGAAACCGGCCGGCCGGTAGCGCCGCTCGGCGATCAGCTTCCCGTAGCCCTGGTAGGCAGGCGCCGAGAACAGCGTGCCGGTCAGCATCTCGAGGAAATCGGCACGCGCCACTCCATGGCCCTGCACCAGCGCGGAAGCTTCGGCCATCGTGCCGATCGCGCTGGCCAGGCAGAAGTTGGCGGCGAGCTTGACCGCGTTGGCGCGCTCGGGCGCCTCGCCGAAACGCCAGGTCTTCTGGCCCATCGCGTCGAACATCGGCTGCACGCGCGCGATGGCCCGCTCGTCGCCGGCGGCGAGGATGTTGAGTCGGCCGGCGGCGGCCACGTCCGGGCGGCCCAGCACCGGCGCGGCCACGTAGGCGACGCCGCGCTCGGCATGCAGCGCGTGCAGCTCGCGCGCCAGCGCCACCGAGATCGTCGCCATGTTCACGTGCACGCTGCCGGCCGGCAGCGCATCGAGCACGCCGCGCCCGAACAGCGTCTCGCGCACGGCCGCGTCGTCGGCGAGCATCGAGAACAGCAGCGGCCCGGTCGCCGCCTGCGCCGGCGCGTCCACCGCGATCGCGCCCTCCCGGGCCAGTGCCTGCGCGGGCGCCGGGCCGCGGTTCCATACCGTCGTCGCGAAACCGGCGCGCAGCAGGTTGCTCGCCATCGGCCGGCCCATCGTGCCGAGACCGAGAAAACCCAATGTCATCGCGTGATCCCGCCGCCGCTCACATGTCGAAAAGGCCGCGCGCCTCGCGCGGCTCGCACCGCAGGTACTGCGACGGGGCGCGTACCTTCGCGCCGAGCGTCGCGGCGGCATGCCACGGCCAGCGCGGGTCGTAGAGGATGGCGCGCGCCAACGCCACCGCATCGGCGCGACCTTCGGCCAGCAGCGCCTCGGCGTGCATGGGGTCGGTGATCAAGCCGACCGCGATCACCGGCATGCGCACCTGCGCCTTGATCGCTTCGGCGAACGGCACCTGGTAGCCGGCGCCCAGCGCGATCTGCTGGCGCGGATCCAGGCCGCCGCTGGACACATGGATGAAGTGCGCGCCGTGCGCATCCAGCGCCTTGGCCAACGCGATGCTCTGCGCCAGGTCCCAGCCGCCGTCCACCCAGTCGGTCGCGGAGATGCGCACGCCGACCGCGATCCTGTCCGGCACCGCCGCGCGCACCGCGTCGAACACGCGCAGCGCCAGCCGCATGCGGTTGTCCAGCGAGCCGCCGTACTCGTCGTCGCGCCGGTTGCTCAGCGGCGACAGGAACTGGTGCAGCAGGTAGCCGTGCGCGGCATGCAGCTCGATCAGGTCCAGGCCCAGGCGCTCGGCGCGGCGGGCGGCGTCGACGAAGGCCTGCACGATGCCGTCGATGCCGGCCGCGTCCAGCGCGTGCGGCGACGGCGCGCCCGGATGGAACGGGAGCGCGGACGGCGCGACGGTCTGCCAGCCATGCGGGTGGCCGGGCGCGATCGGCCCGCCGCCGTCCCACGGGCGCTCGGTGGACGCCTTGCGCCCGGCGTGCGCGAGCTGCACGCCGATCGGCATCGGCGACCAGCGCCGCACGCTCTCGAGCACCCGCTGCAGCGCCGCCTCGGTGGCGTCGTCGTACAAGCCCAGGTCGGCCCAGCTGATGCGCCCGCGCGCTTCCACCGCGGTGGCTTCCAGGATCAGCAAGCCCGCGCCGGACTGCGACAGGTTACCCAGATGCTGGGCGTGCCAGTCGTTCGCCCGCCCCTCCTCGGCCGAGTACTGGCACATCGGCGCGATCACGATGCGATTGGCGAGTTCGAGCGGACCGAGCGATAGCGGCGAGAACAACTGGCTCAAGAGACGACCTTGCGGATGACCGGGAAACCGCCATTCCACCCCGGGGAGATGCCGCTTACAACCGCCCGCGATGGATCACTGCGTCATACGGGAGGCATGCGTAGAACGCCGCTCGCGCGACCTTCCGCCTCCGGTGCCGGACGACCAGGCCCCGGGCCGTTGCCCTTGTTGCTATTGCCGATGGCCCAAGGCACGTCCATGGACGATCGGCCGTTCGGCTGCTGGAAAGCGCTTCCCTCGCGGGAATGAGGGTGGAGGATTACGCAGGACGATGGGATGGCAGGGGCCGGACAGATCGGGCCGGACAGATGACGTCGAAGTCGCTGGGTCCCCGCCTTCGCGGGGACGACGACAGAGGGTGGCCGAGAGCGGAGAGATGACAAAGTCGCCGGCGCCTCGCGGAGAACGACCACGGCGGGCACGACGAAAACCACCCACCGCCCCCCTACGCCGCCGCCGCGCCCTCCAGCAAGAACGCCAACGCCCCCGCGCAATCGTGCTCCACCTTCAGCGCCAGCAGTTCGTCGGCGCGGGTCCGCCCATGGTTCAGCGCAGCGACCGGCAATCCCGCGCGCGCCGCCGCCTGCACGAAGCGGAACCCGGAATAGACCATCAGCGAGGAACCGACCACGAGCACCGCATCCGCCCGCGCCAGGTGTTCGTTGGCGCGTGCCACGCGCTCGCGCGGCACGTTCTCGCCGAAGTACACGACGTCCGGCTTCAGCAGGCCGCCGCAGCGCTCGCAGGCCGGCACCACGAACGCATCGAAATCCACCCCGTCCAGGTCCGCGTCGCCATCCGGCGCGATGCCCGCCTGCAACTGTTCCCACCCGGGATTGGCGGCCGCCAACCGCGCCTGCAGCGCTTCGCGCGGGCTGCGCTGCTCGCAATCCATGCAGCGCACCGTGTCGAGGCGGCCGTGCAGGTCGATCACCTCGCTGCTGCCGGCCGCCTGGTGCAAGCCGTCGACGTTCTGGGTCAGCAGCACTTCCAACTGGCCGCGCGCCTCCAGCGCCGCCAGGGCGTGGTGCGTGCCGTTCGGCCGTGCCAGCCCGAAGCGCGGCCAGCCCAGCAGGCTGCGCGCCCAGTAGCGCCGGCGCGTGGCCGCCTCGCCCATGAAGGCCTGGAACGTCACCGGCTGCGGGCGCTTCCAGCCGCCCTGACGGTCGCGGTAGTCGGGAATGCCCGAGCCGGTGCTGCAACCGGCGCCGGTCAGCACGAACAGGCGCCGGTGGCGTTCGATGAAATCCTGCAGGTCGGCGGGCGAGGCGCTCATGGATTCCCAACATGGCGGCGCCGCGCCCGCCATGCAAGCGCCGCGCGTCGCCGCTTCACTCCCCGCGCGGCGGGTGCGGCCCGAACCGGCCATAGGGCCGCGAGTCGTCGGCGCCGCGGCGCAGGACCTGCGCGGCCAGCAGCGCGAAGGCGAGCAGCAGCGACAGGAACGCCACCAGCGCGCCCCAGCCGCCGTGCTGCCAGAACCAGCCGCTGACCGAGCCGATCAGGCTGGACCCGATGTAGTACGCCAGCAGGTAGAGCGAAGCGGCGTGGCTGCGGTTCGCGCCGCCGAGGCGGCCCACCCACGCGCTCGCCGCCGAGTGCGCGATGAAGAAGCCGATCGTCAGCAGCACGATGCCGCCGATCACCCCCGCCAGCGAGTGCAGCAGGGTCGCCAGCACGCCGGCGATGCACGCGAGCACGCCGTACAGGACCACCGGGCCGCGGCCGAACCGGTCCGAGGCGAAGCCCGCCACCGACGAGCTGACGATGCCGAACACGTAGGCGCTGAAGATCAGGCCGATCTGGCTCTGGCTGAGGCCGAACTCCGGCCCGCCGAGCCGGAACCCGGCATAGTTGTAGACGCTGACGAAAGCGCCCATCAGCAGGAACGGGATCGAGAACAGCCACGGCAGGTGGCGATCGCGCAGGTGGCCATGCCAGGCGCGCAGGTGGTAGCGCAGATTGATGCCATGGCGGCGCACGAAATGACGCGAGGCCGGCAGCAGCAGCACGAACGCCACCGCGCACAGCAGGTCGAGCACGCTCAGCGCCGCCAGCGCGCCGCGCCAGCCCAGGTGGTCGGTGAGCACGCTCATCACGATGCGCCCGCTCATGCCGCCGAACGCGTTGCCGGCCACGTACAGGCCGGTCGCCGCGCCCAGGCGCTCGGCCGGCAGCTCCTCGGCCAGGTACACCATCGCCACCGCCGGCACGCCGCCGAGGGCGATGCCGGAGAGCGTGCGCGCCGCCACCAGCATGCCCCAATGCGGCAGCAGCGCCGCGGCCAGGTTGAGCAATGCCGCCAACGCGATCGAGACGAACATCAGCCCGCGCCGCCCCAGGTTCTCCGAGACCGCGCCGGCGCAGAAGATCGCCAGCGCCAACGCACCGGTGGCCAGCGACAGCGGCAGCGAGCTGGTGGCGGCATCCACGCCGAACTCGCGGGCGAACTCGGGCAGCAGCGGCTGAACGCTGTAGAGCAGGGAGAACGTGGCGAAACCGGCCAGGAACAGTGCGATGCGGATGCGTGCCAGGGCGGGAGCGGCCGCGTCCACGGGACGGGCGGTGGAAGTGTTCACGGGCGACGGATCGTGGAGGAGTGGCGGGTGCTGCCTGCATCGAAGGGGGCGGCAAAGCCCCTCTCCCTCCGGGAGAGGAGTTGGGGTGAGGGGCCCTTCTCCCTGGGGACAAGGAACAGCCGGCGAAATTATTTTCCTCCTGAAACAATCTGTCCAATATATGATCCCCGCAGTCCTCATACCCCGGGCATCTTGGGATGGAACTGCGCCACCTCCGGTACTTCCTGGCCGTCGCCGAGGAAGGCAATTTCACCCGCGCCGCCGCCCGCGTCGGGATCGCCCAGCCGCCGCTGAGCCAGCAGATCCAGGCGCTCGAGAAGGAACTGGGCACGCCGCTGTTCCGCCGTACCCACCAGGGCGCGGAGCTGAACGAGGCCGGCGAGGCGTTCCTGCTGGACGTGCGCCGGGTGCTGGCCGACGTCGATGCCGCGGTCGAATCGGTGCAGCGCGCCGCGCGCGGCGAGCGCGGGCGACTGCGCCTGGGTTTCACCGCCTCGGCGGCGTTCAACCCGGTGGTGCCCAAGCTGATCCGGCATTTCCAGCGCGCCTGGCCGCAGGTGACCATCGTGCTGCTGGAAACCAACACCGTCGGCTTGCTCAAGGCGATGGAGAGCGGCCAGCTCGATGCCGCCTTCATCCGCCCCAGCAGCCTGACCCCGGTCGGCCTGAATTTGCTGCACTTTCCCGACGAGCCGATGAAGATCGCGCTGCCGGCGGCGCACCGCCTGGCCGGGCGCGCGCGCCTGCCGCTGTCGGCGCTGGCGGGCGAGCCGTTCATCCTGTTCCCGCGCAGCTTCGGCCCCAGCCTGTACGACGAGATCGCGCAGGCCTGCCGGCTCGCCGGCTTCACCCTCCAGGTCAGCCAGGAGGCCCCGCAGATGGCCTCGATCTGCAACCTGGTCGCCGCCGAGCTGGGCGTGTCGGTGGTCCCGCAGGCGATGACCCACGTGCAGTTGCCGGGCGTGCGCTACATCGACATCCAGGGCCACGTGCCGCTGGCGCGGCTGGCGCTGGCCTCGCTGCCCGGCCGCGAGACCGTGGTGGTGCAGCACCTGACCCGGCTCGCCCGGTCGATGACGCGGGAAGCCTCTTGACCTCAACCAAGGTTGAGGTCGTGCAATAGGGCCCTCCTCTCCTCCGGACTGGCCCGATGCGCATCGTCTATCTGCAGCAGCCCACCCACGACCCCGCCGCCAGCGCGGCGTTCTATCGCGACGTGCTGCAGCTGCCGGTGGAAGGCACGCGCGTGCGCATCGGCTGGAGCGAGATCGAACTGGTCCCCGCCCAGGGCGTGGTCGGTTGCACGCACCTGGCGTTCAACGTCGCGCCGGACCGGTTCGAGGAAGCCGTCCGCTGGATCGGCGAGCGCGCGCCGATCCTGCAGGACATGGGCGGCACCTCGCGTTTCCCGCTCGCGCGCGGTTGGGACTCGGAATCGGTGTACTTCGCCGGCCCGGATTGCGCGGTGCTGGAACTGATCGCGCGCAAGCGCCTGCCGGCCCCGGCGCCGGTGCACGGGCCCTTCCACGGCAGCGAGTTGCTGTGCGTCAGCGAGGTCGGCCTGCCAAGTGCGAACGTCACCGGGGTGACCCGCAGCATCGGCAACCATTTCCGGATGCAGCCGCTGGAGGAACCGACGCCGGTGTTCGCGCCGCTCGGCGATCACGAAGGCTTGCTGATCGTGGTCGACCACGAACGCCGCTGGTTCCCGGAACAGAAGCGGCTGCCGTGGGCGCAGGGCGTACGGGTGCGCGTGCAGGGCCCGCCGCCCGGGCTGTGCCTGTACGACGCGCAGGGCTGGGAGCTGTGCTCGGTGGCCTAGACGGGCAATGGAACCCTGCGGGGGCAGCCTTTTTGTGGGAGCGGCTCCCGCAAGGTCTTCGCCTAGGCGGCAGGCGCTTGCGGTAGCCGGAAGAATCCACGCGCGGCGGCCGTGGTCGCCGCGGCCACCTGGGCCACGCCCTCGCCGCGGTCGCGCGCCAGTTCCTCGACGATGTGCGCCAGGAACATCGGCTCGTTGCGGCGGTGCTTGGGCATCGGCTTGAGCGTGCGCGGCAACAGGTAGGGCGCGTCGGTCTCGATCATCAGCCGCTCGGCCGGGACGTGCTTCACCAGCTCGCGCAGGTGCGCGCCGCGGCGCTCGTCGCACAGCCAGCCGGTGATGCCGATGTACCAGTCGCGGTCGAGGTAGTCGAACAGCTCGCGGCGCTCGCCGGTGAAGCAATGCACCACCGCCGGGCCGAGGCGGCCATCGAAGCCGCGCATCATCGCGATGAAATCGTCGTGCGCGTCGCGCTGGTGCAGGAACAGCGGCTTTCCGTTCTCGCTGGCCAGCTGCAGCTGCCGCTCGAACGCCTTGCGCTGCGCCGGGCGCGGCGCGAAGTCGCGGAAGTAGTCCAGCCCGCACTCGCCGACCGCGACCACCTCCGGATGCGCGTGCAGCGCGCGCATCTCGGCGTCGCACTCGTCGGTGTACTCCACCGCGTGGTGCGGATGCACGCCGGCGGTGGCGAACAGGAACCCGGGATGGCGTTGCGCCAGTTGCAAGGCCAGCGGCGAATGCTCGCGGCTGGCGCCGGTGACGACCATCTGGACCACGCCGGCGTCGCGCGCGCGCTGCAGCACCGCCTCGCGGTCGCGGTCGAAGGAGTCGTGGGTGAGGTTGGCGCCGATATCGATCAGCTGCATGCGGCGGAAGGCGATTGCGTGGGGATCGCGGATTGTAGCGGTTCGTCGTCGCCCCGCTCTCCGGGCGACGTGGTTCGGCCGCCGGACGGAGCAGGAATCGCGATCGTCCAACGGCGCCGGCAAGGCACGCCGGGACTGAAGTCCCTCCCACGAGGCGCTTCACCCGGATGTCCGGACTGCATCGGGGACAATGGAGGCCCGCCCGTCCGTGGGCACGATCTCCCGCGTGCGCGCCGGTCCGTCGCAGCCGGCAGAATAGGCACGCGTCGTCCCGCAGGAAGCGGGTAGCCCCCTCCCCTGCGAGCCCAAGCATGAAACCGAGCCGTTCTCCGTATTTCCGCCCAAGCGCCCCGATCGCGCCGAACCCCCGCGGAACGACCCGATGATCGGCCGCTTCGACCTCGCCGGCGCGCGCACCACGGTGCGCACCGAATTGCTGGCCGGCACGACCACCTTCCTGACGATGTCCTACATCGTCTTCGTCAACCCGGACATCCTGGCCTCGACCGGCATGGACCGCGGCGCGGTCTTCGTCGCCACCTGCCTGGCGGCCGCGCTGGGCTCGGCGCTGATGGGCCTGCTCGCCAACTATCCGGTCGGCGCCGCGCCCGGCATGGGCCTCAACGCGTTCTTCGCGTTCACCGTGGTCGGCACGCTCGGCTACAGCTGGCAGCAGGCGCTGGGATTGGTGTTCGTGTCCGGCTGCCTGTTCGTGCTGCTGACGCTGACCGGCGCGCGGCGCTGGCTGGTGGATGGCATCCCGCCCGCCCTGCGCAGCGGCATCGCGGCCGGCATCGGGTTGTTCCTGGCCTTCATCGGCCTGCAGAAGGCGGGGCTGGTGGTCGCGCAGCCGGCCACGCTGGTGGCGCTGGGCGACCTGCACAGGCCCGAGCCGTTGCTGGCGCTGGCGGGATTGGGCCTGATCGCGATCCTCGACCTGCACCGCATCCGCGGTGCGATCCTGCTCGGCATCATCGCCGTCACCGTGGCCGCCGGCATGCTCGGGCTGGTGCACTGGCAGGGCCTGCTCGCATGGCCGCCGAGCCTGGCGCCGACCTTCCTCGAACTCGACCTGGCCGGCGCGCTGGGCGGCCACGGCAGCGGCTCGGCCATCGCGGCGGTCATGCACGTGGTGCTGGTGTTCGTGCTGGTGGAGGTGTTCGACGCCACCGGCACGCTGATGGGCGTGGCCAAGCGCGCCGGCCTGCTCGGCACGTCGGCGCTGCAGCGCCGCTTCAACCGGGCGCTGTTCGCCGACAGCGGCGCGATCCTCGCCGGCTCGCTGCTGGGCACGTCCAGCACCACCGCCTACATCGAGAGCGCCTCGGGCGTGCAGGCCGGCGGGCGCACCGGCCTGACCGCGCTGACCGTGGCCGCGCTGTTCCTGCTCGCGCTGCTGTTCTCGCCGCTGGCGGCGATGGTGCCTGCCTACGCCACCGCGCCGGCGCTGGTCTACGTGGCCGCCTCGATGCTGCGCGAACTGGTCGACGTGCGATGGGACGACCTGGGCGAATCGCTGCCGGCCGCCCTGTGCGCGCTGGCGATGCCGCTGACCTATTCGATCGCCGATGGCCTGGCGCTGGGCTTCCTCGCCTACGTCGCGCTCAAGCTGGGGGCCGGGCGCTGGCGCGAGGTGCATCCGGCCAGTTGGGTGATCACCGCGCTGTTCGTGCTGCGGCATGCGTTGCAGTGAGCGGTGCATTCCCGGGACTCCATCCGCCACGAGCCGGGTGCGGCTCCGTCGGGACTGGAACCGTTCCCGCGAACGGCAACCGATCGGCCCAGTGACTTCAGGCAGGTGCCCCCTGCCGCCCCGGCATGGTCCCATCCTGTCCCGGCCCGCCTTCAAGCAACCCCGCCATCGTCCATCGCAGCAAGGAGATCCCCATGCGTGCTTCAAGATCGATTCTGTGGCTGGCCTTGCTGGCCGCCGCTCCCGCGTTGGCCCAGCAGGACCTGAGCAAGATCTCCGATGACGTGCAGGTAGCCCCCGGGCAGAAGTACGGCGGGCTGAGCACGGTGAGCGGCGACATCCACGTGGGCAGCAACGCCGGAGCCAGGAGTGTGCAGTCCGTCAGCGGCGACGTCACCGTCGACCGCGGCGCCAAGGTCGGCGACATCGCCACGACCAGCGGCGACCTGAAGTTGGCCGACGACGTCGAGACCGGGGAACTGAAGAACGTGAGCGGCCGCATCACCCTGGGGCGCGGCGCGGTGGTCGACGGCGGCGTGGACACGGTCAGCGGCAGCATCTTCGCCGACCGCGGCAGCAGGATCGAAGGCGATATCACCACGATCAGCGGCGCCGTCGGACTGGTGCAGGCCGAGGTCGCGGGCGACATCACCTTCGTCAGCAGCGACATCACCGTCGGCATCGGCTCGCACGTCAAGGGCCGCATCCACCTCAAGAAGCCGTTCCACAGCAATGTCCGGCGCCCGCCCCGCGTGGTGATCGGCCCCAATGCCGTGGTGGACGGCCCGCTCGAGTTCGAAATGCCGGTCAAGCTCTACGTGCACGGCAGCGCGAAGACCGGCCCGATCACGGGCGCCAGCGCCATCGCCTTCTCCACGCCCACGCCGCCGAAGGACTGACGCGCCCGGCGCATCCGGGCGCCACGACGAACCGGCGTGGTCCCGATGGCGCCCTTGCGCGCACGCCATCGCGTTCCGCCGGCCGAGCCGGGCGGGACGCGACCTGCGGAACGCATACTCCGCCCGCACCACCACGCCCGAAGTCCATGCACGACTCCTTGCCTGCCGCGATCCGGCAGGTCGTCGCCGGCGCGCCGCTGCTGCCGGATACGATCGGCGAATCGCCCTGTCGCGTGCATGCGTTCCGGCGCGGCCGCGAACGCTTCTTCCTGAAGATCTGCCCCGCCGTCCATGCGGCGACCACGTACAGCGTGCGGCGCGAGGCGCGCGTGCTGGACTGGCTCGCGGGCAAGCTGTCCGTTGCCGAGGTCGTGGCGGTGGCCGAGCACGAGGGCGAGGAATTCATGGTCACGCGCGCGGTGCCCGGCGTGCCCTTGTCCGCCCGCCTCCGCGCGGGTCTGCCGGTCACCGGCCTGTTCCGCGAAGCGCTGCGACAGCTGCAAGCCGTGCCGGTCTCGGACTGCCCGTTCGACTCGGGCGCCGCGATGCGGCTGCGCGAGCTGGAATACCTGCTGGCCCGCGACCTGATCGACCCCGACCACGACCTCTCGCAATGGCCAGGCCTGGACACGCCGCAGGCCCTGCTCGCGCACCTGCAGGCGCACCTGCCCGACGAGGATCCGGTGTTCTCGCACGGCGACCTGTGCGACAGCAACGTGTTCGTGGATGCGCACGACAGGCTGCACTTCATCGACCTCGGCCGCGGTGGCGTCGCCGATCGCTGGCTGGACGTCGCCTTCGCCCATCGCAACCTGCGCGAGGACGTCGGCGACGAGGCGGCACGGGCGTTGCTGGCCACGATCGGCGTTCCGGATCGGCCGGACAGGCGGCGCTTCTTCGAGCAACTCGACGAGCTGTTCTGAGCGGACGTCGCCTGCCGGCCCGCACCCGATCCCGGCGCGGCGGGAGATGGGCGCCGGAAGCGCCCAGCCCGTATCCTTCCCCGCGCATGAGCAGCCCCACGTTCCCGATTTCCCCGTTGCTGCCGGCCATCGCCGCCAGCCTGTCCGAGCATCCGCGCCTGGTGCTGGAAGCACCGCCCGGCGCCGGCAAGACCACGCAGGTGCCGCTGGCGCTGCTCGACGCGCCGTGGCTCGCCGGCCGCAGGATCGTGATGCTGGAACCGCGCCGCGTGGCCGCCCGCAGCGCCGCCGGCTTCATGGCGCGCCAGCTCGGGGAGCAGCCCGGCCAGACCGTGGGCTATCGCATCCGCTTCGAGAACAAGGTGTCCGCGCAGACCCGCATCGAGGTCGTCACCGAAGGCATCCTGACCCGGATGATCCAGGACGATCCCCTGCTGGAAGGCGTCGGCGCACTGCTGTTCGACGAGTTCCACGAACGCCACCTGGCCGGCGACCTCGGCTTGGCGCTGGCGCTGGACGTACAGGCGCAACTGCGCGACGACCTACGCATCGTGGCGATGTCGGCCACGCTCGACGGCGAGCGGCTGGCGCAGTTCCTCGACGCGCCGCGGCTCACCAGCGAAGGCCGCGGCTTCCCGGTCGAGATCGCGCATTTCCCCGCACGCCGCGACGAGTCGATGGAAGCGCAGGCGCGCCGCGCGATCGAGCATGCGCTGGCGGCGCATCCGGGCGACCTCCTGGTGTTCCTGCCGGGCCAGCGCGAGATCGCCCGGCTCCAGGCGGCCCTGGATGCCGCGTCCCTGCCGCAGGCGGGCGCGGGCATCGAGGTGCTGCCGCTGCACGGCGAACTCCCCGTCGAACAGCAGGCGCGCGTGCTGCAGCCCGATCCCGGCGGCCGCCGCCGCGTGGTGCTCGCCACCAACGTCGCCGAATCCTCGGTCACCTTGCCCGGCGTGCGCGTGGTGATCGACAGCGGCCTGGCGCGCGAGCCGCACTACGATCCCAACAGCGGCTTCTCGCGCCTGGACGTGACGACGATCGCGCAGGCTTCCGCCGACCAGCGCGCGGGGCGCGCCGGGCGCGTCGCCGAAGGCTGGGCCTACCGGTTGTGGCCGCAGTCGCAGCGCCTGGAAGCCCAGCGCCGGCCCGAGATCGTGCAGGTCGAGCTGGCCGGGCTGGCGCTGGAGCTGGCCGCCTGGGGCAGCGACGCGCTGCGTTTCGCCGACCCGCCGCCGGCCGGCGCACTGGCCGCCGCGCGCGAGTTGCTGCAACGCCTGGGTGCGCTGTCCGGCGGCAACGCGATCACCACGCCGGGCCGGCGCATGCTCGCGCTGGGTACCCATCCACGCCTGGCCGCGATGCTGCTCGCCGCGCAGGGAGCGCGCGAACAGGCGCTGGCGTGCGACCTGGCGGCGCTGCTGGAAGCGCGCGATCCGCTGCGCCAGGGCGGCGATGCGCTGGCGGCCCGCTGGCGCGCACTGGCCGCGTTCCGCGCCGGCCGTGCCCCGCACGATGCCAGCCGCAGCGCCCTGGCCGCGATCGACGCGGCGGCCCGGCAATGGCGCCGGCGGCTGCGCTGCGAGGCGACGCCGCCCGGCGAGATCGACGCCCACGAACTCGGCGACCTGCTCGCCCACGCCTTTCCCGACCGCATCGCCGCGCGCCATCCCGCCGATCCGCTGCGCTATCTGCTCGCCAACGGCCGCAGCGCACGCCTGTTCGATACCAGCGACCTGCGCGGCGAACCCTGGCTGGTCGCCAGCGAACTGCGCTACGAGGCGCGCGATGCCCTGCTGCTGCGCGCCGCCCCGGTCGACGAAGCGCGCCTGCGCCGCGACTTCGCCGAGCGCTTCGTGCAGCAGGACGTGGTGCGCTGGGACGCGGACAAGCGCGCGCTCGTGGCGCGGCGAGAATCGAGCTTCGACCGCATCGTGCTCGACAGCCGCCCGGCCGGGAAGGTCGATCCCCGGCATGCCGCGCAAGCGCTGGCCGGAGCGGTGCGCGAGCTCGGCCTGGACGCGCTGCCGTGGACCGAATCGCTGCGGCAGTGGCGCGCGCGCGTGCAGTCGCTGCGCGCCTGGATGCCGGAACTGGGCCTGCCCGATTACGGCGACGAAGCCCTGCTCGCCACGCTGGAGGACTGGCTGGCGCCCGCCTTCGCCGGCAAGACGCGGCTGGACGCGCTCGACGAAGCCGAGCTCGGCGAAGCGCTGAAGACGCCGCTGCCGTGGGACCGCCGCCAGTGGGTCGAGCGCCATGCGCCGGCCCGCATCGAAGTGCCGTCCGGCATGGAGCGCCCCATCGCCTATGCCCTCGACCATGCCGGCGAACCGCAGCCGCCGGTGCTGGCGGTCAAGCTGCAGGAGCTGTTCGGCCTGGCCGACACCCCGCGCATCGCCGATGGCCGCGTGCCGCTGCTGCTGCACCTGCTCTCGCCGGGCGGCAAGCCGTTGCAGGTCACCCGCGACCTGCGCAATTTCTGGGATACCACCTATGCGGAGGTGAAGAAGGAGATGAAGGGGAGGTATCCGAAGCATCCTTGGCCCGACGACCCCTGGACCGCGACTGCCACCCATCGCGCAAAGCCCCGCGGGACGTGATCCGGTCCCGCCCGTGGCACGGCGAACTCAGCGGGCTTCTTCTGTGCGCCCGATACGCCCAGCGCCGCCTAACGTCCCGTACACGCATCCCGTCGGACACTGTTCGTCCAGCCCACGAAAAGGATGACTCCCCATGAGCAAGTTGACCGTGATCACCGACCGTGCCCTGGAGCGGGCGCTGGAACTGGCCAGCAGCGCCGGCGACGGCCTCAAGCATGCCGGCAGCAGCCTGCGCCATGCCGCCCCGCATGCCAGCGAATGGCTGAAGACCGGCGCGGCGATCGGCGCGGTCAAGACCGGCGGCCGCGTCGCCGGCAAGTTCGTGCGGCGCAATCCCGCCATCGCCGTGGCTGCGGCGGTCGCCGGCGTCGGCTTGATCGGCTATGCGCTGTACCGCAAGCGCAAGCAACGCGAGCAGGAGCAAGGCGTGATCGAAGGCAGCGCCGAACGCCTCAACGGCAATGCCGGCAACACCTCCGCACGGCGCGCCGCGCGCGCCAACCGCCGCTTCGCCACCACCCCGACCGACGGCGCCGAGTGATCCCGCCCGTCCGCCTTTTCGTATCCCTTGGTGGAGCCATCCCTCTCCCGAGGGCGGGAAAGCGCCGTTTGCTCGCCATCGGCGCGTAGCGGGATCGCGGGGATGCGACCGAGAATTCGCGGCGATTCCCGCCGGCGACGGTTCGCCTCTGCCGGCGCCATTCCTGCTTCCGCGATCAACCGATCCGCCGCCACTCCCCGGGTGCCAGTCCATCCAGCCGGTGGCCGCCGATCGCCACGCGTACCAGCCGCAACGTCGGCAGCCCCACCGCCGCGGTCATTCGCCGCACCTGGCGGTTGCGGCCCTCGCGCAAGGTGATCTGCAGCCATGCATCCGGCACCGACTTGCGGTAGCGCACCGGCGGATCCCGCGGCCACAGCGCCGGGGCCGTCTCCAGCAGTTCCGCGCCGGCCGGCAGCGTCGGCCCGTCGTTGAGCCGCACGCCGCGCCGCAACTGCGCCAACTGCTCCTCGCGCGGCGCGCCTTCCACCTGCACCCAGTACGTCTTGCGCTCCTTGTGGCGCGGGTCGGTCAGCCGCGACGCCAGCCGGCCGTCGTCGGTGAGCAACAGCAGCCCTTCGCTGTCGTAGTCCAGGCGGCCTGCCGCGTACACGTCCGGCGGCAGGCCGAACTCGGCCAGCGTGCGCCGCGGCGGATCGCTGCGGTCGGTGAACTGGCAGAGCACGTTGAAGGGCTTGTTGAGGGCGATGAGCATGGTGCCGGACTCGGGACTCGCAACGACCAGCAGCCCCGTTCGCGGTCCGCTTGCCGCGGGAAGGCGGGGCTTGCCGCGCGTCGCCCCGCGGAATCGAAAAGCGCGTTCCGGCGATCCGGGCGCTTCCGCTTCCGCGGGACGACGAGGTTTCCGCGATTCGTCAGCGCTTGACGAACTTCAGCGTCATCCGGTCGCTCTCGCCGATGGCCTTGTACTTGGCATCGTCGGCGGGTTCGTGGTTGTTGCTCGGCGGCAGCGTCCACACGCCGTTGGGATGGTCCTTGGTGTCGCGCGGATTGGCGTTGACCTCGCTCTTGCCGGCCAGCTCGAAGCCGGCCGCCTCGGCCATCGCGATCACTTGGGCCTGGCCGACGTAGCCGCTCTTGTCGTCGGCCGGCACGTCGCCCTTGGCGCGATGTTCCACCACGCCGAGCACGCCGCCCGGCTTGAGCACCTTGTAGAAGCCCTTGAACATGCCCTCGGCCTGCCCGGCCATGCGCCAGTTGTGCACGTTGCGGAACGTCAGCACCACGTCGGCGGAGCCGTCCGGGCCGAACACCGGCGCATCCGGCGCGTAGGCGACCACGGTGGCCTTGCCGTACAGCTCGGGCTGCGCGGCGAACTTCTTCTCCAACTGGTCGCGCCCGCGCTGCTGGTAGTCGCGGCCCCTGCCTTCCGGCACCGCCTGCGGGTCGACCACCGCGGCGACGTAGCGGCCGCGCTCGCGCAGGTAGGGCGCGAGGATCTCCGAATACCAACCGGCGCCTGGCGTGATCTCGATGACGGTCTGGTCCGGCTCCAGGCCGAAGAAGGCCAGCGTCTGGCCGGGATGGCGGTATGCGTCGCGCCGGACGTTGGCCGGATCGCGCCATGCGCCGTCGATCGCCGCCTGCAGTCCCGCATCCGGCGCCGGCAACGTCGCCGTGTCGGCGGGCTTGATCGCAGAAGCGACCGGCACCGCCGCAAGCATGCCCAGCGCGAGCAGGCAAGCGCCCGCGAAATGATGTTGTCTCATGACGCTCTCCCTCCGCGAATTCGAGTGCGGCGAGCCTAGCACGCCGTGCCGCGCGTGCCGATGCGTTCAAAAACCGTTAGCGCGACGCCGCATGCGAAACACTGAATCCGTGCCGGTGTCACACGCGGCGGCGGCATGCGTGACTATGCTTGGCGTTCTGTTCAACAGGAGCGCCCCCATGACCCAGCTGCGCGAACTCGGCCGTTCCGGCCTGAAGGTTGCACCGATCGCATTCGGCGGCAACGTGTTCGGCTGGAGCGCCGACGAGAAGACATCGTTCGAACTGCTCGATGCCTTCGTCGACGCCGGCTTCAACCTCGTCGACACCGCCGACGTCTATTCGGCCTGGGTGCCCGGCAACCATGGCGGCGAGTCGGAAACGATCATCGGCAAGTGGCTCAAGCGCAGCGGCAAGCGCGACAGGATCGTGATCGCGACCAAGGTCGCCAAGTGGAGCGAGCATCCGGGCCTGTCCGCCGAGAACATCGCCGCGGCGGTGGACGATTCGCTCAGGCGCCTGCAGACCGACGTGATCGACCTCTACCAGGCGCACGAGGACGACGAGTCCACGCCGCTGGAAGCCACGCTGGCCGCGTTCGGCCGCCTGGTCGAGGCGGGCAAGGTGCGCGCGATCGGCGCCTCCAACTACGATGCCCGGCGCCTGCGCGACGCGCTGGAGGTCTCGCGCCAGTTCAAGTTGCCCCGCTACGAGACGCTGCAGCCGGAATACAACCTCTACGACCGCGCCGGCTACGAGGCCGCGCTGGAACCGCTGGTGCGCGAGCAGGGCCTCGGCGTGATCGGCTACTACTCGCTGGCCAGCGGGTTCCTCACCGGCAAGTACCGCAGCGCCGCGGACGCGGCCAAGAGCAGCGCGCGCGGCGCCTCGGTGGTGAAGCAGTACCTCAATCCGCGCGGCATCCGCATCCTGGCCGCGCTCGACGACATCGCCGCCAAGCACTCGGCCACGCCCGCGCAGGCCGCCCTCGCATGGCTGATCGCGCGCCCGTCGGTCACCGCGCCCATCGCCAGCGCCACCTCGGTGGAGCAATTGCGCGACATCCTCAAGGCGGCATCGCTGGAGCTGTCCGCCGACGACGTCGCGCAACTGGACGCGGCCAGCGCCGAGGACGTGGCGTGACATCCGCGGCGCCGCGCGGCGATTCCTCGCCTTGGCGCGGCCGCCGGGCGCAAGGGCCGTAGCGCGAGCGCGCATGCGGCTTCGCCGATGCCGCCGGCCATCGCCCCTCGTTCCCCTCCGCACGCAAGAACGCCCCCATGCCCGCCTCCCCGATCGTCAACCGCCGCATCGTGCTCGCCGCGCGCCCGCAGGGCGAGCCGACCGCCGCGAACTTCCGCCTGGAAGAAGTTCCCTTGCCGCTGCCTGGTCCCGGCCAGGTGCTGCTGCGCAACCGCATGCTCTCCCTGGACCCGTACATGCGCGGACGCATGGACGAAGGCCGCTCCTACGCGCCGCCGGTCGCGTTGGGCGAGGTGATGGAAGGCCGCACCGTGGCCGAAGTGCTCGAATCGCACCATCCGGGCTTTGCGCGCGGCGACTGGGTGTTCGCGCCGGCCGGCGGGTGGCAGACCCACGCGATCGTCGATGGCGGCACCCTCAACCGCAAGCTCGATCCAAACGGCCAGCCGCCGCCGAGCACGGCGCTCGGCGTGCATGGCATGCCCGGCTTCACCGCCTATGCCGGCCTGCGCGAGATCGGCCGGCCGCAAGCCGGCGAGACGCTGGTGGTCGCCGCCGCCAGCGGTCCGGTCGGCGCCACCGTGGCGCAACTGGCGAAGCTGCAGGGGCTGCGCGTGGTCGCCATCGCCGGCGGCCCGGAAAAGGTGCGCTACCTGCGCGAGGAACTGCAGGTGGACGCGGCGCTGGACCATCGCTCCGGCGATTTCGCCGAGCGGTTGCGCGCGGCCGTGCCCGACGGCATCGACGTGTACTTCGAGAACGTCGGCGGCAAGGTGTTCGATGCCGTGCTGCCCCTGCTCAACGATTTCGCGCGCATCCCGGTATGCGGCACCATCGCCACCTACAACGCGCGCGGCGAGGTCCGCCCCGGGCCGGACCGGCTGCCCGACTTCCTCAGCCAGATACTCCGCCAGCGCCTGACTGTGCGCGGCTTCATCCAGCGCGACTTCGTCCGCCTGTATCCGGAATTCCTGCGCGAGATGGGCCAATGGCTGCGCGAAGGCAGGATCCGCTACCGCGAGGACGTGGTCGAAGGGCTGGAGAACGCGCCGCAAGGCCTGATCGGCCTGTTGCGCGGCGACAACTTCGGCAAGCGGCTGGTACGCCTGGACGATTGAGCGACCGAGGCGCCGCCCGCGCCCGGGAGGTGGCCGCCAAGCGGCGATCCGGCGCCGGCGCCGCGCGCCCTCTTGGCGCTTCCGTCGCCGGGATGCTACGTTGTCGGAACAGGGGCGTGGCGCTACTGCGGGAGTTCCGCCATGCAGACCGTTTCCGCTTTCTCGTGTCCCATCATCGATGTCCAGGCCGAGCTGAGTTATTGGCAGGCCGTGCATGCCGGCGGGCATCTGGGCCGCTACGACTTCTCCGACTACGCGACGCTGCTCAAGCTGGGCTACGACGTCTACCTGGCGCACCCGCACGCGAGCGAACTGCAGCTGTACCGGATACTGCGCAAGACCTACCGGAGCCGGCACCCCATGTCGCCGGTGCCCTGGGAGCAGGCCCGCGGGCTGGTGCGGCATGCCTGGCGCCACATGGAGCAGTCGGCGCGTGAGCGTTGAACAACGGAGGGGAAACGCGGGGGAACGGGCAGGCGGCTCAATGCCAGCCGTCGAGCACGGCCTGGCGTTCGATGCGGTGCTTGCCGGCCAGCGCACGCATGCCCTGCAAGGTCGCGGCGACCAGGCTGGCATAGCGCAGCCGCCACAGCCGGGCGCGATCGTCGGCATCGCCAGCCTGGCCGAGGCCATCCAGCACCTGCGGCAGGCGCCGGTCCGCCAGCGCGCCGCGCGCCATGAAGGGTTGCTCGGGCTCGAACACGTCCACCGGCGCGTGCCAGGTGTCGGCCACGCGCTCGGCGATGCCCGCCAGGTGGGACAGCTGGTGCATGCCGATCAAGGTCTCGTGCAGCATCTCGCGGCAGGCCCACTGCCATAGCGCCACCTTGCGGGCCAGTTCGCCTGGATCGATCTCGTTCAATGCGAGATCCACCTTTTCGATGCGGGGGTCGAGCATGACCGGACTCCGATGCTGCTATGCAGCAAGAATCCCGCGCGTGCCGTTAGGCGGGCGTGATCCCGCGTCGCGGCGGGGTCTAGGCGGCCGCGTCCGGGCGGCCCGTCCGCGACCGGCGTCATCCTGACTTCCCTCACATGCCGCGTCCGTGGCGACCCTCCATGCTGGCGCCACGCCACAAGGAGGTCTCCGCCATGTCCCCCGTCCTTCGTTCGCTGCTGCCGCTGCTGCTGGCCGTGCCGCTGTCCGTCCAGGCGGGCGAGAGCCGCCCGCAGCTGTCGTCCCGGCAATGCGGCTTCAGCACCTCCTACGACGTGCTGGCCGATACCGGCGGCATCTGGCTGCACCGCAAGCAGGGCGAGCCGCAGGAGATCTTCTTCCACGATGGCCGCCTGAGCGTGGACCAGCAGGTCCGGCAGGTCAGCGAGGCCGATGCGCAGCGCCTGCGGCAGCTGGAAGCCGGCGCCCGGGCGCTGATGCCGGCCGTCGCCGACATCGCGCGCGAGACGGTGGACATCGTGTTCGATGCGTTCGCGGGCGTGGTCGAGGCCATGACCGGCAGCAAGCGCAAGGCGCGCGCGCTGGACGACTATCGCGAACGTGCGCTGGCGCAGATCGACGGCTCGCTCGGCAAGGGACGCTGGGACCAGGAGGTGTTCGACGAACGCTTCGAGGCCAACATCGAGCAGGCCGCCGATGCGATGGCCGGCAGCGTCGTCCGCAGCGCGCTGTTCGCGGTGTTCACCGGCGGTGCCGACCGGCTGGAGCGACGCAGCGAAGCCATGGAGAAAGCGCTGGACCAGCGCATGGAAGCCCGCAGCCGCTTGCTCGAAGCCAAGGCGCGGACGCTCTGCGGGCAGGTCGAGGCGCTGCATGCGCTGCAACAGTCGCTGGAATTCCGCCTCGACGGGCAACCGCTGCACCTGCTCGACCTGGAAGCCGGGCATGAAGCCGGCAGCTACAGCGCGGCGCTCGGCGGCGCCGCCGGGAGCGCGTTGCGCGCTGCGAGGTGAGCGCAGTCCCGCCCGGCCCGCTCAGCGCAGCAGCCAGGCCCGCATCGCCGCCGCCACCGCCTGCGGTTGTTCCAGCGGCGACAGGTGGCCGCAGGCGGGCAGTTCGACCAGTTGCGCCTCCGGCATCAGGGCCGCCATCTCGCGCGACAGCGGCGGCGGCGTGATCGCGTCGTTCTGGCCGCACAGCACCAGCGCCGGCCGCGCGAACGCGGCGAGCAGGTCGCGGCCATCGTCGCGCCGCAGGCGGCTCTGGCGCAGGAACACGTCCGCGCCCAGGCGGCGGGTCATCGCCTGCACGCGCTGCAGCAGCGCGCCGTCGCCGTGGCGCGAGGGATCGACGTAGCTGCGCATCAGCCGCTCGCCGAAACCGACGAAGGTGCCGGGCGCGGAAAGGCCGCGTTCCTGCTCGCGCCGCCGGGCCGCGCGCTGCGGCGAGTCCGGGCGCGCGGAAGTGTCGAGCAAGGCGAGCCGGTCGACGCGTTCCGGCGCCAGCCGCAGCACTTCCTGGGCGACGTAGCCGCCCAGCGAGAAGCCGGCCAATGCGAACGACCCGGTTTGCGGCATCTGCGCGAGCACCTGTTCGGCCAGCACGCGCATCGAATCGCCGCGGGTGAGGTCGCCGACCACGCAGTCGGCGATGTCGGACAGGGCCTCGACCTGCTCCTGCCAGAGATCGGCATCGTTGAGCAGGCCGGGCAGCAGCAGCAGCGGCGAACGCGGGCGGGTCACGGAGCGGGGGCGGCCCCGGCCGTCGAGGGAAGCGTGGTCATGGCGGCATTGTGCCGGCGGGCGCGTCGCGCGGTCATGCCCGTCGATGGAACTGTGCAGGCGGACCCGCGCGCTTGCAGCCCCGCGGCATCCTGCATGGCCGCGGACGCGACGAAGCCACCGCGGGCTTCCCGGGTGGCTTCGTCGCGTCCGGCACCGCAAGGGCGGTGCGGACCGGCGGTCACGGCTGGGCCAGGTGCTGCTTCAGTTCGTTGCCGGCCTGGCGCAGCGCGGTGCGCACGCTGGGCACGTCGCTGAGCGCGTTGAGCAGGCCGTAGTCGTGGATCAGGCCGTTGTAGCGCGTCACGGTTACCTCCACGCCGGCCTCGTCCAGCTTGCGGCCGTAGGCCTCGCCCTCGTCGCGCAGCACGTCCAGCTCGGCGGTCTGGATCAGCGCCGGCGGCAGGCCCGCGAGCTGCTCCTTGCTGGCCCGCAGCGGCGAGGCGTAGATCTCCGCGCGCTGCTTCGGGTCGGTGGTGTAGGCATCCCAGAACCACTTCATCATGTTGCGCGTCAGGAAATGGCCGTTCTCGAACTGGTCGTAGGACGCGGTATCGAAAGCGGCGTCGGTGACCGGCCAGAACAGCACCTGGTAGCGGATCCTGGGCGTGCCGGTCGCCTTGGCCTGCAGCGCCACCGAGGCCACCATGTTGCCGCCGACGCTGTTGCCGGCCAGGGCCAGGCGGGAGCCGTCCACGCCGATTTCCGCGCCGTGCTCGGCCACCCACTTGGTGGCGGCGTAGGCCTGGTGGATCGCCACCGGGTAGTGCGCTTCCGGCGACGGCGTGTAGTCCACGTACACCGCCGCTGCGCCGGACTCGTTCACCAGGTCGCGGATGAAGCGCTCATGGGTCGGGTAGTCGCCCAGCACCCAGCCGCCGCCATGGAAGAACATGAACACCGGCAAGGTCTTGCCTGCGCTGCCTTGCGGCTTGACCACGACCAGGCCGATGCGCTGGCCGTCGGCCTCGATGGTCTTGCGCGAGACCTCGGCCGGCGGCAGCTTGGCGCCGGCCTGGGCATCGGTCAGCACCTGGCGCGCCTGCTGCGGGCTCAGTTGCTCGATCGGGGTACCGCCGCTGGCGTTCAAGGCATCGAGGAACGACTGGACCTTCGCCAAGGCATGGGGCGCCGGGGCCGGCTGGGCCGCGACCGCGTTGCCGGTGGCCGCGGCGATCGCGCCGGCGGCCAGGATCTTGCTGAGGGTGTTCATGTGGGTGCTCCTTGGGCGATGGGGATCAGGCGACGACCGTCAGCACGACGTCGATGTTGCCGCGGGTGGCGTTGGAATACGGGCAGACCTGGTGGGCCTTCTCGACCAGGGCCTGCAGCGCTTCGCGCTCCATGCCCGGCACGGAGATGCGCAGCTCCACCGAGATGCCGAAGCCGCCGGGGATCTGGCCGATGCCGACGTTGCCCTCGATGGTCGGTTCGGCCGGCAGCCGGATCTTTTCCTGGCCGGCAACGAACTTCATCGCGCCGATGAAGCAGGCCGAGTAGCCCGCGGCGAACAGCTGTTCGGGGTTGGTGCCTTCGCCGCCGGCGCCGCCGAGTTCGCGCGGGGTCGCCAGGTGGACGTCCAGGACCTTGTCCGAGGACACGGCACGGCCGTCGCGGCCGCCGGTGGCGGTGGCATGGGCGGTGTAGAGGATGGTGGTGGGTGAAGCCATGGTCGTTGCTCCTGATTGGATTGAAGGGCGCGGATGCGCGGGTTGACTAACAAACTATTTGATCGTGCACTACTTATTTGGCGTAACGAGGTGCCGCTTGCTTGCATCAGGCGCGGGCGAGATTCCCGCGCAGTTCTTCGAGTTCGTGCTTGAGCCGGCCCAGGTGTTCCAGGTCGCAGGCGGTGGCGCACAACACCTGCTCGGGAACCGCATGCGCCTTCTCGCGCAGACGGCGACCGTGCTCGGTCAAGGCGATGATCACCTGGCGCTCGTCGCTGGCCGCACGCGTGCGGGTCAGCAGGCCGCCCGATTCGAGCCGCTTCAGCAGCGGAGTCAGCGTGGCCGAGTCCAGGTAGAGCTTCTCGCCGATCTCCGAGACGGTGCGCTGGTCCTGTTCCCACAGCACCAGCATCACCAGGTACTGCGGGTAGGTCAGGTCCAGGTCCTTGAGCAGCCCGCGATACAGCTTGTGCATCGCCAGGTTGGCCGAGTACAGGGCGAAGCAGAGCTGGTTGTCCAGCTTCAGCAGCGCGCCTGCGTTCGTGTCGTTGGAGTGCCCGGAGTTCATGGCGTGCACTTTACATAGCGCGCTATCGAATAGCAAACAACAATTACGCCATATACAGCCGACGTTCATGTTCGCGGCAGGCCCGCCCTCACGCCCGGTGCGGCGTGGACAGGTACTCGGCGCTCTGCATCTCGATCAGGCGCGAGGCGGTGCGCTCGAACGCACCGGCCAGGCGGTCGCCGGTGTACAGCTGCGGCGGCGGGTCCTGCGCGGTGCACACCAGGTTGACCTGGCGGTCGTACAGCTCGTCGATCAGGTTGACGAAGCGCCGCGCCGCGTCCTCGTTCATGCGGTCGAAGTGCGGGATGCCGCCGAGCAGCACGGTGGTGAACTCGCGCGCGATCTCGATGTAGTCGCTCGGCCCGCGCGGGCCTTCGCACAGCGCGGGGAAATCGAACCAGACGATGCTCTTGCCGCGCCCACGCACCGGGATCTTGCGCCCCTCGATCTCGATGTTGCCCGCGCGCGCCTCGGCATTGCCGGAAAGCTCGCCCCAGCGCCCCGCCAGCCACGCGTCGGAATCGGCCGCCAGCGGCGCGCGGTACACCGGCGAGCGGGTCAGCGCGCGCATGCGGTAATCCTCGGTGCCCTCGGCGTACAGCTCCACGCAGTACTTCTGCAGCAGCGCGATGGCAGGCAGGAAGCTGTCGCGCTGCAGGCCGTTGAGGTACAGGTTCTGCGGCGCGGTGTTGGAGGTGGTCACCAGCGTCACGCCTTCGGCGAACAGCCGCTCCAGCAGCCGCCCGAGCAGCATCGCGTCGCCGATGTCGGTGACGAAGAACTCGTCCAGCACCAGCACGCGCAGGTTGTCGCGCCATTCCTGCGCGATCTTCGCCAGCGGGTCGCTCTGGCCCTGGTGCTCGCGCAGCCGCTCGTGGATGCCGCGCATGAAGCGGTGGAAGTGGGTGCGGTACTTCTGCCGGATCGGCAGCCCTTCGTAGAACAGGTCGACGAGGAAGGTCTTGCCGCGGCCGACCCCGCCCCAGAAGTACAGCCCGCGCACCGGCTCGGGCTTCTTCCAGAACGCCGACAGGCGGTCCAGCCAGCCTTCCTGCGCGCTGTCGGCGATCGCCAGGTGGATGCGGTCCAGTTCGGCCAGGGCGGCATGCTGCGCGGGATCGTCGCGCCAGTCGCCGCGTGCCACGCCGGCCGCGTAGCGTTGCGAGGGGGTCAGCTCTTGCATCGGGGATCTTCGGGGGACGCGGCGCGCCGGGCGCCGCCGGGAACGGGCTCCATCGCGCTAGCCGATCTCGGGCAGCCAGCGGCGCACGCCGTGCTGGATCGCGCCGCGCAGGTCGATCAGCTTGCGGTGGAAGAAATGGCTGGTGTCGGGCATGCGCACCAGTTCCGGAGGCGCATCGAGCGTATCCAGCCAGTCGTAGACCGCCTGCGGATCGACGATCTCGTCGGCCTCGCCCTGCACCACCAGCCACTGCGGCGGCGGCTGCACGCCGTCGAAGTCCCAGCGGCCCGCCGGCGGCGCGATCGAGATCAGCACCTGCGGCTGCAGTTCGCCCGCCATGCGCAGCGAGACGTAGGCGCCGAAGCTGAAACCCGCCAGCCACAGCACGTCGCCGGGACGTTGCGCGCGCACCCAGGCGGCGACGGCTCGCAGGTCGTCCTGCTCGCCGTTGCCATGGTCGAAGTTGCCCGCGGAGGCGCCGACGCTGCGGAAGTTGAAGCGCACTACCGCGATGCCGAGTTCGCGCAGCGCGCGCGCGACCATGGTCACCACCTTGTTGTGCATCGTGCCGCCCTCGGTGGACAGCGGATGGCAGACGATGGCGGTGATCGGCCGGCGCGGGACGTCGGCCTCGGGCAGGTCGACCGCGATCTCGAGCGGACCGACCGGCCCGTCCAGCGCCAGCGTGGTGGATTCGAGGGGGAATGAAGGCATGGACATGCCGCCATGATAAGACCCCCGCACCAGGATGTGCGGCGCTTTCGCCGGGGACTGGCGATAATGGCCACCCTGCCGCGCGGCTTCGTCGCCGCGGCCCGCCGAGTCCCCACGCCAATGTCGTTCCTGCTTCTCGCCGTCGCCTGCAGTGTCCTGGTTTCGGTGCTGCTCAAACTCGCCGCACGCCGCCGCCTGGATGTCGCCCAGATGGTGGCGGTCAACTACGTCGTCGCCACCGCGCTGTCGCTGCTGGTGTTGCATCCGTCATTGGACGCGCTGCGTGCGCCGCAGACGCCCTGGTTCGCGCTGTTGGCGCTGGCGGTGGCGCTGCCTTCGATCTTCCTGGTGCTGGGCCGCTCGGTGGCCCTGGCCGGCATCGTGCGCAGCGACGTGGCGCAGCGGCTGTCCCTGCTGCTGTCGCTCGCCGCCGCGTTCGCGCTGTTCGGCGAGCGCGCCAACGGCTGGAAACTGGCCGGACTGGCGCTGGGCGTGCTGGCGGTGGCCGGCATCGCCAACCGTCCGCGCGGACCGGAAACCGGCCGGGCAGGCGGCAAGGGCTGGCCGTGGCTGCTGGGCGTCTGGGCCGGCTTCGCGCTGATCGACGTACTGCTCAAGCACATCGCGCAGTCCGGCGCGCCGTCGCTCTCGGCCCTCACCGCCTGCTTCGCCATCGCCGGCGTGCTGATGGCGCTCTGGCTGGCATGGCGGCACCTGCGCGGCCATGCCCGGCTGGCATGGCGCAACCTCGGCGCCGGCGTGCTGCTGGGCGCGCTCAACTTCGGCAACATCCTGTGCTACGTACGCGCCCACCAGGCCCTGCCCGACAGCCCTGCCGTGGTCTTCGCCACCATGAACATCGGCGTCGTGGTACTGGGCGCCGCGGTCGGCGTGTTCGCATTCGGCGAACGCACCAGCACGCTCAATCGGATCGCATTGATGCTGGCGGTCGTCGCGATCGGATTGATTGCAAAGGGCACGTTTGCGGCGTAAGTGCCGGGATGCTTGAGCGTGCAGTGACTGCTGTTGCTGTTGCTCGTGATGTCGCACGAGATGGATAACATCTCCTCGCGCGGCGACGCGCCAACCTCCATGGCCTACGAATATCACTGCGGCGCGGCCCCTCCGAAGCGGCGGAGCCAATGGGAAACACCCGAAGGGCGGCGCACATGGGCTCGCCGGAAAAGGCGAAGCACTGTTTCGCCCCTACGGACGGGCTCGACTGCTTAGCGGACGAGTCGCGTCCGAAAATCCCATTGGCTCCGCGGACCCGCAGCGCGGCTGCGGGCGCGAAGGCGGGGTGGTGCTTGATCAGCCATGACCAGCCATGACCAGCCATTCGGCTGTTGTAAAGCGCTTCGGCTGCTGTGAAGCGCTTCTTTGGGTTACTTTTCTTTACGCGGCACCTCCTTGTGCCGCGCCCTCCGGGCACGGCTTCGCCGTGCGGCGCCGCTCCTGCGGCGCGCGTGCACAAGCAAAGACAAGGTAACTCGCCACAAGGCGAAAGCTTTTGCTGCTGCCAGACAGAAAAAGCAAAAGCAACGTCCATGGATCTTCGATCCCCGGCCATCGGGCATAGCCCGATGGCGCTCTGTGCCGCGCGAGCCGGTGGCTCGCATGCAGCGGCCCATCGCCCTCGCCTTCGCCTTCGCCTTCGCCTTCGCCTTCGCCTTCGCCTTCGCGGGGATGACGATAGATGAATCACTTTAACTGACAGATGACGAAGGTCGTCGGTTCCACCTTCGCTGGGACGGCGGTGGGCAGGGAAGCCCCGATGACCCAACAACATTCCGCGACACCCGACATCACCACGACCTCACCGCTGCCAACGCGGAAACGGATCATCCAACCCGTACCACGCCATCGGACCCTCCCGGAACTCGCGATCGTCGAGCAAGCACCCGTCCAGCTCGGCGCGCGCCGCGCGCTCGTCCATCCCCACCCCGATCACCGCCAGCTCCTGGCGCCGATCGCCCCATAGCGGATGCCACAACCGCTGCATCGCCGCGTACTCGCGGGCATCGCCCACGTCCTGCGGCGCCGGCGGCGGCGCGCTCCAGCACTCGACCTGCTGGCGCTGCCAACCGGCTTGCGTGTACGGCAGCGGCGCAGGCCCGATGTGCGGCAGCGTGCCTTCCGTGCGCGCCTCCACCCGGTGCCGCGCCGCGTACCAGAAGCCGGCCGCCTGGGTGCGCGTGGCGCCGCCCACGCTGGACAGCTCGCCCACCCAGTCCATCCGGCTCGCCAGCCAGAAGAAGCCCTTGCTGCGGATCACCTGCGGCAGGCCGCGCTCGAGCAGCCGGCCGAAGCGCTGCGGGTGGAACGGCCGGCGCGCCCGGTAGACGAAGCTGGTGATGCCGTACTCCTCGGTTTCCGGCACATGCTCGCCCCGCAGCTCCTTGAGCCAGCCGGGCGCCTGCTGCGCGCGCGCGAAATCGAACAGGCCGGTGCCGAGCAACGCTTGCAACGGCACGTCGCCGTGGCGCGACTCGACGATCCGCGCGTCGCGATTGAGCGCGCGCAGCACCGCGCGTACCCGCTGCAGGTGCCCGGCATCGACCAGGTCGCACTTGCCGACCACGATCACGTCGGCGAACTCGACCTGCTCGCCCAGCAGGTCCACCAGGCGGCGATCGTCGTCCGCACCGGCTTGCTGCCCCAGCGACGCCAGCGATGCCGGCGAGCCGAACAGTTCGAGGAACCGGCTGCCGTCGACCACGGTCGCCATCGTGTCCAGGCGCGCCACGTCGGACAGGCTGAAACCGTCGGCATCGCGCACGGCGAAGGTGGCCGCCACCGGCATCGGTTCGGCGATGCCGGTCGACTCGATCAGCAGGTAGTCGTAGCGGCGCTCCAGCGCCAGCCGCTTCACCTCCCGCAACAGGTCATCGCGCAGCGTGCAGCAGATGCAGCCGTTGCTGAACTCGACCAGGGTCTCCTCGGTGCGGCTGAGCGCGCCGCCGTCGCGCACCAGCTGCGCGTCGATGTTGACCTCGCTCATGTCGTTGACGATCACCGCCACGCGCAGGCCCTGGCGGTTCTGCAGCAGGCGGTTGAGCAACGTGGTCTTGCCGGCGCCGAGGAAGCCGGACAGGACGGTGACGGGCAGGCGCGGATCGGGGCGGGATGCGGACAGGGACATTGGAGGAGATGAGGGCTTGACTGAAATGTTACTTTATAACAATTTGGACCAGAGGCAAGCCGATGAAGAAGAGCCATCCCAACGTATTCGACGCTTCCGCGATGACCTTGTCGGGCCTGTGCCTGCTGCACTGCCTGGCACTGCCGCTGCTGGCATCGCTGTTGCCGCTGTTCGGCGCCTGGAGCGAAGCGGAGTGGGTGCACATGGCGTTCGCCGGCGTGGCGTTGCCGATCTCGGGCTATGCGCTATGGCGCGCGCACCGGCGTCGTGCGTTGCCGCCCGGGCTGTGGGCGATGGCCACGGCGGGGCTCGCGGGCCTGCTGCTGGGCGCGCTCGGCTGGCCGGCGCATGCGCTGGAAACCCCGCTCACGGTGGCGGGAAGCACGCTGGTCGCCGGCGCGCATTTCTGGAACTGGCGCCGGCACGCCGGGTGAGCGCGGGTGCGGCGCGCCGGATGCGAACGCCCTAGAACGACACCCCGATCACCAGGGGATCGTGGTCCGAACTGCGCCAGGGTCCGGGCACGTTGCGCGCGGCGTAGCCCTGGTCGTCGGCTTCGTCGGCGTTGACGTGCCACTCGGCCGCGCCGCGCACCTGCCGCGCCAGCGCCGGGCTCACCAGTGCGTGGTCCAGCCGCCCGCTCAAGCCGTTGTAGACGTAGCTGTAGGGCCGGTCGACGCCCGCCACCGCGAAAGCATCCCGCCAGCCTTGCGCCTGCAGCGCCCGGATCGGCGCTTCCATCGCATACGCGTTGAAATCGCCGAGCAGGACCGTGTGCGGGGTGCCCGCGCCGGTAGGGTCGGACTGCAGCCATTGCTGCAGGCGCTGCACCGCGGCCGTACGCGTAGCGTTCCAGCATCCCTGGCCGTCGCCCTGGTCGGCATCGCGCCCGCTCGCGCCGTTGCAGCCCTTGGACTTGAGATGGTTGGCGACGACCACGAAGGCCGGGCCGCGCCGGGGCTTGAACGCCTGCGCCAGCGGCACCCGGTTGTAGTTGTCGAACAGCGTGCCGGTGAGCGTGGCCGGCTTGCCGACCGGCGTGAGCTTCGAGCCGCGGTAGATCAGCCCGACCCGGATCGCGTCGCCGCCGGGGCCGCTGCCGGCGTCGACGAAGCGCCAGTCGCCGGCCTCGCCCTGCCCCCGGTTGAGCGCGTCCACCAGGGCGGCGATGGCCGAATCGGGCCCATAGCCGTCGTTCTCCAGTTCCATCAGCGCGGCCACGTCGGCCTGCATCGGCCGGATCGTCGCCACCAGCTTGTCCAACTGCGCGCGGTACTGCGCCTGCGTGCGCGCGCCGCGGGGCGTCGGGAAGGCGCCGCCGCGGCCGTCGCCGTTGAAGAGATTCTCGAGATTGAACGAGGCGATGCGCAGTTCGCCCGCCACGGCCGGCGGCGCCGGACGCCGGGGCTCGGGCACGTTCAAGCGCGCGGTCGCCTGCAACCGGTAGCGTCCGTCGTAACGCTGGTCGACCAGGCCTTCCGCGCCGGTCACCTCGGTGCCGCCCCGCAGAACCGCGCCCTCCGGCAGGTAGGGCACCGAGGCCGGGTCGCGCACGCCGCTCGCATCGTCCAGCAACAGCTGCCTGCGCGCGTTGTCGGCCAGCATCCGCGCGTATTCGGGCGTGCCGGAGACGGCCCGCTCGGTGGGCTGCCACAGCCTCCCCCCGAAGGCGAGGGCCAGCTCGCCATGGCGGTCCAGCCGGTCCGTACCCGCCACGGCCAGCGGCGCCTCGATGCGCACCCGCTCGCCTTCCAGCGCTTCCCAGTCCTGCGGCGGCGCGCGCAGGACGCGCAGCGGCAGCGGCTGGTCGCGCGCCAGCACCGTCACCTGTTCGGCCTGCAACGTGGTCAAGGTGCGATCGCCGCCGGCGCCGACCTCGGCGACCCGGCCGGCGATGCGCAGGCGCGTCCCGGCCGCGACGCTGCGATCGGTCACGCCGGTGACGAACAAGCCGTCGGAAGTGGCGTCGTCGCCATCGCCCGCGTCCTGCACGAACAGTCCGGCCAGGCCCTGGCGGGTGTCGGCGGTCACCACGCCCTCGATCGTGACCTCGCGGCCATCGAACGGGCTGGTCGCGCCGCGGCCCTGGACCTGCCCGATCGGGATCGCGCCATCGGCGGCGGCGCAGGCGAAGACGGCGGCGTACGACAAGCCGGCCAGGCCGGCGACGAGCGGGCGGAACGGCATCCGGAACGGACTCCCAGGGACGGAAACGGACGCGCCGCCCTCGGGGCGGCGCGCAGGGTTCCAGCATAGTGCCGGACTATTTCAGGTTGCCGATCATCCAATCGACGGTCGCCTTGACCTGTTCCTCGGTCAGCGCCGGATTGCCGCCCTTGGGCGGCATGATGCCGCCATCGGGCCCGGTGTAGCCCTCGATGGCGTGCTTGTACAGCGTCTCCTTGCCCTGCGCGAGGCGCGCGTCCCAGTGCGAATGGTCCAGCGTCGGGGCCTTGCCCACGCCATTGGTATGGCAGGCGGTGCAGAGGTTGTCGAAGATCGTCTTGCCGTCGGTGGTGCCGCCGTAGGCGACCTGCGAAGCGGCCTTGGCCTGCGCGGCCGCCTGGGCCGCGGCCTGGGCCGCCGCGCCGGTGGCGCCGGCATACACCGCGCCGGAGGGCGCGATGCGTTGCTCGAGGCGCTTGGCCGCGGTCGGCGACACCTCGTCGGGAATGGCTCGTTGCAAGTAAGCCGCCAGGCCGATCAGGCCGAGCGTGATGACGACCAGCAAGCCGATCACCATCGAGAACTTCTTCAGGAACTCGAGATCGTAATTCCGCACGCGCTCCCTCCTGGCTGTGGGTCTGGGACCTTCGCTACGCCGCCGGAGTATAGAGCAGCCCCCGATTCATCTGCCGAAGCGATCGCACGGAAACCGCGCCGCGCGTGCGCGCCGCGCGTTTTCCACGGGAAATCCCGCCGCCGGCGCGCGGGGGCCTTGCGGCGCTTTGCGGCACTGCCGCATGGATTCGCCGTTTTGCGGTCCGGTCACAAATGAGTATCATTCCCAACAATCACCCATCTTCCCCCTCCCCGTTTCCGCAGGAGTCGTCTCCATGAAGCGATCGCTGTTGTCCGCCCTGCTCCTCGCCTCGCTGGCGCTGTCCGCCCAGGCGCACGAAATCTGGATCGAACGCGACGGCGCCGGCCCTGTGCGGGTCTACTTCGGCGAACCGGCGCAGGAAGTGCTCGACCACGGCGAGGACGAACTGAAGCGCGTGGTCGCGCCGGAGATCTTCGGCGCGCACGGCAAGGCGGCGGCGGTCGTGCGCAAGGACGACCACCTGGTCGCGCCGCTGCAGGGCGACGGCGATGCCTGGCTGTTCGACGACAAGGTGTTCGAACCGTGGCAGGGCGAAGGCGGCAAGTACGAGTCGGTCAGCTACTACGCGCGCGCCGGCCGCCAGAGCACCGCGTCGAAGCTGGACTTCGAGCTGGTGCCCGCCTCCGCCGGCGGCGACGTGCTGACCGTGCTCTACCGCGGCAAGCCGCTGCCGGATGCCGAAGTGACGTTGATCGATCCGCGCAAGTGGACCAAGCAGCTCAAGTCCGACCCGCAGGGCCGGGTCGCGCTGCCGGCGCTGGCGGAAGGACGCCACATCGCGGTCGTGGCGCACAAGGAACCGGTGCAGCGCCAGATCGCCGGCAAGCAGGTGGAAACCATCCACCACATCAGCACGCTGACGTTCCTGGCCGAATGATCCCCGCTGCGGCACCCGCCCCCATGATCGCTGCATCCACCCGCCGATGACCGGGATCGCGCCCGATGCGCACGCCGCCTCGCCGGCACGGCACCGCCTGCCATGGTTGCGACGGCCGTGGCTGGGCGTGCTCTCGCGCAGCATCGCGGCGATCGGCGGCGGCTATGCGCTGGCCAGCGCGACCGCGCTGCTGATGGCGCTGGCCCTGCCGATGCCGCGCAGCCAGGCCGTGCTGACCGGGATGATGACCGGCATCGTGGTGTGCGCCTGCGCCGCGCTGTGGGCGTTCGCGGTACGCAGCGCCTGGCGGGCCTGGCTCGGCATCGCAGGGCCGGCGGCGCTGATGTTCGGCATCGCCGCGCTGCTGCGGCACGGTGCGGCATGAAAGCACGGCAGGACGGCCGTTCCGCACGGCGGAGCCACCCGCAGGGTGGCGCACAGGGATGTGCCATGACAAAACGGCAGGACGGCCGTTTTGCACGGCGGAGCCGCCCGCAGGGTGGCGCACAGGGATATGCCATGACAAAACGGCAGGACGGCCGTTTTGCACGGCGAAGCCACCCGCAGGGTGGCGCACAGGGATGCGCCATGACAAAACGGCAGGACAGCCGTTTTGCACGGCGGAGCCGCCCGCAGGGTGGCGCACAGGGATGCGCCATGACAAAACGGCAGGACGGCCGTTTTGCACGGCGGAGCCGCCCGCAGGGTGGCACACAGGGATGCGCCATGACAAAACGGCAGGACGGCCGTTCCGCACGGCGAAGCCACCCGCAGGGTGGCGCACAGGGATGTGCCATGACAAAACGGCAGGACGGCCGTTTTGCACGGCGGAGCCGCCCGCAGGGTGGCGCACAGGGATGTGCGCCATGAAACAAAGCTTCCGCCAATCGATGGCCTGGCTGCACACCTGGACCGGCCTGCTGGTCGGCTGGGTGCTGCTGCTGATCTTCATGGGCGGCACCGCCAGCTACTACCGGCAGGAGATCAGCCGCTGGATGCGGCCGGAACTGCCGGCCACGCAGGTCGACGCCGCCACTGCGCTGCGCAGCGCCGAGCGCTACCTGCGCACGCATGCGGCCGACGCGCAAGGCTGGAACATCACGCTGCCGACGCCGCGCGACCCGGTGCTCGCGATGTACTGGATCAATCCGCCGCCGGACGCCGATGCGCCGGCGCGCCCGGGGTTCGGCAGCGCCACGGTCGATCCGTCCACCGGCGAGGCGATCCGGGCGCGCGAGACCATGGGCGGCGATTTCTTCTACCGCCTGCATTTCGACCTGCACTACATCCCGTACACCTGGGCACGCTACATCGTCGGGTTCTGCGCGATGTTCATGCTGGTGGCGATCGTCAGCGGCGTGATCACGCACAAGAAGATCTTCAAGGACTTCTTCACCTTCCGCCCCGGCAAGGGCCAGCGCTCGTGGCTGGACTTCCACAACGTCAGCGCGGTGCTGGCGCTGCCGTACCACGCGATGATCACCTACACCGGCATCGTCACCCTGATCTTCATGTACCTGCCGTGGGGCGCCACCGCGACCTACCCGGAAGGCGAGGCGCGCTTCTACGACGAAGCGCTCAACCGCCTGGCCGACACCCGCGAGGCGGCCGGCGTGCCGGCGGCGATGCTGCCGCTGGAACGCTTCCTGCAGACCGCGCGCCAGCAATGGCCTGCCGGCGGCGAGGTCGCCAGCGTGTTCGTCAGCCATCCCGGCGATGCGCACGCGAGCGTGGCGCTGGTCCAGCGCACGCGCTCGATCTCGATCGACGCGCCGTCGCTGCTGGTAGACGGCACCACCGGGCAATTGCTCCGCCGCAGCGGCGACCCGGGCGGCGCCACCCGGACGCGCGGGGTGATGTACGGCCTGCACATGGCCGAGTTCGCGCAACCGCTGCTGCGCCTGCTGTTCTTCGGCTCGGGCCTGCTCGGCTGCCTGATGGTCGCCAGCGGCGTGGTGCTGTGGGCGGTGAAAGAACGCCCCAAGCACCAGAAGGCCGGGCGCATCGGCTTCGGGCTGCGGCTGGTGGATTCGCTCAACATCGGCGCGGTGGCCGGCCTGCCGATCGCGTTCGCCAGCTATTTCTGGGCCAACCGGCTGGTGCCGGTCGGCATCGCCGGCCGCGCCGAGGTCGAGGTGGCGGTGTTCTTCTGGGCGTGGGCGGCTGCGTTGGTGGCCGCGTTCGCATGGCCCAGGCGCCCGATGTGGTCGTGGCAGCTGTACCTGGGCGGCGCCCTGTTCGCGGGCGTGCCGGTGGTCAATGCGTTGACCACCCATGTCCATCTCGGCGCCACCCTGCCTGCCGGCGACTGGGCGCTGGCCGGCGTGGACCTGGCCACCCTGTTCCTCGGCATCTGCCTGGGCGTGGCCGGCTGGCGCATGCAGCGTTGGCGGCCGCCGCTGTCGGCGGCGGAACGGCGCGCCAAGGCCGGCAACGGCGCCGCCCGCCCGGCCGGAGCCGCGCTTCCGCCCGTGCAGGAGGGTGCCTCGTGATCTGGCTGGCGCTCGCGCTCAGCTATTCCGGCTTCGCCGCGCTGTGCCTGGCGATGGAGAAGCACCAGCTCGAGCTGTACGGCAAGGACCGCGCCGGCCCGCGCCGGATGCGCGCGCTGCGGGCGGCGGGCTGGCTGCTGCTGTCGGTGGCGTTCGCGCTGTGCGTGGTCGCGCGCGGCTGGGCGGTCGGCACGGTGCAATGGCTCGGTGCGCTCACCGCCGGTGCCGCCGTGCTGGCGCTGTGGCTGCTGCCGTACCGGCCGCGCGCGATCGTTCCCGCCGCCCTCGCCGCGCCGGCCGTGGGCATGCTGCTGGCGCTGCTGGCGTAGAACGCGGCTCGCCGGCGCTAGGCCTTGGGCCTGGCCGGCTTCTTCCGTCCTTCCCTGGCGCCGACCGCGCGCAGGCAGAACCCGCAGATCGCTTCCACCAACTGCTCGCCGTCGCGCGGCGTGCGCGTGGGCGCGGTCGGCCCGACCAGCGCCTCGGTGAACGCGCCGACGATGCAGGCGGCGCCGGCATCCAGGTCCTGCTCGGGAAACTCGCCCGAGGCGACGCCGGCCGCCAGCAGGTCGCGGAACACGTCGCCGAACAGCTTGCGGCCACGGATGCGCTCGGCCTCGACCTCCGGCTCGGTCGGTTCGGCGATGAACGCGTAGGCCAGGCCAGGCCCGGCCAGCGCGCGCCGCACGAACGACTCGATCGCCTGGCGCAGCCGCGAGGCCGCGGTGCCCTCGCCTTCGGCGATCGCGCGCAGCAGCGCCACCTCGTGCGCCACCGCCTCGTTGAGCACCTCGACGAACAGTTCCGCCTTGGACGGGAAGTAGCGGTAGATCTGCCCGGTGGAGACCCCGGCCGCGGCCGCGACCGCGGTCACCGGCGCATTGCGATAGCCGCCGCCGGCGACCAGCCGGCGCGCCGCCAGCAGGATGCGCTCGCGGTTGCCGGCCAGGCGCTCTTCCATCAAGGGGGAGCGTTTGTAGGCCATTGAATGATTCTACATTCATTTTTTGAATTCGTGTTCACTTTTTTGCCGGATCCGGGTAGGCTGCGCCGAAACGCCCGTGCCGGCGGTCCGTACCGCCACCCCCACCCGGAGCGTCCCGTCCCTCGCGGAGCCGCCCCATGCATGTGCCAGCCCTGAACTTCGACCTGGGCGAAGAGATCGACCTGCTGCGCGAGAGCGTGGCCACCTTCGCCGCGCGCGAGATCGCGCCGCGCGCGGCGAAAGCCGACCACGACAACGTGTTCCCTTCCGAACTCTGGCGCCTGCTCGGCGAACAGGGCCTGCTCGGGATGACCGTCGAGGAGGAGTACGGCGGCAGCGGCATGGGCTACCTGGCGCACGTGGTGGCGATGGAGGAAATCTCGCGCGCCAGCGGCGCGATCGGGCTCTCCTACGGCGCGCATTCGAACCTATGCGTGAACCAGCTGCGCAAGAACGGCACCGCCGAGCAGAAGCGCCGCTACCTGCCGCGCCTGTGCAGCGGCGAGCATGTCGGCGCACTGGCGATGAGCGAACCCGGCGCCGGCTCGGACGTGGTGTCGATGAAGCTGCGCGCCGACCGCCATGGCGACCGCTTCGTGCTCAACGGCAACAAGATGTGGATCACCAACGGCCCCGATGCCGACGTGCTGGTGGTCTACGCCAAGACCGATCCGCACGGCGGCGCGCGCGGCATCACCGCCTTCGTCGTCGAGAAGGGATTCAAGGGCTTCTCGACCGCGCAGAAGCTCGACAAGCTCGGCATGCGCGGGTCCAACACCTGCGAGCTGGTGTTCGAGGACTGCGAGGTGCCGGCCGGGAACGTGCTCGGCGAGGTCGGCGGCGGCGTGCGCGTGCTGATGTCGGGGCTGGACTACGAGCGCGTGGTGCTGGCCGGCGGCCCGCTCGGGCTGATGGCGGCCGCGCTCGACGTGGTGCTGCCCTACGTGCACGAGCGCCGCCAGTTCGACGCGCCGATCGGCAGCTTCCAGCTGATCCAGGCCAAGCTCGCCGACCTGTACGTCGGCCTCAACGCCTGCCGCGCCTACGTCTATGCGGTGGCGCGCGCCTGCGACGCCGGCCACACCACCCGCCGCGACGCCGCCGGCGCGATCCTCTACGCCGCCGAGAAGGCGACCTGGGCCACCGGCCAGGCGATCCAGATCCTCGGCGGCAACGGCTACATCAACGAATACCCCACCGGCCGGCTGTGGCGCGACGCCAAGCTCTACGAGATCGGCGCCGGCACCTCGGAGATCCGTCGCATGCTGATCGGCCGCGAGCTGTTCGAACGAACAGGTTGAAGCCCCCTCCCACCGGGGCGAGGGGCACGGCCGACGCGCGTGCCCCTGGGCGCCCACGCCGCTGGCGCGGGTCGGGGTGAGGATACGAGGGCGAACCCCCTGGCAATGTCCGAACAGCAAGAGGCTTCGCCCGTACCCATCCGCCCCTCCGGGGCACCTTCTCCCATAAGGAGAAGGGAAAGCGAAAAGCTCTCATCTCCAAGGATTCCCGCCGTGACCCTCCTGACCACGCAACTACAGACCAGCAGCGAGAGCTTCCAGAACAACGCGGCCGCATTGAAGGCGCAGGTCGATGATCTGCGCGCGACCCTCGCCCGCACCGCGCTGGGCGGCAGCGAAGCCGCGCGCGCCAAGCACACCGCGCGCAGCAAGCTGCTGGTGCGCGAGCGCATCGATGCGCTGCTCGATCCGGGCAGCCCGTTCCTGGAGATCGCGCCGCTCGCCGCGCACGGCATGTACGACGACGCGGTGCCCTGCGCCGGGGTGGTGGCCGGCATCGGCCGCGTCTCCGGCGTGGAATGCGTGATCGTCGCCAACGACGCAACGGTCAAGGGCGGCACCTACTACCCGGTCACGGTGAAGAAGCACCTGCGCGCGCAGGAGATCGCGCAGCAGAACCGGCTGCCGTGCATCTACCTGGTCGATTCCGGCGGCGCGTTCCTGCCGATGCAGGACGAGGTCTTCCCGGACCGCGACCATTTCGGCCGCATCTTCTACAACCAGGCCAACCTGTCGGCGCAGGGTATCCCGCAGATCGCCTGCGTGATGGGCTCGTGCACCGCCGGCGGCGCCTACGTCCCGGCGATGAGCGACGAGACCGTGATCGTGCGCGAGCAGGGCACGATCTTCCTCGGCGGCCCGCCGCTGGTGAAGGCCGCGACCGGCGAGGTGGTCAGCGCCGAGGAGCTCGGCGGCGCCGACGTGCATACGCGCGTCTCCGGCGTGGCCGACCACTACGCCGACAACGAGCTGCAGGCGCTGGCGCGGGTGCGCGCGATCGTCGCGCAGCTGAACTGGCGCAAGCCGTCGCACGCGCAGGCGTTGCAGGCGCCGGAGGAGCCGCGCTATCCGGCGCAGGAGCTGTACGGCGTGATCCCCTCCGACACGCGCAAGCCCTACGACGTGCGCGAGGTCATCATGCGGCTGGTCGACGGCTCGCGCCTGGACGAGTTCAAGCCGCGCTACGGCGCCACGCTGGTCACCGGCTTCGCGCACCTGCACGGCTACCCGATCGGCATCGTCGCCAACAACGGCATCCTGTTCTCCGAGTCGGCGCTGAAGGGCGCGCACTTCATCGAACTGTGCTGCCAGCGCGGCATCCCGCTGGTGTTCCTGCAGAACATCACCGGCTTCATGGTCGGCCGCAAGTACGAGCAGGGCGGCATCGCCAAGGACGGCGCCAAGCTGGTGATGGCGGTGGCGTGCGCGCGCGTGCCCAAGTTCACCGTGGTGATCGGCGGCAGTTTCGGCGCGGGCAACTACGGCATGTGCGGCCGCGCGTACTCGCCCAACTTCCTGTGGATGTGGCCGAACGCGCGCATCGGCGTGATGGGCGGCGAACAGGCCGCCAGCGTGCTCGCCACCGTGCGCCGCGACGGCATCGAGGCCGCGGGCAAGGCATGGCCGGCCGAGGAAGAAGAGGCGTTCAAGGCGCCGATCCGCGCGCAGTTCGAGCACCAGGGCCATCCCTACTACGCCAGCGCCCGGCTGTGGGACGACGGCGTGATCGACCCGGCCGACACCCGGCGCGTGCTGGCGCTCGGCCTGTCGGCGGCGCTCAACGCCCCTCCGCAGGACACGCGCTTCGGCGTGTTCCGCATGTAACGCATCGGAGCGACCATGACCATCGCGCTGTTCGACAAGATCCTGATCGCCAACCGCGGCGAGATCGCCTGCCGCGTGATCGCCACCTGCCGGCGCCTCGGCATCGCCACCGTCGCGGTGTATTCCGATGCCGACCGCGACGCCCGCCACGTGAGGCTGGCCGACGAGGCGGTCCGCATCGGCCCCGCGCCCGCCGCCGAGAGCTACCTGCGCGGCGACGCGATCCTCGCCGCCGCGCGCGCCACCGGCGCGCAGGCGATCCATCCCGGCTACGGCTTCCTGTCCGAGAATGCCGATTTCGCCGAGGCCTGCGCCGGCGCGGGCGTGGTCTTCATCGGCCCTCCGCCACGGGCGATCCGCGCGATGGGCGACAAGAGCGCCGCCAAGGCGCTGATGCAGCGCGCCGGCGTGCCGTTGACGCCGGGCTACCACGGCGAGGACCAGGACGCCGGCTTGCTGCGCGCGCAGGCCGACGCGATCGGCTACCCGGTGCTGATCAAGGCCAGCGCCGGCGGCGGCGGCAAGGGCATGCGCAAGGTCGAGGCCGGCGAGGACTTCGCCGCGGCCCTGGCGAGCTGCCAGCGCGAGGCGCAGGGCGCGTTCGGCAACGCGCACGTGCTGGTGGAGAAGTACGTCGAGCGCCCGCGCCACATCGAGGTGCAGGTGTTCGGCGATACCCACGGCAACGTGGTCCACCTGTTCGAACGCGATTGCTCGGTGCAGCGCCGCCACCAGAAGGTGCTCGAGGAAGCGCCCGCCCCCGGCATGACGCCCGAACGGCGCGCCGCGATGGGCGCCGCCGCGGTGGAAGCCGCGCGCGCGGTCGGCTATGTCGGCGCCGGCACCGTGGAGTTCATCGCCGCGCCGGACGGCACGTTCTACTTCATGGAAATGAACACCCGGTTGCAGGTCGAGCATCCGGTGACCGAACTGGTCACCGGCACCGACCTGGTCGAATGGCAGCTGCGCGTCGCCGCCGGCGAAGCGCTGCCGGCCACGCAGGACCGGCTCGCCATCCGCGGCCATGCGATCGAGGCGCGCCTGTACGCCGAGGATGCCGACCGCGGCTTCCTGCCCTCGACCGGCACCCTGCGCCACCTGCGCCTGCCCGCGGCGAGCGCGCACGTGCGCGTGGACGCCGGCGTCGAGCAGGGCGACGCCATCACCCCGTACTACGACCCGATGATCGCCAAGCTGATCGTGTGGGACGTGGACCGCCCGGCCGCGCTGCGGCGGATGCGGGCGGCGCTGGCGGACGTGGAGGCCGTTGGCGTCGTCACCAACGCGTCGTTCCTTTGGCGGCTGGCGGGCACCGGGTCGTTTTCCGAACCGAGGCTGGACACCGGACTGATCGAGCGGGAGAAGGAGGCCTTGGCGCCGCCCGAAGACATCGCGGAACCGCTCCGTTCCATCGCTGCGGCCATGATCGCCGCCCGCCAGGCGGAGTCCGCCCGGCGCGATCCCGCGGACCCGTGGACGCCCTGGGCATCCGCCGACGGCTGGCGCATCGGGGAACCGGCGACCCGCAAGCTGGACATCCTGTGCAATGGCGAACGGATGGCCTGCTCGGTACGGGGGGCGGGGCACGCGTGGCAGGTGACGACCGGCGCTGCCGTTCACCAGATCGAGCTGCAGGAGCATGCCGGCACGCTGGCGGCGATCGTCGACGGCCGCCGCGTCCGGATCCGCAGCCTGTGGGACGACCGGGCCTTGGTGTTGCTGGACCCCGCGCGGCCGGTACGCTTCGAACTCCAGGACCTCGCCCATGAAGACAGCGGGCATCATGCCGCGGCGGGCTCCCTGTCCGCCCCGATGCCCGGCCGCATAGTCGCGCTGCTGGTCGAGCCGGGCACGCAGGTCCGCCGCGGCCAGCCGCTGCTGGTGATGGAAGCGATGAAGATGGAGCACAGCCTCGTCGCGCCGGCCGACGGACGGCTCAAGGCCTATCGCGTGGCGCAGGGCGAGTTGGTGGCCGAAGGCGATGCGTTGGCGGAGCTCGAAGCGTCGTCTTGACGGCCGCGCTCAGGTCGCCGCCTGCATCCAGACCTTGCCCGCGGGATCGAATTCCGGCACCTGCATCCGCTGGCTCCGCCAGCCGAACCCGCAGGCGGCGATGGGACTTTCCTGCGCGGGGTCCATGCCCAGGTCCGCTTCGACGTCCATTTCGTTGATGGCCGCCGTCACGAAGGCCCCCAACCCGAGGTCGTGGGCGCTGAGGTAGAGCGCCTGCGAAATGTGGCCCGTTTCCAGCACCAAGGCGCGGTAAGCCTTGGCGTGCTGCCGGTACTTCCAGAAGCTCCTGGCGAAGCGCGCCGCGAGGATGACCAGCACCGGCGCGTCCGCGAACCAATGCTGGCCGGAAAGCCAGCGGCGCGCGAGCGACTCCAGCGAGCCGGGCGGCGCCTGCAAGGGCTCCAGCGCATGGTCGACGGGGTGATAGTGGTACAGCCCGGGCGAAACGCCGTCCACGCGCTGTACCAGCAGGTACGTGCCGATGGGATGCAGCCCGCCTCCCGAAGCGACGTTCTTCTTCAGGAAGGTGATGTCCTCGCGCTCGAGCGAGGCTTGCGCCATCACCACCCGTTGCAGCATCAACGCGAACGTCTCCCGCGAAAGCGCGCGCGCGCCGTCGAAGTTGCGGCAGGTACTGCGGGCGGCCCAATGCCGGTCCAGCGCGTCGTGCGCCGCATGCGGCAGGCGGAGGCGCCTCTCGCCGGGCACGCGCTCGGCCACGGCTGGCGGCGGCGTGCCCAGCCTGCGGCGCAGGCCGGCGATGTCGGTCATGCCGGCGGCCTCCATGGAGGCGACGCTGTCCAGGCCCCGCCAACGGCCATGCCGATGCGCCAATGCGGCCAACGGCCACCAGTGCGCGGTCCTTACCGCTTCGTCCCGGGAGCGGAAGCGATCATCGGGACGGTCGCTTATGAGCAGTCCCCGGTCCAGCATCCGCCCGGCCAGTTCGCCCGGCAGCGTGCCGGCCTCGATCCATTCCTGGCTCGAGATCGAGCCCAGCGCTTCGCGTTGTTCTCCATCGATCTCGACGGCTTCGTCCAGATGCGCCGCGTAGGCCATCCATCGCATCCGCCGCGCCAGTCCGGCGCCGCCCGCCAGCAACGAGCCGAGATCGAACGACGCCTCCTCGCGCGGCTCGACCATGACGATGGCGCAACGGCGGACGAGCATTCTTTCACCGGACTCGGTTACATTGGGCGCGGGGATTATCCATCGAAAGATGTTCTCGTCGCACGAGACGCATCGCGAAGCGATGTCCGCCTTTCATCCATCCACACTGGGGCAAACCATGGAAAAGAACGAAGCCGGCCATCCGCCGCTCGGTCCCGCCGTCGCCGACCAACTGCTGGCCCGCCTGAGCGGCGATGACGCGTTCCGCACGCTGTTCGGGACGGATCCCGCCGCCGCGTTGCGCGAGCTCGGCGTGTCCGAGAGCGATGCCAAGGCCGCGGTATCGGGCGAGAGCTGCCTGCACGCGAAGCAATTGGCCAGCAAGGAAGAGATCGCCGGGACGCGCGAAGCGCTGCTGGGCTATCTCACGGCCCAGGGCTCCCATACCGTCGTGCACGCGTTCGAGGCCGGCCAGATCGCCACGGCCTTGCGCCTGGCCTAGCCCGCTGGCTTCATCGCGCCGCCGCCACGGCCCGGCCTGGCGGCGGCTCCGGACTGCCGGCCAAGCCCATGCCCTGCGATCGCGCCAGGGCGACGTCGGAAACGTTCATGCCCTGGAGCACCAGCGCGCCATAAGGCTCCATGTAGGCCAGGCCGCGGCGGCTGCCCAGCCACCGGTTCTCTTTCGCGGCTTCTTCCATGCGGCCCTGGTCCCGCAAGGCATCGCGCATGGCGACGTGCCTCTGTAGGAAGTCCGGATTCCCTTTCGATCCCGCCTCTTCGAGGAGCTCGACCGCTTCCCCGGGCTTGCCCTGCAGCCGGAGCTGTTCCGCCTGCAGGACCGCCAGCATGTTCGACAATGGCGGGCTCGCCGACTCGTCGGCGAGCCGTTCCACGAGCGCGAATGCCCTGCTCGGGATCCGCTGTCCATCGCGCTGGGCAAGGCGGATCGCAGCCATCGCCATCATGGCCAGGTCGTCGCGGCTGCCGTTGCGATCCGTGCCGGCCGCCTGCAGGATTTCCTCGACCAGGGGCAGGAGCCTGGGGCGCACTTCCTCCTTGCTGCCGCTGGCCTGGAGGATGCTCAATGCGGAGACCCTCAGGCCGTAGCGCAGGATGGGCGGTGCATCGTCCGTCGCTGCGTATATTTTCCGCGCGGCATCCCTGGCTCGATCGAGCCGGCCGGCATCGAACGGTATGGCCATCATTTCGAATCCGTTCGTCAGCGACTCGTCCAGCTTCAAGCCGTCGAGCATCGCCAGCGCCGCCGGGTAATCGCCCGCGGCCGCCAGCGCCGCCGCATGGCGGCGGTTCGGGCCGTATCCCCCCAGCTGCTCCGCCTGCAGGAATGCCTGCCGGGCCTCCCCGTACTTCTCCTCGGCCAGCAAGGCGCGTCCGCGCAGTTCGAAGGCGATGTCGCGCAGAGGATTCTGGCTGGCATCGAATTGCCGGGTCTTGCGCCTGGCGGAGGCGAAGTAGCCGTTGCCGAAGTCCAGCCAGGCGGACTGGGCCGGGCCGGCAAAATAGTCCGGGTACATCTGCGCCAGCATGTCCCACTTCGCGCGCGCCTCCTTCCAGGGTTGTCCTTCCAGCTCGGCCGTCCAGGCATCCAGGTACAGGGCATCGCGCGGGGGCAACGACGACCTGAGCTCCTTCGCCTTTTCCAGGTACGGCAGCGCGGCCTGGTTGTCGGCTGTCGACAGGTAGGTCCGCATCACGCCCAGGTAAGCCAACGCGAAGCCGGGATCCAGGTTTATCGATTGCTGGAAGTACTGCCTGGCCTCGGCGAACTGGCGCCGGGCGTAGTGCTTGCTCGCCAACGCATAGGCGCGCAACGCATCGAAGTTCGAGGTGGCGACCTTGGGCAGCGGGGCCGAACGGTCGATGTCCCGCATCGCCTCGCCCAGCTTTTCCCGCAATCCGTGGCTGAGCCGGTCCAGCGACGCGAGCATGTCGCTTCCGTCGTTCCTCTCGTTCACCACATAGACGGTGGCCTGGCTATGCGGGTCCACCACCTCGATGCTGAAGTGCGTCTGCCCGGCAACGCTGGCCACCGTGGGCAGGATGACCGCCCTGGCGCCGTCGCGCAGGGCGACTTCGGAAGCCAGCTGCCGGTCCAGGACCGACGCGTTGGGATCGCGCCGCATCAGCGCGAGCGTCTGGCGTATCTTCAGGTCGCTGAGGACGTTCACGTACCGCGATTGCTCGAGGCTGATGCGGAACGCCTGCTCCAGTGAATCGTCGAGCACGGATTCGCCGGTCAGGTTGCGCATGTCCGCGACGACGACCCAATCGCGCTCGGCGAAGGCGATCGCCGGCTCCGGCTGGGTCGCGAACCAGGCGACGACGCAGATCGCCGCGACCGCCGCGACCTCGGCGGCCAGCGCCATCGGCCGCCGCCACAGCGGCACGTCGCGCCACGCCTTGGGCGAATTCCTCGGCGAACGCAGCGGCGCGATGCCGATCTCGCCGACCTCGTGGACCTCCTGGGCCATCGGCACGCCCTTGAAGCGCCAGCGGCCGTGCGACTTCCACAGCAGGCGCTCGCCGCGCTCGCCCAGTTCGCGCGCGGCGCGGCGGGTCAGGGATTCGGCGACGGCGGAAAGCAGTATCTGGTCTGGCCGCGCGAGCATCATCAGCCGCGCCGCCATCGGCTTGGCCAGGCCCTCCACTTCCACCGGCTTGGCGCCGATGCTCACCGCCTCCTCGCTGTTGCGCCAGGTGAGCACTTCGCCGACGTGCAGGCCGGCACGCGCCTGCAGCCGGATGCCGTGCGCCTTGCCCAGTTCGCGCAGGCCGCGCGCGTAGTCGAGGGCGAAGCCCAGGCCTTCGAGCGGGCGCTCGAACAGCAGCAGCATGCCGTCCGAGCGGTCGATCAGGCGGCCGCGCCATTGCCGCTGCAGCTTCAACACCAGGTGGTCGTGCTCGCGGAACAGCTCGGCGGCGGCGCTGTCGCCGAGCTTCTCCACCAGCTCGGTGGAGCCGCACAGGTCGGTCAGCAGCAGGGTGCGCAGCTTGGGCGCGTCGAGGCGGGGCTGGTGGGCATCGTTCATCGACGGAGCTCCTGGGCCCTGCCGTCAACCCGCCGCGGTCGGCGCGTCGTCCATGCCATGCAGGCGGTTTCCGCCCAGGCGCTTGGCTTCGTAGAGCGCGTTGTCGGCGCGCGCGTACCACTCGTTCCAGCCGCCGGCGCCGTCGACCACGCTGATGCCGATGCTGACCGAGCAGATGTGCGGGATGTCGCCGGCGCGCTCCAGCTCGCCCTGCACGCGCGCGATCACGCGCTCGCCGATGCGGTACAGCTCCCGCTCGTCCTCGACGCCGACGAACATGCAGAACTCGTCGCCGCCCAGCCGGCAGGCCAGGTCGCCCTCGCGCATCACCGAGCGCAGCACCTGCGCCACGTTCTGCAGCACGCGGTCGCCGACGATGTGCCCGTACTCGTCGTTGACGTGCTTGAAGCGGTCGCAATCGACCAGCAGCAGGCCGAAGCCCGGCGAGCGGCCGCTGCGGCGGCAGTCCTGCAGGTGCAGGGCCAGGCCGCGGCGGTTGTACAGGCCGGTCAGCTCGTCGGTGCGCACCAGCTCTTCGGTCTGGTTGAGCTGGTGCGAGGTGGCATGGAGGTTGTCGAGCGCCTGCTCGAGATCGTGGTTGCGGCGGCGCAGCTGGCGGATCAGCAGTTGCTCGTTGTTGACCACGCGCAGGATGGTGCGGCGCAGGAAGTGCGCGATCAGGCCGGGATCGAAGTCGACCAGCTGCTGGAAATCGTTGTGGTCGAGCTCGATCAGGCGGCACGCGGTCGCCGCCACGGCGTCGGCGCTGCGGGCGTGGTTGCCGATCAGCAGGCCGAGTTCGCCGAAGAACTCGCCGGTCGTCAGGTGCTTGACGATCAGGTCCTCGCCGAAATCGAGATCGACCTCGCCCTCCAGGCAGACGTACATCTGCGTCTGGATCTCGCCGCGGCGGAAGATGACCTCGCCGGCACGGAAGGCGCGCTCGCGCCCGAACCTGGCGAACAACGCCAGCTCGTCGGCCCCCAGCACCGCATTCAATGCGTTGGGCAGCTTATCGACAATATGGCCGGTCAGATCGACCGACCCCGGCACCGCGCTTTCGCAGGTCATCCCCTTGGTCCTACGCCTGGCGAGGGCTGCCAGTCAGCCCTCGATCTTACCAGCCCGCTTCCCGGTCTTGTTTGCCATCACAGTAAATCTCACAAAATTTTGAGACAGGACGGAGCGGACCGGTCCAAGGCCGATCCTAGCGCCGTGGCGCACGCCTGGAGTATGCATTCGCGGCATGCAGGCAAAAAAATACCGGCATGACGACGGTGGGACGTCCCGGTTTGGGACTCGCAAAAAAAGGCCCGGCGAACCGGGCCGGGCCCTCCCGAGGGCCAGTAGCACTGCCGGAGCCGGGCTCAGGCAGCCTTCTCACCATGGAATTGGGCTTCCTCGGTCGAACCCTTGAGGGCGGTGGTCGAGGATTGGCCCTGCTGGATGGCCTGGGTGACCGCGTCGAAGTAGCCGGTGCCGACCTCGCGCTGGTGCTTGACCGCGGTGAATCCCTTCTCGGCCGCGGCGAACTCGGCTTCCTGCAGCTCCACGAAGGCGCTCATCTGGCGGCGCGCGTAGCCATGCGCCAGGTTGAACATGGAGTAGTTCAGGCTGTGGAAGCCGGCCAGGGTGATGAACTGGAACTTGTAGCCGTAGCTGGCGATCTCCTTCTGGAAGCGCGCGATCGTGGCGTCGTCCAGGTTCTTCTTCCAGTTGAAGCTCGGCGAGCAGTTGTAGGCCAGCAGCTTGCCCGGGAACCTGGCATGGATCGCCTCGGCGAACCGGCGCGCGAACTCCAGGTCGGGCTTGCCGGTCTCGCACCACACCAGGTCGGCGTAGGGCGCGTAGGCCAGGCCGCGGCTGATCGCCTGGTCCAGGCCGTTGCGGGTGCGGTAGAAGCCCTCGACGGTGCGCTCGCCGGTGGTGAAGGGCCGGTCGTTCTCGTCGACGTCGCTGGTCAGCAGGTCGGCGGCCTCGGCATCGGTGCGCGCGACCAGCAGCGTCGGCACGCCCATCACGTCGGCGGCCAGGCGCGCGGCGTTGAGCTTCTCGATCGCCTCGCGCGTGGGCACCAGCACCTTGCCGCCCATGTGGCCGCACTTCTTGACCGAGGCCAGCTGGTCCTCGAAATGCACGCCGGCCGCGCCGGCCTCGATCATCGCCTTCATCAGCTCGAAGGCGTTGAGCACGCCGCCGAAGCCGGCCTCGGCGTCGGCGACGATCGGCTGCAGGAAGTCGATCTCGTCCTTGCCCTCGGCATGGTGCAGCTGGTCGGCGCGCAGCAGCGTGTTGTTGATGCGCCTGACCACCGCCGGCACCGAATCGGCCGGGTACAGCGACTGGTCCGGGTACATCTGCCCGGCCAGGTTGGCATCGGCGGCGACCTGCCAGCCCGACAGGTAGATCGCGTTGAGGCCGGCCTTGACCTGCTGCATCGCCTGGTTGCCGGTCAGCGCGCCCAATGCGTTGACGAAATCCTTCTCGTGCAGGTAGCGCCACAGCTTCTCCGCGCCCAGGCGGGCGAGCGAGTGCTCGACGTGGACGGTACCGCGCAGGCGCACCACGTCCTCGGCGCTGTAGTTGCGGGTGATGCCCTTCCAGCGGGGATGGGTGTCCCATTCGCGCTGGATGTCGGCGGCGGTCGGCAGCTTGGTGGTCATCGTGCGTTCTCCGTTGGATGGGGGTGCTGCGCCTTTGTTCGTCATTCCCGCGGAAGCGGGAATGACGGAATTGGCGTCAATCGATCAGCGTGTAGGCCGGCAGGGTCAGGAACTCGGCCAGCTCGTCGGCGCGGCTGAGCCCGTCGAGCAGGGCGATCGCCTCGCCGATGCGCGCCGCGCCCGGCAGGCCGGCCTGGTTGCCGAGCCGCGCCGGCAGGTTGCGCAGCGTGGTCTCCAGCAGGGCGAAGTCGATTGCGGTGCCGTCGTCCAGGTGCCGGCCCGGGGTGTGCAGCCACTGCCAGATCTGCGCGCGGCTGATCTCGGCGGTGGCGGCGTCCTCCATCAGGTTGTGGATCGGCACGCAGCCGTTGCCGTCCAGCCATGCCGCGAGGTAGCGCACGCACACCTCGACGTTGCCCTCGAAGCCGGCGCGGGTGATCGTGCCCGGGCTCGGCGCGATCAGCGCGTCGCGCTCGGCCTGCACGTCGTTGCGCAGCACGTGGTGCTGGTTCGGGGTGGGCATGTGCTCGTCGAAGATCGCCTTCGCCACCGGGATCAGCGCCGGATGCGCCACCCAGGTGCCGTCGTGGCCGGCGGTGACCTCGCGCAGCTTGTCGGCGCGCACCCGCGCCATCGCCTGCTCGTTGGCGGCCTCGTCGTGGTTGATCGGGATCTGCGCCGCCATGCCGCCCATCGCGTGCGCGCCGCGGCGGTGGCAGGTCTTGATCAGCAGCTCCGAATACGCCTTCAGGAACGGCTGGGTCATCGTCACCTGGCCGCGCTCGGGCAGCACGCGGTCGGCATGGCGGCGGAAGGTCTTGAGGTAGGAGAAGATGTAGTCCCAGCGGCCGCAGTTCAGGCCGGCGATGCGATCGCGCAGCACGTACAGGATCTCGTCCATCTCGAACACCGCCGGTAGCGTCTCGATCAGCACGGTGACCTTCATCTGCGCGTGCGGCAGCCCCAGCATCGCCTCGATGTGCGACAGCGCGCTCTCCCAAAGCGCCGCCTCCTCCATCGACTGCAACTTGGGCAGGTAGAAGTACGGGCCGCGGTCCTTGGCCATCAGCGCGCGCGCGTTGTGGAAGGCGAACAGCGCCGCGTCGAACAGGCCGCCGCCGATCGGCTGGCCGTCGATCAGCACGTGCTTCTCGTCCAGGTGCCAGCCGCGCGGGCGCACGATCAGCACCGCCTGCTCCTCGTACGGGCGCAGCGCGTAGTGCTTGGCCGGCGTGTCGAAGGCGAGATCGCCGCGCACCGCGCCGATCAGCGCGCGCTGGCCGGCCAGCAGGTTCTTCCAGGTCGGCGAGGTCGAGTCCTCGAAGTCGGCCATGAACACCTTGGCGCCGGAGTTCAGCGCGTTGATCACCATCTTCGGGTCGGTCGGGCCGGTGATCTCGACCCGGCGGTCCTGCAGCGCCGCCGGCAGCGGCGCGACGGTCCAGTCGCCGGCACGGATCGCGGCGGTGTCGGCTCGGAAGTCCGGAAGCCCGCCCCGGTCGAAGAACGCCTGGCGCTCGCGACGCGCGGCCAGCCGGGCCTGCCGCTCCGGCTCGATCGCCCGGTGCAGCGAGACCAGCAACCCGAGCGCGGCAGGCGGGAGCAGCTCGGACTGGCCGGCGACCTGGGTGGTCAGGGTCAGGCCGGGGGTCGGCCGCTCGACGGGTTCGGGACGGGGGGCGGAGGTGCGGGGTTCCTGCGAGGGATTCGTTTCCTTCGCCTCCCCGCACATGGACGTGCGGTGCTCTTGCGAGGGATTCGCGTACATCGACATGGTGGATTCCTGCGCTTGCCGGGGGCCACCACCATCCCTCCAGCGGGAAGTATTTGACAAAATAGTTTTGTCAATGCTCTACATAAGTCTGGCTTATAGTCGTCACGCCATGGCCACGAAGCCCCCTGCAAGTCCGCGTTTTTCCTACAAGTCCGACCGGCTCAAACCGCTGCGGGCGTTCTGCCAGACGGTCCGGCTGGGCTCGGTCTCGCGCGCGGCCGAGGCGCTTTTCGTCAGCCAGCCGGCGGTGACGCTGCAGTTGCAGGCGCTGGAGCGGGAATTGGGGGCGGTGCTGTTCGAGCGGGTCGGGCGGCGCCTGACGCCCACCCGCGAGGGCCAGCTGCTGTACGAGATGGCGCAGCCGCTGGTGGAGAGCCTGGACGGCCTGGAGGCGAGCTTCCGCGACAAGGTGAAGGGCCTGGACGCCGGCGAGCTGAACATCGCCGCCAACAGCTCGACGATCCTGTACCTGCTGCCGAAGATCGTGGAGAACTTCCGCGCCCGCCATCCGGACGTGCGCCTGACCCTGCACAACGCGATCAGCGCCGACGGCACCGACCTGCTGCGCGAGGACGCGGTCGACCTGGCGGTCGGCTCGATGCTCGACGTGCCGGCCGACCTGAACTACGCGCCGGTCTACCGCTTCGAGCAGGTGCTGATCACGCCGCCCGACCATCCGCTGGCCGGCAAGCCGAGGATCGCGCTGGAGGACCTGTCGCCCTATCCGCTGATCCTGCCGCCCAAGCGCCAGGTCACCTACCGGCTGGTCGACCTGGTGTTCCAGCAGAACCGCGTGCCCTACACGGTGGCGCTGGAAGTGGGCGGCTGGGAGGTGATCAAGCAATACGTGGCGATGGGCATGGGCATCTCGATCGTCACCGCGATCTGCCTGACCGAAGCCGACCGCGACAAGCTGGCGATGCGCTCGCTGAAGGACTGGTTCCCGACCCGCAGCTACGGCGTGGTGGTGCGCAAGGGCAAGTACCTCTCGCCACAGGCGCGCGCCTTCATCGAGCTGATCCAGCCGGACCTGTTCGCGCCGCGCAGCTACGACGAGAGCGGGCCTTCGGAGCGGTGAGGATCTACGTGTCTACTGCGTTCATGTTGTTGTCCATCGCAATCGCCGCGGTGCTGCTCGTGGTGTTCGCACCGGTGCTGCTGCGGATAACGCGGGCATCGTTGCGCCTGATCCTGTTGAAGGCATACAACCGACACCATGCGGACCCGACGACGACGGTGGCCAGGCCTCCGGTTCCATTGCCACCGCAGTTGCATCCCGAAATGCTGATAGGCCAGCGACGGCGTGAGATCGAGAAAACATTGGGGCGCCCCAACCACACCCTGCGGTTGCAGGAAGGAGGACGCTACAACGGCATCGTGGCCGCTACCTGGGATTTCGTGGACCCACGACTGGGCGGCTATTTCCGCGATGGCATATGCATCGAGGCGCAAATCGATCCCAACTGGCACCGCCGGCCGACAAACGCGGATGCGCTGATCGCGCGCTTCCAGCCGCCCGCGCAGTTCCTCGGCAAGTCCCTAGAGGATATCGAACGGATCGCAGGTACCTGCCACGATGGCGGCAGTTTCGACTTCGGCGTCGAGGCCTGGGATTGGCGTGCCGGCGATGTTCATGTCAGAGCCTGGTTCAGAGAGAACGCGTGTACCGCCATCCTGATCTACCGCGATGGATTAGAGATCGACGGAACCGATCGATCACACTGACAATGCCCCGATCCCGACGCTCCAGCCACATCCCGGAGTCTGCTCGAAAGCCGCTGGGTCCGCCTGCGCGGGGACGACGGCCAGAAAAATACTGGGACCCCATTTGCCCGGGTGTCCGGGCAAACAGGTCGTTCGCGTGAGATACGCGACTACAGCCGCCGCCACTCCGAAATCCTTCGCCGCGACGGTAATAGATCGCCAACGCCTTGCCGTAGATGCGATCGGCCTCGACAAAGCCGAAGAAGCGGCCATCGAAGCTGGCGCCGCGATGATCGCCCAGCACCAGCACCTTGCCTGGCGGTACCACCACATCCGTCAGATCGGGGCCACCGCCGTCGTTCAGATCGAGCCGCGCGGAGCGCCCGTCAAAACGTTCGATCAGGCCGGCCTGGTCGGCCGCCAGCGATTGCCCATTGATGTACAGGTGCCCGCCACGCAGATCGACATGATCGCCGGCCACGGCCACCACCCGCTTGATCAGACGGGTGCCGTCATGGGGAGAGTCGAACACCGCCACTTCACCGCGCTGCGGCTGGCCACGCGCCACCACGATGCGTTCGGTGAACGGTACGCGCAGGCCGTACGCGCTCATGTCCACCACCACGCGATCGCCGGGCTGCAAGGTCGGCTGCATCGAGCCGCTGGGCACGTGGTAATGGTTGGCGAAGGAGGACCGCGCGGCGATCATCAGCAGGATCATCACCGCCAACGGCAGGGCCTCGCGGCGCAGCCAGTGGCGGGTCTTGTGCCAGCGACTGGGTTCTTCGGATGCGTGCATGGCCTGCTCCGATCGCGTGTTCGTCGCAGCATCGGCCACGCTCGGAGCGGGGACCAGTGACGATCGTCATGACCCGCGCAGACAGAAACGGGATGGCGCTGGACGCCATCCCGTCTGTTTCGTTGCGCGGCAGGGGCGCCATCCCCGCTTGCGGGGCTGAACGCGCGATGCGGGGCCGCTGGGTCTTCGCCTCCGGCCATCGGGCATAGCCCGACGGCGTTCGGCGCCACGCGAGCCAGTGGCCCGCAAGCAGCGACGCTTCACCCCCGCCTGGGCGGGGACGACGGCCATCTGCATGCAGGTCCGGCCGACTTACTTCAGGCCGCGGTTCTCCAGCAGCGGTTCCACGCTCGGGTCCTTGCCGCGGAACTGGCGGTACAGGTCGGCCAGTTCGACGGTGTTGCCGCGCGAGAGGATCTTGTCGCGGAAGGTGTCGCCGTTGGCGCGGGTCAGGCCGCCGTTTTCCTTGAACCATTCGAACGCGTCGTGGTCGAGCACTTCCGACCAGAAGTAGGCGTAGTAGCCGGCCGAGTAGCCGCCGCCCCAGATGTGGTCGAAGTAGCTGGTGCGGTAGCGCGGCGGCACTTCCGCCAGGTCGACCTTGAACTTCTTCAGCGCGTCGGCCTCGAACTTGTCCACGTCCTGCAACGGCGCATCCGCCGGCAGGGTGTGCCAGGCCAGGTCGAGCAGCGCCGCCGACAGGTACTCGGTGGTGGCGTAGCCCTGGTTGAAGGTCTTGGCCTTCTGGATCTTCTCCACCAGCTCCTTGGGCATCGGCTCGCCGGTCTGGTAGTGCTTGGCGTAGTGCTCAAACACCTTCGGATCGGTCGCCCAGTGCTCGTTGAACTGCGACGGGAACTCGACGAAGTCGCGCGAGGTGCTGGTGCCGGCCAGCGACGGATACTTCACCTTCGAGAACATGCCGTGCAGCGCATGGCCGAACTCGTGGAACATCGTGGTGACGTCGTCGAAGCTGAGCAGTGCCGGCTGGCCCGGCGCGGGCTTGGTGAAGTTGCAGACGTTGTAGACCACCGGCTTGGCGCCGGTCAGGCCGTCCTGCTCGACGAACACGTCCATCCAGGCGCCGCCGGACTTGCTGTCGCGCTTGAAGTAGTCGGTGTAGAACAGCGCCAGCGAGCTGCCGTCCTTGTCGAATACCTCGTACACCTTCATGTCCGGATGGTAGGTCGGGATGTCGGTGCGCTGCTTGAAGGTGAGGCCGTAGAGCTGGTTGGCCGCGTAGAAGACGCCGTTCTGCAGCACGTTGTCGAGCTCGAAGTACGGCTTGATCTGCGACTCGTCCAGATCGTACTTGGCCTTGCGCACCTGCTCGGCGTAGAAGTCCCAGTCGGAGGCGGCGAGCTTGAAGCCGCCCTTCTGCGCGTCGATCACCTTCTGCATCTCGGCGATCTCGCTGCGCGCCTTGGCGGTGGCGGCCGGCACGGTATCGCTGAGCAGCTTGAAGGCCGCGTCCGGGGTCTTGGCCATCTGGTCGCCCAGGCTGTAGGCGGCATAGCTGTCGAAGCCGAGCAGCTTGGCCTTCTGCGCGCGCAGCTGCGCCAGGCGCTGGATGATCTGGCGGGTATCGTTGCCGTCGCCCTTCTCGGTGCGCGTCTCGGAGGCCTGCAGCACCTGCGCGCGCAGGTCGCGGTCCTTCAGCGAGGCCAGCACCGGCTGCTGGGTGGTGTTCTGCAGGGCCAGCACGTACTTGCCGTCGAGCTTGCGCGCCTTGGCCGCCTCGGCCGCCGCGGCGACGTCGCCGTCGCTCAGGCCGTCCAGCCTGGCCTTGTCGTCCACCACCACCGCGCCGGCGGCGGTCGCGGCGACCAGCTTGGTGTGGAACTGGGTGGAAAGCGTGGTTTCCTCGACGTTGAGCTTGCGCAGGGTGGCCTTGTCGGCGTCGGACAGCTGCGCGCCGGCGCGGACGAACTCCTGGTAGTCGCGCTCGACCAGGCGCTTCTGTTCCGGATCGAGGTTCAAGGCGTCGCGCTGGTCGTAGATCGACTTGATGCGCGCGAACAGCTTCGGATCGAGGTTGATCTCGTCCTGGTGCGCGGCCAGCTTGGGCGCGATCTCTTCCTGGATCTTCTGGCGCGCGTCGTTGGTGTCGGCCTGCACCAGGCCGAAGAAGATGCGCGAAACGCGGGTCAGGGTCTCGCCGGAGCGCTCCAGCGCCTCGATCGTGTTGGCGAAGGTGGCCGGCTCGGGGTTGTCGGCGATCTTGCGGACCTCGGCCAGGTGCTGGCGCATGCCTTCCTCGAAGGCGGGCAGGTAATCGCTGTCCTGGATCTTGTCGAACGGCGGCGCCTGGAACGGCAGCGTGCTGGCGGCCAGCAGCGGGTTCGGCGCGGCATCCGGGGTCTGGGCGGTGGCGGTCTTCTCGGGCACGGCGGGGGACTCTTTTCCGGAACAGGCGGCCAGCGCCAGGCTGATGGCGGCGGCCAGTACGACGGTACGCGACATGGGATGAAACTCCTGGGGACTGGGGACAGCGACAGCCGCGCAACCTACCCGGTTTCCGGCGCGGCGGCATGTGCCATTGGATCGGGATTCGGGATTCGGGATTCGGGATTCGGGATTCGGGATTCGGGATTCGGGATTCGGGATTCGGGATTCGGGATTCGGGATTCGGGATTCGGGATTCGGGATTCGGGATTCGGGATTCGGGATTCGAAAACAGGCTCTTTGGCCTCGATTGCCTGTCAAGTGTTTTTCAGGCTTTTGCGCCGATTTTTGCTCTTTTGTGGGAGGGGCTTCAGCCCCGACAGAAGGCCGGTAAAGCCTGTCGGGACTGAAGTCCCTCCCACAACAGCACTCGATCCGAAGTAGGCCTGTCGCTCTTCCGAGTCCCGGCTCTCAAAGCTTCTCTTCCTTGAAAATCGCCACATGCGGCACGCCGTCGGCGCCGATCCAGCCGCGGTACATGCCATCGGTGTTGAACGGGAAGGCGAAATTGCCGTTGGCATCCAGCGCGATCGCCCCGCCGTCGCCGCCGGCCTGGGGAATCTGCCGGTCGATCACCGCTTCGGCGGCCTGGGCCAGGCCCTGGCCGGCGTACTTCATCCGCGCGCAGATGTCGTAGGCCGCCACCGCGCGGATGTAGAACTCGCCCCAGCCAGTGCCGGACACCGCGCACTGGGCGTTGGCATAGGTGCCGGCGCCGATGATCGGCGAGTCGCCGACCCGGCCGTAGCGCTTGTTGGTCATGCCGCCGGTGGAGGTGCCGGCCGCGAGCCGGCCCTGCGCATCGAGCGCCAGCGCGCCGACCGTGCCGAAGTGCTTGGCGGTCTCCAGGTCGGCATGCGCCTGGCCGGAGGCCTCCTCCTTCAACGCCTTCTGCAATTGCTGCCAGCGCTTTTCGGTGCGGAAGTAGGCCGGATCGACCAGGGCGACGCCCTGCTCCTCGGCAAAGGCCTCGGCGCCGTCGCCGACCAGCATCACGTGCGGCGACTTGTCCATCACCGCGCGCGCCAGCCGGATCGGGTTCTTGACCCGGTGCACGCCGGCCACCGCGCCGGCCTTGCCGGTACTGCCGTCCATGATCGCCGCATCCAGTTCGTTGCGGCCGTCGTGGGTGAACACCGCGCCGCGGCCGGCGTTGAACTGGGGGGCGTCCTCCAGCACGACGATCGTGGCGGCCACCGCGTCGACCGCGCTGCCTCCCTTCGCCAGTACCGCGTGGCCGGCGCGCAGCGCGCGCTCCAGCCCCGCGCGCGCCTCGGCCTCGTCCTGCGCGTCGAGCCCGCTCCTGACCACCCCGGCGCCGCCGTGGACCACCAGCATGGGCTCGGCCGCCGTGGCGCTCGCGCCGGCCAGCGACAGGGCGAGCAACAGCGAATGTCGGAACAGTTTCTTCATGCGATGCCTCGTCGAGTGGAGCGGATCAGACCGTGCCGCGGTTCTTGCCCATCCAGGGCCGGTACCAGGTGCGGATCGCGGCGATGTCGGCCTCCATGTCCTGGCCCGGCCAGAACGGCTCGCCCACGCCGATGGTCTTGCTCGGATAGTCGAAGTACACCGGCAGGATCGGCACCCCGGCGCCCTGGGCGATCTTCCAGAACCCGGCCTTCCACTGCTCCACGCGCTTGCGCGTGCCCTCCGGGGTCAGCACGTACCAGAGCCGGTCGGACTCGCGGATCAGGCGGATCGCCTGGCCGATCGTGCCCTGCGGCGAGCTGCGGTCGAGCGGGATCGCGCCCAGGCGCTTGAGCAACGGGCCCAGCGGCCACCAGAACAGGCTGGCCTTGCCCAGCACCTTGACCCCGAAGCCGAGCGCGAACTTGGCGGCGAAGCCGACGAACCCGTCCCAGTTGGACGAATGCGGCGCCACGATCATCACCAGCTTGGACAGGTCCGGCAGCCGGCCGACGATCTTCCAGCCGCTCAGGCGCAGCGCGGTACGCCCCAGCCAGCGCACGAACGGGCCATGCGCGGGCGGCATGTTCGGCGGAGAGGGCTGGCGCAGGGGGTCGAGCGGTGCCGGGGGCGGCAGCGGCGGGACGGTTTGACTCACTTTCACTCCCAATGGGACGAAGAACGGCCACGCTTGACGTCGCTGCGCCCGCGCTTGGCTTCCAGGCGGCGCAGCTGCGATGCGCGGGTGGGCTTGGTGGCGATCCTTCGCTTGGGGACCGACAGGCTGCCGGCGATGAACTCGGCCAGCCGGGCGCGCGCGTCCTCGCGGTTGCGCTCCTGGGTACGGAAGCGCTGCGCCTCGATCACCAGCACGCCCTCGTCGGTGAGCCGGCGGTCGCGCCGGGCCAGCAGGCGCGCGCGCAACGGTTCGGGCAGCGACGGCGAACGCGCCACGTCGAAGCGCAGCTCCACCGCCGTGGCGACCTTGTTGACGTTCTGGCCGCCGGCGCCGGAAGCGCGCACGAAGCGCTCGACGATCTCCGTTTCCGGGATCGCCAGCACGGCATCGACATGGATCGGTTCGTTCCCCATGCGCCGATTGTATCGGGCCGCCGGTTACCGGGAGGTATCCGGGGCGCCCTGCCGGGCCCGCCGGCCGCGGCCGGCACGTTCCGGTGCCGGCGCGGAGCGCTATCCTGCCGCTTCGCTCATTCCGCAGGACGCTCCCATGAACCACCGCTCCCGCCCGCTGCGCACCCTCTGCACCCGCCTGTGCCTGGCCGTCGCGCTGGCCGCCGCCGCCCCGCTGGCCCTGGCCGCCGCGCCCAGCGACGCCGACGTGAACCGCCTGCTCTCCGCCTCCCGCGCGCAGAACATGCTCGACACGATGCTGCCGCAGATCGAGGCGATGCAGCAGCAGCAGTTCGACCAGCTCGCGGCGCAGCACCCGTTGACCGCCGAGCAGAAGGACAAGCTGGCGCGCATCCAGGCCCGTACCCGCGAGACGCTGCGCCAGGCGCTGTCCTGGTCGCAGATGCGGCCGATGTACGTGGACCTGTACAAGAAATCGTTCTCGCGCGAGGACGTCCTGGCGATGGCCGAGTTCTACGAGAGCCCGGCCGGCCAGAGCCTGCTCGACAAGACCCCGGCGCTGATGCAGAACCTGATGGTGGCGATCCAGCAGAAGATGATGCCGCTGTTCGCCGATCTGCAGCGGGACCTGGAAGCGATCGCCAACGAACCGGCGGCAGCAAAGCAGTGAGGACGGCAGGGATCTAGGCTGTTGCTGTTGCTGTTGCTCGTGATTTCGTTCTGGATCGGGCAACGCCTCCTCGCGCGACGGCGCGCCAACCGCCACGGCCCACGAATGTCACTGCGGCGTGGCCCCTCTGCAGCGGCGGAGCCGGCGGGAAAAACCCCGCAGGGGCGACGCACATGGGCTCGCCGGAAAAAGGCGAAGCACCGCTTCGCCCCGGCAGGCGGGCATTCGGCGCGCGGCGAATACCCAAGGCTCGGCCGCATGGCGGGCGAGTCGCGTCGAAAAATCCCGCTGGCTGCGGGCGCGCAGGCGGGGGGTGCTTGATCAACCGTTCGGCTGCTGTGAAGCGCTTCTTTGGGTTACTTTTCTTCACGCGGCACATCCTTGTGCCGCGCCCTTCGGGCCGGCTTCGCCGTGCGGCGCCGCTCCTGCGGCGCGCGTGCGCAAGCAAAGAAAACTGACTCGCCGCAAGGCGAAAGCTTTTGCCTTCATTGCCCAAGGCCCCCAGGGCCAGAAACAACGTCCCTGGATCTTCGATCCCCGGCCATCGGGCCTGGCCCGGTGGCGCCCAGTGCCGCGCGAACCACATGGCTTCGCCCCGGGAAGGGAACAAGTCGCTGGCACCAACACATGCGGGTACAACCCTCGGTTTGGCATGACGAGGAGACATCACCGCCTCCCATCGCCCACGACCAACACCAGCGAAGCCCCATCGGTCCGTGCGGAGCCATCCGGCCGAACAGCCGTCCCACCCTGCCGGTAGCCAACCCTACGGCGACCAGCCGAACAGATCGCACGCCTTGCGGAACTGCGCATCCAGCGGCGCCCTCACCTCGACCCGCCCGCCGTCCGGATGCGGAAACGCCAGCCGCTCCGCATGCAGCAGCATGCGATGCACGCCCAGCATCCGGAACGTGCGGTTGTGGCGGCCATCGCCATGGCTGGTGTCGCCGATCAGATGGTGCGAAAGGTGCTTGAGATGGCGCCGGATCTGCCGGAAGCGCCCGGTCTGCGGCTGGCAGCGCAGCAGCGCATAGCGCGAGGTCTCGAAACCGGCCGACGGCACCGGCAGCTCGCCGGTCGCCAGGCGCTGGAAACGGGTGACCGCCGGCTTCTTCTGCGGCTTGCCCGGCCCGCCGTCCAGGTCGTGGTCCACGGTGAACGCGGCCTCCGCCGGCCAGCCGCGGCATACCGCCAGGTAGTCCTTCTCGACCTCGCCGCCCATCAACGCCTTGCCGAGCGCGCCCGCCGCCTCGCGCTCGAACGCCAGCAGCAGGCAGCCGCTGGTGGCGCGGTCGAGCCGGTGCACCAGGAAGATCGGCCGGCCCAGCTGCTCGCGCAGGCGGTCGGCCAGGAAATCGTCCTCCCCGCGCGCCAGCTTGCTGTCGTGGACCATCAGCCCGGCCGGTTTGTCGACCACCGCCAGGACATCGTCGAGGTGCAGGACCTGCACGGTTTCGGGGATTTCGTTCACCCGTGCATTATCGGCGGGCGCGGCGCGATTTACGAAGGCGCCGGAAGGCTCCGCCCCCGTGGGAGGAACTTCGGTCCCGACGCTTTCCCGGCAGGGCTCCGTCGGGACGGACGTCCCTCCCACGGGGCTATCCCCGACGGCGATCGCCCACGAGGGACCACCCGCCAGTACGAACAGGACCTTTTAAGAACTCTTTAAACCCTCCGGCCTACCATCGCCGGCCAACCTCCCGGAAACCCGCCCTTGTCCCAGGTCCTGCTCGTCGAAGACGACCGCATGCTCGGCGATGCCGTGGCCGCCGCGCTGGCCCGCGACGGCTGGCAGGTGGACCGCGCCGGCGATGCCGCCGCCGCGCAGCTGGCGCTGGTCGACCATGCCTACGACGCCGTGCTGCTGGACCTGGGCCTGCCGCGCGGCTCCGGGCTGGACGTGCTGCGCGCGCTGCGCCAGCGCTACGACACCACCCCGGTGCTGATCGTCACTGCGCGCGACCGCCTCAGCGACCGCGTCAGCGGCCTGGACGCCGGCGCCGACGACTACCTGGTCAAGCCGTTCCAGAGCGACGAGCTGCTGGCGCGGCTGCGCGCCCTGGTGCGGCGCGCGCAGGGCCGGGTGACGCCGCAGCTGTCCTGGCGCGACGTCAGCGTGGACCCGGCCTCGCGCACGGTGAGCCGCGGCGGCGAGCCGATCCGGCTCGGCACCAACGAGTACCGTACCCTGCTGGCGCTGATGGAACGGCGCGGCCGCGTGGTCCCGCGCGAAACCCTGGAAACGCTGGTCTACGGAGGCGACGGCACCCTCGAGAGCAACACCATCGCGGTGTACGTGCACCAGCTGCGCCGCAAGCTCGGCGAGGAGTTCATCGCCACCGTGCACGGCATCGGCTACCGCATCGGCTGACATGCGCCATCGCTCGCTCAAGCTCAAGCTGCTCAAGGCCCTCACCGGCATCCTGATGTTCGGCTGGCTGGCCTGGCTGGGCTGCGAGTACCTGCAGCTCTCGCGCCAGCAGAGCCACCAGGGCGACATGATGCTGCGCGAGGTGGCCGAGCAGATCCTGCTGTCGATGCCGCGCGACATCGCGAGCATCAACGGCTCCGGGCAGCTGGAGCTGCCGCCGCACCAGCCGGCCGCGGCGGTGCAGAAGTTCGACAAGCTCCAGTTCCAGGTCTGGAGCCTGGCAGGGCACGAGCGCGTGGTCGCGTCGCGCCGCGCGCCGCGCGCGCCGTTGAAGGCGGACTTCCGGCCCGGTTTCGGCCACGGCCGCACCGCCGGCGAGCAGTGGCGGGTCTACGCGGTCAGCGACGCCGAGGGCCGGGTGCAGGTCCAGACCGGGTTGGCGTTGTCGCAGGTGCAGGCGGAGCTGCGCCATTGGGCGGGGGCCGGGGCGCTCTACGCGCTGCTGGCGCTGCTGACCCTGGTCGGCGCGTGCTGGTGGGCGGTGCACTGGGGGCTGCGCCCGATCGCCCGCCTGCGCGGCGACATGGCGCGGCGCGAACCGCTCGACCTGACCCCGTTGCCCACCGACGGGATGACCCGCGAGATCCTGCCACTGGTCGAATCCTTCAACGCCCTGCTCGCCCGCCTGGGCGATGCGATGCAGGCCGAACGGCAATTCCTGGCCGACGCCGCCCACGAGATCCGCACCCCGCTCGCGGCGCTGCTGACCCAGGCGGAGCTGGCGATGCAGGCCGATACCCGCGAAGAAGCGCAACTCGCGCTGCAACGGCTCGCCGGCGGCATCGAACGCACCTCGCGGCTGGCGCAGCAGCTGCTCGACTCGGCGCGGCTGGAGGCTTCGCAGCGCAGCCGCGACGAAACCACCGTGGAGCTGGCGGAAGTCGCCACGATGGTCGCGCGCGAGTTCGAGGGCATGGCCGCGCGCCGGCGCCAGGTGCTGGCCGTGACCGCCAGCGAGACGCCGGTGCACGGCAACCTCGACGACCTCGGCATCCTGGTGCGCAACCTGATCGACAACGCCGTGCGCTACGCCGGCGAGGGCGCGCGCATCGAGATCGACTGCCGCATCGCCGAGGGCCGCGCGCGCCTGGACGTGCGCGACAACGGGCCGGGCGTGCCGGCCGAGGAACGCGAGCGCATCTTCGAGCGCTTCTTCCGCGGCAGCAACGGCAACGGCGAGCGCGGCAGCGGCATCGGCCTGTCGCTGGTGACCCGCATCGCGCGCCGGCATGGCGCGACGCTGGCGGTCGCCGAGGGCGTCGGCGGCCGCGGCCTCGGCATCAGCGTGGCATTCCCCCTGCCTCGCCCGCGCTGACCACCGAACGCGGCGCCGGCTCGTCGGCATGGCCTGGCATGCGCCACCAGCGTTGCGGCGGTGGCGGCGAGGCGACGTCGACCGCCTGCCCGAGCATCGGCATGGCGATGGCCACGCCGCGGGCCTGCGCCGCGGCCAGCACCCGCTCCAGCGGTTCGTCCCAATCGTGGAAGGCCAGGTCGAAGGTGCCGTTGTGGATCGGCAGCAGCCAGCGCCCGCGCAGGTCCAGGTGCGCCTGCACCGTCTGCTCGGGCAGCATGTGCACGCCCTCCCAGAGCGGGTCGTAGGCGCCGCATTCGACCAGGGTCAGGTCGAACGGCCCGAGCCGCTCGCCGATCTCGGCGAAACCCGGGAAGTAGCCGGTATCGCCGCTGAAGAACAGGTTCATGCCCGGCGCGCGGATCGCCCACGACGCCCACAGCGTGCGGTCGCGCCCGAACAGGCCGCGGCCGGAGAAGTGCTGCGCCGGCGTCGCGGTCAGCTCGACCGCGCCGACCCGCAGCGACTGCCACCAGTCCAGTTGCTCGACCTTGCCCGGGTCCACGCCCCAGCGCACCAGCAGTTCGCCCACGCCGAGCGGCGCCAGGAACAGCTCGGTGCGGTCGGCGAGCGCGCGGATCGTGGCCTTGTCGAGATGGTCGTAGTGGTCGTGCGACAGGATCACGCCGCGCAACGGCGGCAACTGGTCGAGCGCGATCGGCGGCGACTGGAAGCGGCGCGGCCCGGCCCAGGAGAACGGCGAGGCGCGTTCGGAGAACACCGGGTCGGTCAGCCACCAGCCGCCGTCGAGCTTGACCAGCACCGTGGAATGGCCGAGCCGGTACAGGCGGTTGTCGGGCGCGTCGGCCAGCATCCGCGCCGCCAGCGGCTGCACCGGCGGCGGCATGGCCGGGCGGGTGGTCGGGCGCTTGCCGGTCATGAACTTCCAGAACAGCGCGAGCGACTCCCAGCCCTTCGGGGCCTTGGGCGTGACCGGGTTGCGGAAGGCGCCATCGTGGAACTGCGGCGAATCGGGATATTCGGCGGTACGGCCGGGAACGAGGAACATGGAGATTCCGACGAGGCTGCAAAGGGAGAGAAAAACGACGTAGCGGCGGCGACGCTTCATGGGACGGCCTCGCGCGGCCGTGCCGGCGCGACCGCTTCCAGCACGCGGCCATCGCCCAGGCGCAGTTGCAGGCAGCCCATTTCCGCCGCCATCGCCAACGCGTGCGCCTGCAGGCGCGTGCCGACGCCGCGCCCGCGCCAGGCCGGGCGCACGTAGATCGCATCGACGCTGAGGCAATAGCCGCCCTGCGGCAGGACCAGGCCAGCGCTGGCGACGATCATGCCGATCGCGTCGCCGCCCACTTCGGCCAGCCAGGCCCAGCTCCGGCACGGCGTGTCGAACAGCGCCTCGCGCAACGGCAGCGGCATGTCCGCGGCCAGCGCCTGTGCGGGGTCCGGGGCGGCGGCGGCCTCGCGGCACAGCGCCCACAGCGTGCGCGCGTCGCCGCCGAAGGCCCGGCGCAACGTCGGCGCCACCGGTAGCGGCGCGGGCCGCGCACGCATCGTCGGGGAAGCCAGCGCGATCATGCCGCGCGCTCCCCGGGATGCCGTGCCGCCGGCACGGCGCACAATGGAAGGAGAAGGACGTGCAGGATCATCGGCATGCTCCGCGGCGGGCGGTCTCCGCCCTGTGCATGCCAGCTTGCTCGAGCGCTTTTAAGAACTCTTTAAGTCGGCGCGATTCAGCCCGCGCGCACCGCCAGCAGTTCGCCCTTGCCGACCGGCACCAGCGCGCAGGCGAATTCGCCGTCGCCGCGCAACGCACGTTCGAAACCGGCCATCTCCCCGGCGTGCGAAACCGCGTTGTCGACCACCAGCAGCCCGCCCGGGCGCAGCGCGCGCCGCAATGCCGGCCACCAGTCGAGGTAGCGGCTGCGGTCCGAGTCCAGGAACACCAGGTCGAAGCCGGACGCCGGCGCCTGGGCCAGCCACGCGCCGGCGTCGGCATGGACCAGCGCGATGTGCCGGTCCAGCCCGCTGCGCGCGAAGGTCCGCTGCGCCATCGCGACCTTGGCCCCGGACGATTCCAGCGTGGTGACGTGGCCGCCGGTCGCCGCGACGGCCTCGGCCAGCCACAGCGTGGAATAGCCGTTTGAGGTCCCGATCTCCAGCACGCGGCGCGCGCGCGTCGAACGTACCAGCACCGCGAGCAGTTCGCCGGTGTCCGGGGTGATGTTGAGCATGCGCGGGCCGCCCGTGGCCGCGGCCGCCGCGTCGTTGGCCTCGCCGAAGCGGGCCAGTTCGTCCTTCAGGGCCTGCAGTCCGCCCGCCACGTCACTTCCCCGCTAGCGCCGCAGCCACGCCGACAACAACGCGATGCCGCCCGCGATGCCGCTCGCCCAGCTCCATACCGGCACCGAACCCAGGTACCAGCCGTGCGGCGGATGCAGGCCGTACAGCACCGCGGCGACGACCAGCAGGCCGCTGCCGGCGATCGCGCCGACCGCGCGCCGCTGCAGCCGGCGCAGGCTGGCGTCCAGCGCCTTCAGGTCGGGCGAGCGCACGTCCACCTGGTGGCGCCCTTCGACCTGCTGGCTGAGCCAGGCGTGCACCAGGCGCGGCATGTCCGGCGCGTGGGTCATGATTTCCGGCAGGCGCTTGCCGAGTTCCTTCAGCACCCTGCGCGGGCTGTAGCGCTCGCGCAGGATGCGCTCGAGCACCGGGCGCGCCACCGCCCAGATGTCCAGTTGCGGATCGAGCTGGCGGCCGACGCCCTCGATGTTGAGCAGGGTCTTCTGCAGCAGGATCAGCTGCGGCTGCAGGATCAGCTGGTGCTGCTGCGCGACCCGGAACAGCTTGATCAGCACCTCGGCCAGCGAGATCTGCGACAGCGGGCGGGTGAAGTACGGCTCGCACACCGAGCGCGCCGCGGCCTCCAGCTCGTCGATGCGGACGTGCGCCGGCATCCAGCCGGCCTGGACGTGCAGCTCGGCGATGCGGCGGTAGTCCTTGTTGAAGATCGCCATGAAGTTCTCGGCGAGGAAGTACTGGTCCTCCTGCGAGAGCTGGCCCATGATGCCGAAGTCCAGCGCGATGAAGCGCGGGTTGGAGCGCCGCGCCGGGTCGCTGTCCACCCAGATGTTGCCGGCGTGCGCGTCGGCGTGGAAGAAGTTGTCGCGGAACACCTGCGTGTAGAACACGCGCACGCCCTTGGCCGCGAGCACCTTGCGGTCGATGCCGGCCTGGTCCAGGCGCGCGATGTCGTCGGACGGGATGCCGTGCACGCGTTCCAGCGTCAGCGCGCGCTCGGCGGTGTGCGACCAGATCACCTCCGGCACGTACAGGTCGTCGGAGTGCTCCCAGAACCGCCGCAGCACGCTGGCGTTGGCGCCCTCGCGCTGCAGGTCCAGCTCGGCGGCGAGCGTGGTCTCGATCTCGGCGACCACCTCGCGCGGGCGGATCTTGTCGGCGCGCGGGTGGGTGCGCTCGACCAGCGCAGCCAGCGAGGTCAGCAGGGCGATATCGGCATCGATCTGCTTCTCGATGCCCGGGCGCAGCACCTTGACCACCACCTCGCGCCCGCCCGGCAGCGTCGCCGCGTGCACCTGGGCGATCGAGGCCGAGGCCAGCGGCTCGGTGTCGAACGCGGCGAACGCCTCGGCGACCGGCCGGCCCAGCGCCTGCTCGACGATGCGGCGCGCGGCCTCGCCGTCGAACGGCTGCACGCGGTCCTGCAGCAGGGTCAGCTCCTCGGCCACGTCCGGCGGCATCAGGTCGCGGCGGGTCGAGAGGATCTGGCCGAACTTCACGAAGATCGGCCCGAGCTCCTGCAGCGCCAGGCGCAACCGGGCGCCGCGCGGCAGCGCGGCGATCTCGGCGGAGGCGCGCGGCACGAACGGCTTGGCCAGGCGCAGCCAGCGCTCGACCGGCGTGCCGTCGAGCAGATCGTCCAGGCGATAGCGCAGGATCACCCGGCCGATGCGCCCGGCCCGGAAGAACGCCTTCATGCCCGCCCTCCGCCCAGGCGGGCGATGCGCGCGGCAAGCCGCTCCACGTCGTCGCGCAGTACGTCCACGTCGTCGTGGAAGGCTTCCTGCTCGGCGCGCGGCACCACGTCGCGCGACTCCTCGGTGACGAACTCGGCCGCGCTCTGCGCCAGGTCGGAAGCGCCGCGCCTGAACCTGCGCAGCGCATCGCGCACGCCGTTGGCGACCTGCACGCCGACGATCTCGCCGAACGCCGCCACGAACGGCAGTTGCCAGTCCGGGTCGAAGCGCGAGGCCAGCTGCTGCAAGCGCCGCGCCAGTTCCGCATCGCCGGAGACGCGCACGCGCCCGGCCGGCGGCCCGTTGCGACGCGCCTGGGCCAGGAACGGCAGCTGCCCGAGCAGGCCGGCCAGCGTGCCGCGCACGGCCAGGTCGGGCTCGCCGTCCCGGTCGACCGGGCCGACCTCCAGGCGCCGCTCGGCGACGCGGATCTGCAGGGCGAGCGCGGGCGCCTCCAGGGTCAGCGCGATGCGCTGGCCATCCAGCGATTGCAGCGCGTCGCGGGTGTCCGGGTCCAATGCCACGGCACGGTTGAGGGCGGCTTCCAGCGCGCGGCCGGCCAGCGGCTTGAGGGAATCGAGGGGGGAACCTGGCATGCGCGCATTCTAGCGGACCTCTCCCCTCCCCCACCGGAAGAGGAGGCTGGGGCGCGGGCGAAGCCTCGCGCGGCCCGGCGCCGCGAGGCTTCGCCCGCGCCCTCGTCTTTCGATCCGTATCGGCGCATGCTATCGCCCCCTTTTTCCTCGACAGCGATCCGCAGATGCGCAAGATCCGGGTGGGCCTCGTCTTCGGCGGCCAGTCGACCGAGCACGAGGTGTCGCTGCAATCGGCGAAGAACATCGTCGATGCGCTGGACAAGGACCGCTTCGACGTCAGCCTGATCGGCATCGACAAGCAGGGCCAGTGGCACCTGGCCGAGCTCGACGGTTTCCTGCTCGATGCCGACGATCCGGCGCGGATCGCGTTCAACCGCACCGGCCGCTCGCTGGCGCTGGTGCCGGGCGCGGAAACCCAGCCGCTGCGGCCGCTGCAGCAGGCGCAGATGCCGGAACAGATCGACGTGGTGTTCCCGATCGTGCACGGCACGCTCGGCGAGGATGGTTCGCTGCAGGGCCTGTTGCGGATGGCGAACCTGCCGTTCGTCGGGTCCGGCGTGCTCGGCTCGGCGGTGGCGATGGACAAGGACGTCGCCAAGCGGCTGCTGCGCGACGCCGGCCTGGAGGTGGCGCCGTTCGCCTGCTTCGACCGCCACCGCGCACGCACCGCCGACTTCGACGCGCTGGCGGCGCAACTCGGCCTGCCGTTGTTCGTCAAGCCGGCCAACCAGGGCTCGTCGGTCGGCGTGAGCAAGGTGCGCGACCGCGCCCAGTTCGAGGCGGCCATGGCGCAGGCGCTCGAGTTCGACCACAAGGTCCTGGTGGAAGCGGCGATCGACGGGCGCGAGATCGAATGCGCGGTGCTCGGCAACGACCGGCCGCAGGCCAGCGTCTGCGGCGAAGTGGTGGTGCACGACGAGTTCTATTCCTACGCCACCAAGTACATCAGCGAGACCGGCGCGGACGTGGTGGTCCCCGCGGCGATCGACGCGGACACGCAGGCGCGCATCCAGGACGTGGCCTTGCGCGCGTATCGCGCGCTCGACTGCGCCGGCATGGCGCGGGTGGACGTGTTCCTGACCCCGCAGGGCCGCATCGTGGTCAACGAGGTCAACACCCTGCCCGGCTTCACCCGCATCAGCATGTATCCCAAGCTATGGCAGGCCAGCGGGCTCGGCTATCGCGAACTGGTCACGCGGTTGATCGAGCTGGCGCTGGAGCGCCATGCCGCCGACCGCGCGCTGAAGCGCGTGGCGACACTGGCGTAAGCGCCCGGCCGAACACATATATCCCTTCACCCCTCTTTGCCAAAACGGAGTCTTTGCATGAGATGGACGCCGCTTGTCCTGCTCGCCTGCCTCGGCATCGGATCGCCCGCCAGTGCGCAGGAAGCCCCGATGGATGCCACCCACCTCGGCCTGCGCGCATTCGTCTACAACGCGTTCACCGGCGTACAGAAGGCGAGCGAGATGCCGAAGTACCCCAAGGGCACGTTGAGCAAGGCCGAGCTCTACAGCGGCGTGGCTGCCGGGATCCGCGTGCGCGGCAAGGCCTGCGCTGGCGTCGCCGAGGCCCGTGCCGTGGACGAGATGGGCGAGAAGATCGACGTGAAGTGCACCGATGGCGGTCGCTACCGCCTGCTGCCGCTGAAAGGCGAGGCGACGGGAGCATGAAGATGAGCGCGATGCGCCTGGCCGTGGCCGGGATGGCGTGGATGGCGGCGCTGCCGAGCCCGGCGCGGGCGCAGGCGCCCGGCGAGATTTCGCCGACCGTGCTGGGGCAACTGATGGGTTTCGTGCAGAACGCCTATTTCAACGCGAACCGCATCGGCGACATGCCGAGGTTCCCGAAGGACCGGGCGGCCACGCAGGCCGAGATACTCGCGGGCGCCGCCGCCGCCCTGAGGCTGCAGCACCAGGCGTGTTCGGCCGTCGTCGATGCCGACTATGCGGACGACTCGGGCAACAGGCTCGCGGTCCGCTGCGCGGAGGGAAGCTATCTCATCGATGCCCAGCGCGGCACCGTCCTTCCCTGAGCCCCGTGGCCGGCCCGCGCCCGGCGCGGGCCGGCCAGGCAAGGACGTCAGACCTTGCCGCGGCGGAACAGCGAGATCACCGCCAGGACCAGGAAGATGACGAACAGGATCCAGGCGATGTTGGATGCCGCACCGGCGATGCCGCTGAAGCCGAGCACCGCGGCGATGATGGCGATCACGAAGAAGATGATGGCGTAATGCAGCATGGCGGGTCCCATGGTCGTCGTGCCGGATCGGCGCACGCGCATGATCGGGATCGCGCGGTGGTCGCGGGGTGAGGGCCGCGTCGCCGCCGGATGAGGAGCGCCGCCGCAACGGCACGATCCGACGCCATCGGCATGATCCGCGACGCACGTGCCCGGCCGGTGCATGAAACGATCCGATAGCAGCGCGCGCGGCTCAGTCGAAGAAGCGTGAAGGCGACGCGCCGAACTGGCGCCGAAACGCCGCGGCGAACGCGCTCTGGCTTTCGTAGCCCTGGCGCATCGCCACCGTTCCCACCGGATCGCCGGCGGCGAGCCGCTCCAGCGCGCCGAGCAGCCGCGCCTGCTGGCGCCAGCGCGCGAAGCTCAGGCCGGTATGGCGCCGGAAATGCCGCTGGAAGGTCTTCTCGCTCATCGACAACGCATGCGCCCATTCCGCGGTGCCGCGAGCGTCGTCCGGCTCGGCCTGCAATCGCTCGCAGACCCGCGCGATGCGCGGATCCTCCGGCCACGGCAAGCGCAGCGGCAGGCTCGGGCCCTTGCCCAGTTCGTCGAGCAGCAGCGCGGCCAGCCGGCCGTCGCGCCCGGATACGTCGTACATCGGCGGCAGCAGCGTCGCCGCCTGGATCAGCTCGCGCAGCAGGGGCGCCACGGCGATCACGCAGGCGTGCTGCGGCAGGCCTGGCGCGGCATCGGCGTTCACGAACAGGCTGCGCATGTGCACCGCGCCGCGCATGCGGATCGCATGTTCGGTACCGGGCGGCAGCCAGACCGCGCGGTTGGACGGCACCAGCCAGCGCTCGCGCGGCGTGGAGACCACCATCAGGCCCTTCACCGCGTAGACCAGCTGGGCCCGCGGGTGCACGTGCGCAGGGACCTGGTGGCCGTCGGGGTAGTCGACCGCCACGCCGTTCAGCGGGCGGACGCGGGATTCGTAGAGGGCGCGGGGCAGCGACGCGTGGGGCATGGCGGGCGGGCTTGTCCTTCCTGCGACAAAAGTAGACGGTTTCGCGCGCGCCGACCATCCGGGCGCGGGGCTACCGTGGGCCACGGCCCGCCGGTCGTGCCGTTCCATCCGTCGCCCCGCTCCCACGATGCTCTCCGATCCTGCCTCCAAGTACCGGCCTTTGGCGCCCATGGCCTTGCCGGACCGCCGCTGGCCCTCGCAAACCCTCCGGCAGGCGCCGGCCTGGCTTTCCACCGACCTGCGCGACGGCAACCAGGCGCTGTTCGAGCCCATGAACGGCGAGCGCAAGCTGCGCCTGTTCGACGAACTGGTGCGGATCGGCTTCAAGGAGATCGAGGTCGGCTTCCCGGCCGCCTCGGCCACCGACTTCGGGATCGTGCGGCGGCTGATCGAACAGGACCGCATTCCCGCCGACGTCACCCCGATGGTGATGACGCAGCTGCGCGAGGACCTGATCGAGCGCACCGTCGCCAGCCTGGCCGGCGCGCGCCGCGCCATCGTCCACCTGTACAACGCGATCGCGCCGGTCTGGCGCGAGGTGGTGTTCGGCATGACCGTGGACGAGATCGAACGCCTGGTCGTGCGGCACGTCGGCCTGCTGCGGCGGCTCGCCGACCGCCATCCGGAAACGCAGTGGGTGCTGCAGTACTCGCCGGAGACCTTCTGCATGGCCGAGCCGGAAGTATCGCTGCGCATGTGCGACGCGGCGATCCGCGCCTGGGACGCCGGGCCCGCGCGGCCGATGATCGTCAACCTGCCCACCACGGTCGAGGTCGCCACGCCGAACGTGTTCGCCGACCAGGTCGAGTGGATGCACCGGCGCCTGGAGCGGCGCGAGCACGTGGTGCTGTCGGTGCATCCGCACAACGACCGCGGCACCGGCGTGGCGTGCGCCGAGCTGGCGCTGCTGGCCGGCGCGCAGCGCGTGGAAGGCTGCCTGTTCGGCAATGGCGAGCGCAGCGGCAACCTCGACCTGGTGACGCTGGCGCTCAACCTGTACACGCAGGGCGTGGCGCCCGGGCTGGATTTCTCCGACATCGCCGCGGTCGCGCGCGTGGTGGAGGACTGCACCGCCCTGCCGATCCATCCGCGCCATCCCTACGTCGGCGACCTGGTGTTCACCGCCTTCTCCGGCTCGCACCAGGACGCCATCGCCAAGGGCCTGGCGGTCCAGCGCGGGGAAGGCTACTGGCAGGTGCCCTACCTGCCGATCGACCCCGCCGACCTCGGCCGTACCTACGAGGGCCTGATCCGCGTCAACAGCCAGTCCGGCAAGGGCGGCATCGCGTTCCTGCTGCAGCGCGACCATGGCGTGCGGATGCCGCGGCGGATGCAGGTCGAGTTCAGCGCGATCGTGCAGAAGCAGGCCGACGCCAGCGAGGCCGAACTGGACAGCGCGACGCTGTGGCGATTGTTCGAGGCGAGTTATCTCGCGCCCGCGGGCCGCTGGCGCCATCGCGGCCATCGATGGGAGCCGCGCGACGGCGGCATGTGCCTGGCACTGGAACTCTCCGGCGCGGCCGGCGCCGGGCAGCGCCTGCACGGCGCCGGAGACGATGCGCTCGCGGCCGCGCTCGACGCGCTCGGGCTGCCGCTGCGCATCGACCATCACCAGCAGGAGCGGTTCGGCCGGGACGGTTCGGAGGTGCTGGCCATCGTCGAAGCGGCGTGGCCGGGCGTGCCCGGGACCCGCTTCGGCGCCGGCCGCCACCACGATGCCGCCACCGCCTCGCTGCTGGCGCTGCTGGCCGCGCTCAACCGGCTGGACGCGGCGGCCCCGGCTCAGGAGGCCGCGGCCAGCCGCTCCAGCCCTTCGGCGATGCTCACCCTCGGCACGTAGCCGAAATCGCGCCGCGCCGGTTCCATCGAATACCAGTGCGGCGTGCACAGCTGCTCGGCCAGGAACCGCGTCATCGGCGGCTCGCCGCGCAGGCGCAGCAGCGGCCACAGCTTCTCGCACGCGCTGCCGATGCGATACGCGGTCTTGAAGGAGATCGTCCTGGTCACCGGCGGGGCGCCCACCGCGGCGAGCAGCCGGTTGAGCAGCTCGCGCATCGGCAGCGGCTCGCCGTTGGAGATGAAGTAGGCCTTGCCGGCGCAGGCCGCGCCCGGCGCCAGGTGCGCGAACGCGTCGAAGTGCGCCTGCGCGGCATTGTCGATGTAGGTCGTATCGACCCGGTTGCTGCCGTCGCCGACCAGGCGCAGCCGGCCCTGCCGCGCGCGATCGGCCAGGCGCGGCACCAGCTGGTTGTCGCCCGGGCCCCAGATCAGCCGCGGACGCAGCGCCACCGTCGCCAGCCGCGGCGAATTGGCCGCCAGCACCGCGCGCTCGGCGATCGCCTTGGTCGCCGCGTACGGCGCCTGGAAATCCTCGCCGTAGGGCACCTCGTCTGCCCCCAATCCCTCCACCGGATGGGTGGCGCGATGGGTCACGCTGGGCGTGGAGGTGTAGACCAGCCGGCCGATGCCGTGCTCGCGGCAGGCCGCCAGCACGTTCTCGGTGCCGACCACGTTGGCCAGGTGGTAGCTCTCGTAGCTGCCCCAGGCGCCGGCCTTGGCGGCATTGTGGAACACCGCGTCCACCCCGGCCGCGGCATGCCACACCGCCTCCGGGTCGGCGAGGTCGCCACGGATCTGGCCGACGCCGAGCCGCTGCAGCGCCGGGTAGTGCCCGCGGTTGAAGCTCAGCACCTCGTGGCCGCGTTCGACCAGGCCGCGGCACAGCGCCTGGCCGAGGAAACCGCCGCCGCCGGTGACCAGGATCTTCATCGCGCTATCGCATCCGCATTCCGGGAAAGGCGCACACGATAGCCGCCGCCGGCCCCGCTGGCGATCTTTCCCCGCCCAAGCCATTGATCCTGCGGGACTTCAGGATTCTTCATCCGCGCATCAGGCACTTCATGCGCGTTGCATGCGTAGTCGCGGTCCCTCCATCGCAACGGACCCGCCATGCGCCGCCCGCTTCTCCCGACCGTCCTGATGCTCACGCTCCTGCCCTGCGCCCGCGTGGCCTCGGCGGCCGTTCCCTTGCCTGCCCCGCCGGCGCTGGACGACGGCTGGAAGACCGCCGCCCCGGCCGCCGCCGGCTGGAACACCGACGTCCTCGCCGCCATGGAACGCGCCATCGCCGACGGCCAGGCGCCGGAGACCACCAGCGTGCTGATCGCGCGCGACGGGGCCCTGGTCTACGAACACTACTTCGGCGACAGCGACCGCCAGGCCCTGCAGGACACCCGCTCGGCCACCAAGAGCGTGACCGCGCTGCTGGTCGGCGCGGCGATCGCGCAGGGCGCGATTCCCGGCGTGCAGGCCAGGGTCTACGACGGCTTCCGCGATCGCCATTGGCAGAACCCCGACCCGCGCAAGGACGCGATCACGGTGGAGGACCTGCTGACGATGAGCTCGCAATGGGAGTGCGACGACGACAACGGCTTCTCCGCCGGCAACGAGGAACGCATGTACCTGAGCGCGGACTGGGTGCAGTTCGCGCTGGACCTGCCCGTCAAGGGCTATGCCCCGTGGATGAAGCGGCCGCAGCAGAGTCCCTACGGCCGCGCCTTCGCCTACTGCACCGCCGGCAGCTTCCTGCTCGGCGCGCTGGTGGAGAAGGCGACCGGCCAACGCCTGGAGGATTTCGCCGCGCAGGCGCTGGAGCGACCGCTTGGCATCGTGCGCTCGCAATGGGTGCGCGCTTCGGAAGGCACCGGCATGGGCGGGGGCGGCACCCGCTATCGCAGCCGCGACCTGGCCAAGTTCGGCCAGTTGCTGCTCGACCATGGCCGCTGGCACGGCCGGCAGGTGCTGCCGGCCTCCTGGACGGACGCGATGATGACGGTGCGCGCCCAGGCTCGCGACGACGCCGACTACGGCTACCTGCTGTGGCGCTTCCGCTTCCCCGTGCGCGGCGTGGAGCGCGGGGTATGGGCGATGTCCGGCAACGGCGGCAACTACGTGTTCGTGCTGCCGGAGGAACGCCTGGTGGCCGTCATCACCCGCCGCGCCTACAACCAGCGGCAAATGCACCAGCAGTCGCAGAAGCTGTTCGCGGACTACGTGCTCCAGGCGATGCCCTAGGGTTCGTTCACGATCTCCAGGCAGGCAAAAACCGCTCTTCTCGAGGTTGCTCTCGCGGAGATCGCGAACAGGTCCTTGCAGTCACGTAGCCCGGCGTGAATGCCAAGCGGCGAACGGCAGGTGCAGGTTGCCCCCCTCTGCCTGTCGAACGCCGCCCGCGCGAAGATGCGAAGCGATCGGTCAGGGCACGGGTCGCAACCCGCTTGCGGGAGGAGGAGACTCGAACGGCATCGGGAAAGCCCGCCGGGACCGGAGTCCCTCCGCAAAAAGCACCCGTTCGCGCCGGACCCAGCGCAGGCGCGGACATCGATACGCCTTAATGGATATCCCCCGGCAACAAGCCGGCGCGGCGCACCTGTTCGCGCTGGGCGGCAACGTCTGCCTCGATGCGTGCCAGCACCTGCGCGAAGTCCGCACGCCCGCGCAACGGCGCCAGCAACGGCGAGGCGCGCAGGTAACCGGCATCGCGATAGCCCGCCGCCCGCGCGCGATCGAGCGCCGCCACCGCCGCACCGGGATCGCCGGCGGCCGACAGCGAGACCGCGGCGTCGAGGCCATCCAGCGGATCGGCGCCGCGCGCGAGTCCCTCCAGCAGCGCCTGCGCCCGCTCGCGCAGCACCGCGGCCGGCGGTGGCGGCTGCGCGCCGATCGCCCAGGCCACCGTCTGCGGCAGGCTGCCCTGCGGGCGCAGCCGCAAGGCCTGCAGGCTGGCTGCGCGCGCGGCATCCGCATCGCCCCGCGCCAGCGCCAGTTCGGCCTGCAACAGGTACAGGCCCGCATGCTCGGTGCCCCGGCGCAGCGCTTCGTCCAGCGCCACCTGCGCCTCGCCGTGGCGGCCATGCACGAACAGGAACCGCGGCCAGGCCAGGTTGGAGAACACGCTGTCCGGATACAGGCGGAAACTCTGCCGGTAGCGCGCCTCGGCGGCATCGGCATAGCCGAGCAGGTCGAGGTTGCTGGCGACCTGGATCGGCAGGAAGCGCACCTTCGCCGGCTCGCGCACCTGCAGGTTGGCCGCCAGCGCCTGCGCCAGCCGCCCCTGGCGTTCGTACAGGTAGGCGGCCGAGCCGCGCACCGCATCGGCCGTCGGGTCCAGCCGCAGCGCCTGCTCGTAGGACGCCAGCGCCTGCGCGACCTCGCCGCGGCAATCGTGCGCGTAGCCGAGCGCGGCATGCGCGGCCGCCATCCGGGCATCGGTCGCGACGGCCTGCAGGGCCAGGCGCCGCGCTTGCGCCGCATCGTCGGCATTGCCTCCGTACTGGCAGGCGCGGGCGCCATAGGCGCGGCTCAGCCCCAGTTGCGCGCGCACGTCGTCCGGCGCTTCCTGGAGGCGTTGCCGGTACAGCGCGATCGCCCGCTCGTTGTTCTCGCGCTGGCCGATGCCGGCGTAGTAGTCGGCCCGCTGCAGCAACGGCGAAGCCGTGGCCTCTTGCCGCGCCCGGCCCTGCCAGATCGCCAACGCCGCCGCCAGCATGCCCACCGCCGCGATGCCCGCGATCCACCCGCGACGATGACGATGCGCGGGTGCCACCGGGGCGGCGGTGGCGAGCGCCTGCACCGGCGCGCACAGCTGGTAGCCCTGCCCGCGCACCGAGCGCAGGTAGCGCGGACGCTGCGAGGTGTCGCCGAGCGCCTGCCGCAGCAGGCGCACGCGCTGGGTGACGGTCTCCTCGTTGACCACCGCCGGCGCCCATACCTGCTCGATCAACTCGTCGAATCCCACCACGCGCTGGCCCTGGCGCAGCAGGTAATGCAGCAGGCGGAAGCTCAGCCCGCCCACGTCCAGCGCCACGCCGTCGCGTTCGACCCGCTGCCGGTCAGCGTCGATGATCACATCGTCCAGCCGGTAGCGTTCGCCCATCGTCCGTTCCTCAGCGCGGTTGCGCGGCGGCCCACGCCGCCAGTTTCTCGCGGCCGATCTTGGCGTTGTGGCGGATGTCGACCGGGAAGCCCGGGTGCGGCAGGAACCGCGCGATCGCCGCCGTGTGCGGGTGCGCATCGGCGGCCGCGCGCAGCGTGCGTTCCAGCGCGGCGCGGCCGGCCGCGCCGGGCGCGGGCTCGTAGCACAGCACCGGCTCCTGGCGACCCGGCGCGCCGATGCCGACCAGCGCGGTGCGGGCGATGCCGGCCAGCGCATTGAACATCGGTTCGACCTGCTCGGTGTACATCGGCCCGCCTGCGGTCTCCACGCGCTGGGTCTTGCGGCCGCAGAACCACAGGCGACCTTCCGCATCGAAGTAGCCCACGTCGCCCATGCGGTGCACGACGCGCTCGCCGCCGCCGGCCAGCCGCTCGCGGATCTTGGCGATGGCGGTGGCCTGTTCGCGGTTGAAGTAGGCGTCGGTGGCGGTCGGCCCGGCCACCGTGATCTCGCCGATCTCGCCCGCGCCCAGCTCGCGCGCGCCGGACCAGTCGGCGATGGCGGCATCGTCGATGGCGATGATCCGCACCACGTTCGGCGCGACCACGCGGCCCACGCAGGTACCGGCGCCGGCCTCGGTGGCCGCGCGCGTGGCTTCCAGCTCGCGTCCCTCGATCACCGCCACCGGCAGGCATTCGGTAGCGCCGTAGGGGGTCCACAGCTGCGCATCGTCCGGCAGCAGCCGGCGCATCTTCGCGACCACGTCCGGCGGCACCGGCGCGCCGGCCGAGGTCACCCGCTTCACCGTCGGCAGCGGCCGGCCGTAGTCGGCCAGCACGCGCATCAAGGCCGGCGAGCCGAATAGCTGGGTCACGCCGAAACGCGCGATCGCGTCGTGCAGCCTGCGCGGGTCGGCGCGGGCCGGGCGCGTCGGGTCCATGTCCGGGATCACGCTGGTCAGGCCCAGCGCCGGGTCGAACAGCGCGAACGGCGGGAAGGTCGGCAGGTCCACCCCGCCCGGCGCCATGCCGAACGCATTGCGCAGCAGTTCGACCTGCCCGACGAAATGGCGGTGCCGGTACACCACGCCCTTGGGCACGCCGGTCGAGCCGCTGGTGAACAGGATCGCCGCGACCTCGTCCGGCGCGGTCGGCGCCAGTTGCCCGCCGGCGTCGCGGCCGGCCCGCTCGACCTTGGCCAGGGTGGTGCCGCCCCAGGCCCAGCGCGCGCCGACGGTGACGATCCTGGTCGCCGAACGCGCCCAGCCGAGCAGCCGGCGCGCCAGCTGCGCCAGCGGGATGCCGATGAAGGCCTCGGGCCGGGCCTCGTCCAGGCATTGCTTCAGCGCGCGCCTGTCGATGCCGGGATCGACCAGCACCGGCACCGCGCCGGCCTTGAACAGCGCGAACATCAGCAGGAAGAACTCCGGCGACGGCCGCACCATCACCACGCTGCGGGTGCCGCGGCCGATGCCGTGGCGCGCCAGGCCGGCGGCGATGGCGTCGCTGCGCGCGTCCAGCTCGGCATAGGTCAGCGCCACGTCGTAGCGCGCCATGCCGCCCGGGCCGGGACGGCCCGGGCAGCGGATGGCGATCTGGTCGGGCCGCTCGCGGGCCAGCCGCGGCAGCGTCGCGGCGATGTTGCAGGCTTCGGTCATCGCCGGATTATCGCCGATGGCGCCGGCGCGCCGGACGCGGCCGGACCTGAAGCGGGCCGGCTTGCGCGCCGCCACGGTTCGGGCAGAATGCCGCGCCCCTCCCCACCTGCGCCGCGCAAGGCCCGGCACCCCATGGCACATCCCTGCCTCTCCTGCGGCGCATGCTGCGCCTATTTCCGCGTCAGTTTCCACTGGAGCGAGGCCGACCCCGAACTGGGCGGCAGGGTGCCTTTCGAGCTCACCGAATCGCTGCGCACGCACGAGCGCGCGATGCGCGGCACCTCGCAATCGAACCCGCGCTGCATCGCGCTGGACGCGGACATCGGCCGCTACAGCCGCTGCACCATCCACGACCGCCGCCCTTCGGTCTGCGCGCTGGTGCCGGCCTCGCTGGAATTCGGCGAGCGCAGCGCGCAATGCGACAAGTCGCGCCTGGCGCACGGCTTGCCGCCGCTGGCCGAGGCGGACTGGATCGGCGTGGACCCGGCCGAGAAGAATCCGTTGCCGGAAATCTGATGCCTCCTCCGCCCCTCTCCCGCGGAAGAGGGGCTGGGAATGCGCAGGCCGCTACAGCGGATGCGCGTCGAGGAAGCGGCGGATCTCCGGCACCAGCACCTCGTGCTTGTCCTCCAGCACGTAATGGCCGGCGTCCTCGAACGCGCGCACCTGCGCGGCCGGCAGCGCCGCGCGGAAACCGTCGAGGAAGTGATGGTCGAACACGAAGTCCTTCAGGCCCCAGCCGATGAAGGCCGGGCGGTCGGCGAACGCCGGCAGCGCCTTGCCCGCCGCTTCCAGCAGCGGCCAGGCGCGGTCGGCCGGCGACAACGGGATGTCCTGCATGAAGCGCACCGTCGAGATGCGGTTGGCCCAGCTGTCGTACGGCGCCACGTAGGCGCGGCGCACCGGCGCCGGCATGCGCCGTTCCACGCCGATCCACGCGGCGCCCGCCGAGAACGCGTTGAAGCCGCGGATCAGCCACTCGCCGATCTTCCAGTGGCGACCCAGCGCGATCTGCCAGGGCATCTTCTTGGCCGCCGGCATCGGGAACGCGGCGGTGTTGAGGACCACCAGCCGCTTGACCTGCGCGGCGTGCGCCAGCGCCCAGCCGAAGCCGATCATGCCGCCCCAGTCGTGCACCGCCAGCGTGACCGGCGTGGCGTCGTCGATGCCGGCATGGCGCAGCAGCGCCTCCAGGTCATCCACGCGCGACTGCAGCGTGTAGTCGTAGCGCGGCGACGCGCCCGGCGCGTCGTCCGGCTTGTCGGAAAGCCCCATGCCGACGTGGTCCGGCACGATGCAGCGGTACCTGTCGCCCAATCCCGCCACCAGCGTGCGCCAGTAGTAGCTCCACGACGGATTGCCGTGGACCATCACCACCACCTCGCCGTCGCGCGGGCCCTCGTCGAGGTAGCTCATCGCGATGCCGGGGCGGACGTCGAAGCGCCGGGGGCGGGCCGGATAGCCGGGAAGATTCATCGGATCACTCGCTGGACATGGAAACGCCCGCGCCGGACGGCACGGGCGTCGCATTCGTCGCGGCAACGCCGGCGCCCATGCGGGCGCGGGCGTTCACCACACCACTTCGGCCATCGAACAGTTCAGGCCCGAGCCGATGCCCAGCAGCGCGATGCGGTCGCCCTTCTTCAGGCGGCCCAGCTCCTTGAGCTTGCTCAGCACGATCGGCACCGAGGCCGGGCCGATGTTGCCGTGCTCGCCGAAGATGGTCATCACCTTGGCCGGGTCGATGCCGAAGTTCTTGATGAACGCGGCGGTGTGCGGGCGCGAGACCTGGTGGATCACGAACTGGTTGAGTTCGTCCACGGTCCAGCCCAGCGCCTGCTTGGCCGCCACGAAGGTCTTCTCGGCCAGCTTGATGCCTTCCAGCAGCAGCATGCGGGTGTCGGTGACCATGCGGTCCATGTTGCCGCGGCAGAGCTTGTTCCACTCGGTCGCCGAGCGGGTCACGCCGCCCTTGTAGCGCGGCGCCTCCGGCACCAGCTCCGAGCGCGCCATCACCATCGCCGCGGCGCCGCAGCCCAGGGTCAGCGCGGCCAGCTCGTCGCGGAAGTCCTGCTCGGTGGCTTCCATCTTCAGCAGCCGGTCGATGGTCTTCTCGTAGACCAGGTTGGCGGTCTCGCCGTCGACCACCAGCGCGTAGTCGATCTCGCCGCGCTCGAGCATGCGCGCGGCGATGTCCATGCCGTTGATGAAGGCCAGGCAGGCGTTGGCGACGTCGAAGGCCATGCAGTGGTCGCCCACGCCCAGGTTGCCGCAGACGATGGAGGCGGTGGACGGCTCCAGGTAGTCGCGGCTGACCGAGGTGTTGACCACCAGGCCGACCCTGTCGGCGCCGATGCCGGCGTCTTCCAGCGCCTTGCGCGCGGCCAGCGTGGCGGCGTCGGAGGCCTGCACGTCCTCGTCCCACAGGCGACGGGCGTGCACGCCGGCGATGTCGCCGAGCACGTCGGTCTTGATGCCCAGCCGTTGCAGGGTAGGCTTCAGTCGCTCGTTGATTTCCTGGGAAGTCAGCGTATGGGGCGCGTCGACGTGCGCCAGTCCCGCGATCGAGACGTTCTTGAAGAGCATCGAAGTAGCGCCATGGCTTCAGGCGAGGGGTTGCCATTCTAGCCGCTGGGCGGTTTCACCGCATCTTTACAAGTCCCGGCGCGTTTCCCGGGCCCTGCCGCTCACCTGCCGGGGCAGCGGAAGGCGGTGAAGCGCTGGCTGCCGTCGGCCGGCTCGCCCTGGGGCTGGACCGCGTTGGCGCCGGCCGAAGGGGCCTCGTTGCGCGCCAGGGTCTCCAGTTCGTCCTTCACCTTGAGCGGGTTGCGGTTGATGAAACCGACCCGGTTCTTCACCGACACCACCACCTCGCCCTGCTGCACGCACCCGGCCGGGACCGGGCCGGCGGGCAGCACGCGCACCGCCTTGCCGGCCTGCTCGATCGGCACCCAGGTGCATGCGGACAGCGCAACGGATGCGACCAGGACCAGGGGCAGGCAAGAACGCATGGCGGACTCCTCGAAGCGGGCGGACATTGTCGCCCAGCAGGATGAGTGGCGGGTAGTCCGGGTGCGCCGGTTCATCGGGCGGTTGTTGCGCCTGCGCACCCGTGGGAGCGGCTTCAGCCGCGATGGGGGGCATTCCCGGGAAAGCCCCATCGCGGCTGAAGCCGCTCCCACAGGAGCCGTTCCGACATAAAGCCGCTCCCGCACGGGCCCGCGGATACGCAAGGCCCCGCCTGGCGGCGGGGCCTTGCTGCGGTCACTTTGCGGCGGGCCGCGCCACCGGCTTGCCGTCGGCGTCGATCACGCTGACCTCGCCCAGGCCGAGGCCGCGCACCGGCTGCTCGATCTTGGACAGGTCGCCGACGATCACCCAGGTCAACGCCTGCGGGTCGATGCCCTTGGCCGCGGCGGCGGCCTGTGCCGGGGTGAACGCCGCCACCTGCTGGTTGCGGACCTGCACCCAGTTGTCCGGGCGGCCGTAGCGGACGATGCCGCCGATGGTGCCCATCACCGCGCTGGCGGTCTCGTAGGCGCCGGGCTGGCTGCGCAGCTCGTTGGCGATGATCTTGTCGACCTCGGCCTGCGTGGCCGGCACCTTGCCGGTGGCGTACTCGACGATCTCGCGCTGGATCTCCTGCACCGACTCGCGGGTCTTGTCGATCTGCACCGGCGCCACCGCCAGGAACGGCCGCTGGCCGAGCGCGCCCAGCAGCGTGGTGCGCGCGCCGTAGGACCAGTGCTTGTCCTCGCGCAGGTTCATGTTCAGGCGCGAGGTGAACGAACCGCCGAGCACGTCGTTGGCCAGTTCCAGCTTCACCGCGCCGGGGTCCTTGCTCGACGGCACCAGCTCGCCGGCATAGATGTTGGCCTGCACCGCGCCGGGCTGGTCGATCAGGAACACGCGCGGCTTGGCCGGGCGCTCGACCTGCGGCAGCTCGACGCCGGCCTTGGCCGCGCCCTCGCCCTTCCAGTCGCCCAGGTGCTTGTCCAGCAGCGGGACGATCTCGGCGAGCGTGGTGTCGCCGACCACGATCACCGTGGCCTGCTCGGGCCGCAGCCATTGCTTCTGGTAGGCCAGCAGGTCGTCGCGGCCGATCGAGGCGATCGCGGCCTCGGTACCGCTGCCGGTGAACGGGATGGCGTAGGGATGGCCCTCGCCATACAGCAGCGGCGGCAGCACGCGCAGCGCGGCGGTCTGCGGGCGCGCCTTTTCCTGGGCGATGCCGGCGATCCACTGCGCCTTGACCCGGTCGATCTCGGCTTGCTCGAAGCGCGGTTGGCGCAGCATCGTCGCGAACAGCCCCACCGACTCGTCCAGGTTCTCCTTCAGCGCCGACAGCGAGGCGCTGGCGCCATCGAGCGAGGCGCCGGCGTTCAGTTCCGCGCCCAGCTCTTCGGCCCGCGACTTGAACGCCAGCGCGCCCAGGCCGCCGGCGCCTTCGTCCAGCATCGCGGCGGTGAAGCCGGCGGTGCCGAGCTTGCCGCCATGGTCGCTGGCATAGCCGCCGCCGAACTCGTAGCTGATGTTCACCACCGGGATCTCGTGGCGCTCGGCCAGCACCACGGTGCTGCCGTTCTTCAGCTTGGCGCGCTGCAAGGCCGGGAACTTCAGCTGCGGATAGGAGGCGACCTCGGGGATGCCGGCCTTGCGGTCGACCGTGCTCGGCGTGGTGGTGTACTTCGGATCCGGCTTGGCCGCGGCGAACGGCGCCGGCTTGACCGAGGGCTCCTCGGCCAGCGGCGTGCGCGCGCCCGGCTTGACCACGAAGGTGTGGCTCGGGTTGCCCAGCCACTTGGCCGCGGCGGCGCGCACCTGTTCCGGCGTGGCCGCGGCGACGGTGGCGAGCGACTCGCGGAAGCAGCCCGGGTCGCCGGTGAAGGTCGCGCACGAGGCCAGCGCGTCGGCCTTGCCGCCGAACCCGCCGATGCGCTCGATGCCGCGGATGAAGCCGGCGCGGTAGTTGGTCTTGGCGCGCTCGAGTTCCTCGGCGGTCGGCCCCTGCTTGATCAGGCGCTGCAGCTCCTCCTCGATCACCGCCTCGACCTTGGCCGGGTCCACGCCCTGCTTGACCATCGCGCGCACCGAGAAGCTGCCGCTCAGCTGCGAGCTGTAGTTGCTGGTGCCGATGCTGTCCACCAGCTTGTCCTGGTGCACCAGGCGCGCGTCCAGGCGCGAGCTGGCGCTGCCGCCGAGCACGTCGGACACCAGGTCGAGCAGGTCGGCGTCCGTCGCGCCGACCTGCGGCACGTTCCACATGCGCTGGACCAGTACCTGCGGCACCTTGTCCTCCAGCTCGGTGCGGCCGGACTGCTTGAGCACCGCGACGTCGACCTTGGGCTGGGCCATCGTCGGCGTGGCCGGGATGTCGCCGAAGTACTTGGCCACCTTCTCCTTCGCGGTCGCCAGGTCGATGTCGCCGGCCAGCACCAGCACCGTGTTGTTGGGGCCGTACCAGGTGCGGAACCAGGTCTTCACGTCCTCCAGCGAGGCGGCGTCGAGGTCGTTCATCGAGCCGATCGTGGTGTGGTGGTACGGGTGCCCTTTCGGGTACATCGTGCGCGCGATCACCTGGCGCAACTGCCCGTACGGCTGGTTCTCGCCCTGGCGCTTCTCGTTCTGTACCACGCCGCGCTGCTCGTCGAGCGTCTTCTGGTCGATCGCGCCGAGCAGGTGGCCCATGCGGTCCGACTCCATCCACAGCGCCATGTCCAGCGCGGTGGTCGGCACGTTCTCGAAGTAGTTGGTGCGGTCGGTGTTGGTGGTGCCGTTCATGTCGGTCGCGCCGGCCTGCTCGAACGGCGTGAAGAACTCGCCCGGCGCGTTCTCGCTGCCGTTGAACATCAGGTGCTCGAACAGATGCGCGAAGCCGCTGCGCCCTGCCGGCTCGTCCTTGCTGCCGACGTGGTACCAGAGGTTGACCGCGACGATCGGCGCCTTGCGGTCGGTGTGCACGATCACGCGCAGGCCGTTGGGCAGGGTGAAGGTCTCGTACGGGATGTCCACCGCGACCGAGGCCGGCGCGGCCGCGAACGCAGGAGCCGGCAAGGCGGTGAACCCGAACGCGGCGGTAGCCAGGGCGACCGCCAGTGCGGCGGCGCGGGGACGACGTGGAAGCGACATGCGCACTCCTTGTGCGTGGGATGAGCCGCGATGTTAAGGCGGCGCCCGGCGGCCGCTCATGGGCCGCAAGCCATGCCCCCGGCTAACCGCCCGCGCATGCGCGGACAGCGGCCCCGGCCACGAGTGTCCGGACAGCGGACACTGCCGCCTTTCCAAATCCCATTCGAAATCAATGGGTTGCGATTGGCACGCATCCTGCTCGGTATTCGGCAGGCGGAAAGCCGTTCCGACGAATCTTGAACGAACAATGAACAAGATCCGGAAATGAGCGATTCCGCTTGCACCAAGAGATTCGGTGTATTACTTTACTACCACACCACTGATCACCAACACCAAAGGTCCCTGTCATGAACACCAAGTCCCTGAGCGCCGCCATCGCCTTCGCCGCCGGTTCCGTTCTGGCCTCGATGACCGCCCACGCCACCCCGATCACCACGCTGGACACCGTGCAGGTGCGTCCCTCCGCCGAGCAGATCGCCCAGCGCGAACACGAGCGCACCAGCCCGATCCCCACCCTGGCCGCCGTGCAGGTGCGCCCTTCGGCGGAGCAGGTCGCCGAGTACGAAGCCGGACTGCGCGTGGTGACCCTGGCTGCGGTCGAGGTCCGCCCGAGCGCCGAGCAGCGCGCCGAACTGCTGGCCAGCCGCGAGTCCGGCGAGACCGCCTCCAACGCGCTGACCGCCGAGGCTTCCGCCGCCGTCGCCGAGCTGGTCGGCCAGGTCATCGTCAACCTGCCGAAGCCGCGCCTGCTGCCGTCGCCGCTGGACCTGCGGGCCCTGGTCGGTTCGTTCGCCCAGTACTGAGGGACCGGCCGCAGCCGCGGCCGATCCCGGAGGGCCGGCTAAACTTGGCCGATGAGCGCTCCCGTCCTCGATGTCCTGCTGTACCAGCCCGAAATCCCGCCGAACACCGGCAACGTCATCCGCCTTTGCGCGAACACCGGCGCGCGGCTGCACCTGATCGAACCGCTCGGTTTCGACCTGAGCGATCGCCAGCTCAAGCGCGCCGGCCTGGATTACCACGAATACGCCCGCCTGCAGGTGCATGCCGACCTGCCGGCCGCACTGGCCAGCATCCGGCCCGCGCGGCTGTTCGCATTGAGTACCCGCGGCCGGGTCCGCTACGACACCCCGTCCTTCGCCGACGGCGACGCCTTCCTGTTCGGCCCGGAGACGCGCGGCCTGCCCGCCGACGTGCTCGACCAGGTGCCGGAGGCGCAGCGCCTGCGCCTGCCGATGCAACCGGGCAACCGCAGCCTCAACCTGTCCAACAGCGTGGCGGTGGTGGTGTTCGAGGCCTGGCGCCAGCTCGGCTTTGCCGGCGGCGCGTAGGACCGACCAGCCCGCGTCAGGGCAGTGTCCGCGGCACCGCCATCGCGCCCTCGAACCGCGCGTATCTCACCGCAGCGCATCCTTGCTGTACACGGCATCGTGACCGGCTTCGCACACCCGCGATGCGCTCAAAAGTTCCTGAATCCGCCCTTTAATTTATGTACTGGTCAGTTCTGAATTCAGGGGCGATTCCGCCGGCTAACGGAGAATTTACATCTCGGCAGCGAACGGTCTTCGACCTCAGCGCCGTAATAACCAATAAAGAGGTAACGACATGAAAGCTTCCCTGCTCGCTCTCGGCCTGATCGCCGCCCTCCCGTTCGCCGCCTCGGCCGCGGACAACCTCTCGTACAACTACGTCGAGGGCAACTACACCAAGACGAACGCCGACAACGGCGACGCCGACGGTTGGGGCTTCAAGGGCTCCTACGCCTTCCACCCGAACTGGAGCGTGTTCGGCGACTACAACAAGCAGTCGCTCGACCACAGCGACCTCGACGTGCAGCAGTACCGCCTGGGCGTCGGCTACAACTACACCATCGCCCCGAGCACCGACCTGGTCGCCCGCGTGGCCTACAACAAGTTCAACCCGGACCGCTCGCCGAACGGCGTGAAGTACGACTTCGACGGCTACAGCGCCGAGGTCGGCCTGCGCAATGCGTTCGGCCAGCACTTCGAGGTCTACGCGCTGGCCGGCTACGAGGACTACTCCAAGAAGCACGGCGTCAACCCGGACGGCGAGTTCTACGGCCGCCTCGGTGGCCAGGTGAAGCTCAACCAGAACTGGGGCATCAACGGCGACATCAAGATGGCCAAGGGCGGCGACAAGGAATGGTCGGTCGGCCCGCGCTTCAGCTGGTAAGCGCACCGCGCGTCTGCGGCGCGTCCTCTCTCCCGCGTCGCACTCGAAGCCCGGCCGCAAGGCCGGGCTTTTTTTGAGAATGCATAACCGACTACGTCAGTGAATGACGAGCGACGGTGAGCCCGGCCGGACCATCCCTGGTTTACTTGAACAACGTATCCGGGTACTCCGGCTTCTGTTCGCGCGCCAGCAGTTCCTTGAGGCCGGCTTCGGGGGTGATCTCGCCGTGCAGCACCGCGCGCACCGCATTGGAGATCGGCAGCTCGATGCCATGCGCCTCGGCCTGGCGCATCACCTCGTCGGCGGTCTGCACCGACTCGACCACCTGGCCGATCTCGCGGACCGCATCGGGCAGGCTCTGCCCGCGCCCGAGCGCCAGGCCCAGCCGGCGGTTGCGCGAGAGGTCGCCGGTGCAGGTCAGCACCAGGTCGCCCAGGCCGGCCAGGCCCATCAAGGTCTCGGGCTTGCCGCCGATCACCGCGGCCAGCCGCAGCATCTCGTTGAGGCCGCGGGTGATCAGGCCGGCGCGGGCGTTCAGGCCCAGCTGCATGCCGTCGGCGACGCCGGTGGCCACCGCCAGCACGTTCTTCATCGCCCCGCCCAGTTCGGCACCGACCATGTCATCGCCGGTATAGGCGCGGAACGCGGGGCCGTGCATCGCCTCGGCCACGACCTGGGTGAACCCGGGATCGTCGCCGTGCACCGTGATCGCGGTCGGCAGGCCCTGGGTCACTTCCTTGGCGAAGGACGGGCCGGTGACCACGGCCAGCGGCACGTCCTGGCCGAGGATCTCGCGCGCCACCTCGTGCAGGAAGCGCCCGGACCCCGGCTCGAAGCCCTTGGTCGCCCAGGCCACGCCGGCCTCGGCCGGACGCAGCGGCGCCAGCACCTTCACGGTCTCGGTGAAGGCGTGCGACGGCACCACCACCAGGATCCAGCCGGCGCCTTCGACGGCGGCAGCCAGGTCGGTGGTCGCGCGCAAACCCTCGGGAAGCGCGATGCCGGGCAGGTAGCGGGGATTCTCGTGGTCGCGGTCGATCGCTTCGACCACCTTCGTGTCCCGGCCCCACAGCACGGTCGGGTGACCGTGCCGTGCGACCAGCGCGGCCAGGGCGGTGCCCCAGGAGCCGGCGCCGAGGACGGCGATTTTCCGTTTCGGATCGCTCATCCGCTGATCGGAACCCGGATCAGGCGTTGCCGGCCGGCTCGGAATCGGCCAGCGACGGGGCCTCGCCCTGCTGCGCGCGCTGGCGCAGGGTCTCGGCGTACAGCGCCTCGAAGTTGATCGGCTGCAGGAAGAACGGCGGGAAGCCGCCGGCCTGGATCAGGTCGCTGACCAGGGTGCGCACGTACGGGAACAGGATGTTCGGGCACTGGGTGCCGAGCAGCACGTCGACCGCCTGCGGCTCCAGGCCGACCAGGCCGAACACGCCGGCCTGCTGCACTTCGGCCACGTAGGCGGTACGGCCGGCGGCGGTGCAGGTCAGGGTCACGCCGAGTACCACCTCGAAGGCGTTCTCGTTCAGGCGCTGCACCTTCTGGTTGAGGTTCAGCTGCAGCTCCGGCTGGCTGCCGTCGTTGAACACGGCCGGGGCGTTCGGAGACTCGAAGGAAACGTCCTTGACGTAGATCTTCTCGATGGTGAAGGCGGGGCCGGCGGCGGCTTCGGCCGGCGCGGCGGCGCCGTTGGTGGTTTCGTCGGACATTCCTGGACTCCAGAAAACGGTTCTTGGTAAGTGATGCGGTGGGTGGAACGCTTGCTAAACGGCAAGTATCTCATGACAGCGATGGGGACTTGCCAGCGCCACCACAAGGGTGCAGGGATCAGGCGCGGCCCTTCACCAGCGGCAGGTCGGCCTGCTGCCAGGCGGGAATGCCGCCCTCCAGCCAGTAGACCTTCTCGAAACCGGCCTGCTTGAGCTTCTTGGCCGCGGCCGCCGAAGCGGTGCCGTTGCGGCAGACCAGCACGACCGGCTGCGACTTGCGGTCCGTCACCAGCTTGTGCCCGGCGTCGAACTTGCCGGCCACGGCGTTGCGGCTGCCGGCGATATGGCCCTTCTCGTAGTCGGCGGCGGCCGACAGGTCCACCACCAGCGCGTTGTCGCTGTTGATCAGGCGGGTCAGCTCGACCGGCTTGATGGCCTTGTAGCCGCGGAACAGCCGCGCGATCTCGGTGACGATGATGGCGAGGGTCAGGCCGACCAGGGCGATCGACAGCATGGGGTTGCGGCCGGCAAAGGCCTGCAGCTCTTCGAGATTCACGGGCTCACGGGGATCGATGAAGCGGGCCGGCGATTGTCGCACAGCCGGCGGGCGCGCCGGTTACCGCGGCGCCGGCCGTCATTCGCCCTTCCACAGGTCGGGCAGGCCGGAGGCCAGCCACCACTGCTTGGCCTTGGGGTCCCAGCGCCAGACCTCGCGGACCCGCACGCTGCGCTCGGCCAGCGTGTTGCGGTTGATCAGCCGGATCTCCACCTCGCGCACCACCCGGTCCTCGCCCTCGGTGCCGCTGCGCAGCTCGCTGTAGCCGGAAATCTGCACCTGCTCGTAGCGGGCCCGCTCCAGGTCGGTCTGCGGGTGTTTTTCGCGGTATTCCGGATCGACCATCTCCTCGGCGCGGTCCAGGTCGCTCCAGCGGACCGCCGCGGCATACAGGCTCTGCGTTTCCTGCAGGCTGCGCTGCTGGGCACGGCTCAGCGCCTGCGCGCTCCCGGCGAGCAGCAGCAGGCAGATCGACAACCAGGCGAGTCGGCGCATCGAGGCATCCCCTTGGAGCGTGTTATGGACTTTGGAATGAAATGAGTGGGTCGTCAGCGGTGCGGAGCCGGTGTCGCGTGGGGCCGCCTTGGCGGGTGGCCAAGGCAAGCCGCACGGCGCCGGCTCCGTGCCGCTGACGGCCATCCGGGAAGTGGCCTGGGGCGCGCCGATACGGCGTTGCGCGCTTTGCCCAGGCGGCCAGCCTGGGCTGCAGCGCACGCCTTGTCTCGACACGCCCCAGGCCGCTTCGCGCTCATCCCAAAGTCCATAACACGCTCTAGAGGACGCCATCGTACTCATTCGCGCTTGGCCAGCGCCACGAAGCGCCCGCTGAAGCTCGCCGCGACCACGCCGGATTGCAGCGTCACCTGCGCCTGCACGGTGATGCGGGCCTTGCCGCGCTGGCGCAAGGTCGCCAGGAACGCGTCCCCGCTCTGGCCCTCGGCCGGCGCCGCGCACGCCACCAGGTCCTCGTAGACCGGCGCCAGGTAGCGCAGCTGGCTGTCGGCCACGTAGATGTCGGCGATCTCGCCGGCCGCCTGCAGGTGCAGGTTCAGCCAGCTCCATCCGGCCAGGGTCATCAGCGACGCCAGGCTGCCGCCGAAGGCGTTGCGCTTGTCGTTGACGTTGGCCTCCAGCGGCGCGCGCAGGCACAGGCCGCGCTCGTCCAGGCCGGCGACCGCGATCCGCATCGCCGCCACGGGCGGCATCGCATCCAGGTGCCGTTGCAGGTTCTGGAGCGCGGGTGACAGGCGATCGGCATGGAGCATGGACAACGACCGTGGACGACGAAGGGCTCGCATAATGCCCGCAATGACCCCATCGGCACATGACTGGTACCTGCTTTCGTTGCGCCCGGCCGGCGCGCACGCGGGATTGCGCGCCGCCTGCGCGCGCGCCGGCGGGCGGTTGCTGGCGCTCTCGCCATGGCGGATCGAGCACGATCCGGATGCCGCCGCGCGGCACGCATTGCAGGCCGCGCTGCGCGCCCCGGCGACGCTGTTCACCAGCCCGGCCGCGGTTGCAGCGGCGCAGGCGATCGACCCGGCGTTCGCCGGCGCGCTGCGCCAGGCGGTCTCGGTCGGCGAAGGCACCGCGCGCGCGCTGCGCCGGCACGGCATCCGCGACGTGCTCGCCCCCGCGCGGATGGACAGCGAAGGCGTGCTGGCCTTGCCGCAACTGGCGCGCTACGACGCGATCGGGCTGGTCACCGCTCCCGGCGGGCGCGGCGTGATCGCGCGCGACCTGCAGGCCCGCGGCGTCGCGGTCCTGCGCGCCGACGTCTACCGGCGGGTTCCGGTCGCGCTGCCGGCGCAGGCGATCCGGCGGCTGGAACGCGTCCTGCCCCGTAGCGTGCTCGCCCTCAGCAGCGGCGAGGCGCTGGAACTCCTGCTGCGCCAGTTGCCCGCCGATGCGCTCCAGGCCTTGCGCCGGCGACCGGTGGTCGCGGCCAGCGAGCGCCTGGCCGCGTACGCGCGCGAGCACGGGTTCATCGAGGTCCACCGCGCCGAAGGCCCGATGCCCGCGCAGCTCGCGAAAGCCGCCGCGGCGGCGATGACACCGCGCATACCTGGCTGAACTAGGACGTGCCATTGCGCGCGCGCGTCTTGCCGTCGCGACGCGACGCACGCCATGCTGTTGCGCGACGCCGGCGGCTTCCAACGCCGTGCCACAGCCAGGAGGCCGCATGGATCCGACGCCGAGTACTCCACGACGACCGCGATGGGCATGGGTCATGCTGCCCGTGGTCGTCGTCGTGCTTGCGGCGGCGGGCTGGGGCGGCTGGCGCGCCTGGCATGCGTACGCCACCGAGCGCGACCGCGTGGCCGGCGAGGAGCAGCGCCGCTGGGAAGCCTTCGACCAGACCCTGGAGACCCTGCGCCGCGACCAGCGGGCGACCAGCGAACGCCTGCAGGACGCGGCGGCCACCAACCGGGTGTTGCGCGACGAGATGCTCGGCCTGGGCCAGCGCAGCGCCTTGCTGGAAGAAACGGTCTCCAAGCTCGCCGATCCCAGCCGCCACGGCGCGCAGGCGCTGCGGCTGGACGAAGTGGAACTGCTGCTGAGCCAGGGCCAGCAGCGGCTGGCGATCGCCGGCGACCTGGATGGCGCGCGCAGGGCCTATGCGCTGGCCGCCGGCGCCCTGGCCGGCATCGACGATCCCGCATACCTCAACGTGCGCCAGACCCTGGTGCAGGAACGCAACGCGCTCGATGCGCTCGGCGCCGGCCCGCAGGCCGCGCTGGGCGGCGAGCTGGAACGCCTGGTCGGGCAACTCGACGCGCTGCCCGCCCAGGCGGCCGATGCGGCCGGGGACGCGCGCCCCTGGTGGCAGAAGCTGCTCTCGCCGCTGGTCCAGGTGCGCCCGTCGCGCGGCAACGTGCTGGTCGCCCGGTCCCAGCGGATCGGCGCCCGCGATTCGCTGCAGATCGAGATCAGCCTGGCGCGCGCGGCGCTGGAGCGCGGCGACGCCACGGCCTGGAAGCAGGCGCTGGCGCGGGTCGACGGCTGGCTCGTCCGGCTGTGGCCGGACAGCGCGGCGCTGCGTCGCCTGCGTGCCGAACTGACCCGGCTGCAGCATGCCCCGCTGCGGCCGGCCACGCCCGAACTGGGCAGCACCCTGCTGCAGTTGCGGGCCATGCGTGAAGGGAGGAACGGACCATGAAACCGCTGCGTACCCTGCTGATCCTGCTGGTCGCCGTGGCCTTGGGCGTGCTCGGCGCGCAATGGCTCTCGCGCCAGACCAGCTACGACGTCGGCGAAGTGATCGTCCGCGCCGGCGGCAACGACTACGTGGCGCCGGGCCCGCAGGCGCTGCTGCTGCTGGTGATCGCGCTGCTGGTGCTGTGGCTGCTGTGGACGCTGCTCAGCCTGCCGTTCCGCACCTGGAACCGCTATCGCCGCAAGAAGGGCCGCGCCCGCCTGATCGAAGGCCTGCGCGCCGCCGAGCACGGCCAGTGGGGCAGGGCCGAGAAGCTGCTGGCGGCCGCCAGCGAAGACGACGAGGTCGGCGCGATCGCGCTGGCCAGCGCGGTGCGCGTGGCCGACGCGCGCGGCGACGATGCCGCGGTCGAGGCGTTCGCGCGCAGGCTCGGCGAGCGCGACCCGCAGGCCCACGCGCTGCTGCAGGCGGAGCGCTTGCTCGCGAAGGACCGCCCGGTGGACGCGATCAATGCGCTCGACGTGGCCGGCGCGCAACCGCTGCCGCCGCGCGGGCTGCTGCTGCGCACCGAGGCGCTGGCGCGGATCGGACGGGCCGACGAGGCCTATGGCCAGCTGGGCGCGCTGCGCCAGCAGCAGGTCCTGTCCGGGCAGGCCTATGGCGAGCTGGAAACCCGGCTGGCCGCGCAGGCCCTGCAGCAGGCCGGCGATGCCAATGCCCTGGCCGTGCGCTGGGAAAGCGTCCCCAAGTCGCTGCGCACGATGCCGTCGGTCGCGGCGGCCTATGCCTCGCGTGCCGCCGCGCTGCGCTGGGACGATGCCGCCCTGCACAGCCTGGAGCAGGCGCTGGACGGCCGCTGGGACGAGTCGCTGGCGCGCCTGTACGGCCTGCTGCCGATGGAGAAGTACGACTCGCGCCGCGCCAGCGCCCAACGCTGGCTGACCCAGCATCCGGACAGCCCCGCGCTGCTGCTGACCCTGGGCCGCCTGGCCCGGCACCAGCACCAGGCCGCGCAGTCGGAGGAGTTCCTGCATCGCGCGATCGCGCAAGGTGTCGGCGCCGAAGGCTGGGAGGAACTCGGCCACGGCTTCGCCGCCGCCGGCCAGGACCGCACCGCCCAGCAGTGCTACGCCAACGCATTGCGCGTGGCGCGCGGCGAACCTGCGCTCGACCTTGCATTGCGCGACCTGCAGCAACGCATCGCCGACGAGGCCGTCCCCGAGGAACGCGACGAGTTCGGCCATCCGCGCCTGCGCGGCTGATACCAGTCCCATCGCGGCGCGCGCCGCTGCGCTATCCGGCGCATAGCCTCCTGCAGTTCAAGGGGGCGCGCGGAAGGCGGATTTGGAAGCCACGGAGCCGGGGCCCGAGGTTTTGCGAGCACGAGCTCGGGCGATTTTCCCGCTGCGCAGGAAAATCAGCGTTCGACGATCGCCACCACGCCCATGCCGCCCGCGGTGCAGATCGACACCAGCGCGCGGCCGCCGCCGCGCTGCTTCAGCTCCTTGGCGACGGTGGCGACGATGCGCGCGCCGGTGGCGGCGAACGGGTGGCCGGTCGCCAGCGAGGAACCCAGCGGGTTGATCCTGGCCGGGTCGATCCGGCCGAGCGGCGCGTCCAGGCCGAGCCGGTTGCGGCAGTAGTCCTCGCTCTCCCAGGCGCGCAGCGTGCACAGCACCTGGGCGGCGAACGCCTCGTGGATCTCGTAGATGTCGAAGTCCTGCAGGGCCAGGCCCTGGCGCTTGAGCATCTCCGGCACCGCCACGGTCGGCGCCATCAGCAGACCTTCGCCATGCACGAAATCGACGGCGGCGACCTGCGCGTCCCGGAGGTAGGCCAGCGGCTCATGGCCGTGCGCGCGCGCCCACTCGTCGCTGGCCAGCAGCACCGCGGCGGCGCCGTCGGTGAGCGGGGTCGAGTTGGCGGCGGTCAGCGTGCCGCGGCCGGAGACCTTGTCGAACGCCGGCTTCAGCGTCGCCAGTTTCTCCACCGAGGTATCCGGGCGCAGGATGTTGTCGCGGCTGACGCCGCGGAACGGCGCGATCAGGTCCTCGAAGAAGCCGCTCTCGTAGGCCGCGGCCAGCTTCTTGTGCGAGGACACCGCCCATTCGTCCTGCGCCTCGCGCGAGATGTTCCATTCCTTGGCCATGTCCTCGCAGTGGTCGCCCATGCTCTTGCCGGTGCGCGGCTCGGCCACGCCGGGGAATTCCGGCTTGAGCTCGCCCAGGCGGAAGCCGGAGAGCATCGCCTTGATCTTGTCGCCGGTGGTCTTGGCGCGGTTGGCGGCGAGCAGGCGCGCGCGCAGCTTCTTGCCGTAGACGATCGGCACGTCCGAGGTGGTGTCCGAGCCGCCGCCGATGCCCGAGTCGATCTGGCCGAGCGCGATCTTGTTGGCGATGTGGATGATCGTGTCCAGCGAGGTGCCGCAGGCGCGCTGCAGGGTGATGCCGGGCGTCAGCGGCGACAGCCCCGACGACAGCGCGGCCTCGCGCGCCAGGTTCCAGTCCGAGGAATGCTTGATCACCGCGCCCATCGCCACCTCGCCGAGCTGCTGCCCGTGCAGCCCGAAGCGCTCCACCAGCGCGCCGAGCGTGCGTACCGACATGCCGAGATTGCCGACGTCCGAGTAGGCGGTGTTCTGGCGGCAGAACGGAATACGGACGCCGCCCAGGATGGCGACGGGGCGAGGAGAGGACATCGAGGGACCTGGCATGGAAGGAAGACTCGGGGTGGCCTGCACGGGGACGGCAGGCATAATGGCCGAAGTGTAGCCTCGACCCCGTGATGGGCCAACCGCGAACCATGAGCACTAGCGACCTCGGCACCACCGCCCTCGGCGTACTGGCCCTCGAACTGGCCGGCGGCACCGTCCCGCGCGTGGCCGCGCTTTCCTCCGACCAGGCCGGCGCGCTGGCCGAGCGGGTCGGCCGCGACCTGGCGCAGTGGGTGCCGCAGGTGCGCGAGCTGGAGCTGAGCTTCGCCGCGGCGCATTTCGATCCGGCCGAGGTGCTCCGGCCGGGCTGGTCGATGCATCGCCGGCTCGACGAACTGCAGGCGCGCGCTCCCGGCCGCAACCAGGGACCGCGCGTGCTCGCCTTCGGCGCCGACGCGCAAGGCCAGGTCCCCCTGCCGTTCCAGGCCGATGCCACGCTCGGCGGCGGCAGCCTGCGCGTGCTGCCGTTCCTGCTCAGCGGCGACCCGGCCATCGTGCGGCAGGTCGCCGCCGCGCTGGAGGACGTGCTGCTGGCGCAGGGCATGGCCCAGGCCGATACCGCACTGCTGGCGCAGGACGCGTTCGGCGCGCGCATCGAGCACGCGCGCTACCTGACCGTGCACGACCTGGCCGCGATGATGTCGATGCAGTACGACAACCAGGGCCTGGCCGCGCTGTGGCCGCTGATCGAGGTCGCACTGCTGGCGCCGGAGCAGGAGGAATGGCTGGATGCCCCGCCCGAGCCGCTGCTGCGCTACGCCGGCGGCGAAGTGCGCATGGCGCTGTTCGATCCCGCCAGTTGGTGCGCGCACTACGGGCAGGATCGCCAGGAGTGCGAGCGCCTGCGCGGCGTATACGAGCAGTTCCTCGCCCGCCAGCGGCAGATGGCCGCGGTCCTGGAGGCGCACGGCATCCCGGTGCTGTACGTGCACATCGAGAACGGCGAGGACGCCCGCGCGGCGCTGGCCGGCGCGTAGCGCATTTTCATTTCGGGCGCTTGCGGATCCCGCCTCCCACAGTCATCCCATGTGTCGTCACTCGATTCCGAAAATGCCCTAGATGTGTAAACCCAGCACGTTGTTCAGTGGGATACGGGAGATGGGCGGTTTGTAGCCAAGGCTGGCATGAGGCCGATGCCAGTTGTAGTGGTGCAGCCAGTTCTTGAAGGCACTGGCGCGC
>BNBA01000015.1 GCA_014654535.1 Xanthomonas boreopolis
CACGGGCGGGATCAAAGGTTCGATGCGCTTCCACAGCGCGGCGGGAATCTCTTTGCGACGTGCCATGCAGGCGATTTTGTCATCACCGCTCAGGTGTACAAGGCGGTTTTGTTAGCCGCTCTTAGAGGATTTCGCGCGCGATGTCTACGGGATACCGTTCAACGAGTTTTGCAACCAGGGCGATTTCTGCAGCGGCGGTGGCGGAAACAATATCTACACCTATACCCCCGAGTATCCCCTCTACAGCGTATTGCGCACTGGCAGTGGGGACCTGAGCTTGCTGGCAAGCCGTGACATGAAAATGATGTCGGCATTCGGCATCTATACCGCAGGAACGCAGACCTCGTTGCCCGGTGGCGAGGCTGTGAACGCGGCCTTCAACCTGCCGCGCGGCACGCGTGCGGGCACGACGTCCATCCTGGGCGATGTGGACGAGAGCATGGATTATTCCGCCGCGTTGGCTGCCTACCGCGCCTGGTATCCGGACCAGGGCGGCAATGTACTGGTGTCCGCCGGGCGCGACGTGGTGGGCGACAGCTGGGGATCAAGCGCTTCGAGCGATCCCACCGGCACGGAGGGTGCGGCCCTCTATGCCAGCGGTGCGGTGGGCAACTGGCTATGGCGCCAGGGGAGCGGAAGTACCGCGGGCATGGACGGCATCGCCACCAGCTGGTGGATCAACTTCGGTACCTACGTGAATGCTTCGACCGCAACAAAGGCCACGCCGCGGTTGGTGGGGTTTACCGGTATCGGCGCCTTGGGCGGTGGCAACGTCCAGATCAATGCGGGCCGGGACGCCGGCGTGGTCGAGGCGCGTGGCGACAGCGTGTATACGACCGGCGGCTACCGGGCGGCTCGTTCGCAGGGACTGGTGGCCGCAGTCGGCTCCACCGGCCGAGTCGTGGGCGACGATCTGGTGCTGACCGGCGGTGGCGACCTGTCGATCAAGGCCGGCGGCGCTTTCAATGCAGATCTGCGGGCGACGTCGCAGGAAAGCCAGAACGCGAATCGAAACCAGAATCTGGATCTCAATGGCGTACTGACCAATCTGCGCGGAGCCTTGGTGCTGCAGAGCGGAATGCTGGGTGGGCTCACTACAGGTTACAGCGGTAGTGGTGGCGGGATCCGGGCGGACGATCCCTTCACTCCCGCCGGGGGCGTCGCCATGGGCGGGCCAATGCTGGTATTGGGTGACGCGGCGGCCAATATCGATACACGTGGTGACTTGGTGTTGGGAGGCGCCAGCGATCCCGGTCGCGTTGCCGTTCCGAATACCTCGCCTTGGACCTGGAACGGCGTCGATCGTGCGGGGCAAGGGCTGGGATGGTTCTCGCTCTGGACCAGGAATACCGCCATCAATCTGTTCTCGGCTGGCGGCGATCTAACACCGACCCTGTTGCCCTCTGCGAGCATGCGCGGAAGCAACGTAGAAGCCGAATGGACAGGGCCAAGTGGTAGGCAGTATTTGCTTTATCCGTCGATCTTCTCGGCAGTGGCTGCGGGTGGCGATATCAAGCTCGGGCGAGGCGCTTATTCGGATCCGAATCCGACTTCGATCCAGGGCCCTACGGATAGCATGCTGCTATTGGCACCCTCGACGAATGGCGAGTTGGAACTGCTGGCTGGCAACGCCATCTACGCCATCGGCCATACCTATTCGATCGGCACATCCGGTGCGGATGCCGTCCTTCCGTCGCCGTTCGCGCCGGCGTTTGCCGGTTACGACAGCAATGCGGATCGTCTTCTGACATCGAACCTGTCGGCCGACGGTTTTTATATGGACGCAGATCCGACCAGGTACGCCCCCTTGTTCGCCTTCGGGCCAAACACGGCCGTCAACACTGCATTGCATGCAGGCAACCCGATGCCCACGCGCATCTATGCGGTCAATGGCGACATCGTCGGCCTGAATTCCGGTGCGATCCGGACCGGGGCGGACCTGGACAATACGTTGAGGGGCGAGCGAACGGTCACCACCTGGTACGAAGCCGGCGCGCCGGTATGGATGCGGGCCGGGCGCGACATCCTGGGTGCCGATCTGCTGGCGGTGCACAGCAACGGCACCGACACCTCGCTGGTCGAGGCCGGGCGCGACATCGTCCATACCGGGGTGCAGGTAGCCGGGCCCGGTTCGCTGGAGATCAGTGCCGGGCGCACGATCCTGATGGAAGACCGGGCCAGCGTGACCTCGATCGGTCCGATCGTGGCCGGGGATACGCGGCCTGGCGCCTCGGTCGCGATGATGGCCGGCATGGACGGGGTGGACTGGACCGCGCTGCGTGAGCGCTACCTCGACCCGGCCAATCTCGCCGACCCGGGCCTGCCGCTGGCCGACCAGCCCGGCAAGGTCGCCAAGACCTACGAGGAAGATCTCGCGAAGTGGCTGTCCGAGCGTTTCGGTTTCTCGGGTTCCACGGAGCAGACGCTGGCCTACTTCGACGGGCTCGCGCCCGAGCAGCAGCGCATGTTCCTGCGCGAGGTGTACTACAGCGAACTGCGCGAAGGCGGGCGCGAATACAACGATCCCGATAGCCGCCGCTACGGTTCCTACCTGCGCGGCCGCAACATGATCGCGACGCTGTTCCCGGACCAGGACGCGGGCGGGCAGAAGATCGAGCGCAGCGGCGACATCGTCATGTACGGCGGCTCGGGCGTGCACACCAACTTCGGCGGCAACATCGAGATGATGGCGCCCGGGGGCCAGATCGTGGTCGGCGTGCAGGGCGAGCCGCCGCCGGCCAGCGCCGGCGTGATGACGCAGGGCCAGGGCGACATCCGGCTGTTCAGCGAGCAATCGCTGCTGCTCGGCCTGTCGCGGATCATGACCACCTTCGGCGGCGACATCCTCGCCTGGTCGGAAGAGGGCGACATCAACGCCGGCCGCGGTGCGAGGACCACGGTGCTGTACACGCCGCCGCGGCGTACCTACGACCAGTGGGGCAACGTGGCGCTGGCGCCGCAGGTGCCGTCGTCCGGCGCGGGCATCGCCACGCTCAACCCGATCCCGGAAGTGGCGCCGGGCGACGTGGACCTGATCGCGCCGCTGGGCACGATCGACGCGGGCGAGGCGGGCATCCGCGTGTCGGGCAACGTGAACCTGGCGGCGCTGCAGGTGCTCAACGCGCAGAACATCCAGGTGCAGGGCGAATCCACCGGCCTGCCGGTGATGGCGTCGGTGAACGTGTCGGCGCTGACCTCGGCCACGGCCGCGGCCGGCAGCGCAGTGCAGGCCGCGCAGGACATGGTCAAGCAGCAGACCCGCCAGGCGCGCCCGTCGGTGATCCAGGTACAGGTGCTGGGCTTCGGCGACCGGACCAGCAGCGTGGACAAGCCGCGTGGCCAATCGCAGCAGCATGCGTCCTACGATCCCGGCAGCGCCTTCCAGTTCCTGGGCAGCGGCCAATTGAGCGAGGAACAGGCGGCGCGGCTCACGGACGCCGAGCGGCGCAACCTGGGACGGTACTGAGGTCGAGGGCAGGGACGTGCCGGACGGCGTTCTCGCTGCCCGGCGACACGGATGTCCTGGAAAAGCTCCGCCACATGGCGGAGCTTTCTTGCGGGAGCGCCCCAAGCCGCGATGGCTTCCCCATCGGGAAACCACAAATACGCGCCCGTACGATGCCATCCCCGCGCTGGCGGGGATCGAGCGCCCTTTGCGGTCGCCGGGGGAGCGCTTTCATGCCACGCGGCCGCGCCATTCCTGGGATGCCGGTTCTAGAGCAGCAATACCCGCCGATAGACCGCGTTGCCGCGCTCGTCGCGCTGGCCGAGCGTCACTTCCAGTCCGGTCGCTTGCCTGGCCGGTGTACTGGACGGCAGCCGCTGCCAGCCGTGGTCGGGCTCCCAGGCGCGGATTTCGAAATCGGATACGCCTTCCAGTATTGCCACCGCCTCGGCGCTGGCCGGTGCCGGCAGCGGGAACCGGTCCGAGGCACGCGCGGCCGCGCGGTACAAGGTGTCGCGCTGGCGCCACCAGGCGACCCGTTGCCACCGGCCATCGCCGTCGGCGGCGCGGCGCACGATCTCGATCCGCAGCGGCGCCAGGCCCTGGCGCGTGCTGACCATGGCGTCCGGCAGCAATCGCCGCGGGATCGGACGCCCGTCCTCGTCCACCTCCGCGGGCTCGCCGCTGTCCAGCGGCGGCAGTTCGGTCGTGGCGCGCGCGGCCACGTCGAGCTCGAACTGGCGCAGCGTGCGCAAGATGGCCGTGCTCTGCTCGCCGGACCGCTCCAGGCGCTGGCTCGAGCGGGCGACGCTGTCCAGGCCTTTCCAGCTGATCAGGCTGATGACGGACAGCAGCACGATCGCGACCAGCACTTCGATCAGGGTGAAGCCCGGCGAGCCGGGGCGCACGCCGTTCATCGCTGCGTGCCCCCCAGGTCGAGCGTGGCCAACCGGCGACGGAGGTCGTCCTGGACTTCGACGGTGATCGCGTACTCGCCCGGTGCGGTGCGCGTCACGTGCTGCACGCAATCGAACCGGAGGTGCCCCTGCGGGCAGGCGACGCGCAGCGTTCCCGGCGGTGGCGGGCTCAACTGCAGCTCGGCCAGCCGGTTCTCGGCCGCCATCAACGCCAGGGCGCGGTCGCGGAGCAGGCCCTGGTTGGACGTGGACACGCCGACCGCGCGCATGATCGCCACCAGCGCGATCGAGACGATGGCCAGCGCGATCATGACTTCGATCAGGGTGAAGCCGCCAGGCCGGCGGCGCATCGGATGGGGCGGGCGAGGACCGGGCGGCATCGGCGTCAATGGATCGAGAGCCGCCCCGAGGCGTCGCGCGAGATGTCCACGCTGGCGTTGCCATCGGACAGGCGGATCCGCCAGCTCGGGCCGATCCATTCCGGCGTCACCAACAGGCGCGGCTGCGGCGATACCCGGGTGCCGGCGGAGCGCCATGCGCGGGCGCGCAGCACGTCGTCGCGGGCGAAGGCGTCCGGTGCCTGGGTGGAGCGCAGGCGCCCGCTTTCCGGGAGCGTGCCGGCACGGACGAAGCGGTAGCCTTCGCCGTCGGCCAGCCAGACGATCGGCCGGCCGTCGATGCGGGCCACGCTCTGCGCGACGACCAGCGCCTGTGCCAGTTGCTGCGCTTCCAGGCGCAATGCGCGCGCCGGGTCCTGGGTCAGTTTCAGGGTGATCGCGGTGGTGCCGATGCCGACGATGACCAGCACGATCATCAGTTCGATCAGGGTGAATCCTCGCTGGCGCCGGCGGGCGGGCAGGAAAGGCAGGGCGCTGCTCATGGCGCATCCATGTCCCGTGTCGACCGGCGATCAGGCTAGCCGGCGAATATGATCGGCGTATGAAACATTCCCGTCAGCGGCGGGTGCTAGCGTCGGCGGTCCCAGGCGGGAAACTCGGGGTCCGGTGATGAGATTCGGCCAGTCGGCGCTGCCTTCCGCATTGCTTTGCCTCGGCGTGGCAGGGACCGTCGCGGGTCTCGCGGGGTGGGGCTGGATGTTGCTGCGGCCGTTCCCGGCACCGGCGCCCGCCGGGCCGGCCGGTGCGGTTCCCGGCGACGTGCGCGAGGCCGCGCGGGCGATGGCGCACTGGTTCGAGCCGGCCGCGGCCACGCTCGACGTGCGCGCCAATGGCCTGGTGCACGGGGCCGGCCGCGACGTGGCCGTGCTTTCGGTCAACGGTGGCGCCGAACAGGCCTACGTGGTCGGCGAGAGCCTGGGGCCTTCGGCGAAGCTGCAGGCGATCGAGGCCGACACGGTGGTCATCGACCATGCGGGCACGCTGGTGCGGGTCGCGGTGCCGTCGTTGCCGGCCTTGCCCGAAGACGCCATGCAGCGGGCGGGCACCGCGCCGCGCTGAGGACCCTCCCGATCCGCGGACGGGCACGGCGCCCTAGGCAGGGCCGCCCCCGGGCGCTTATGGTCTGTGCCCGGGCTTCGCCGTCGGAGCCGTCGGAGGGAAGGGGAGACATGCGGGCGAGAGTCGGGAGTGACCGGGGCCGGAGGGCCGGATTGCGGAGGTTCGCATTCCTCAGGGCGATGTCGTTGATCGTGGCGTTGGCATGGGGATGCGTCCACGCGTCCATCGCGATGGCCGCCGAGAACGCCGCGGCGCCCGGCGACGTCCCGCCGACGCGCACGCAGGTCCCGATCGATGCGGGGTGGCGCTTCCTCCGCGCCGATCCGGCGGATGCGGCGCGGGAGGATTTCGACGACGGCCCGTGGGCCGAGGTCACCTTGCCGCATACCTACAACGCCGCCGATGGCGAGGACGGCGGCGGCTACTACCGGGGCGCAGGATGGTACCGGCGCGCGTTGCAGGTGCCCTCGCTTCCCGCCGACCGGCGCGTGTGGCTGCAATTCGACGGCGCGGCGCTGGCGGCGGACGTATGGGTCAATGGCCGGCATGTCGGGCGGCACGAGGGCGGCTATGCCCGGTTCCGGTTCGACATCACGCCGCAGCTGAAGATGGGAGCGAACCTCATCGCGGTCCGCACCGACAATGCGGCATCGCTGCCCATCGCGCCGCTCGGTGGCGATTTCACGGTGTTCGGCGGGCTCTATCGCGGCGTGTCGATCGTGGAGGTCCCGGCGCTGCATATCGACCTGGCCGATCACGGCGGCCCCGGCGTTTATGCGTCCACGCGCTCGCTTTCGGACGACCGGGCATCGCTTTCCGTCCACGTTGCCTTGCGCAACGACGAGGCGCGCGCGCGCCGTTCCAACGTGAGCGTCACGATCGACGACGCCGAGGGAAATACCGTCGCCAGCGCGCGACGGCAGCTCCGGGTCGGTGCGGGTTCGACGGCGTCGCTCGACCTGCCCTTGGCCATCGCCCGCCCGCGCCTGTGGCAGGGCCGGACGGATCCCTACCTGTACACGGTGACCGCGCGCCTGGATTCGGGCGACGAAGTGCGCGTTCCTTTGGGCCTGCGCACCATCCGGTTCGATCCGCGCGACGGCTTCGTGCTCAACGGCAAACCGTATCCGCTGCATGGCGTGAACCTCTTCCATCCCCAGCGACCGGGGCGCGGCACCGCCGTCGTCGAAACCGACGTGGCCGCGGACATGCAGGCGATGGACGAGCTCGGGCTGACCGCGCTGCGCCTCGTGCACTACCAGCATCCCCAAAGCGTCTACGACTACGCCGACAGGCACGGCATCGCGGTCTGGACGGAGATCCCGATCAACGGGGTGATCCAGGACAGCGCCCGGTTCCTCGACAATGCGTCGGCCCAGCTCAGGGAGCTGGTCAGGCAGAACTACCACCATCCTTCGGTGGTGTTGTGGGGCATCGGCAACGAGGTCTACGCGACCACGCCCGACGTGGCGGCGTTCCTGCGCCGCATGAACGACCTGGCGCACGAACTCGATCCGTCGCGCCCGACGGCCTACGCGCACTGCTGCCAGCGCGACGACGATCCCAAGGCGGCGATCACCGACGTGATCGGCTTCAACCGCTATTTCGGCTGGTATCCCGAGCAGACCGACACCATGCGCGCCTGGGCGGAGCGCTACCGGTCGGCGTTCCCGGAGCGCGCCTTCATGGTGAGCGAGTACGGCGCCGGCGGCAGCCCGTTGCAACAACAGGTGCCGCCGCCGGACAGGAACGTGCCGCAGAGCGGTTGGCATCCGGAACAGGCCCAGACCCGCTACCACGTGCAGAACTGGCGCGACCTGCGCGACCAGCACGGCCTGTCCGGCGCCTTCGTGTGGGTCGCGTTCGACCTGGCCTCCGATGGCCGCCACGAGGGCGACCGGCCGGGCATCAACGACAAGGGGCTGGTCAGCTACGACCGCAGCGTCCGCAAGGATGCCTATTTCTGGTACCAGGCCAACTGGAGCGCCAGGCCGATGGCGCACCTGCTGGACCGGCGCCTGGCGGTGCGATACGAGGACAAGGTGGATATTGCCGCCTTCAGCAATCTGGCGGAGGTGTGGTTGACCATCAACGGACGCATGTTCGGACAGACGCCGGTGGTCGACCACGTCGCGCAGTGGAGCGATGTCCCGCTGGTTATCGGCACCAATGACATCCGCATCGCCGGAAAAACGGCGCAGGGCACGACGGTGGGCGACCGCATCCAGCTCACCCGGATGCCATCGCCCGAGACGGGCATTTCGCCGATTCCCGCGATTCGAAAGCCTGTGCCGGCAGCGCCCACGGGGAAGCCGCCGGGGCAGTAGCGCTTTCGGTATTCCGGCATCCGCGTTGCGATCCAGACATTGCCTTGATGTCAAACCCGTCGTCCCCGCCTTCGCGGGAACGACGGGAAAGAGGGTATGCAGCGCGCGATGTGCAACTACCCATTAGGGGCAGTGGGGTGCGCGTATACCGTCCGTTACTGCGCATGCGCAGCACGCACTAGCGCGGTACGCGCACCATCCGTTCCAGGAGATGCTCGACGATCCGCTCCGGGTACAGGGTGCGGCCGACATGCGCCGGCGATACCTGCACGATGGAGCTGCGCTTGGCGGTCAGCCAGTGGAAGCGCGCGCGCGGCTGCAGCGCGGCGATCGGGCCGGCCCCGGCATCGCCGCGGCAGATCGCCTCGATCGCCCGCAGGTAGGGCAGCAGCGCGTCGATATCGAGCGACGGCGCGAACGCACGCAGGCGCGCCTCGTCCAGTTCGATGCGCGCCTCCAGCCGGCGCGCGCCGGGGCAGGACACGATCACACCGACGTTGATGAATTCCTCGCGCTCCACCCGCGGTACCACGCGGATGATCGCGTAGTCATACGTGTGCGGCGTGGGCACGGACGGCCTCCTGGACGAAGACCTGGCGCTGGGCCAGGCGCTGCACGAGGTGTTCGACGTAGGCCCGGCGCTGGGCCTGGGCGTCGGCGAAGGCGGGGTCCGGCAACAGCCAGCCGTCCGGGACCTGCGCGACGATGCGCTCGATCGTCGCTTGGTCCAGCCGCGGCGCGAGCTCGGCATCGGCCGCGGCGATGCCGTCTGCGAACGGCAGCAGCACGTGGTCGCGGACCAGGGCGAACGGCTTGGCGGCCGCGCTGGCGGCATTGGCCCAGTCGTGGTGGAAGTACAGCGAGGCGCCGTGGTCGATCAGGTGCAGGCGGTCATGCCAGACCATCAGGTTGGTGTTGCGCGTGGTGCGGTCGACGTTGCTGACGAAGGCGTCGAACCAGACGATGCGCGAAGCCAGCGCGGCGTCCGGGCGCATCGCCGCGGGGTCGTAGTTGATCGCGCCGGGCAGGTAGTCGAGCGCCAGGTTGAGGCCCTCGCTGGCGCGGATCAGGTCCTGGATCTCCGGGTCGGGCTCGGTGCGGGCGAACTCGGTGTCCAGCTCGACGAACACGATCTCCGGCACCGGCAGGCCGAGCGCGCGCGCCAGCTCGCCGGAGATCAGCTCGGCGACCAGCGCCTTGGGGCCCTGGCCGGCGCCGCGGAATTTCATCACGTACAGGCCGTCGTCGTCGGCCTCGACGATGGCCGGCAGCGAGCCGCCCTCGCGCAGGGGCGTGACGTAGCGGGTCGCCTGGACGGTGCGTGGAAGGGGCTGCGTGCTCATCAGGGGCGCAAGTTTAGCGCCCGCACGGCGCGCCGGGCCGGGATCCTTCCCGCGAGAGGCCTCCGGCCCGGGGCCGGCACGCAGGCGATCAGCCCAGGATGCCCGGCAGGTCCAGTCCCTTGTCCTTCGCGCACTGCACGGCGATGTCGTAGCCGGCGTCGGCGTGCCGCATCACGCCGGTGGCGGGATCGTTCCACAGCACCCGGGCGATGCGCCGGTCGGCGGCCTCGCTGCCGTCGCAGACGATGACCATGCCGGCATGCTGCGAGAAGCCCATGCCGACGCCTCCGCCGTGGTGCAGCGACACCCAGGTCGCGCCGGACGCGGTGTTGAGCAGGGCGTTGAGCAGCGGCCAGTCGGAGACGGCATCGGAGCCGTCGCGCATGGCCTCGGTTTCGCGGTTGGGCGAGGCCACGCTGCCGGAATCCAGGTGGTCGCGGCCGATCACCACCGGCGCCTTCAGCTCGCCGTTGCGCACCATCTCGTTGAACGCCAGGCCGAGCCGGTCGCGATCGCCCAGGCCGACCCAGCAGATGCGCGCCGGCAGGCCCTGGAACTTGATCTTCTCGCCGGCCATGTCCAGCCAGCGATGCAGGTGCGGGTTGTCCGGGATCAGCTCCTTGACCTTGGCGTCGGTCTTGCGGATGTCCTCCGGATCGCCCGACAGCGCGGCCCAGCGGAACGGGCCGATGCCGCGGCAGAACAGCGGGCGGATGTAGGCGGGCACGAAGCCGGGGAAGTCGAAGGCATCGCTTACGCCTTCCTCCAGCGCCATCTGGCGCAGGTTGTTGCCGTAGTCCACGGTCGGCACGCCGAGCCGGTGGAAGCCGAGCATGGCTTGCACGTGCGCCGCCATCGACTTGCGCGCGGCCGCTTCCACTTCCTTCGGCGCGGATGCGCGCTTGTCGTCCCATTGCTCGACGCTCCAGCCCAGTGGCAGGTAGCCGTTGACCGGGTCGTGCGCGGAGGTCTGGTCGGTGAGCAGGTCCGGCTTGATGCCGCGGCGGAGCAGTTCGGGCAGCACGTCGGCGACGTTGCCGAGCAGGCCGACGGAAGTCGGCTTCCTGGCCTTGCAGGATTCCCCGATCAGACGCAGCGCCTCGTCCAGCGAGTCGGTCCAGGTGTCGAGATAGCCGGTGCGCAGGCGCATGTCGATGCTGCTCTTGCGGCATTCCACCGCCAGGCAGGAGGCGCCGGCCATCACCGCCGCCAGCGGCTGCGCGCCGCCCATGCCGCCGAGGCCGCCGGTGAACAGCCACTTGCCGGACAGGTCGCCGCCGTAGTGCTGCCGGCCCATCTCGACGAAGGTCTCGTAGGTGCCCTGCACGATGCCCTGCGCGCCGATGTAGATCCAGCTGCCGGCGGTCATTTGCCCGTACATCGCCAGGCCCTTCCTGTCCAGCTCGTTGAAGTGGTCCCAGTTGGCCCAGCGCGGCACTAGGTTGGAGTTGGCGATCAGCACGCGGGGCGCGTCGGGATGCGTGCGGAACACGCCGACCGGCTTGCCCGACTGCACCAGCAGGGTCTGGTCGTCGTCCAGGCGCTTGAGCGTTTCGATGATGGTGTCGAACGACTCCCAGTCGCGCGCGGCGCGGCCGATGCCGCCGTAGACGACCAGTTCCTCCGGCCGCTCGGCGACGTCCGGATCGAGGTTGTTCTGGATCATGCGCAGCGGCGCTTCGGTCAGCCAGCTCTTGGCGCTGAGCGTGGTACCGGTCGGCGCGTGGATCTTGCGGGATGGATCGCGGCGGGTCGTCATACGGTGTCCCTTGGATTGGCGGGGCCGCGCGCAGGGCGCGGGTCAGTACGGGGAAGAGGCGGCGTCCCGCGGGGACGCCGCGAACGCGATGCAGGCGGCCAGGACCTGTTGCAGCACCTGGCGCAATGGCGCGGCGCGCTCGGGGTCCCAGGGCGTGGGCCAGTTGTCCGGCGACGGCACGGCCGGCTCGTCGATGTAGCCGCGGCAGGCCAGTTCCATCTGGATCGAGTGCACGCCGCGCGCCGGATCGGCATGGTGGCGGGTGATCCAGCCGCCCTTGAACCGGCCGTTGCGCACCGTGCCCAGCCCGCTGGCGCGGCAGATGCGCTCGACCTCGTCGGTCAGCGCGTCGTCGCAGCTGGTATCGCCGTTGGTGCCGATGTTGAACTGCGGCAATTCGCCGTCGAACAGGTGCGGGATGTGCGAGCGGATCGAATGCGCGTCGTAGACGACGATCCTTCCGTGCCTGCCGCGCAGGCGCGCGATCTCGCTTGCGAGGGCGTCGTGGTAGGGCGTGAACCAGGCAGCGCGGCGGCGCGCGATCGCGGCCTCGTCGGGCTCGGCGCCGGGCCTGTACAGCGGCTCGTCGTCGAAGGTGGTCAGCGGGCACAAGCCGGTGGTGTTCTGCCCGGGATAGAGCGAAGCGCCGCTGGGGTCGCGGTTGACGTCGATCACCGAGCGCGACACCGATGTGCGGATCGTGGTCGCGCCCAATGCCTGGGCGAAGTCGTAGAGGTGGTGCACCCACCAGTCGGCGTCGCGGCGCGCCAGCCAGGGCGATGCGAACCCGGCGGCCTCGCTCGCCGGCAGCTCGGTGCCGGTATGCGGGAAGCTCACGATCAGCGGGGCATCGCCGCGGTGGAGTTCGAGCCAATCGGGAAGGGATGTCATGCGCGTCTCCTGGCCTGGATCGGGACATGCCTTTCCGCGCGACCGCGCAAGGAAAGGCAACTCGGCGCAACGCGAAGGCCTCCGCCTGCTGGCACGTCCGGATGGCGACGGAGCCGGTCCTTCTCCTGCTTGCCGAAGAAGGTGGCGCGAAGCGCCGGATGAAGGGCGGGAGCCCGCTTCCGATTCCCGCTCGGCCGGAGGCCGGCCTTGCGAGCACTTCCCTCGTGGGCGAAGAGACCGCGGAACGCGATCATGTCCGCGCTTCCGGGGAAACGCCCGGCAACGCCAGGCCGACGCAGTCCGCCAGCACGCCCGAGCGCACCAGTCCGGTCGCCGCCAGCATGTCCGGATGGAAATAGCGGTCCTCCTGCAGCGCCGGCACTTGCGCCCGCAGCAGGGCGCGCGCCGCTTCCAGCGCGTCGCTGGAGCGCAACGGCGCGTGGAAGTCGCAGCCCTGCACGGCGGCGAGCAGTTCGATGCCGACCACGTTGGCCGCGTTCCCGGCCATCGCCAGCAGCCGGCGCGCGCCGTGCGCGGCCATCGACACATGGTCTTCCTGGTTGGCCGAGGTCGGGATCGAGTCCACGCTGGCCGGATGGGCGCGCTGCTTGTTCTCCGAGACCAGCGCCGCGGCGGTGACCTGCGGGATCATGAAGCCGGAGTTGAGCCCGGGCCGGGGCGTCAGGAACGCCGGCAGGCCCGACAGCGCCGGATCGACCAGCATCGCGATGCGACGCTCGCTGATCGAGCCGATCTCGCATACCGCCATCGCCAGCATGTCGGCGGCGAACGCCACCGGCTCGGCATGGAAGTTGCCGCCGCTCAGCGCCTCGCCGGTGTCGCTGAACACCAGCGGGTTGTCGGATACGCCGTTGGCCTCGGTCTCCAGCGTGCGCGCGGCTTGGCGGATCACGTCGAGCGCGGCGCCCATCACCTGCGGCTGGCAGCGCAGGCAGTACGGGTCCTGCACGCGCACGTCGTTCTCGCGATGCGATTCGCGGATCGCCGAGCCGGCCATCAGCCTGCGCAGCGCCTCGGCCACCGCGACCTGGCCCGGCTGGCGGCGCAGCGCATGGATGCGCGGGTCGAACGGCGTGTCCGAACCCTTGGCGGCCTCGGTCGAGAGCGCGCCGGCGACCAGCGCGGCCTGGAACACCGCCTCGATCTCGAACAGCCCGGCGAGCGCATAGGCGGTGGAGAACTGGGTGCCGTTGAGCAGCGCCAGGCCCTCCTTGGCGCCCAGTACGAGCGGCGCGAGCCCGGCCTGGCGCAGCGCATCGGCGGCGGGCATGCGCTCGCCGCGCAGGAACGCCTCGCCGGTGCCGATCATCGCCGCGGCCATGTGCGACAGCGGCGCCAGGTCGCCGGAAGCGCCTACCGAGCCCTGGCAGGGCACCACCGGCACCACGTCGCGCTGCAGCATCGCTTCCAGCAGCGCGATCGTCTCCGGCTTCACGCCCGAGGCGCCCTGGGCCAGGCTGGCGAGCTTGAGCGCCATCATCAGTCGCACGACCGCGGCCGGCATCGGCTCGCCGACGCCGGCCGCATGCGAGAGCACGATGTTCCGCTGCAGCGTCTGCAGGTCGTCGCGCTCGATGCGCACCGTCGCCAGCTTGCCGAAGCCGGTGTTGATGCCGTAGACCGGCTCGCCCTTGGCGACGATGGCGTCCACGGTCTGCGCGCTGCGCGCGATCGCCGCGGCCGAGGCCGGATCGAGCTGGATGCCCGCGCCGCGGTAGATGGCGCGCCACTGCGCGAGGGTGACCGCGCCGGGTTGCACCAGGATCGGGGCCGCGTACGGGGATGTGCGCGGCGCTTGCGAGGGATTCGCGCCCAGGGGGGAATTCATGCGGTTGCTCCGTGGATCATGGAAGGCGGTGCGGAAGCGGCGGGGTCATGCCCGGCGGCCGCGATGGACGCGCGCGTGCAGCGGGTTGAAGCCGATCCGGTAGACCAGGTCGGCCGGAGCCTCGATGTCCCAGATCGCCAGGTCGCATTGCAGGCCGGCGCGCAGCCGGCCGATCCGCTCGTGACGGCCGAGCGCGCGCGCCGCTTCGCGGGTGAAGCCGGCGATGCATTCGGCCACGGTCAGGCGGAACAGGGTCGCGCCCATGTTCATCGCCAGCAGCGGGCTGGTCAGCGGCGAGGTGCCCGGATTGCAGTCGGTGGCCAGGGCCAGCGGCACGCCGGCCGCGCGCAATCCGGCGATCGGCGGCACCCGGGTGTCGCGGGTGAAGTAGAACGCGCCCGGCAGCAGGACCGCGACGGTGCCGGCCGCCGCCATCGCGGCGATACCGTCGGCGTCCAGGTGCTCGATATGGTCGGCCGACAGCGCGCCGAAGCGCGCCGCCAGCGCCGCGCCGTGCTGGTTGCTGAGCTGTTCGGCATGGATCTTCACCGCCAGCCCCGCGGCGCGCGCGGCGGCGAACACCTGCCCGGCCTGCGCGGGCGAGAACGCGATGTCCTCGCAGAACACGTCCACCGCTTCGGCCAGGCCCTGCGCGGCGATCGCCGGGATCATCGTCGCGCAGACCTCGTCGACGTAGTCCTGCGATTCGCGCCCGGGCGGCACCGCGTGCGCGCCGAGGAAGGTCGGGACCACGTCCACGCCGCGCAGCTCGCCAAGTCGCCTGGCCACGCGCAGCTGCTTGGTTTCGTCCTCCAGCGTGAGCCCGTAGCCGGACTTGATCTCGATCGTGGTGACGCCCTCGGCGAGCATCGCGTCCAGGCGCGGCAGCGATGCGGCGACCAGCGCCGCATCGTCGGCGGCGCGGGTGGCGCGCACCGTGGAGACGATGCCGCCGCCGGCGCGCGCGATGTCGGCATAGCTGGCGCCCTGCAGGCGTTGCTCGAACTCGTTGGCGCGGTTGCCGGCGTAGACCAGGTGGGTATGGCAGTCGACCAGCCCCGGGCTGATCCAGCGGCCGCCGCAATCGATGCGCTCGGCCGGCGCCAGCGCGGGCGCGCCCGCGGCCGGGCCGGCGTAGGCGATCCGGCCGTCCAGGCTGGCGACCACGCCGTCGGGGACGATGCCCAGGCCGCCGTCGGCGGCGTCGAGCGTGAGCAGGTGCGCGTTGTGCCAGAGCGTGTCGCAGTGCATGTCGTGGTCCGGCGCGGTTCGTGATATGTCTATACAATAAATTCGGTTCGAGGAGGGCGTCCAGTGGCAGTGCAGCACGACGACAACGCACGGCATCTGTGGGCCGAACGCGCCCTGTTGCCGCAGGGATGGGCCCGCGACGTGCGCCTGCAGGTGGCGGGCGGACGCCTGGCCCGGGTGGAGGCCGGCGTGCCTGCCGCGGACGGCGACATCCGCCTGCAGGTGGCGCTGCCCGGCCTGGGCAACCTGCACAGCCATGCGTTCCAGCGCGGCATGGCCGGGCTGACCGAGATCGGCGGTGCGAGCGGCGACAGCTTCTGGAGCTGGCGCGAGCTGATGTACCGCTTCCTCGAACGCCTGGATCCGGACAGCCTGCAGGCCATCGCCGAGCAGGCCTACGTCGAGATGCTGGAGGCGGGTTTCACCCGCGTCGGCGAATTCCACTACCTGCACCACGCTTCGGATGGCGCGCCGTACGCCGATCCGGCGGAAATGTCGGCGCGCATCGCCGCGGCGGCGCAGGCCTCGGGCATCGGGCTGACCCTGCTGCCGGTGTTCTATGCGCACGCCGATTTCGGCGGCGCGCCGCCGAACCCCGCCCAGCGCCGCCTGATCCACGACATCGACGGCTTCGCGCGCCTGCTGGAGCGCTGCCGCGCCGTGCTCGCCGGCACCCCCGACGCGGTGCTCGGCATCGCTCCCCACAGCCTGCGCGCGGCGACGCCCGGGGAGCTGTCGGCCCTGCTGCCGCTCAACGCCGGGCCGGTGCACATCCACATCGCCGAACAGTTGCGCGAGGTCGAGGCCTGCCTGGCCTGGTCCGGGCAGCGCCCGGTCGAGTGGCTGCTGGCGCACGCGCCGGTGGATGAGCGCTGGTGCCTGGTGCATGCCACCCATGTCACGCCTGAGGAAATGGCGGGGATCGTCGCCAGTGGCGCGGTCGCCGGCCTGTGCCCGATCACCGAGGCGAACCTGGGCGACGGGCTGTTCCCGATGCGCGAGTTCGCGCGCGCCGGCGGTCGCTTCGGCGTCGGCTCGGATTCCAACGTGCTGATCGACGCCGCCGAGGAACTGCGCCTGCTCGAGTACGGCCAGCGCCTGCATGCGCGCGGCCGCAACGTGGCGGTGCCGGACGCGGGCATGTCGAGCGGACGTTGGCTGTACCAGCACGCGCTCGCCGGCGCCGGGCAGGCGCTGGGCGCGGCGGCGGGCCTGCAGGCCGGCGCTCCGGCCGACGTCGTCGAGCTGGACCTGCGGCATCCCTCGCTGGCCGGCCGCGAGGGCGACGCGCTGCTCGACAGCTGGCTGTTCGCCGTGCGCGGCGGCGCTGTGCGCTCGGTATGGCGGCGCGGTGTGCAATGGGTGGACGAGGGACGCCACGTCCGCCGCGATCAGGTCGCCGCCCGCTACCGGCAGGCGCTGGCGCGCGTGCTGGCGGCCGCGTGACCGCGCAGCGCTCGCGCGCCGGCGGGAGAGGCACAATGCCGGCCCCGGAGAATGGACGCCGCATGTCCGCCGCATCCCCGACATCCCGCAGCACGGCCACCACGCTGCACCAGCGCATCCGTGGCGACATCGAGGCGCGCATCCACAGCGGCGAATGGCCGCCGGGCCACCGCGTGCCGTCCGAACACGCGCTGATGGCGCAGTACGGCTGCTCGCGGATGACCGTGAACAAGGTGCTGGGCCTGCTGGCCGACGCCGGCATGATCGAGCGCCGCCGCCGTGCCGGCTCGTTCGTCGCGCGCCCGCACCCGCACATCGAGCAGGTCGCGCTGGCCATCCCGGACATCGAGGTGGAGGTGACCTCGCGCGGCCATGCCTATGGGTTCGAGCTGATCGCGCGCAGCCTGCGCAAGGCGCGTGCCTCGGTCCCGCAGGAACGCGAACTCGGCAGCCGCGCGCGGCTGCTGTCGCTGCACTGCCTGCATCTCGCCGACGGCCGGCCGTTCGCGCTGGAAGAGCGGTTGATCGACACGGAGACCGTGCCGGAGGCGCTGGAGCAGGATTTCGCGGCCTCCGCGCCGGGCAGCTGGCTGTTGCGCCACGTGCCGTGGACGCGCGCGCAGCACCGCATCGGCGCGATCAACGCCGACGCGGCCCAGGCCGAGCGCCTGCGCGTGCCGGCCGGCACGGCCTGCCTGGTGATCGACCGGCACACCTGGCGCGGCGAGCAACCGGTGACCTACGTCAGGCAGGTGTTCCTGGGCAGTGCGTACGACCTGGTGGCGCGCTTCGCGCCCGGGATGCGCTAGGACGCGGGCGGACGGGAACCCTCGGCCGCCTGCCGTGGAAGGCCCTAGGCCAGCACCGACAGGATCGTGCCCACGGTTCCGGCCGCGGCCAGCCACTTGCCCGCGGTGTAGTACTCGTTCTTCTCGGCCTCGGGCCTGGCCTTGGTGGGGTCTTCCAGCCCCAGCGCACCGGCCACGATCGAATGCACCGCCTGGAGCCCCGAGGTGCCGTCGCCTTGCTCGTCCTTGGCCACGGGCTCGTCGCCGCGCTTGGCGGCGGCCGCCAGGGCGCGGGCATGGGCGAGAGGGGCGGCTTGGCCGCCGGGGGAGGCTGTGCTGCCGATGACCATCCGGGGAGTTCCTGCGCGAAGCGGGGGGAGCCTGGCTGGTATCGGCGGGACGACGGCCGGCTTGAGCCTCCGGAAGCGCTCAGAAGGTCGCGCACTGGCGCCAGCGCACCGGCTCGTCGATCTCGGGGCGTGGATTGAGCTGCACGCGCACCGTGCGCAATACCGGATAGCGTTCCAGCTCCCGGCAGATGGACGGCCAGATCTCGGCATCCCCGCCGGTCCGGTCGACCGCGAGCGTCATCCGGGTCATCCAGATGCCGCGGACGACGCCCGGCACGCCGGTCAGGGTGCGCGATACCGCCTGTTGGTAGCGGTCCAGCGTGGCGTCGTCCGGTTCGGCGGTAGCCTGCATCGGGCGGACAGGAGCGGTTGCCGATGCCGCTTGTCCGGCCGGCATAGCCGCCGGCGGCGCGGGCCGAGGCGCGACGGCTTCCCGCAAGGGCGCTTCCGGCGTGGCCGGCCGATGGGTGGACAGCCAGCCGAGCCCGGCCAGCAAGCCGATACCGAGCGCGACGATGCCGGCGACGACGGTGTGCCGCCACGCGCGCCGGCGGGCGCCTTCGACGACGTCGTCTTCCAGCCCGCCTGGCAGGTACGCGCGCAGGATCGGCCAGGCGCGATGGCCGTCCAGGACCTCGATGGACTGCTTCCCGGCCGCGGCCAGGCCCTCGCGTTCGACCTTGCCCTCGGTGACCAGCACGCCGCCCCGGGCCCCGGCCAGGCGCAGCAGGGTGCCCAGCTCGCTCACCGCGACCGTGCCGATGCGGTAGGTGCAACCGTGCTTGCAGGAGACCATCCAGCGCTCGCCGCTATGGCGGTCGCGCATCAGGAAGTCCGCGCCCGGTGGGTCGTGCCGTTCCGGGTCGGCCTGCCAGCCGCGTCGTTCGCCCAGGGCGCGGTGCACGATCTCGGAGAAGTCCCGCCAGTGCAGGCTCGCCAGGGCCGCCAGGCCGGCACGCGTCTCGTCGCGGCGTCGGCGGAACAGCCAGAGATGGAGGATCGTGATGGTCCAAACCGCCGCGGCCGTCGCAAACGCGAGGATCCACGCAGACATAAAACTCCCTGGCCGAAAAATATCGCAGCGCGAAAAGTATATCGGCCCCGGGAAGCGTTCCTTGACCTGTCATGCCGCGACCGGGCGCGGGAACGCAGGCATAAAAAACCCGCCAGTCCGAAGCCGAAAGGGGAGGGGAGCAGACGGTCTTCTGGTGGACTGGCGGGTCGGGTCCGATTGTGGGCAAACATTTTGTGCTTTGCAACAAGCGCCTATTCGCCCGGGGAAGGCGGCGCCTGCGGAGGCGTGCGGTGGTCGGCCGGCGTGCTCCGGGCACGCGAACTGCGGCCGGCGCGGCGTGCGCGCACCTGGGCCGCATGCAACTGCGCCTTGAGCGACTCCACTTCCGCACGCAGGTTCTCGACCTCCGCGCGATCGGGCACCTGCAAGGCGTGCAGCACGCCTTTCACCCGCTCGTCGAAGGCCTTGCCGAGCCGATGCCAGCTCTCGCGAGCCTGGCCCAGGCCGGCTTCCACCTGGTCGCGCATCGCGTCCGCGCCGCTCTCGGCCCGGCGCTTGCCTTCGCGCTGGTAGGTGGCGCCCTCCTTCACCAGCGATTCGAACAGGCGGCTGCCTTCGCTTTGCGCGCGGCCGAACGCGCCGAGCCCGGCGAGCCACACCTGCTCGGCCGACTCGCCGAGCTTGCGCGAGAACCGACTGGCCTGGGCCTGGAATCCCCGGTCGTCGTGGTCGTCGGTATGGGATCTGGCGTTCCGGGTCGTGGTCATGGGGACTCCTCATCGGACGATGGAAGCCCTCACGCTAATCCCGCCGCTGCATCGGCGGGGTGAAACCGCGACGGAGCGTGCAGGGATCCTTCAGGATGCGGGACCCAGCTTTTCCGCCAGTACGCGGCGGATTTCCGCTTCGACCATGCCCTTCATCGCAGAAAGCAGGAACCCCAGCGTGGCGGTCACCCGCACCTGCCCGGGCAGCAGCTCGATCGCGCCGTCCACGCCGGAGCCGGAGAAGTCCAGCCGGTCGCCGTTCCAGCTCGAACGCAGGCCGAAGCGCTCGTCGAGCTTGCGCGCCGCCTCGTCGATGGCGGTGCGCGCCTGCTCGGCGCTCAGGGCATGGTCTTGGCGGATGTCGATGCTGGACATGGGCGGGCCTGGCTGAAGGGAGCCGCGCATTGTGCCACTTCGCCGCGCGCGGCTTCCTGTCCGGGCGGCAACGCCTCTCTTCCCAAAGGCCTGCGCACGCTCTAGTCTGCCGCGGTGCGCGATCTGCAAGTCCATTTCACCCACCGGCAGCAGCCGGACCATTCCCTCACGCCGGGCGTCCACAAGGTGGTCCGCCATGCCAGCGGCAGCGTTCGCCTGGCCGAGGACACCCAGGGCGCGTTGCTGCTCGCGCAGTTCTGCCTGGACCGGCGCGGCCTGTGGCTGCAGGTCGCCAACGGCGTACGCGGCATCCACGTCAACGGCCGCCCGGTCCGGCGCATGGCGCTGCTGCGCGCCGGCGACGCGGTCTATGCCGACGGCGTGGAAATGCTGGTGCGGGGCGCCGCGGTGCCGGCGGGCCGCGTGCCCGAACCGGCGCAGCCGGGCGAGTCCGATCCGGGCGTGCTGCTGCGCGGGGTGGGCGGGCCGCACCATGGCCGCAGCTTCACCCTGCAATCGCCGCGGGTGATCGGGCGCGATCCCGCTTCGGACATCGTCGTGGACGACCCCGCGTTCGCGCCGCGCCATGCCAGCGTCGAACTGCACGACGGCAAGGTGTTGCTGCGCGATCTCGGGTCGGAGGACGGCAGCCTGGTGAACGGCGTGCCGGTCCGCGACTGCTGGCTGCAACCCGGCGACCAGGTCGCGTTCGATGCGCGGCACCGGTTCGTGCTGGAGGCACCGCTGCAGCCGCCCGCGATGGACCTGCCGGCCGGCGAGGAAGACGAGCCGCCACCGGTCGCTCCGGGACACCCGCAGGCGGGCGGGGTGCGGCCGGTCAAGGTCGCGCGCTGGCCGTGGCTGCTGTTGAGCGCGCTGCTGCTGGCGGCGGCGCTCAGCGCGCTGCTGTGGTTCGGCGCGCGCTGAACCATCTCCAGCCGCGCCAGCCCAGCAGCACGGCCAGGATCGCCGCGTACATCGCCGGTTCGCGGATGTCGGATTTCACCAGCCACCAGAAATGCAGCACCGCGAGCAGGCCGATCGCGTAGACCAGCTTGTGCAGCCGTCCCCAGGCGCGCTTGAGCCGGCGCATCCAGCCCTGGGTCGAGGTGATCGCCAGCGGCACCAGCAACAGCCAGGCCGCGAAGCCCACGGTGATGTAGGGGCGCTTGAGGATCTCCTCGAAGATCTGCGTCCAGTAGCCGCGCAGGTCCAGCGCCAGGTAAGTGGCCAGGTGCAGCGTCGCGTAGAAGAAGGCGTACAGGCCGAACATGCGCCGGAAGCGGATCAGCACGGCCTGGCCGGTCAATTGCCGCAGCGGCGTCAGGGCCAGCGTGACCAGCAGCAAGCGCAGCGCCCACAGCCCGGTGCGATGCTCGATTTCCGCCACCGGATCGGCGCCGAGCGCATCGCTGCCGGTCTGCCACACCTGCCAGAACTGCCAGGCCAGCCACGCGGCGGGCGCGATCGCGAGGGCGTGCAGCAGGGTCTTGGCGGCGATCAGGCGCGATGAAGAGGGCATGGGGGAAGGAGCTCAAAGAAGTACGGATTCATCGCGGGAGCGGCTCGTGCGGGAGCGGCTTCAGCCGCCATGGGTTTGCACAGGGATGTGCAGGCTGTTGCAGAGGGACCTGCATGCAAGCCCCATCGCGGCCGAAGCCGCTCCCACGGATAAGCACGCAAGGATGCGAGCCTCTCCCGAGTCCCCATCAAAACCACTTCTTCAGGTCCATGCCCGCATACATCGAGGCGACCTGGTCGGCGTAGCCGTTGAACGGCCGGGTCGGGATCCGCTCGGCGAACAGCTTGCTGGCGGTGCCGGCGATGCGGCGCTCGGTCTTCTGGCTCCAGCGCGGGTGGTCGACCGCCGGATTGACGTTGGAGAAGAACCCGTACTCGTTCGGCTGCAGTTCGTTCCACGCGGTCGGCGGCATCCGCTCGACGAAGCGGATCTCCACGATCGACTTGATGCTCTTGAAGCCGTACTTCCACGGCACCACCAGCCGCACCGGCGCGCCGTTCTGCTGCGGCAACGGCTTGCCGTACAGGCCGGTGGCGAGCAGGGTCAGCGGGTGCATCGCCTCGTCGATGCGCAGGCCTTCCCGGTACGGCCAGTCGATCGAGCGGTAGCGCACGCCGGGCATCTGCTGCGGGTCGGCGAGCGTGGTGAAGGCCACGTACTTGGCCTTGGAGGTCGGCCCCAGGCGCTTGAGCACCTCGGCCAGCGGCACGCCCATCCACGGGATCACCATCGACCAGCCTTCCACGCAGCGCAGCCGGTAGATGCGTTCCTCCGGCTTCAGGCCCTTGAGCAGGTCCTCCAGCGAGACCATGCCGGTCTTGTCGCAGTAGCCCGTGACGTTGATCGACCACTGCCGGGTCTGCAGGGTCTTGGCGGCCCGGGACGGGTCGGTCTTCTCGGTGCCGAACTCGTAGAAGTTGTTGTAGCTGGTGACGTCCTCGTAGCGCGTCAGCGGCTCGTCGGTGGTGAAGCCGCTGCGCGCCTGCGCGGGGGAGACGACCCGGGCCGGCGGCGGGGGCGGGTCGGCGTCGGCGCAGCCGGCCAGTCCGAGCGCCGGCGCCAACCCGAGCATCTGGACCACGCGCCGGCGATCGCGGTACACCGCCTCGTCGGTCACGGTTTCGCCGGGGGATAGGCGAAGGGCATCGCGCAGGGACATCGCAGGCTCCTGGAATCGTTCGTTCGCTCAGACCGGCGGGAGGCGGGGAAGTTCGCGCCAGTGGATCGCATCGGCCGTATCCAACGCGCGAATGGGTGCAATTGCAACCTTTTGCCGGCGATGCCAGGGCTGGTGCACTGCGGCATACTAGGGGTCTTGCCCCGAAGGTGTGACATGACACGCGCGTTCAATTTCAGTGCCGGCCCCGCGACCTTGCCGGAATCGGTCCTGCGCCAGGCGCAGGCGGAGATGTTGGAATGGAACGGCGTAGGCGCCTCGATCGTCGAAATCAGCCACCGCAGCGCCGACTTCATGGCGGTCGCGGCGGCCGCCGAGGCCGACCTGCGCACCCTGCTGTCGATCCCCGACGACTATGCCGTGCTGTTCATGCCCGGCGGCGCGACCACCCAGCAGGCGCTGGTCGCGCTCAACTTCGCCGCGCCCGGCCAGGTCGCCGACTACGTGGTCACCGGCCACTGGGGCAAGACCGCGATCAGGCAGGCCAAGCCTTACGTCTCGGTCAACGTGGCCGCCGACGGCGAGGCCGGCGGCTTCCGCGACATCCCGGCGCGCGGCGGCTGGAAGCTGTCCAGCGACGCCGCCTACGTCCACATCACGGCCAACGAGACCATCCATGGCGTGGAGTTCCGGGACACGCCCGACGTGGGCGACGTGCCGCTGTTCGCCGACTTCAGCTCGTCGATCGCCTCCGAGTCGATCGACGTATCGAAGTACGGGCTGATCTACGCCGGCGCGCAGAAGAACCTGGGGCCGGTCGGCATCACCGTGGTGATCGTGCGCCGCGACCTGCTCGAGCGCGCCGGCCAGCCGCGCGCGGACATCTTCACCTACGCCTCGCATGCCGCGCGCGACTCGATGCTCAATACGCCGCCGACGTGGAACTGGTACCTGCTCGGCCTGACCACCAAGTGGATGCTGGCCGAAGGCGGCGTGCCCGAGTTCGCGCGCCGCAGCGCGGCCAAGGCGAAGCTGGTGTACGACGCGATCGATGCCTCCGGCGGCTTCTACCGCAACGAGGTGGCGCCGGCCGCGCGCTCGCGCATGAACATTCCCTTCTTCCTGCCCGATGCCGAGCTGGACGCGCGCTTCGTGGCCGAGTCCAAGGCCGCCGGGCTGCTGGCACTGAAGGGCCACAAGGCGGTCGGCGGCATCCGTGCCTCGCTGTACAACGCGATGCCGCTGGCGGGCGCCGAGGCGCTGGTCGCGTTCATGCGCGACTTCCAGCAGCGCCATGGTTGAGGGATGCCACGCGGCCCCCGCCGCACGCCGTGCCGCATGACGCGGGCGGACCGAACGAGGAAACACGCAACGATGGCCGCAAAGCCGAAAAAAACCACTCCCGCCAAGCGCGGCAAGACCCGGGAGCCGGCGCCGCCGGTCCCGGCGCTGGCCGACGTGCGGGCCAAGATCGACGAGATCGACCGCAACATCCAGGCGCTGATCGCCGAGCGCGCGCGCTTCGCCCACCAGGTCGGCAAGGCCAAGGGCAAGCTCGCCGCGGCGGTCGACTACTACCGGCCCGAGCGCGAGGCGCAGGTGCTGCGGATGGTGGTGGACCGCAACGAAGGGCCGCTTTCCGACGAAGTGCTGGTGCACGTGTTCCGCGAGATCATGTCCGCCTGCCTGGCCCAGCAGGAACCGCTGAAGATCGGCTACCTGGGCCCGGAGGGCACCTTCAGCCAGCAGGCCGTGCTCAAGCACTTCGGCCGCTCGGCGGTCGGCCTGCCGATGGCGACGATCGAGGAGGTGTTCCAGGAAGTGGAGAGCGGCAACGCCGACTTCGGCGTGGTGCCGGTGGAGAATTCCGGGCAGGGCACGATCCAGGTGACGCTGGACATGTTCCTGACCTCCAGCCTGAAGATCTGCGGCGAGACCGAGCTGCGCGTGCGCCAGTACCTGATGTCGCGCAGCGGCCGCATCGAGGACATCGAGCGCATCTACGCGCACCCGCAATCGTTCGCGCAGACCGCCGGCTGGCTGCGCGCCAACCTGCCCAAGGTCGAGAAGATCCCGGTGTCGAGCAATGCCGAGGGCGCGCGCCGCGCCCGCAATGCCGACGATGCCGCCTCGATCGGCGGGGAGAGCGCCGCGCACGTGTATGGCCTGAAGAAGGTCATCATGAAACCGATCGAGGACGACGACGACAACACCACGCGCTTCCTGGTGATCGGCCGCAAGATCTTCCCGCCGTCGGGGCACGACCGTACCTCGATCCTGGTGTTCATCCACGACAAGCCGGGCGCGTTGTTCGACGTGCTGAGCCCGTTCGCGCGGCATGGCATCAGCATGAACCGGATCGAGTCGAGGCCGTCGCACCAGGCCAAGTGGGAGTACGGGTTCTTCATCGACCTGGCCGGGCATGTCGAGGACGAGGCGATGAAGTCGGCGCTGGCGGAACTGGAGGCGCATTCGGCGCAGATCAAGGTGCTGGGTTCGTATCCGGTGGCGGTACCGTAGGCTACGTTTTTCCCTTCCTGCGCCGGGACATCAGCCCCCTTTCGGGGGGGAGGTGCCCGAAGGGCGGATGAGGGTGCGAGCGAAGCCTCATGCGGTTTCACTCGCCATCTCTCTACCGTCATCCCCGCGTAGGCGGGGATCCAGGGACGTTGCTTTTGGCCTTTGGGGCTTTTGGCGATAAAGCCAAAAGCTTTCGCCTTTGGCGAGTTACTTTTCTTTGCTCGTGCAAAGAAAAGTAACCAAAAGAAAGCACGCCCCAGATCTCCGCGCCCTCCGCGCCCTCCGCGCCGTTGGCGCTCCGGGTCCGCTCCGCCAGCGGGATTTTTTCGACGGGACATCCTGTCCCGGCGAAAAACGACGTGCATCCTTGCACGTCGCCCTTCGGGTATTTCCCGCTGGCTTCGCCGCTGCGAATGGGGCCCCGGAAAGCAGAAAAGCAAGGCAACAACTTAAAGTCGCAAGCAACTGCAACGCAAATTCAACGGCAACAACGCGGCTTCGGCCGCCGGACGAGACTTAACAATGACCGGTTCGCAATCCTGGATCGCACGCAAGGGCACGGCGCTGCACGGCACGCTGGCCATCCCCGGCGACAAGTCGGTATCGCATCGTGCGGTGATGTTCGCTGCACTGGCGGACGGCACGTCGCATATCGATGGTTTCCTGGAAGGCGAGGACACCCGGGCCACCGCGGTGATCTTCTCGAAGCTGGGCGTGCGCATCGAAACCCCGTCGCCGTCGCGACGCATCGTGCACGGCGTCGGCGTGGACGGCCTCAAGGCGCCCCAGGGCGAACTGGATTGCGGCAATGCGGGCACCGGCATGCGCCTGCTCGCCGGCCTGCTGGCCGCGCAGCCGTTCGACAGCGTGCTGGTGGGCGACGAGTCGCTGTCGCGCCGGCCGATGCGGCGCGTCACCGGGCCGCTGGAGCAGATGGGCGCCAGGATCGATACCCGGCCCGACGGCACGCCGCCGCTGCATATCCGCGGCGGCCAGGCCTTGAGCGGGATCGACTTCGCCTCGCCGGTCGCCAGCGCCCAGGTCAAGTCCTGCGTGCTGCTCGCGGGCCTGTATGCGCAGGGCGAGACCACGGTGCGCGAGCCGCACCCGACCCGCGACTACACCGAGCGCATGCTGTCCGCGTTCGGCGTGGACATCGCGTTCTCGCCGGGCTACGCGAAGCTGCGCGGCGGCCAGCGCCTGCGCGCGACCGACATCTCGGTGCCGGCCGATTTCTCGTCGTCGGCCTTCTTCCTGGTCGCGGCCAGCGTGATCCCGGGGTCGGACGTGACCTTGAGGGCGGTGGGCCTCAACCCGCGCCGCACCGGCCTGCTCGCCGCGTTGCGGCTGATGGGCGCGGACATCGAGGAGCTGAACCACGGCGAGCATGGCGGCGAAGCGGTCGCCGACCTGCGCGTGCGCTACGCGCCGTTGAAGGGCGCGCGCATCCCCGAGGAGGTGGTACCGGACATGATCGACGAGTTCCCCGCGCTGTTCGTCGCGGCGGCGGCGGCTCGGGGCCAGACCGTCGTCAGCGGCGCCGCCGAGCTGCGCGTGAAGGAATCCGACCGCCTGGCGGCGATGGCGACCGGCCTGCGCACGCTGGGCGTGCAGGTGGACGAGACGCCGGACGGCGCGACCATCCACGGCGGCGCCGCGCTCGGCAGCGGCACGATCGAAAGCCATGGCGACCACCGCATCGCCATGGCCTTCGCGATCGCCGGCCAGCTCTCGACGGGCGAAGTCAGGATCGAGGACGTCGCCAACGTGGCGACCTCGTTCCCCGGCTTCGACACGCTCGCGCGCGGCGCCGGGTTCGGGCTTACTGCTGCGCCTTGAAGTCGACCGGCAACTGCACCGTGCTGGCCACGGCGTGGCCGTTGCGGATCGCCGGTTCGAAACGCCAGCCGCGGACCGCGTCGATCACCGCGCGGTCCAGCTCGCGGTCGCGGGTGCCCTTGCGCTCGATGATCTCCACGTCGTCCACGTGGCCGCGCGCATCGATGCTCACGCGCGCCACCACGCTGCCCTCGATGCCGGCGCGCAACGCGCGCGGCGGATAGATCGGCAGCGGATTGCCGCCCAGCGGCCGGGCGTCGCGGTTGCGCACGACGGGAGCGCTGCGCTGCGGCTCCTGCTTCACCATTGACGGTTGCTTCGGCTGCGCGGGGGCCGGGATCACTTCGCTGGCGGTGGGAGGCGCCGGCGGCGCGGCCACGGTCTCGGGGCGCTCGCTGCTGTTGCGGATCCACCACCAGGCAGGCGCGGCGATCAGCAGCAGGATCAACAGGGCCCACAGCAAGGGGGAGACGGTGCGCTCGCGTTCTTCGGCCGGCACGTCGCCCTGGTGCCGGATGTCGTGGGTGGGGGACATGGCCATGGTCTACCTCCTGCGTCGTGGTACAGGAGCAGTCTTGCCACGATCGGGCGGCGAGGGTGTCAGTTCCGGGTGAACCCGGCGGTCGCGCCGCCGCTGGGGTTCAGCTTACTGACCCGGCTTGAAATCGAACGGCACGTCGATGCTGCCCGGCACGGGGCGGCCGTCGCGATGCGCGGGCCGGAAGTGCCAGTCGCGCACCGCGTCCATCGCGGCACGATCCAGGTCGCGCGAACCGCTGCGCTGGACCAGTGCCACGTCGACCGGAACGCCGTTGGCGTCCACGTCGACCCGCACCACCACGGTGCCGCTCTCGCCCCGGCGCAGCGCGGCCGGCGGATAGGTCGGCGGTGGCATCTGGCCCTGGATCGGCAGCGGGCGATCCTCGGGCAGGTTGGCGGCCGGGCCCGCAGGTGCCGGCGCGGGAGCAGGCTCGGCCGGCGCAGGCGGAGGAGGCGGCGCGGTTTCCACCAGCTTGGGGGCCTCGTCCCCGCTGGCGTCCTCGGCCGGCTTGGCGCCGGGCATGTCGGCGGCGCCGTCGTCTCCGGCGGCCAGCGGCGCCGGGAGCGGGGCGAGCGCGTCGTCCGGCTGTTGCCGCGCCGCATCCTGGGCCGGAGCGGTGGTCGCCGCGGCGGGATCGTCCTTGCGTGCCACCAGCCAGACCAGCACGAAGCAGAGCACGCCCAGGCCGAACGCGATGCCGGCGATCTTCCAGGTCTCTCGGGGAAGGCGAAACGCGAAGCGCGGAGCAGGGGAGCGGCGGGCAGGCATGAAGATCACCGGGAATGACCCCCGGATTCTGTCACAGCCCGAATGAATCGAGCGGCAGAACGGAGCGCGACAGGCGATAATCGCGGTCTGTCCCAACAAGAACCGCCTCCATGCTCGATCCGGCCCTGCTCCGCCAACAGCCCGCTGAACTCGCCGAACGCCTGCGCGCCACGCGCGGCTTCGCGCTCGATACCGCCCGGCTGGAGTCGCTGGAGAGCGAGCGCAAGCGCATCCAGGTGCGCACCCAGGAATTGCAGGCGCTGCGCAACAGCAAGTCCAAGGCGATCGGCCAGGCCAAGGCCAAGGGCGAGGACGCCTCGGCGCTGATGGCGGAAGTGGCGGGCTTCGGCGACGAGCTGAAGGCCTCCGAGGTCGAGCTGGAGCGCATCCGCGGCGAGCTGGAAGCGCTGGCGCAGGGCATCCCGAACCTGCCGGCGGACGACGTGCCGGCCGGGCAGGACGAGAGCCAGAACGTGGAGATCGCCCGCTGGGGAACCCCGCGCAGCTTCGATTTCGCGGTCAAAGACCACGTCGAGCTGGGCGCCCGCAACGGCTGGCTGGACGGCGAGACCGCCGCCAAGCTGTCCGGCGCGCGCTTCACCGTGCTGCGCGGCCCGATCGCGCGCCTGCACCGTGCGCTGGCGCAGTTCATGCTGGACCTGCACACCGGCGAGCACGGCTACGAGGAGACCAACGTGCCGGTGATCGTCAATGCCGAGAGCATGACCGGCACCGGGCAGTTGCCGAAGTTCGAGGAAGACCTGTTCTCGACCGAGCTCGGCGAGCACCGGCGCTATCTCATCCCGACCTCGGAAGTGCCGCTGACCAACATCGTGCGCGAGGAGATCGTCGATGCCGAGCGCCTGCCGTTGCGCATGACCGCGCACTCGATGTGCTTCCGCTCCGAGGCCGGCAGCGGCGGCCGCGACACCCGCGGCATGATCCGCCAGCACCAGTTCGAGAAGGTCGAACTGGTCAGCGTCTGCAAGCCGGAGGACAGCGAGGCCGAGCACCAGCGCATGACCGAATGCGCCGAGGCCGTGCTGCGCAAGCTCGGCCTGCCGTACCGCAAGGTGCTGCTGTGCACCGGCGACATGGGCTTTTCCGCACGCAAGACCTACGACCTCGAGGTGTGGCTGCCGTCGCAGGGCACCTACCGCGAGATCTCCTCGTGCTCCAACTGCGGCGACTTCCAGGCGCGCCGGATGCAGGCGCGCTGGCGCAACCCGGCCACCGGCAAGCCGGAACTGGTGCATACCCTCAACGGCTCGGGCGTGGCGGTCGGCCGCGCGATGATCGCGGTGATGGAGAACTACCAGAACGCGGACGGCTCGATCGACGTGCCCGAGGCGCTGCGGCCGTACATGGGCGGTACCGGTCGGATCGGCTGAGGGTCTTCCGCAGCTTCCAGGCCGGAGAACGACGGGCCCGCGCATCGCGGGCCCGTCGCGTTTTCGGGACAGGGGAGCCTGGCGCGCTTGAAGGTGAGACAGGCGGCCTCATGGAAGAGGCGCGGCACCTGGACGGGCTACAAGGTACATCGTTGCCTTGGTGGGATAAATGGAGTCTAATGTCGTTTATCGTTCCATTGGTGTTGCCGTCATGCACGATCTGAATGACCTGTACTACTTCGCGATGGTGGTCGATCACGGCGGCTTCGCCGCGGCGGAACGCGCACTGGGAATCCCCAAGTCGCGCCTGAGCCGGCGCATCAGCCAGTTGGAGACCGACCTGGGCGTGCGCCTGCTGCAGCGCTCCACCCGGCGCTTCGCCGTCACCGACGTCGGCATGAGCGTGCACCGCCATGCCCAGACCATGCTGGCCGAGGCGCAGGCCGCACGCGAGGTGGTCGATCGCCTCAGCGCGGAGCCGCGCGGCCTGGTGCGGGTCAGCGTGCCGGTGTCGCTGGCGCAGATCCAGTTGCCCAAGCTGCTGCCCGAGTTCCTCAACAAGTACCCGAAGGTGCGTCTGCAGCTGAACATCAGCAACCGCCGCGTCGACGTGATCAACGAAGGCTACGACGTGGCCCTGCGCGTGCGTTCGCGGCTGGACGACGACGGCAGCCTGGTGATGCGCAGCTTCGGCCAGGTGCAGGAACTGCTGGTCGCCAGCCCGAAGTACCTCGATCGCGCCGGCCGCCCGCGAACGCCCGAGGACCTCGCGCACCACACCACCATGAGCATCAACGAGGACGAGGCGCACCAGCGCTGGGAACTGCATGGTCCCAACGGCGAGACGCGCCGCGTCGAACTGCAGCCGCGCGTGGCCGGTTTCGACTTCCCCTTGCTGCAATCGATGGCCCGCGACGGCTTCGGCATCACCATGCTGCCCGAGACCGTATGCGCCGAGGCGGTTCGCGCCGGCGAGCTGGAAGTGGTGCTGCCGGACTGGTCGCTGCCGCAGGGCATCTGCCACGCGGTGTTCGCCTCGCGCCGCGGCCTGCTGCCGGCGGTCCGGGTGTTCATCGACTTCCTCGCCGAGCGCCTGCCGCGCGAGATCGAACGCTCGCGCCTGGACTGCGGCGGCAACTGCGAGGAAGTGAAGGCCAAGCTCAAGCAGGCCAGCGAACGCCGCCTGCAGACCGCCGAAGTCGGCTGAGCAGAAACGCGTCGGGCGTGCGAGAATGCCCGCCCGGCGCAAGCCGCTGGTGCCGCGCAACGCGGCATCCATCGCGACCGGAGCGGTCGCACATGCAGCAACAACGGAGAGATGGCCGAGCGGTTTAAGGCACCGGTCTTGAAAACCGGCGAAGGGTCAAACCTTCCGTGGGTTCGAATCCCACTCTCTCCGCCAGTTATGTAATTAAGCCCTTGATTTCAAGAGCTTTTTATTGAATAAACGATTGTTCCAACATCATGCCCATACGTTGCGGAATGATGCTTTTGGGGGTCGGAGAACCCTACACTTTGCCCTCGCAGCAACGTGCCTGCGCAAAGCTACCGGCTGAAAGGGGAACGCCGTGACCAAAGAGCAAGTCCGCGCAGCTTTCAATGGCCTATTCAACGAATGGCGCGCATTGCCTGCAAATAGGGACACGGATGAACAACGGCTGGACTTTGGCAGCTTCTACAGTTGGTTGCTAGCCAACTATCCGCAGGCAACTCAGTTCCGGTCTCGGATGGGGCCTCGGGAAGACTTGGAGCAATGGTTCGATCAGGCAACCCGCCAGACTTGGCGGAACTGAAACAAGGGGACAACGATGACCGAAGAATGGATCAGCATTGACGATCAATTGCCGGATGACACTCGATCCGTTGTAGTGAAGACAGTCGAAAACCAGGCATTGATTGCTCGCTACTTCAATACCGGAAATCCGCGAGAAGACTTCATAGTTCAAGGTCAGCCGGTAGTGTATGGCGCTATTACGCACTGGCGATACCCAAGGGAATAAAAACGTTTCGCCGGCGCGTGCGGGACGTCGCCGAAGAAGACGTCTTCAGGGCCTCGCTGCCTGCTGCGGTCCGGCTGCTGTCCATGCAATGCGCGCGGCATCTGCCCGCAGGCACCCTCGGCAACGCGGAGGCGGCCGAGGCGCTCGCGGCCATGATCGAGGACGGATGTGGCGACGATCTCCGTGGCCATCTCATCCACTTCGCGATACGCGTCGGCGCCAGGCGGCTGGCCGATGCCGCGACCTGCCTGGCGCGGATCGGCCGCGGCGGTGCTGCGCGGATCGCTTCGGAGCAGGCGCAACTCGTCGGTTCGCTGCAGTACCCCTTGACGGTCGAGCGGGACGAGGAGGCGGTCGCCACGCTCAGGCGACTCGGTCCGACATATGCCCGGCTGCTCGCTGCGTTGCAGGACGCGGGACGGGAAAGGTAGTCGGGGGGCGGCGCCTGCCTTGGGGGGGCCTGGGCGCCGGCAAGCCTCGTCGGGACCGAAGTCCCTCCCGCAACAGCTCCCATCGAAATCCCGCGCGCTGCAAGCGGGATGCTGGAATGCTGTAACGCCATCGACCGGACGCTGGGCCGCTGGTGTCGGCGCCGGGCGGCCCCATCTCGGCAGGTATCCCCGTGCCGGAATCCGCCGATGATCCCGATTTCCGTACTCGACCTGGCTCCCGTCTGCGAAGGCAGCGACACCACCCGTGCGTTCGCCAACATGCTCGACCTGGCCCAGCATGCCGAGCGCTGGGGCTACCAGCGCTATTGGCTGGCCGAGCACCACAACATGCCGGGCATCGCCAGCGCGGCGACCGCGGTGCTGATCGGCCACGTCGCCGGCGGCACGAAGACGATCCGGGTCGGCGCGGGCGGGATCATGCTGCCCAACCATGCGCCGCTGCAGGTGGCCGAGCAGTTCGGCACGCTGGCATCGCTGTATCCCGGCCGCATCGACCTGGGCCTGGGGCGCGCCCCGGGCACCGACCAGCCGACCGCCCGTGCGTTGCGGCGCTATTTCGACAGCGCCGACCAGTTCCCGCAGGACGTGGCGGAGTTGCTGCGCTACTTCGAGCCGGCGGTGGAAGGGCAATTGGTGCGCGCGGTGCCCGGCGCCGGGATCGAGGTGCCGGTCTGGCTGCTCGGTTCCAGCCTGTTCAGTGCGCGGCTGGCGGCCGCGCTCGGCTTGCCGTTCGCGTTCGCCTCGCATTTCGCCCCGGATGCGATGGACGAGGCGCTGGCGATCTATCGGCGCGAGTTCCGGCCCTCGGCGCGGCTGCAGAAGCCGTACGCCTTGCTGGCGCTGAACGTGGTCGCGGCCGGTTCGCGCGAGGAGGCGCGGCAGTTGTTCACCAGCCAGCAGCAGGCGTTCGTCAACCTGCGGCGCGGCCGGCCCGGCAAGATCCCGCCGCCGATCGACGACATCGAGGCCTATTGGCAGCCGCACGAGAAGTTCGGCGTGGAGAACGCGCTGGCCTGCACCGTGCTGGGCGACGAGGCGGACGTGGCGCAGGGATTGGACGATTTCGTCGCGCGTCACCGCCCGGACGAGCTGATGGTCACCGCGAACATCTACGATCACGCGGCGCGGCTGCGCTCGTTCGAACTCGCAGCGCGCGCCTGGCAGGGGCGCCGGGCCGGTGCCCTGCAAGAGTGACGGCGATCGCCGCACGCGCCGCCCGTGCCCGGGAGGTTCCGCCCGGGCTCAGCCCAGCCTCGACAGCCAGCCCTGGAACAGGTCGACCAGCTGGTTCGACGTGATGCCGAAGGCGAACACGCAGATGCCCGCGGCGATCCAGCACGCCAGCATGAGCACGCCGTCCCGTTCCAGCAGCGCCAGCGCGAACAGCAGCAGGATGGCGCCGAACAGGTAGTTGGTGAGCGGGATCGGCAACGCCAGCAGCAGGCCGGTCAGCGCCAGCAGCAGGCCGGTGAACATGCGCGCGGGTAGCGGCGAAAGCAGCAGGCCGAACCGCGCCTTCAGCAGGCGGTCCAGCCAGTGCAGCATCGGCGCGATCTTGCCCATGAAGCGGCGCGTGGTGCTGCGGCGCGGGCCGCGCTCGCCGATGAAGCGCGGCAGCCAGGGATTGCGCAGCCCGAACAGCATCTGCAGGCCGATCAGGATCACCAGCGGCCCGCTCACCGCGCCGCCGATGCCGGGGATCGGGATGAACGCCGGCAGGATCGCCACGAACAGGAACACGCCGAAGCCGCTCTGCTGCAGCGTCGCCAGGATGTTGCGCAGGGTCAGTACGGTCTCGTCGTCGCCGATCGTGAAGTGCGCCAGCAGCGTGCGGATACCTTCGTTGCGGTAGCGGGCCTCTCCCGCACCTGCAGGGTCACCCGACGATGTCATCGCTTTCCTCTTCCTCGAGCCGGCGCAGCAGCAGCTTGTCGATGCGGGCGCCGTCCAGGTCGACGATCTCGATGCGCCAGCCGGCCCAGTCGAAGTACTCGCCCGCGTGCGGGATGCGGCCGAAGTAGTAGATGCACATGCCGGCCAGCGTGTGGTAATCGCCTTCCTGCGCGGGCGGCAGCTCGGCGCCGCCGAGCACCTCGCGCAGTTCCTCGACCGGCAGCGAGCCGTCGATCAGCAGCGAGCCGTCCTCGCGCATCACCACCAGCGCGTCCTCGTCGGTGTTCTCCACCGCCTGCAGGCGGCCGACGACGGCGCCCATCAGGTCGCTGATGGTGACCAGGCCCTGGATCTCGCCGTACTCGTCCACCACCAGCGCCATCGACTGCTGTTCCTCGCGGAAGATCTCCAGCAGCTTCATCGCGTGGGTGGACTCGGAGACGAACAGGGTCTCGCGCAGGTGCTTGAACAGCTGCCGCGATCCTCCTTCCAGATGGGTGACCAGCGACTTGACCTCCAGCACGCCGACGATGTCCTGGTCGCTGTCGCGGTAGACCGGGTAGCGCGAGAACTCGTGCTCGCGCATCACCGCCAGGTTCTTCTCGGCGTCGGCGCCGATGTCGAGCCAGGCGATGCGGTTGCGCGGCGTCATCAGGCTGTCGGCGGTGCGGTCGCCCAGGCGCATGACGCGGTTCATCATGTCGCGCTCGTGCGTGTCGATGACGCCGGCCTCGTGGCTCTCGGCGACGAGCATGCGGATCTCCTCCTCGGTCACCGAGGCGGACTCGTCCTTGCCGAGGCCGAGCAGGCGCAGCACCAGCTTGGTCGAGCGGGCCAGCACCCAGACGAACGGGGCGCCGGCGCGGGCCAGCCACGACATCGGCATCGCCACGAAGCCGGCGAACGTCTCCGGCCGGGTCAATGCCAGGCGCTTGGGCACCAGTTCGCCGAAGATCAGGGTGATGAAGGTGATCAGCACGATCGCCAGCGCCTTGCCGATGGTCTCGGCATAGGGCAGGGCCGGGATCGCCGCGCCCAGCTGCGTGCCGATCACCTCGCCGATGGCGTCGCCGCCGAGCACGCCGGTCAGGATGCCGATCGCGGTAATGCCGATCTGTACCGTGGACAGGAAGTTCTCGGGGTTCTCGGCCAGCGCCAGCGCCTTCTCGGCGCGCTTGCTGGACTGGGCCATCTGCTTGAGCCGGCTCTTGCGCGAGGTCATCAGCGACATCTCCGACATGGCGAAGAAGCCGTTGAGCAGGATCAGGGCGAATACGATGAGGAGCAGCTCAAGCACGGGCGTCGTCCCCGGTCAGTGGAGGGGAGGGCGTCGCGGAGCGGTGTCCGGACCGCGCGGAGGCGGCGTAACGGGGGGAGGTAGGGTCGTCGTCCATAGGCTGCGCCCAGCGGGCGCGAGGACCATGTTAACAAAAACCCGGCCAGCGTCGGCCAACCCCGGCTAGGGCGCCGTGAAGGCGGCGTCGGGGCGGCGGATACCCAGAACGGTCATCCAGCGGTCATAATTCCGCCCCAGTGCCGTCCCTCCGCGACGGCGGGATACCACCTGACGCATGTTTTCCCTGCAGACCATCTTCGGTTCCGGCAAGCAGTTCTACACGCTGTTGAACGAGGCTGCCGAAGCCGCCCACGACAGCACCAAGGCCCTGCATTCGATGATGCGCGAGAGCGACCGGCAGCCCGCGCTCGACGCCTTCAAGCTCGCGCGCCTGCGCGAGCGCGCCGCCTCGGACAAGATCGGCCAGGCCCTGGTCGACAGCTTCATGACCCCGATCGAGCGCGAGGACATCGAGGCGCTGGGCTCGGCGCTGTACAAGATCCCCAAGCAGGTCGAGAAGTTCGCCGACCGCTACTCGCTGGCCACCCAGCACCTGGCGCACATCGATTTCGCCCCGCGCGCGGCGATGCTGGAGCAGGCGGCCTCGGTGGTGGTGGAGATGGTGCGCGAGCTGCCGTCGATGAACCTGGACCGCATGACCGCGCTCAACGACAAGCTGCGCATGCTCGAGAACGAGGCCGACCGGTTGATGCTGGAGCTGTACCGGGACATCTATTCCGGGCGCCTGGACAACCTGCAGATGTTCCTGCTCAAGGAGTTCTTCGAGATCCTGGAGAAGGCCATCGACCGCTGCCGCGAGGCCGGCGTGGTGGTCTACCAGATCGTGCTGAAGAACTCCTGATGGCCATGTCGCAGGTTGCTTGCATGTCCATTCCGGGAGTCGCGGGCGCGGTCGCGCGCTCGGGGAGGCAGGGATGCTGACGCTGGTCATCGTGGTGATCCTGGCCGCGCTCGTCTTCGAGTTCATCAACGGCTTCCACGACACCGCCAATTCCATCGCCACGGTGGTGGCCACCAAGGTGCTCTCGCCCGGCTGGGCGGTGATGCTGGCCGCGGTGATGAACCTGATCGGCGCGCTGACCGGTACCGCGGTGGCGCTGACGATCTCTTCCGGCCTGCTCGATTCCAACGTGATCGAGGTGACCCCGCAGGTGGTGCTGTGCGCGCTGCTGGGCGGCATCATCTGGAACCTGATCACCTGGTGGAAGGGGCTCCCGTCCTCGTCCTCGCACGCGTTGATCGGCGGCCTGTGCGGCGCCGGCCTGGCCGCCGCGCACAACAACTGGGACGTGCTGATCTGGTCGGAGAACGTCGGCAACTGGGCCAAGAACAAGGGCCTGCTGTGGAAGGTGTTCGTGCCGATGATCACCTCGCCGATCGCCGGGTTCATCCTCGGCATCCTGGTCATGATGCTGCTGTGGGCGATCATCGCCGGCATGTCCAGGGTGGGCGGCTCGATCGGGCGGCTGGCGCGCCCGCGCTGGGTGAACGCGTTCTTCGGCAAGGCGCAGATCGCCTCGGCGGCCTACATGGGCTATGCGCACGGGCACAACGATGCGCAGAAGACCATGGGCATCATCGCCATGACGCTGATCGGCGCGCAGTCGGTAGGGGCCCTGGACGACCTGCCGCAATGGCTGTGGTTCCTGCACCCGCAGGCGCACGGCGGCGACGGCATCCCGACCTGGATCGTGCTGACCTGCGCGCTGGTGATGGCGGCCGGCACCGCCTCGGGCGGCTGGAAGATCATCAAGACGCTGGGCCACAAGATGGTCAAGCTGCATCCGATCCACGGCTTCGCCGCGGAAACCAGCTCGGCGACGATCCTCACGCTGGCGGCGCACTTCGGCATGCCGGTGTCCACCACGCACAGCATCTCGACCGCGATCATGGGCGTGGGCTACGCGAAGAATCCGCGCTCGCTGAAGTTCGGCGTGATCGAGCGCATCATCTGGGCCTGGATCCTGACGATCCCGGCGGCGGGCGGCGTGGCTTACCTGATCCTGCGCGGCTTCGAACTGTTCGGCTGGGCCTGAGCCCGTCGCGGCAGTGTCCCTGCCAGGCCCGCCGGTCGCCCCGGCGGGCCTTCGTGTTTCCGGTGGCGGACGCCCAGGCGCGTGCGTCATGGATCGGCAACCGGCGGCGGTCGCGGGACGGCTATCATCCCCGGTCCTGTCGCCTGCGGAGCCGTCGTTGAAATCGCTGGGAAAATGGTGGCTGACGGCATCGCTGGCAGTCGCGGGGATCGCGGTCGCGCTCGCCGCCGGCAAGGTCCGCGATCCCGATGCCCTGTGGCGGATCGTAAGCACCGGTTGCAACGAGCGCGTCGCAACGCGTTCGGCGGATTGCGTGGCGGTCTGGGCCGATCCCGCCCGGCGCTCGGCGGTGCTGAAGGACCGCCACGGCGATTACCAGCACCTGCTGCTGCCGCTGCAGCGCGTCACCGGCATCGAGGATCCGCGGTTGCTGCAGCCGGGGATGCCGAATTACTTCGCCCTGGCCTGGCAGGCGCGCGGCTTCGTCGAGCGCGCGTTGGGCCGGCCGTTGCCGCGCCGCTACATGAGCCTGTCGCTGAACTCGCCGCACGGGCGCTCGCAGGACCAATTGCACATCCACCTGGATTGCCTGCGGGCGGACGTGGCCGCGGTGCTGGCGCGGCAGGCGAAGGTGATCGGCGGGGACTTCGCGCCGTTGCCCGAGCCATTGCGCGGCCATGCCTATCTCGCGCGCTACCTGCCCGGCGAAGCGCTGACCGCCGATCCGGTGCACCTGCTGGCGCAGGCGCTGCCGCCGGGGGAGGCGCTGGGGCGCTATTCGCTGGTGGTCGCCGGCGCCGAGGACGCGCGCGGGCCGGGTTTCGTGGTGCTGGCGACCCGACTGGACGCGCTGGCGGGCAATTTCGCCAGCGGCGAGGAACTGCAGGACCACGCCTGCGGCGTGGTCACCGGGGCCAGGGCGCTCGACGGGGTGCGCTAGGCTAGGCGGGTGCTGCCGTGGAAGGGACTTCAGTCTCGACGCCTATTGTCGGGACTGAAGTCCCTCCCACAAGAAGGTCTCTGCTGGGGCGCTGGCGCCCGCGTTCAGACTTCCAGCGAGGCCAGGTCGCCCTTGGTCTCCAGCCACTGCTTGCGGTCGCTCGCGCGCTTTTTCGCCAGCAGCATGTCCATCAGCGAGCGGGTCTGCTCGCCGTCGTCGACGGTGAGCTGGACCAGCCGGCGGGTATCCGGGTGGATGGTGGACTCGCGCAGCTGCTGCGGGTTCATCTCGCCCAGGCCCTTGAAGCGGGTCACGCTGACCTGGCCCTTGATCTTCTCGCGCTGGATCTTCTCCAGCAGCACGCGCTTTTCCTCCTCGTCCAGCGCGTAGAACACCTGCTTGCCCACGTCCACGCGGAACAGCGGCGGCATCGCGACGAACACGTGGCCGGCCTCGACCAGCGCCGGGAAGTGCTTCAGGAACAGGGCCGAGAGCAGGGTGGCGATGTGCAGGCCGTCCGAGTCGGCGTCGGCGAGGATGACGACCTTGCCGTAGCGCAGGCCGGAGATGTCGTCCTTGCCCGGGTCGCAGCCGATCGCGATGGCGAGGTTGTGCACTTCCTCGGAGGCCAGCACGCTGCCGGAGGCGACTTCCCAGGTGTTCAGGATCTTGCCGCGCAGCGGCATGATCGCCTGGAAGTCCTTGTCGCGGGCCTGCTTGGCGCTGCCGCCGGCCGAGTCGCCTTCCACCAGGAACAGCTCGGTGCGGGAAAGGTCCTGGCTGATGCAGTCGGCCAGCTTGCCGGGCAGGGCCGGGCCCTGGGTGACCTTCTTGCGGACGATCTGCTTCTCGGTCTTCAGCCGCGCGCTGGCGCGCTCGATCGCGATCTGGGCGATCTTCTCGCCGATCTCCACGTTCTGGTTGAGGTAGAGGCTGAAGGCGTCGTGCGCGGCGCCCTCGATGAAGCCGGCGGCCTGGCGCGAGGACAGGCGCTCCTTGGTCTGGCCGCTGAACTGCGGGTCGGTCATCTTCAGCGACAGCACGAAGGCGACCCGGTCCCACACGTCCTCGGGCGCCAGCTTGACCCCGCGCGGCAGCAGGTTGCGGAAGTCGCAGAACTCGCGCAGCGCGTCGGTCAGGCCCGAGCGCAGCCCGTTGACGTGGGTGCCGTGCTGGGCGGTGGGGATCAGGTTGACGTAGCTCTCCTGGACCAGTTCGCCTTCCGGCACCCAGGCCACCGCCCAGTCCACCACCTCGGTGTCCTTCTTGAGCCCGCCGACGAACAGGTCGGCCGGCAGCAGCTCGCGCCCGGCCATCTCGCCCTTGAGGTAGTCGCGCAGGCCGTCCTCGAAGTACCAGGTGTCGCTCTCGCCGCTGGCCTCGTCGAACAGCTTGACGGTCAGGCCGGGGCACAGCACCGCCTTGGCGCGCAGCAGGTGGCGCAGCGAGCGCAGGTTGATCTTGGGGCTGTCGAAGTACTTCGGGTCCGGCCAGAACCGCACCCGGGTGCCGGTGTTCTTCTTGCCCACGGTGCCGACCACTTCCAGCGGCGTGTCGCGATGGCCGTCGCGGAAGGTGATGCGGTGCTCGCTGCCCTCGCGCTTGATGTGGACCTCGACCAGCTTCGACAGCGCGTTGACCACGCTGACGCCGACGCCGTGCAGGCCGCCGGAGAAGGTGTAGTTGCGGTTGCTGAACTTGCCGCCGGCATGCAGCCGGGTCAGGATCAGCTCCACGCCGGGGATCTTCTCCTCCGGATGGATGTCCACCGGCATGCCGCGGCCGTCGTCGGCGACCTCGCAGCTGCCGTCCTTGTAGAGCGTGACCTCGATCTGGCGCGCGTGCCCGGCCAGCGCCTCGTCCACCGAGTTGTCGATGACTTCCTGCGCCAGGTGGTTCGGGCGCGCGGTGTCGGTGTACATGCCGGGCCGGCGCTTGACCGGGTCAAGGCCGGAGAGGACTTCGATGTCGGCGGCGTTATAACGGGTATTCATGCATCTCGGACGGCGTGAAACGACGCGCAAGTGTGCGGTCTCGACCGTTTTTTTGCACGCGGCGGCCCGCGTTCAGTGGCGATGGGGGCGGGGGCGGCTAGGCTGGCGTGGATTTCCTGGGTAGCCGCCCCCATGTACGGGGGCGACCGAGACGGAGGTGCGACGATGAAACTCAAGAGTGTCCTGATGCTGGCGGCGGGCCTTGCGGCCATCGCCGCCGTGCCGGCCGTGCTGGCGCAGAGCGCGCCGCAGCCGCAGGCGAACGAGGGCGCGGCCGCGCAGAAGCAGGCCGAGCAGAAGGCCCAGACCGAGGCCGAGCGCAAGGCCCAGCGCCGCGCCGCCGCTGCCGCGGAGAAGGCCAAGGCCGAGAAGGAAGGCAAGATCGGCAACCGCGTCGAGGAAGAGGAAGAAAAGCCCGCGCGCTGATCCCGGCAGGTCGTTTCGTGGACGCCCCGGTCCCGGCCGGGGCGTCCTTGTTTTTGTGAGTCCTCCGCGGGAGCGCCGGCGCACCGCGCGGGCTTTTTCGTTCGTCGACACCGGCCGGGGTGCTTGGGCAACCCGGCTCCAACCGTTAAACTATGGCTTTCCGGGAGTCCCCGACCATGACCCCCCTTATTTTCGTTACCGGCGGCGTCGTGTCCTCGCTTGGCAAGGGCATCGCGGCCGCTTCGCTCGCGTCCATCCTCGAAGCGCGTGGCCTGAAGGTCACGATGATGAAGCTGGACCCCTACATCAACGTCGATCCGGGCACGATGAGCCCGTTCCAGCACGGCGAGGTCTACGTCACCGACGACGGTGCCGAGACCGACCTGGACCTGGGGCACTACGAGCGCTTCGTGCGCACCCGGCTGAGCCGCAAGAACTCGGTCACCACCGGCCGGATCTACGAGAACGTGATCCGCAAGGAGCGCCGCGGCGACTACCTGGGCGCCACCGTGCAGGTGATCCCGCACATCACCGACGAGATCCGCCGCTGCATCGACGAGGCCACCGAGGGCTTCGACGTGGCGCTGGTGGAGATCGGCGGCACCGTCGGCGACATCGAGTCGCTGCCGTTCCTGGAGGCGATCCGCCAGGTCCGCACCGAACGCGGCGCCGAGAAGGCGATGTTCATGCACCTGACCCTGGTGCCGTACATCGCCGCGGCCGGCGAACTGAAGACCAAGCCGACCCAGCACTCGGTCAAGGAACTGCGTTCGATCGGCATCCAGCCGGACGTGCTGCTGTGCCGGTCCGAGCAGGCCATCCCCGACTCCGAGCGGCGCAAGATCGCGCTGTTCACCAACGTGTCCGAGCGCGCGGTGATCAGCTGCGCCGATATCGACGTGCTGTACGGCATGCCGCTGGAGCTGCATCGCCAGGGCCTGGACGAGATCGTCATCGACCAGTTCAAGCTGCGCGATAAGGCCGGCCAGGCCGACCTGTCCGAGTGGGCGGCGGTGGTGGACGCGGTCAAGCACCCGCTCGACGAGGTCAACATCGCGGTGGTCGGCAAGTACGTCGACCACCAGGACGCCTACAAATCGGTCGGCGAGGCGCTCAAGCACGGCGGCCTGCGCCAGCGCACCAAGGTCAACCTGAAGTGGATCGAGGCGCAGGACCTGGAAGGCACCGACATGGCGCTGCTGCGCGACGTCGACGGCATCCTGGTGCCGGGCGGCTTCGGCGACCGCGGCTTCGAAGGCAAGGTGCTGACCTCCAAGTACGCGCGCGAGCACAAGGTGCCGTACTTCGGCATCTGCTACGGCATGCAGGCGGCGGTGGTGGATTACGCCCGCCACGTCGCCGGGCTGGAGAACGCCAACAGCACCGAGAACGACCGGCAGTCGCCGAATCCGGTGATCGGGCTGATCACCGAGTGGCGCACCGCCACCGGCGAGGTCGAGCGCCGCGACGAGAAGTCCGACCTGGGCGGCACCATGCGCCTGGGCCTGCAGGAGCAGCGCCTCAAGCCGGGCACGCTGGCGCGCGAGCTGTACGGCAAGGACGTGGTGGCCGAGCGGCATCGCCACCGCTACGAGTTCAACAACCGCTACCGCACCCAGCTGGAGGACGCCGGCCTGGTGATCGCCGCCAAGTCGATGGACGACACGCTGGTGGAGATGATCGAGCTGCCGCGCGAGGTGCACCCGTGGTTCCTGGCCTGCCAGGCGCATCCGGAGTTCCTGTCCACGCCGCGCGATGGCCACGCGCTGTTCGTGGGCTTCATCCGCGCCGCGCGCGAGAAGAAGGCCGGCGGCAAGCTGTTGAAGGAAGCGCGGGCTTGATGCTTTGACGCCTTCTCCCCTCGGGAGAAGGTGCCCCGAAGGGGCGGATGAGGGTACGGGCGAAGCTTCGCGTATCCGACTCCGCAGGGGCTTCGCCCCGAACCCTCGTCCCAACCCCTCTCCCGGCGGGAGAGGGGTCCATGAGAACAGGTGACGCAATGAAACTGTGTGGTTTCGAAGTAGGCCTCGACCAGCCGTTGTTCCTGATCGCCGGTCCCTGCGTGATCGAGTCGATGCAGCTGCAGCTGGATACCGCCGGCAAGCTGAAGGAGATCACCTCCAGGCTCGGCGTGAACTTCATCTTCAAGTCCAGCTTCGACAAGGCCAACCGTACCTCGGGCAACAGCTTCCGCGGCCCGGGCCTGGAAGAAGGCCTGAAGGTGCTCGACGCGGTGAAGAAGCAGATCGGCGTGCCGGTGCTGACCGACGTGCACGAGTACACCCCGATGAACGAGGTGGCCGCGGTCGTCGACGTGCTGCAGACGCCGGCGTTCCTGGTGCGCCAGACCGATTTCATCCGTAACGTCTGCTCCGCCGGCAAGCCGGTCAACATCAAGAAGGGCCAGTTCCTCTCGCCGTGGGACATGAAGCCGGTGGTCGATAAGGCCAAGTCGACCGGCAACGAGCAGATCCTGGTCTGCGAGCGCGGCGCCAGCTTCGGCTACAACAACCTGGTCAGCGACATGCGCTCGCTGGCGGTGATGCGCGATACCGGTTGCCCGGTGGTGTTCGACGCCACCCACTCGGTGCAGTTGCCGGGAGGGCAGGGCACCAGTTCCGGCGGGCAGCGCGAGTTCGTGCCGGTGCTGGCCAAGGCGGCGGTGGCGGTCGGCATCTCCGGCCTGTTCGCCGAAACGCATCCCGACCCGTCCAAGGCCCTGTCCGACGGCCCCAACGCGTGGCCGCTGGACAAGATGGAAGCGCTCCTGGAAACCCTGCTGGAACTGGACGCGGTCACCAAGAAGCACGGCTTCGAGCGGTTCGCCTGAACGAGGCGGACCTCGATGCAGGACCGAGGCCCGGAACGCCAGTTCCGGGCCTTTTCTTTGTCCATTCCCATGCCCGGCGGGAATGGCCGGCCGGCGGACGCGCATTTGGCAATGGCGCGCACCGCGGCGATAATCGCGGGCGTTTCGGCGTTCCCCCCTTTTCTGGCAACCGATCGGACCTATGACCAACATCGCCAAGATCCACGCCCGCGAGATCCTCGACAGCCGCGGCAATCCCACCCTGGAAGCGGAAGTCACGCTGGAAGATGGTTCGTTCGGCCGCGCCGCGGTGCCGTCCGGCGCCTCGACCGGTACCAAGGAGGCCGTCGAGCTGCGCGACGGCGACAAGACCCGTTACCTGGGCAAGGGCGTGCGCAAGGCGGTCGAGAACGTCAACGGCGCGATCGCCTCGGCGCTGAAGGGCTTCGACGCCGCCGACCAGCAGGGGCTGGACCGCCGCCTGATCGACCTGGACGGCACCGAGAACAAGGGGCGCCTGGGCGCCAATGCGCTGCTCGGCGTCTCGCTTGCCGCCGCGCACGCGATGGCCGCGTCGAAGAAGCAGCCGCTGTGGCAGTACCTGTCGACGATCACCGAGTCCGACGTGTCGCTGCCGGTGCCGATGATGAACATCATCAACGGCGGCGCGCACGCCGACAACAACGTCGACTTCCAGGAGTTCATGGTGCTGCCGGTCGGCTTTGCCTCGTTCTCCGAGGCGCTGCGCGCCGGCACCGAGATCTTCCACTCGCTGAAGTCGGTGCTGAAGGGCCACGGCCTGAGCACGGCGGTCGGCGACGAGGGCGGCTTCGCGCCCGACTTCCGCAGCAACGTCGAGGCGCTGGACACGATCCTGGAAGCGATCGGCAAGGCCGGCTACACCGCCGGCGAGGACGTGCTGCTGGGCCTGGACGTGGCCTCCAGCGAGTTCTACGAGAACGGCAAGTACAACCTGGTCGGCGAGAACAAGCGCCTGACCAGCGAGCAGTTCGTCGACTTCCTGGCCGACTGGGTCGCCCAGTACCCGATCATCAGCATCGAGGACGGCCTGGCCGAGAACGACTGGGCCGGCTGGAAGCTGCTGACCGACCGCATCGGCGGCAAGGTGCAGCTGGTCGGCGACGACCTGTTCGTGACCAACCCGAAGATCTTCAAGGAAGGCATCGAGTCGGGGACCGCCAACGCGATCCTGATCAAGGTCAACCAGATCGGCACGCTGACCGAGACGCTGGAAGCGATCGCGATGGCGCACAACGCCAAGTACGCGGCGATCGTCTCGCACCGTTCCGGCGAGACCGAGGACACCACCATCGCCGACATCGCGGTGGCGACCACGGCGACCCAGATCAAGACCGGCTCGCTGTGCCGCAGCGACCGCGTCGCCAAGTACAACCAGCTGCTGCGCATCGAGGAAGCGCTGGGCGGCCAGGCGCGCTACGCCGGCCGCGGCGCGTTCGTCTCGCTCAAGCGCTGAGCCGTGCGCAACTGGCGCTGGCTGCTGCTGGTGCTGGCGGTACTGCTGGCCTGGCTGCAGTACCGCTTCTGGTTCGGCACGGGCAACTCCGGCGAAGTGATGATGCTGGAGGCTCAGGTCGCCCACCAGAAGCGCGACAACGAGGGCCTGCGCCAGCGCAATGCGGCGCTGGCCGCCGAGGTGAAGGACCTCAAGGAAGGCGAGGCCGCGATCGAGGAGCGCGCGCGCAGCGAGCTGGGCATGATCAAGCCGGGCGAGAAGTTCTATCGCGTGGTCGAGAACGCGCCGGTCGCCGCGCCGGTCCAGCCCCATCCGGCAAACGACGCCGACCACGCGCAGGGCGAACAGCCATGAGGACGTCGGTGTGGGCCGTGGTCCCCGCCGCCGGTCGCGGCACGCGCTTCGGCGGCCCGGTGCCCAAGCAATACCTGATGGCGGCCGGCAAGCCACTGATCGCGCATGCGCTCGAGGCACTGGCAGCGCACCCGGCGGTGGCCGGGCTGATGGTGGCAATTTCCGACGGCGACGCCGACTGGCCGGGCTGGACCGAGGTCGCCGGCAAGCCGGTGCTGACCTGCCTCGGCGGCGCCAACCGCGCCGATTCGGTGCTGGCGGGATTGCTGGCGTTGCCGGACAGCGTGCGCGCCGACGATTTCGTGCTCGTGCACGATGCCGCGCGGCCCAATCTCGCGATCGAGGACCTGGACCGGCTGCTCGAAACCGGTCGTGGCGATCCGGTCGGGGCGATCCTGGCGGCGCCGGTGCGCGATACCCTCAAGCGTTCCGGCGACGACGGCGGCATCGATGCCACCGAACCGCGCGAGCGCCTGTGGCGGGCGTTCACGCCGCAGCTGTTCCGCCGCCACCAGTTGGTGCGGGCCTTGCAGGACGCCGCCGCGTCGGGCATCCAGGTCACCGACGAGGCGATGGCCATGGAGCGGCTTGGATTGCGCCCGCTGCTGGTCGAGGGCGCCGAAGGCAACTTCAAGGTGACCACGCCGGCCGACCTGGCCCGTTTCGAATTCGAACTTTCCCGGCGCGGCGGCTGATCTAGTCGCCGCTTTTCCGACAGGGAGCATCATGAGCGCGTTGAATTTCCGCATCGGCCAGGGCTACGACGTGCACGCCTTCGGCGAGGGCGACCACGTCATGCTCGGCGGCGTGCGCGTTCCGCACGGCCAGGGCGTGCTCGCCCACAGCGACGGCGACGTCGTGCTGCATGCGCTGTGCGATGCGATGCTGGGCGCGCTGGCGCTGGGCGACATCGGGCAGCACTTCCCGCCTTCCGACGATCGCTGGAAGGGGGCGGACAGCATCGCGTTCGTCCACCACTGCGAACGGTTGGCGCGGGAGCGCGGCTGGAAGGTCGGCAACGCGGACGTGACGGTGGTCTGCGAACGGCCGAAGGTCGGGCCGCATGCCGCGGCCATGCGCGAGCGGATCGCCGGGGCGCTCGGCATCGACCTCGACTGTGTCAGCGTCAAGGCCACCACCAGCGAGAAGCTGGGGTTCACCGGGCGCGGCGAGGGCATCGCCGCGCAGGCGGTGGTGCTGCTGATGCGCGCGTGAATTTTCCCTTCTCCCGCAAGGAGAAGGCGGCGCGAAGCGCCGGATGAGGGTACGACCGAAACCGGGTACCCGAGCACCGACCGGAAACCAAGGGCCATGACCGACACTTCCATTCTTCCGCGCGCCCACGGCCCGGCCGTGCTGAGCGCCGCGATGCGCAGCCGACCCGAGGATTTCAGGGTCGACGAGATCGATGCGTTCGAGCCGCACGGCGAGGGCGAGCACCTGCTGCTGACCTTGGAGAAGCGCGGGCTCAACACCGCCGAGGTCGCGCGCCGCCTGGCCAAGTGGGCGGGGATCGGCGAGGTCGGGATCGGCTATGCCGGCCTGAAGGATCGCCATGCGGTCACCACCCAGCGCTTCAGCGTGCACCTGCCGAAGCGGGTCGCGCCCGATCTCGACGCGCTGCAGGACGAAGACCTGAAGGTCCGCCACCATGCCTGGCACAACCGCAAGCTCCCGCGCGGCGCGCTTGCCGGCAATCGCTTCACGCTGGTCCTGCGGCAGGTGCAGGGCGAGCCCGCGCCGATCGATGCCAGGCTCGCGCGGATCGCCTCGCGGGGCATTCCCAACTGGTTCGGCGAGCAGCGGTTCGGGCGCGGCGGCGGCAACGTGGCGCAGGCGCTGGCGATGTTCCAGGGGCGCAAGGTCAAGCGCGAGCAGCGTTCCATCCTGCTGTCGGCCGCGCGCTCGGAGCTGTTCAACCGGGTACTGGCGCGGCGGGTCGAGCGGGCCGATTGGGACACCGGCCTGGAGGGCGAGGTGTGGATGCTGGCCGGCAGCCGCAGCGTGTTCGGCCCCGAGCCGTGGAGCGAGGCGCTGGCGCAGCGCCTGGCCGCGTTCGACATCCACCCGACCGGCCCGCTGTGGGGCGAGGGGCCGTTGCGCACGGCGTCGGCCTGCGCCGAGGCCGAACTGGCGGCGCTCGGCGACGAGGTCGCGCTGCGGCTGCGACAAGGCCTCGAACAGGCCGGCCTGAAGCAGGAGCGGCGCTCCCTGCGCCTGCCGGTATCCGACCTGGCATGGACCTGGCAGGATGCCGGGACGCTGGAACTGGCGTTCTCGCTGCCGCCCGGCAGCTACGCCACCGCGCTGCTGCACGAACTGGGCGACGTAGCCGACCGGCCGTGACGCCCTAGGGCGCCAGCAGCACCAGTACCGCACCGGTGCCGCCCTGGGCGGGCGGCGCGGAGTGGAAGGCGAGCACGTCGTTGCGCTGGCGCAGCATCCGGTCGACCAGGTTCTTGAGCACCGGTGCGCCGCCGTCGGACTGCAGGCCCTTGCCATGGATGATCCGCACGCAGCCGTACTCGTGCGCATGCGCCTCGGCCAGGAACTGCCGCAGCATCGATTCCGCCTGCGCGGCGGTGGCGCCGTGCAGGTCCAGCTCGTCCTGCACCGAGAACTGGCCGCGCTTGAGCCGCTGGAACACGCGCGGCGGCACGTGGTCGCGTCGATAGCTGGCGGTGTCGCCGGCTTCCAGGGGCGTGGCGTCGCGCAGCATCCTGGCGAACTCGCCGAGCGCCTCGGCTTCGTCGCGTTCGGCCGTGCGCGCGCGCGGGCGGGGCTTGGGCCTGTCGCCGGCGGCCGCGGCCGGGGCGCGGATCGGCTTCACTTTGCCGACGGCGGCGCGGAACAGCGCGGCGTCGTCTTCGTCTTCGGGATGCGACATGCGCACAGGGTAGCGCTGCCCATGCGGCGTGCAACCGTACCGGTTCGCGCGGACCGCATCCGGTATCATGGGGCGGTTTTCCGAGGAGTCCCATGCGAGTACTCGTAAGCAACGACGACGGCGTCGACGCCCCCGGCATCAACATCCTCGCCGAGGAGCTGCGCGGTGCCGGCCATGAGGTGACCGTGGTCGCTCCCGATCGCGACCGTTCCGGTGCCAGCAATTCGCTCACCCTGGACCTGCCGATCCGTACCAAGCGGATCGACCGCTACACCTGCAGCGTCGCCGGCACCCCGACCGACTGCGTGCACCTGGCGCTGACCGGCATGCTGGAGTACGAGCCGGACATCGTGGTGTCGGGCATCAACAATTCCGCCAACCTCGGCGACGACGTGATCTATTCCGGCACCGTGTCGGCCGCGATGGAAGGGCGCTTCCTCGGGCTGCCCGCCGTCGCCGTGTCGCTGGTCACCCGCAACCACGAGGCGCACCACTACCGCACCGCGGCGCGCGCCGCGGTGGAGATCGTCAAGCGGCTCAAGGCCGACCCGCTTCCGGCCGACACCATCCTCAACGTCAACGTGCCGGACCTGCCGTGGCACGAGGTGCGCGGCTTCGAGGTGACCCGGCTCGGCAACCGGCACCGCTCCGAGCCGTGCATCCCGCAGAGCGATCCGCGCGGGCGCACCGTCTACTGGATCGGCCCGGCCGGACCCGAGCAGGACGCTGGGCCGGGCACCGACTTCCATGCGGTGCGCACGGGCCACATCTCGATCACTCCGATCCAGGTCGACCTCACCCGCTACCAGGCGCTGGAGAAGGTGGCGAGCTGGGTCGGCGGCCTGACGGCCGCCCTGGACGAGCCGGCATGACCCCGCGGTTGCGCCTGCAGCCGGCCGCGGTCGGCATCGGCATGACCTCGCAGCGCGTGCGCGACCGCCTGGTCGAGCGCCTGCGCGAGGCCGGCATCCGCGACGAGAGCGTGCTCAACGCCGTGCGGATCGTGCCGCGCCACCTGTTCATCGACGAGGCGCTGGCCTCGCGCGCGTACGAGGACACCGCGCTGCCGATCGGCCATGGCCAGACCATCTCGCAGCCCTGGGTGGTGGCCCGCATGACCGAGGCGGTGCTGGAGGTGGCGCCCAAGAAGGTGCTGGAAGTCGGCACGGGTTCGGGCTACCAGGGCGCGATCCTGGCGGCGCTGGGCCTGGAGGTCTATACGGTCGAGCGGATCGGCGACCTGTTGCGCCAGGCGCGCAAGCGGTTCCGGCACCTCGGCATGAACGTGCGCAGCAAGCATGACGACGGCCGCATCGGCTGGCCGGAGCACGGTCCCTACGATGCGATCGTGGTCACCGCGGCGGCGCCCGCGCTGGTGGACGCGCTGGTCGAGCAGCTCGCCCCGGGAGGGCGCCTGGTGGCGCCGGTCGGCGGTGCCGGCACCCAGTCGCTGGTCCAGCTCAGTCGCGGCCAGGACGGTAGTATCGAGCAGCAGGTTCTGGCGCCGGTCACGTTCGTGCCGTTGCTGTCGGGCATGCTGGACTGAATCCACGAGAATCCTTGATGAAGATATTCGGGCCGCTGTACGACCTGGCCATACGCTGGTCTCGCCATCGCCGTGCGCCGACCCTGCTGGGCGGGCTGAGCTTTCTGGAAGGCTTCATTTTCCCGGTTCCCCCCGAGGTGATGCTGGCGCCGATGTCGCTGGCGCAGCCGCGGCGCGCGCTCTGGTTCGCCACGGTGAGCCTGGCCGGTTCCCTGGGGGGAGCCGTGGTCGGCTACCTGCTCGGGCATTTCGCCTTTGCCGCGCTGCAGCCGCTGATCGAATGGCTGGGATGGAGCGCCAAGATCGACGAGCAGGTGGCGCACCTGCGCGCAGTGGTCGCCGAATCGCCCTGGCGGGCGTTCTGGCTGCTGGTGCTGGTGGGCTTCACCCCGATCCCGCTGAAGATCTTCACCTGGGCCTCCGGCGTGGTCGGCGTGCCGATGCTGCCGTTCCTGGCGAGCATGTTCGTCGGGCGCGGCAAGCGGGTATATCTGGTGGCCGGCGCGATCCGGCTGGGCGGCGCGCGCGCGGAGGCGGCGCTGCATCGTTGGATCGAGCCGCTGGGATGGATCGCAAGCGTGGTCCTGCTGGGCCTGGCGGGCTGGTTGGTATGGAGGGCTAAGTTCGGATGAAACAGAAGCTGGGCATGGATATCGGTCGGCACGGGGCATCGCTCCTGCTGGTGGGCGCGCTGGCGGCCTGCAGCAGCGCCACGGTGGTGCGTTCGCCTTCGGCGGGGAGCGCGGCCGCGTCGAGCGCGCCGAGGACCTCCGTCGCCAAGCCGGGGGCCGTCGTGACGGTGCAGCGCGGCGACACGCTGTACGCGATCTCGCGCCGCACTGGCATCACGCCACAGGACCTCAGCGCCTGGAACAACCTGTCCTCGCCTGACACGATCTATCCTGGGCAGACGCTGCGGCTGTATCCGCCGGGCGCCGGCACCGCCGCGCCCAAGCCTTCGACGGCATCGTCCTCCACGGGCGCGGCCACGCAACGCCCGGCGGCGCCGGTGGCCGCTCCGCCCAGCAGCGGTTTCAGCTGGCGCTGGCCGGCCGACGGCGTCGTGGTGGGCAGTTTCGTCCAGGGCGAAACCACCAAGCAGGGCGTGGACATCGCCGGCGCGAGCGGGCAGGCGGTGCGGGCGGCCGCCGATGGCGTGGTGGTCTATTCCGGCAACGGCCTGGTCGGCTATGGCGAGCTGATCATCATCAAGCACAACGAGCAGTGGCTGTCGGCCTATGGCCACAACCGCAAGCGCCTGGTCAACGAGGGCCAGAGCGTCAAGGCCGGGCAACAGATCGCCGAAATGGGCCGCAGCGGCGCCTCGCGCGACATGCTGCACTTCGAGATCCGCTACAACGGCAAGCCGGTCGATCCTTTGCTGTATCTGCCGAAGAAGTAGCCGGGACCGGGGACCCGGGGGCGGAAAAGCGACAAGCCCGCCCCGGATCGAGTGTCGTTGTGGGAGGGACTTCAGTCCCGACGGGCTTTACTGGCCTGCTGTCGGGACTGAAGTCCCTCCCATAGAAAGCCCGAAAGACTGCAAAAAAAGCATCAGGTCGCATCAGTCAGGCCCGGGCAAGACGCGTCCCCGAGTCACTCCCCGCGCCCGAACCGCCGCTCAGCCGGGCAGGATCATCGCCAGCGCCACCTTATCTGCCGAAGAAGTAGCTCAAGCCGGGGCCCGGGTTCCGGGACGGCGACGGGCCTGCTCCGGGTCGAGTGCCGTGGTGGGAAGGGCTTCGATGAAGCCGGGACTCGGGACCGGGGATCCGGACCCGGGCCAGCGGCAAGCCCGCCCCGGATCGAGTGTCGTTGCGGGAGGGACTTCAGTCCCGACGGGCTTTACTGGCCTGCTGTCGGGACTGAAGTCCCTCCCACAGAAAGCCCGAAAGACCGCAAAAAAAGCATCAGGTCGCGTCAGTCAGGCCCGGCAGGGCGCGTCCCCGAGCCGCTCCCCGCGCCCGAGCCGCCGCTCAGCCGGGCAGGATCATCGCCAGCGCCACCTTATCTGCCGAAGAAGTAGCTGGAGCCGGGGCCCGGGTTTCGGGACTGGGCCCGGGACAGCGACGGGCCTGCTCCGGGTCGAGTGCCGTGGTGGGAAGGGCTTCGATGAAGCCGGGACTCGGGGCCGGGGATCCGGAGCCGGGCCAGCGACAAGCCGGCCCCGGATCGAGTGTCGTTGTGGGAGGGACTTCAGTCCCGACGGGCTTTACTGGCCTGCTGTCGGGACTGAAGTCCCTCCCACAGAAAGCCCGAAAGACCGCAAAAAAGCATCGGGTCGCGTCAGTCAGGCCCGGCAGGGCGCGTCCCCGAGCAGCTCCCCGCGCCCGAGCCGCCGCTCAGCCGGGCAGGATCATCGCCAGCGCCACCTTGCGGCCCTCGCTGGCGAGCACGTTGTAGGTGCGGGCGGCGGCGGCGTTGGTCATCGCTTCGATGCCGATGCCGCGGGTCAGGCAAGCCGCCATCACTTCCGGCGGCGGGAAGCCCTGGCTTTCACCCGTGCCCAGCAACACCAGCGCGGGCGCCAGCTCCAGCACCGGTTGCATGTGCGCAGCGGTGAGCTGGTCGAGCGCGGCCACCGGCCAGGCCTCGACCAGTTTCTCGGGGGTCAGCAGGAAGCTCCGCCGCAGGACCTGCTCGTTGACCTTGGCCTGGGTGCCATCGGCCGAGCGCAGCGCGTAGGTGTAGTCGGGATGTTCCTGGTTCAGTTGCATGGAACCACTCAGGCGCGCGGCAGGACGATCTGGCGCTTTTCCTTGCTGGGCCGGTAGAGGATCGCGGTATGCCCGATCCGCTGGACCAGCGCGCTGCCGGTCTGCCCGACGATGTCGGCGATCATGGCATCGCGCACCTCGCGATCGTCCGCGCCAACCTTCACCTTCACCAGCTCGTGCCGCTCCAGCACCTCGTCCAGCTCCGCCAGGAACGCGGGCGTGACCCCCTTGCCTCCGGTCTGGAGCAGCGCCTTGAGGTCGTGGGCCTGGCCGCGCAGGAAACGGGTCTGGGCGGGGGTGAGAGCGATGGACATGCAGGAGAAAGGGAAGCCAAGGGGGTTCAGGGTATCATGACGCCCCCTCAGGTCCCCCAGCCCGATGTCCCGCAGCAAGAGCAGCCAGCGTTGGCTCAAGGAACATTTCTCCGACCCCTTCGTGAAGAAGGCCCAGGCCGAAGGCATGCGTTCGCGCGCGGCCTACAAGCTGGAGGAGCTGCTGGAGCGGGATCGCCTGTTGAAGCCGGACATGGTGGTCGTCGACCTCGGTGCGGCGCCGGGCGGGTGGTCGCAACAGGTCCGCAAGCAGATGGGCGATCGCGGCCGGGTGCTGGCGCTGGACATCCTGGACATGCCGCCGCTGGCCGGCGTGGAGTTCCTGCACGGCGACTTCAGGGAGGAGGCGGTCCTGGCCCGTTTCGAGGAAATGCTCGGCGGCGAGCCGGTGGACCTTGTGCTGTCGGACATGGCCCCCAATAAGAGCGGTATGGATGCGGTCGACCAGCCGCGGATGATGCACTTGGCTGAATTGGCGATGGATTTCGCCGACAACCACCTGAAGCCGGGCGGGGCGTTCCTGATCAAGCTGTTCCAGGGCGTCGGGTTCGACGACTACGTCCGCGAGCTGCGCCGGCGCTACGACAAGGTGTCCATCCGCAAGCCCCAGGCGTCGCGCAAGCGTTCACCCGAGGTTTATGCCCTTGGCCAGGGCAAGCGTGCCCAGATCAAGTAAGCTGCCCCAAGAACCAATAGAGTAACGAGCGAGAGGGACACCGGAGCCAATGAGGATGAACGACTTGACCAAGAATCTGCTGCTATGGGTGGTCGTCGCCGTCGTGCTGATGGTGGTGTTCCAGAGCTTCTCGCCGCGGATGGCGGCCGGGGCCGGCAGCGACTCGATCAGCTATACCCAGTTCCTGGAGGACGTGGACAGCGGCCGGATCAAGTCGGTGGACTTCACCGACGAGAGCGGCTTCGCGGTCAACGCCATCCGTTTCAAGCGCAGCGACGGCAGCGAAGGGATCGTCTACGGCCCCCGCGACGACAAGCTGGTCGACGTGCTGTACGCCAAGAAGGTCGAGATGACCCGCGCCAAGCCGGCCAGCGGCCCGAGCTTCTGGTCGATCGTGCTGAACTTCCTGCCGGTCATCCTGATCATCGGCTTCTGGCTGTTCATCATGCGCCAGATGCAGGGCGGCGGCGGCGGCGCCAAGGGCGCGATGTCGTTCGGCAAGTCGCGCGCCAAGCTGCAGGGCGAGGACCAGATCAAGGTCACCTTCGCCGACGTGGCCGGCTGCGACGAGGCCAAGGAGGAGGTGGGCGAACTGGTCGACTTCCTGCGCGACCCCACCAAGTTCACCAAGCTGGGCGGCAAGATCCCGCGCGGCGTGCTGATGGTCGGCCCGCCCGGTACCGGCAAGACCCTGCTGGCCAAGGCGATCGCCGGCGAGGCCAAGGTGCCGTTCTTCTCGATCTCCGGCTCGGACTTCGTGGAGATGTTCGTCGGCGTCGGCGCCAGCCGCGTGCGCGACATGTTCGAGCAGGCCAAGAAGCATGCCCCGTGCATCATCTTCATCGACGAGATCGACGCGGTCGGCCGCCACCGCGGCGCCGGCCTGGGCGGCGGCCACGACGAGCGCGAGCAGACCCTGAACCAGTTGTTGGTCGAGATGGACGGCTTCGAGGGCGGCGAGGGCGTGATCGTGATCGCCGCGACCAACCGTCCGGACGTGCTGGACCCGGCGCTGCTGCGCCCGGGCCGCTTCGACCGCCAGGTGGTGGTCGGCCTGCCGGACGTGAAGGGCCGCGAGCAGATCCTGCGCGTGCACATGCGCAAGCTGCCGCTGGCCGACGACGTCGAGCCGCTGGTGATCGCGCGCGGTACCCCGGGCTTCTCCGGCGCGGACCTGGCCAACCTCTGCAACGAGGCGGCGCTGTTCGCCGCGCGCGGCAACGAGAAGGAGGTCCGCATGGATCACTTCGACCGTGCCCGCGACAAGATCCTGATGGGCGCGGAGCGGCGCTCGATGGCAATGAGCGAGGAGGAGAAGACCCTCACCGCCTACCACGAGGCCGGCCACGCCATCGTCGGCCGCCTGGTGCCCGAGCACGACCCGGTCTACAAGGTCACGATCATCCCGCGCGGCCGCGCGCTGGGCGTGACGATGTACCTGCCGGAAGGCGACAAGTACTCGATGAACCGCGTGGCGATCGAATCGCAGCTGTGCTCGCTGTACGGCGGCCGCGTGGCCGAGGAACTGATCTTCGGCGAGGACAAGGTCACCACGGGCGCCTCCAACGACATCGAGCGCGCGACCAAGATGGCGCGCAACATGGTCACCAAGTGGGGCCTGTCCGACGAACTGGGCCCGGTCGCGTACGGCGAGCAGGAGGACGAGGTGTTCCTGGGCCGCTCGGTGACCCAGCACAAGAACGTCTCCGACGAGACCGCGCGCAAGATCGACGAGGTGGTGCGTTCGATCCTGGACAAGGCCTACGCCCGCACCAAGCAGATCCTGACCGAGAACCTGGACAAGCTGCATTCGATGTCCCAGCTGCTGCTGCAGTACGAGACCATCGATGCGCCGCAGATCGACGCGATCATGGAAGGCCGCGAGCCGCCGCCGCCGGCGGGCTGGGGCAAGTCCGGCAAGGACGGCAACGACAAGGGATCGCCGCGGCCGCTGCCGCCGATCGCGGGGCCGGCCGAGCAGACCTGATCCGGCCGGTCGCCATGAACGGGAGGGCGCGCAGGCAGCTGCGCGCCCTTCGCTTTTGAGGGCATTGGGCATTCGCGCGCAGGTCGGCGAAAATGCCGGTCCATGCATCGCGAGGTCGCCATGTCGCCGCCATCCACGGAAACCCCGTCGTACACGCTGGAAATCGTCATCGCCACCTGCGTGGGCGCGACGCTGGGGCTGTTGACCGACAACATCCCGCTCGGCACCGGCGTGGGCATCGCGCTGGGCTGCCTGTTGAGCGTGATCAAGGTCGTCCGTACGCAGAAGAAGGACAAGTGATGTTCGATACCCGGCCGACGCTGGATTGCGGCGGGCGCCCGCTCGCGCTGGACCGTCCGCAGGTGATGGGCATCGTCAACGTGACGCCGGATTCGTTTTCCGACGGCGGGCGCCACGACACCCTGGACGCCGCCATCGCGCACGGGCTGCGGCTGGTGGAGGAGGGCGCGGCGATCCTGGACATCGGCGGCGAATCGACCCGGCCCGGCGCCGAGCCGGTCGGGGTGGAGGAAGAACTGCGCCGGGTGGTCCCGGTGATCGAGTCGCTGGCTGCGCGGGTCGAAGTGCCGATCAGCGTGGACACCTTCAAGCCGGAGGTGATGCGCGCGGCGGTCGCCGCCGGCGCGGGCATGATCAACGACATCCGCGCGCTGAGGGAGCCGGGCGCCCTCGACGCGGCGGCGCAGCTGGGCGTGCCGGTGGTGCTGATGCACATGCAGGGCGAGCCGCGCTCGATGCAGCAGGCGCCCCACTACGACGACGTGGTCGCCGAGGTGCACCGTTTCCTGGCCGAGCGGATCTTCGCCGCGGAGATGGCGGGAATCGACAAGCGCCGGCTCGTGCTCGACCCGGGCTTCGGTTTCGGCAAGACCACCGCGCACAACCTGCAGTTGCTGGGCGAGCTGGAGCGTTTCGCCGGCTTCGGGCTGCCGATCCTGGCCGGGCTGTCGCGCAAGCGCAGCATCGGCGAACTGACCGGGCGCGAGGCGCCTGCCGAGCGCGTCCATGGCTCGGTGGCGGCGCACCTGATTGCGATCCAGCGTGGCGCGGGCATCGTGCGCGTGCACGATGTCGCGGCCACCGTCGATGCGCTGAAGGTGTTGGCGGCGCTTCCGCCCAAGGCGGCAGCCACGGCATCTCCGGCCGCGGCGATCCGCTGGCCCGACGACGAATGAGCCTTCCCGCCTGCCGGCCGGCACGGCCCGGTGGGTAGGCCTTCGAATGGCGACCATGCACGACACCCGCCCCCTTGCCATCGCCTTGATGGGGCCGACCGCCAGCGGCAAGACCGCGGCGGCGCTGGCGCTCGCGCGGCGTTGGGGAGGCGAGATCGTCAGCGTGGATTCGGCCCTGGTGTACCGCGGGCTGGATATCGGTGCGGCCAAGCCGGACCGCGCGATGCTGGCCGCGGCGCCGCACCACCTGATCGATATCTGCGATCCGTGGCAGGCCTACTCGGCCGCGGACTTCGCCCGGGACGCGCGTGCGGCCATCGACGGGATCGTCGCGCGCGGGCGGTTGCCTATCCTGGCCGGCGGTACCGGCCTGTACTTCCGGTCGCTGCTGACCGGGCTTTCGCAGATGCCGCAGGCCGACCCGCAGGTGCGCGCCCGCCTGGCGGCGGAGGCCGACGCGCGCGGATGGCCAGCCCTGCATGCCGAGCTGGCCCGGGTCGATCCGGTCGCGGCGGCGCGCATCCACGCTACCGATCCGCAACGGATCCAGCGCGCCTTGGAGGTCTATCGCCTGACCGGGCGCCCGATCAGCGAGTGGCAGGCCATGCCGCCGCCGCCGCGCCTGCCGCTGCGGGTGCTCAAGCTGGTGCTCGCGCCGCGCGCGCGCGCCGTCCTGCACGCGCGCATCGAGCGCCGGTTCGACGCGATGCTGGCGGACGGATTCCTGGACGAGGTCCGCGCGCTGAGGGCCATGCCGGAGATGACGCGGGTCGCCAGGCCGCTCGACCTGCCGGCGGTGCGGGCGGTCGGCTACCGGCAGGCCTGGGAACACCTAGACGGGCGCTGGGGCGCGGCGGAATTCCGCGAGCGGGCGATCCACGCCACCCGGCAACTGGCCAAGCGCCAGCTGACCTGGCTGCGCGGGGAGCTGGACGCGCGCTGGTTCGACCCCGAGAGCGACGCCGGACGCGTGGATGAGGCCGTCGCCGTATTCCTTTCACATCGACCCGGGGACCATAACGGGCTCCAGGACACTGCCAGCGGGCCCAAGGCCGTGTAACATCCGGGGTCCGGAAACCGGCTGGGGAAAAGCAGGTGTCGACCGGGCCCAATAAGAACAATCAATAATTAAAAAAGGGAGTCTTCAATGTCCAAGGGACAGTCCTTGCAGGATCCTTTCCTCAATGCACTGCGCCGCGAGCGGGTTCCGGTGTCGGTGTACCTGGTCAATGGCATCAAGCTGCAAGGCACGATCGAGTCGTTCGACCAGTTCGTGGTCCTGCTGCGCAACACCGTCAGCCAGATGGTCTACAAGCATGCGATCTCGACGGTCGTGCCGGCGCGCAACGTGCGCGTGGGGCCGGGCGGCGGTTACGTGCAGTCCGCGGGCGACGCTTCCAGCCAGGATGACGGCGACGTTGACTGAGTTCGAGGTGATGCGTGTTTGACCGTTCGCGCAAGGGCGAGCACGCGCTGTTGATCCAGCCCCACGCGGGCGGGCCTGCCGAGGAGGACGTGCTGGAGGAGTTCGCCGACCTGGCGCGCTCCGCCGGCGCGAGCGTGGCCGCGACGCTGACCGCGCGCATCGACCGGCCGAGCCCGTCCACCCTCATCGGCAGCGGCAAGCTGGAAGAGGTCAAGGCCGCCGCCGACGCCACCGGCGCCGACCTGGTGCTGGTGAACCACCAGCTCACCCCGGTGCAGGAGCGCAACCTGGAGAAGTACCTGCAGCGGCGCGTGATCGACCGCACCGGGCTGATCCTGGACATCTTCGCCCAGCGTGCGCGCAGCCACGAGGGCAAGCTGCAGGTGGAACTTGCGCAGCTCCGCCACCTGGCGACGCGATTGGTGCGTGGCTGGACCCACCTGGAGCGCCAGCGCGGCGGCTCGATCGGGTTGCGCGGCCCTGGCGAGACCCAGCTCGAGACCGACCGCCGCCTGCTGCAGAAGCGGGTGGAGCAACTGCAGAAGCGGCTGGACAAGGTCGAGGTGCAGCGCACCCAGATGCGCCGCGCGCGCGTGCGCAGCGAGCTGCCGCGCGTGGCGCTGGTGGGCTATACCAATGCCGGCAAGTCGACCCTGTTCAACGCCTTGACCGGCGCGGAGGCCTACGCGGCGGACCAACTGTTCGCCACGCTGGACCCGACCGTGCGCCGCATCGCGCTGCCGGGCGGGCACGTGGTGCTCGCCGACACCGTCGGCTTCGTGCGCGACCTGCCGCACGAACTGGTGGCGGCATTCCGCTCGACCCTGTCGGAAGCGCGCGAGGCGGACCTGCTGCTGCACGTGGTCGATGCGGCCGATCCGTTGCGCGAGGACCGCATCCGCCAGGTCGACGAGGTGCTGCACGCGGTGGGCGCGGGCGAACTGCCGCAGTTGCTGGTGTTCAACAAGATCGACCGCATCGAGGGCGCCGAAGTGCGGCACGACGCGCAGGATGGCGTGCCGGACGAGGCGCGGCGCGAGCGGGTCTGGATTTCCGCGCGCGGCGGCGACGGCCTGGACCTGCTGCGCGAAGTGCTGGCGCGCCGGCTCAATCTCCAGCACGTGCAGGGCACGTTGCGCTTGCCGGCGTCGGCTGGCCGGCTGCGCTCGCGGCTGCATGCGCTGGACGTGGTGCGCGGCGAACGGGCCGACGAACACGGCTGGCTGATCGACGTGGACTTGCCGCTGGCCGAGGCCGAGCGGCTCGCCGCCGGGCGCGATGGCGAGCCGGTGCGGGCCTTGCTGCCGCAGCCGGCGCGGGAGTGGTAGCGCCCTGGGCATGCGCCCCGGGGCGGCAGGACCGGTAGGCGGGGGATCCGGGCGGCACGGCGTGCCGGGGCATTCACTTCGCCTGGCGCATGATCGCCCGGAGTCCAGGGCCATCACGGAGTTCCTCCGATGTCCGAGCAGCCGGTCGCCGCGGTTCCGCACTACACCGCCGAGGAAAAACGCCATCGCGTGTTCGCGATCATGGCGGCGTCCTCGGGCAACCTGGTGGAGTGGTTCGACTTCTATGTCTATGCGTTCTGCGCGATCTACTTCGCCGCCGAGTTCTTCCCCAAGGGCGATACCACCGCGCAGTTGCTGAACACGGCCGGCGTGTTCGCGGCCGGGTTCCTGATGCGCCCGATCGGCGGATGGCTGTTCGGGCGCGTCGCCGACCGCTACGGGCGCAAGTCCTCGATGCTGATCTCGGTGTCGATGATGTGCGGCGGCTCGCTGATGATCGCGTGCCTGCCGACCCACGCCCAGATCGGCGCCCTGGCCCCGGCGCTGCTGTTGGTCGCGCGCCTGGTCCAGGGGCTGTCCGTCGGCGGCGAGTACGGCACCACGGCCACCTACATGAGCGAGGTGGCGTTGCGGGGCCAGCGCGGCTTCTTCTCCTCGTTCCAGTACGTGACCCTGATCGGCGGCCAGTTGCTGGCGGTACTGGTGATCGTGGCGATGGAGGCGCTGTTGTCCGAGCAGGAGATCCGCGCGTGGGGCTGGCGCGTGCCGTTCGTGATCGGCGCGATCGCGGCGGTGGTGTCGGTGCTGCTGCGGCGCACGCTCCGCGAGACCCAGCGCGAGGACGTGCGCAAGGGGAAGGACGCGGGATCGCTCGGCGCGCTGTTCCGGCGCCACAAGGCGGCGTTCTTCACCGTGCTGGGCTACACCGCCGGCGGCTCCCTGATCTTCTACACCTTCACCACGTACATGCAGAAGTTCCTGGTCAACACGGTGCACCTGCCGATCAAGACCGCCAGCTTCGTGATGACCGGGGCGCTGTTCCTGTACATGTGCATGCAGCCGGCGTTCGGCATGCTGTCCGACCGCATCGGCCGCCGCAACAACATGCTGATCTTCGGCGCGCTCGGCGCGCTGACCACGGTGCCGATCCTGACCGCCTTGCAGCATGTCGCCAACCCGGTCGCCGCCTTCGCGCTGATCGTGCTGGCGCTGGCGATCGTCAGCTTCTATACCTCGGTCGCCGGCATCGTGAAGGCCGAGATGTTTCCGCCGGAAGTGCGCGCGCTCGGCGTGGGGCTGGCCTACGCGGTGGGCAACGCGATCTTCGGCGGTTCGGCCGAGTACGTCGCGCTGGGCCTGAAGAAGCTGGGCCACGAGCCGGCGTTCTTCTGGTACGTCACCGCGATGATGGTGGTGACGTTCCTGGTCAGCCTGCGCCTGCCCAGGCAGGCGGCGTACCTCCACCACGACCATTGAGCATGAACGCCGGTGCGCCGCCGAAGGCGCACCGGCCGGCGGCGGCAGACATGGCTTGCGAATTCGGTTAAAAGACGGGCCTGGTCCATCGGCGCGAGATCCATGCCCATTCCTTCCGATCCAGAGCTGCGCGTGCTTTCCGAAACGCTGGGGGCGCAACTGCTCGACCGGCGCGAACATCTCGTCGCGGCGGAAAGCTGCACCGGCGGTTGGATCGCCAAGGCGATGACCGATGTGGCCGGTTCCTCGGCGTGGTTCGATTGCGGCATGGTCGCCTACAGCTACGAAGCCAAGCAGGCGCTGCTGGGCGTGCGCCCGCAGACGCTGGAGACGCATGGCGCGGTCAGCCGCGAGACGGCGATCGAGATGGTGTCGGGGGCGCTGGCCAATTCCGGGGCGAGCATCGCCGTGGCGGTCACCGGCATCGCCGGCCCCGGCGGCGGCAGCGCCGGCAAGCCCGTGGGCACGGTCTGGATCGGCTGGAAGCGGCGCGGCGGCTACGCCAGCGCGGAAGTGTTCCACTTCGACGGCGATCGCGATGCCGTGCGCCGGCAGACCGTCGCCGCGGCACTGCGGGGTTTGAGCGCGCTGCTGTGAGCATCGACGGCCTGCCGCGGCAGCGTGGAGTTCGCGCCCGATGATGTGGGATGCGCTCGGCACGGTACGCGACCTGGGGCGGCTGCAGGAAATCGCCTCGGTGCTGATCCGCCATGGATTCGGCGACGTGGTGCGCCGCATCGGCCTGGCCGACGTGCTGGAACGGGCGGGGCGGCTGCTGCACTGGCACAACGGCGAAGGCATGTTGCGCATGTCCGCGGCCGTGCGGGTGCGGCGCGCCCTCGAGGAACTCGGGCCGACGTTCGTGAAGCTGGGGCAGGTACTGGCCACGCGCGTGGACCTGCTGCCGCCGGAATGGACCGACGAGCTTTCCCGCTTGCAGAACGCGGTGCCCGCGCTGCCGTTCGAGCGGATCCGCGACCAGTTGCTGGCCGACCTCGGCGTTCCGCCCGAGCAGGCGTTCGCGCGCTTCGACGAGAAGGCCCTGGCGGCGGCGTCGCTCGCGCAGACCCACCGTGCCTGGCTGCACGATGGCCGCGCCGTGGTGTTGAAGGTGCGCCGGCCGGGCATCCGCGAGGTGGTGGAAGCCGACCTGCGCTTGCTGGCGAGGCTGGCCGAGATCGTCGAGGCGCGCGCGCCGGACCTGCAGCGCTACCGACCGAAGGAGGTCGTCCACCAGTTCACGGTATCGCTGCGGCGGGAGCTGGACTTCGCCGCCGAGTGCCGCAACGCCGAGCGCATCGCCGCCAACTTCGCCGGCCATGCCGAGGTGGTCATCCCCGCCGTGCATTGGCAATGGACCTGCGAGAGCCTCAACGTGCAGGATTTCGTCGATGGCATCCCCGGGCGCGACCTGGCGGCGGCCGATGCGGCGGGCCTCGACCGCGTGCAGCTGGCCAGGCTCGGCGCCGGCATCGTGCTGAAGATGGTGCTCGAAGACGGCTGCTTCCACGCCGATCCGCATCCGGGCAACATCTTCTACATGCGCGACGGCCGCATCGCCATCATCGACTTCGGCATGGTCGGGCGCATTTCCGAGCAACGGCGCCAGCAGGTCGCGCAGTTGCTGTACGGCATGGTCGACCACGACGCCGAGATCGTCGTCGACGTGTTGCTGGAATGGGCCGCGGGCGGGATCGAGGTCGACGAGATGCGGCTGCAGCAGGACATCGGCACCTTCGTCGACCAGTACCGCGGCGTGCCGCTGAAGGAATTGCGGATCGGCGCGATGCTGGCCGACATCACCGCGATCCTGCGCGAGCACGCGCTGACCTTGCCCGCCGACCTGGCGCTGATGATCAAGGCGTTCCTGAGCCTGGAGGGCATGGGGCGCCAACTCGATCCCGATTTCGACATGGCCAGCGAGGCGCGGCCTTACCTGCAGCGGGCGCTGCTACAGCGCTTCGCGCCCGGCCAGGTGCTGCGGCGGGGCCGGCGCAGCCTGACCGGCGCCATCGACCTGGTCGGCAACCTGCCGCGCGACCTCAAGCGGCTGCTGCAGGCGGCCCGCCGCGGCCGCCTGCAACTGCATGTGGAAACCCAGTCGCTCAAGGCCTTCGGCGCCCAGATCAACCGCGCCGCCAACCGCCTGACCATGGGCATCGTCACCGCGGCCCTGGTGATCGGTTCCTCGATCGTGATGAACAGCGTGGGTGGCATTTCCAGCCGGTGGCTGCTGGCGATCGGCGTGACCGGCTTCGTCGGCGCCGCCCTGTGCGGCATCTGGATCCTGATCTCGATCTGGCGCAGCGGCAGGGACTGACCGGCGGCGTCCGAGGCTATCGGGGCTTGCGGCTGCCTGAATTAGTAGTAATACTACTAATCATGGACCTGACCGACACCCAGCAGGCGATCCTGGCGATGATCGCCGAACGCATCGAGTCCGATGGCGTGCCGCCGTCGCAGACCGAGATCGCGCGTGCCTTCGGCTTCAAGGGTGTGCGTGCCGCGCAATACCACCTGGAAGCGCTGGAGCAGGCCGGAGCGATCCGGCGGGTGCCCGGGCAGGCGCGCGGTATCCGCCTGGTCGCCCCGGCGGTCGAGGCCATCGAGTCGGCCCGGCAGCAGGACGATGTCCTGCGCCTGCCGGTGCTGGGCCGGGTCGCGGCCGGCCTGCCGATCGGCGCCGACATCGGTTCGGACGATTTCGTGGTGCTCGACCGGGTGCTGTTCTCCCCCTCGCCGGACTACCTGCTCAAGGTGCAGGGGGATTCGATGCGCGACGAAGGCATCTTCGACGGCGACCTGATCGGCGTGCACCGCACCCGCGATGCGCGTTCGGGGCAGATCGTGGTGGCGCGGATCGACGAGGAAATCACCGTCAAGCTGCTGAAGATCGGCAAGGACCGCATCCGCTTGCTGCCGCGCAATCCGGACTACGCCCCGATCGAAGTGCTGCCGGACCAGGATTTCGCGATCGAAGGCCTGTATTGCGGCCTGCTGAGGCCGAACCGTTGAGGCCGTCGCCCGAGGCCGGGCCGTGGGGTTTTCCCACGCTCGCGGCCGGCATGCACTGGTGCCGGCGGACCCGCCCGCCGATTAATTTCGATCGCGTCGCCGGCAGTCTCAGCCCTTGCGATACATCGACGCTAGATTGACCCCATTCCGATCACTGACGAGGAACACACGATGGACGAGAACAAGAAGCGCGCGCTGGCGGCTGCCCTGGGCCAGATCGAGAAGCAGTTCGGCAAGGGCTCGGTGATGCGCATGGGCGACCGCGTGGTCGAGCCCGTCGAGGCCGTCCCGACCGGCTCGCTGATGCTGGATATCGCCCTGGGCATCGGCGGCCTGCCCAAGGGCCGCGTGGTCGAGATCTACGGTCCGGAATCCTCGGGCAAGACCACCTTGACCCTGCAGGCCATCGCCGAGTGCCAGAAGCAGGGCGGCACCGCTGCCTTCATCGATGCCGAGCACGCGCTGGACCCGATCTACGCCGCCAAGCTGGGCGTCAACGTCGACGAGCTGCTGCTGTCGCAGCCGGATACCGGCGAGCAGGCGCTGGAGATCGCCGACATGCTGGTGCGCTCGGGCTCGGTGGACATCCTGGTGGTCGACTCGGTGGCCGCGCTGACCCCCAAGGCCGAGATCGAGGGCGAGATGGGCGACCAGTTGCCGGGCCTGCAGGCGCGCCTGATGAGCCAGGCCTTGCGCAAGCTGACCGGCAACATCAAGCGCTCCAATACGCTGGTGATCTTCATCAACCAGTTGCGCATGAAGATCGGCGTGATGATGCCGGGCCAGAGCCCGGAAACCACCACCGGCGGCAACGCGCTGAAGTTCTATGCCTCGGTGCGCCTGGACATCCGCCGCATCGGTTCGATCAAGAAGGGCGACGAGATCATCGGCAACCAGACCAAGATCAAGGTGGTCAAGAACAAGCTGGCGCCGCCGTTCAAGCAGGTCGTCACCGAGATCCTCTACGGCGAAGGCATCAGCCGCGAGGGCGAACTGATCGACATGGGCGTGGAGGCCAAGCTGGTCGAGAAGGCCGGTGCCTGGTACAGCTACGGCAACGAGCGCATCGGCCAGGGCAAGGACAACGCCCGTGCCTACCTGCGCGACAACCCGCAGGTGGCGGCCAAGATCGAGGCCGAGCTGCGCGAGAAGTTCCAGCCGGCCGAGGCTTCGCGCGACGAAGGCGAGGACCTGGACGACTGAGTCCCCGCGTGTTTTCCGCTCTGGGCGAGGGACGCTGTCAGTGACGTCCCTCGCCCGGGGCACTCCGGATGAGGCCAGGAGGACGGGCGCCAGGGAAGGCGCGCTTCCTGGCCCGAGCTGATCCGGTGTTGTTGCAGGGAACCGCCATGGCCACCGACCCGGGGTTCATCGAGTACATCCGCGAACAGGCGGACCTGCCGCAGCGGCTGACGTGCCGCAAGATGTTCGGGGAATACGGGTTGTACTGCGACGGCAAGTTCGTGGCCGTGGCCGCCGACAACTCCTTGTTCCTCAAGCCCACCGAGGCGGGACGCCGCCTGTTGCCCTCGATGACCGAGGGAAAGCCGTATCCTGGAGCAAAGGCTTGGTTCGTGGTGGACGAGGTCCTGGACGATCCCGATCTGTTGCGTCGATTGATCCTGGCCACCGCTGCCGAGTTGCCTATTCCCACGCCAAGGGCCGGCGCGGCCGGAAAGCGACGTTCGCCTGGGACGGGATGAGCGAATGGACAGGGTGCCGCCCGGCATTGACGAACCAACGATGACTTCCAAGCCCGAGCGCAAACCGAGGACCCCGCCCACGCCGCTCCAGCGCGCCCTGGGGCTGTTGGTGCGGCGCGAACATTCGCGCAAGGAGCTGACCCGCAAGCTGCAGGCGCGGGGCGTCGAGGCGGAGGCTGCCCTCGAAGCGGTCGAGCGCCTGGCCGGGGAGGGGTGGCAGGACGATGCCCGGTTCGCCGAATCGCTGGTGCGCAGCCGTGCGGCCAGTGGCTATGGACCGCTGCATATCCGAGCCGAACTGGCCACGCACGGGCTGGACGGCGATGCCGTGGTCACCGCCATGGCGGCTTTCGAAGGCGACTGGACCGAGAATGCCCGGGACCTGGTCCGCCGCCGGTTCGGCGAGGCCGGGCCAACCGATCTCGCCCAGCGTCGCAAGGCCGCGGACCTCCTGGCACGACGGGGCTTCGACGGCGACAGTATCCGGGCCGCGACCCGTTTCGATCCTGAGGACTGAACAGGCAAGGCCTGATACCCTTGGCAGTTTAGGTTGTCCCGATTCCGTGCCCGCCGGGAGTGCCGTCGTCCCGGCGGCGCCCGCCTACTGCCAGCCCCATGAACGCACCCGCCAAATTCACCACCTCCCAGATCCGCAGCGACTTCCTCGAGTTCTTCAAGGGCAAGGGCCATACCATCGTGCCGTCGGCACCGCTGGTGCCGGGCAACGACCCGACCCTGTTGTTCACCAACTCCGGCATGGTGCAGTTCAAGGACGTGTTCCTGGGCGCGGAAAAGCGCAGCTACGTGCGCGCGGCCGACGTCCAGCGCTGCCTGCGTGCCGGCGGCAAGCACAACGACCTCGATTCGGTCGGCTATACCGCCCGCCACCACACCTTCTTCGAGATGCTGGGCAACTGGTCGTTCGGCGATTACTTCAAGAAGGAAGCGATCGCCTGGGCCTGGGAACTGCTGACCCAGGTCTGGAAGCTGCCGGCCGAGCGCCTGCTGGTCACGGTCTACCACACCGACGACGAGGCCTACGCGTTGTGGCGCGACATGATCGGCGTGCCGGAAGCGCGCATCGTGCGCATCGGCGACAACAAGGGCGCCCCGTACGCTTCCGACAATTTCTGGCAGATGGCCGATACCGGCCCGTGCGGTCCTTGCACCGAGATCTTCTACGACCACGGCGAACACATCGCCGGCGGCCCCCCGGGCTCGCCGGACGAGGATGGCGATCGCTTCATCGAGATCTGGAACCTGGTGTTCATGCAGTTCGACCGCCAGCCCGACGGCACCCTGGTGCCGCTGCCGGCGCCGTGCGTGGACACCGGCATGGGCCTGGAGCGCCTGGCGGCGATCCTGCAGCACGTGCACAGCAACTACGAGATCGACCTGTTCCAGGCGTTGATCCGCAAGGCCGCGGAGCTGACCGGCACGGCCGACCTGGAGAACAAGTCGCTGCGCGTGATCGCCGACCATATCCGCGCCTGTTCCTTCCTGATCGTGGATGGCGTGCTGCCGTCCAACGAAGGGCGCGGCTACGTGCTGCGCCGGATCATCCGCCGGGCCTTGCGCCATGGCTGGATGCTCGGCGTGCGCCAGCCGTTCTTCAGCAAGATGGTCCCGACCCTGGTCGAGCAGATGGGCGAGGCCTATCCGGAACTGCCGGCGGCGGCGGACACGGTGGCGCGGGCGTTGCTGGCCGAGGAGGAGCGCTTCGCGGAGACCCTCGATGCGGGCATGAAGATCTTCGACGAGGTCGCGGCAAAGGCGGCCGACGGGGTGATCCCCGGCGCCGAGGCCTTCCGCCTGTACGACACCTACGGCTTCCCGGTCGACCTGACCGCCGATATCGCGCGCGAGCGCGGCATGAGCGTGGACATGGACGGCTTCGATGCCGCGATGGAGCGGCAGCGCGAAACCGCCCGTGCGGCCGGCAAGTTCGGCGGCGGCGTGCAACTGCCGGCCGAGCTGGTGGCGGCGCTGTCGCCGACGGTCTTCCTCGGGTACGACCTGCTGGAAGCCGACGGCCTGAAGGTGGTGGCGTTGTTGCGCGATGGCCGCCCGGTGGAGTCCGCCTCGGAGGGCGACGAGGTCATCGTGCTGACCGACCGCACTCCGTTCTATGCCGAATCCGGCGGCCAGGTCGGCGATACCGGCACACTGGCCGCGCCGGGCATGCGCCTGGACGTGACCGATACGCAGAAGTTCGCCGGGCAGTTCCATGGCCATGTAGGCCGCATCGCCCAGGGCAGGCTGAAGATCGGCGACGTGCTGTCCGGCAGCGTCGATGCGGAGCGCCGCGGCACGATCGTGCTCAACCATTCGGCAACTCACCTGCTGCACGGTGCCCTGCGCGGCCTGCTCGGCACCCACGTGGCGCAGAAGGGCTCGCTGGTCGCGCCGGATCGCCTGCGTTTCGACTTCTCGCACTTCCAGCCGGTGACGGCCGCGGAGCTTGCCGAGATCGAACGCCAGGTCAACGACGAAGTACGTGCCAACCACGCGGTGGTCATCCAGCAGATGGACATGCAGGCCGCGCTGGACGCGGGCGCGATGGCGCTGTTCGGCGAGAAGTACGGCGAACGCGTGCGCGTGGTGACGATGGGTCCCTCGGTGGAGCTTTGCGGCGGCACCCACGTGGCCCGCACCGGCGACATCGGCCTGTTCAAGATCGTTTCCGAAGGCGGCGTGTCCTCCGGAGTGCGGCGTATCGAAGCGGTCACCGGCCGGGGCGCCCTCGATCACGTGGCCGGCGAGGAGCGGCGCTTGCAGGAGGCCGCGAGCCTGCTGGGCGGCAGCGCCGCCGACGTGGTCGACAAGATCCGCCAGCTCGGCGAGCGGCAGAAGAAGCTCGAGCGCGAACTGGAAGCGCTCAAGGCCAAGGTGGCTTCGAGCGCCACGGCCGATCTGGCCGGTTCGGCCGTGGACGTGGCCGGCGCAAAGGTGATCGCGGTGCGCCTGGACGGTTTCGACGCCAAGGCGTTGCGCGAGGCGGTCGACCGCCTCAAGCAGCAGGTGCGGGACCTGGTGGTCGTGCTCGCGGGCGTCGTCGACGGCAAGGTCGCGCTCGTCGCGGGTGTGAATGGCAGCCCAATGGGCAAGGTCAAGGCGGGGGAACTCATCGCGCATGTCGCCGGTCAGATCGGTGGCAAGGGCGGCGGCCGCCCGGACCTCGCCCAGGGTGGTGGCGAGGACGGGCCCGCCCTTGCCACGACTCTCAGCGGAGTCACCGAGTGGGTCAGGCAGCACCTCTCCTGAATGTATCGGCGCCGCGCCTTGATGGTCGGTGGTGGTGCCGTTAACATTTCCAATCTTTTCCTCTGACTGTAGGGCGCTCCGTCCGGAGCGCCGATGCTGGCGGGGAAGTCCCTGCCAGTTCCTGGAGAACCACTGACATGTTGATCCTGACCCGCCGCGTTGGCGAAACCTTGATGATTGGAGATTCGGTCACCGTGACCGTGCTGGGCGTCAAGGGCAACCAGGTGCGTATCGGCATTACTGCGCCGAAGGACGTCGCGGTGCATCGCGAAGAGATCTACCAGCGCATCCAGCGCGGCGAAGAGCCGACTTCGCACGGTTCGGGCGCCGGCGAGGAATAATCTTCGCATTGAGGGTTTACGTTGGCCCTCGTTAACCGGTATTCTTCGCACCCCGCAGCGCGACGCCGCGGCGGGGACGAAAATCCGGAGTGATGCCCGAGAGGCCGAAGGGGCTCCCCTGCTAAGGGAGTATAGGGTCAAAAGCTCTATCGAGGGTTCGAATCCCTCTCACTCCGCCAGTTACGAACAACCCGCCTTCCGGCGGGTTGTTTGCGTTTGGGCGCGGCATCAGTTCAACGGCAGGTCGAACAGCAGGATCTCGGCATCCTGTCCCCCGGACAGGACGATGCGTTCCTCTGCGGTGACCTGCGCGGCATCGCCCTGGTCCAACCGCTGGCCGTTCACCGAGAGGCTGCCGCGCGCCACTTGCACGTAGGCGCCGCGGCCTTGGCCGAGCACGTGCTCGAGCTGCTGCCCGCCGTCGAGGATCGAGGCGAAGATGCGCGCGTCCTGGTGGATCAGCAGCGAGCCTTCGGTCGCATCCGGGGAGGCGATCAGGCGCAGCCGGTTGCGCTTGTCCTCGGGCGCGAAGTGCCTTTCCTCGTAGCTCGGTTCGATGCCGTTGCGTTCCGGAAAGAGCCAGATCTGCAGGAAATGCACCGGTTCGCTGGGCGAATGGTTGAACTCGCTGTGGGTGACGCCGCTGCCGGCGCTCATCCGCTGCACGTCGCCGTAATGCAGCACCGAGCCGCTGCCCATGCTGTCCTTGTGCTCCAGTGCGCCGGACAGGACGTAGGACACGATCTCCATGTCGCGGTGGCCGTGCGTGCCGAAACCTTCGCCGGGCTGCACGCGGTCTTCGTTGATCACGCGCAGCGGGCCGAAGCCCATGTGGCGCGGGTCGTGGTAGTGGGCGAACGAGAACGTGTGGCGGGACGACAGCCAGCCATGTTCGGCGCGGCCCCGGGTATCGCTCTTGCGGATCTGAAGCATGGTGGTCTCCTTTCGATTCTATCGATGATGTCCCTGGAGCCTAACCGTTAGGTTCCTTTGGGTTGGCGAAAGTCTGTGGCTTTTCTCGCGGTAGGAAAAGCGAGTAGATTTGGGCTATACAATCGAAAAAGTCGAACATGAAGATCAGCCTGGACGCCCTGCAGATCCTGGATGCCATCGATCGGCGGGGCTCGTTCGCGGGGGCGGCGAAGGTCCTGTTCAAGGTGCCTTCCACGATCTCCTACACGGTCGCCAAGCTGGAGGAAGACCTCGGCGTGCAGTTGTTCGAGCGCTCCGGCCCCAAGGCATGGCCGACCGAGGCCGGCCGGGAGCTGCTGCGCGAGGGCCGGCACCTGCTGCAGGCCGCCCAGGAGCTCGAGCAGCGGGTGCGCCGCGTGGCTTCCGGGTGGGAGGCCGATCTCGGGATCGCGATCGATTCGGCGCTTCCGGGGTGGCTGCTGGAACCCGACATCCGGGCCTTCTGCGACACCGCGCCGAACACGCGGCTGCGCGTGCAGAGCGAGGCGCTGTCCGGGACCTGGGAGGCGCTGCTGGACCGCCGGGTGGACCTGGTGGTCGCGGCCGGGGAGGGGCCGAGCGGAGCGGGGTACGTCGCCGAGCCGCTGGGCAGGATCGGCTTCGTGTTCGTCGTCGCGCCGGACCATCCGTTGGCGGCATCGGGCAAGGTCTCTTCCGCCGACCTGGCGGCGCATCGCGCGATCGCGGTGGGGGACAGTGCGCGCCGGCTGCTGCCGAGGACGGTCGGGCTGCTGTCGGAACGGGACGTGCTGACCGTGGCGAGCATGCACGACAAGTACCTGTTCCAGCGCTCGGGCCTCGGCTATGGCTTCCTGCCCCTGCCTTACGCGCAGGCGGCCATCGAGGCCGGGGCGCTGGTGCCGGTCCGGGTGGATGAGCGCAAGCCCGACGAGACCTTCTATCTCGCCTGGCGGATCGAGGAAGAGGGCAATGCGCTGGCGTGGTGGCGGCAGCGCCTGCGGCGCCAAGGGCTGTTCGACGAATGGCAACGCCGGATCGCGGAAACGTACCGTTCCGTCGCTCGCCGCGGCTGAAGCGGGATAATCCGCATCATCGCGAGGGGCGTTGGAGTCGGTGATGCAGGCGTTGCTGGAGCAGTTCGGACTGGCGCTCGTGTTCGTGAACGTGCTGGCGTTGTCGCTGGGCTTGCCGGTGCCCGCGATGCCGACGTTGATCGTGGTCGGCGCCGGCTTCGCATTGCAGGGCGGGGCGACGGCCTGGTTCGGCTGCCTTGCCGCGCTGGCGCTGTCCGTCGCGGCCAGCCTGCTGGGCGATCTGGCTTGGTACGCCGCGGGGCGGCGCTACGGCACGTCGACCCTGCGCTCGCTGTGCCGGCTATCGCTGTCGCGCGACAGTTGCATGAAGAAGACCGAGCGCTTCTATGGCCGCTGGGGCGTGCGCGTGTTGGCGGTCGCCAAGTTCGTGCCGGGGTTGTCGATGGTGTCGGTGCCGATGGCGGGCGCGATGCAGGTGCGGCCGGCTGCGTTCCTCCGCTACGACGCGCTGGGCGCGGCGCTGTGGGCGCTGGTGGGCGTGGGACTCGGCGTGCTGTTCCATGGCCAGGTGGGGCGGGTCACTTCGCTGCTGGCCGAGCTCGGCTCCGGTGCGGTGCTGCTCGTCGTGGCGTTGCTGGTGGCCTACATCGGCTGGCGCGCGTGGCATCGCCGCGCGTTGCTGCGTTCGCTCGATGCGACGCGGATCGACGTGGACGAACTGCATGCGCTGTTGCAGGGCGAGGACGCGCCGGTCGTGCTCGACATCCGCGCGCCCGGCTACCGCGAGCTGGAGCCTTTCACGATCCCCGGCGCGGTGTTCGCGGACGAGCGCCGGCTCGGCGACATCCTCGCGGCGTATCCGCCCGAGCGGAGCATCGTGATCTATTGCGCCTGCCCGGACGAAGTGTCCGCGGCCTGGCTTGCCGCGCAGCTGCGGAAGCATCGTTATCGGGACGTGCGTCCCTTGCGGGGCGGCCTGGCGGACTGGCGGAAGGCCGGCTACGACGTCGCCTGGTTGCAGGGCGCGAGCGGCGCCGGAATGCCGCGGCCGCTCGTGCAGGCTTAAAAAAACGACCTGCGTTGCCGCAGGTCGTCTCGAAGATGGCGCGCCCGGAGAGATTCGAACTCCCGACCGCCTGGTTCGTAGCCAGGTACTCTATCCAACTGAGCTACGGGCGCGTTTTGAACTGGCTCGAAGCGACTCGATCGCTTCGAAACAAAAAGACAGCACTGGATGCTGTCTTTTTTGTCGATCCTGAAGATGGCGCGCCCGGAGAGATTCGAACTCCCGACCGCCTGGTTCGTAGCCAGGTACTCTATCCAACTGAGCTACGGGCGCGTCGTCAGGAGCGGAATTATGCGGGTGTGAAGGGCATGCGTCAACCTCCTTGTCCGGCAGCCGGGCAATCCTGGCCGTGGCGCTTGCGGAAGGCGAAGACGGATGTCCGGGCGGGCGTCAGTGCAGCGACTGCGCCAGTTGCTCCGCCACCGCTTCGGGTTGCCGCATCCAGCTGAAATGGTCCGCGCGCGTGCCCAGGCGCGCTTGCGCCAGGCGATGGACGCGCTTGGGCGCTGCACCGTGCAGCTTCCGCAGAAGGGCCTGCAGGGAGCTTTCGGGGGCCAGCCAATCGTCGGCCATGAGCACCCCGGTGGTCGCGATGTCGAGCATCCCCATGCCGGTTTCCAGCTCCGAGGGCAGGCCGGCGGCGGCATAGTGGTTGGTCAGGCCCACGCGGGCCCAGTCGCGGATCAGCCCGCGCGCCTCGGTGCCTCCGAAGCCGAGGCGCCTTCCCGGCAGCGCGCCCTGGCGCCTGGCCAGCCAGGGCAGGAAGCGATAGACCAGCGGCAAGGCGTAGCGCACCGGTGCCGGGAAAGCGCGCCAGTAGGGCGTGCCGGTGGCGACCAGCCACAGTCGCGAGATCCCTTCCGGCGAGAGCGCCGCGTGGCAGCACGCCAATTGGCCGCCGAGACTGTGCCCGCCGACGATCAATGGCGCTTCGCCTGCGTGCCTGGAAAGCGCGTTGCGGCTGGCAGGGAGGTCTTCGAGCAGCAGTTCGCGATAACCCCAGTCGTGTTCGCGGGACGGACGCAGCGAACTGCTGCCGTTTCCGCGCCATTCGTGCAGGAACACGGCAATGCCGTGGTTGGCGAGCGCGTCGGCCCATGGTTCGTAGTGGCGGGCCGCCACGCCCAGCGCGGGCAGCCATAGCAGGCGTGCGACCGGGGCCGGCGGCAATCGGCCGACCAACTGCCAGCGATGCCCATCGTCGGCCTGGAGATCGAGAATGATCGGCGTCATGCCGGCTAGCCTACCGAACCAAGATACCGGGTGCGAGCGCGCGCCTGGCGGGAGGCGCGCTCGAGACCGCGGCGTTGCCGCGCCTCAACGCACGCGAGGTCGAGGGTTCCGGGCACGGTGGAGCGTCCACTGCCGATGGATCACGTACCCGGCGCCGGTGAGGCCGGTGATGCAGGCGGGGACCAGCAGCGACAGGTAGTGAAGGCGCTGGAACAACCAGGTGCCGAACAGGCTGCCGCACAGGAAGCCGCCGATGATCAGGCCGCTCAACGTGAGCCGCCGCACCTGCAAGGGCATGCCGCGCAGCAGGTGACCGAGCCCGATGCCGAGATCGGTGAACATCCCGCTCAGGTGGGTGGTGCGGACGATTGCGCCACTGAACGTGGTGGCCATCGCGTTCTGCAGCCCGCAGGCCGCGGCTGCCGAGAAAATGCCCCAGGCCAGGTGCTGTCCGAGCAGCGGGATCGCCGCCAGCAACAGGAGCGATTCCAGCAGCAATACCACGCCATAGCGCCTGCCGAGCCGGAGCGTGCTGTCCTGGACGATCAACCCGCTCAGCATCGCGCCGAGGCTGAAGGCGATCAGCACGCCCCATAGCAGGCGGACTTCACTCCAGTCGCCTTGCGCCAGGGCCGCGCCGAGCAGGCTGGTGGTGCCGGACATGTGGCTGACCACCTGGTGCTCCACGCCGAGGTAGGCGATCACGTTGACCATGCCGGCCACGGCCGAGAGCGTGATCGCGCCTATCCATACCCAGCGTGGCAGGTGGATCCCCACGGCGCCCGTCCGCTCTTGGGCTTCAGTGCGGACCATTGACTTCCACCTGCGAGAATTCGCCGGTCTGTGGATCGTACACGGCCCCCCAGAAGCTGCTCCCGCCGTCGCAGACGCGGATGGCGGTCCTGCCGGGATCGAGGTCGGAATGGTCGGGCAGGCGGAAGGCGTTGATGTAGATCAGCCGGCGCCCGCCGGATTCGATGCCCACGTACTGGCGATCCGATTTTTCCGGCGCGGCGATCGTGGGGCGCAACCGGCCGAGCGCCGCTTCCAGCTGGTCGATCTGCTGGCGGCTGGGGGCCCAGAAGCCGGTCACTTCCCCGATGTGGCGCCCCGGGCTGTCGCGGGAGCAGGTGTCCAGCACTTCCGCGGCGACGAGCGGGCGGGTGATCACCCACGATTGCCCGCTCTTGGCCTGGGTCGGCACCATGGCCGGCCCACGGGTGGCGCAGCCGGCGAGCAATGCGCCCGCGGCTGCCAGGCAAAGCGCTTGGCGGATCACAGGACCTCCGAAGCGTAGTCGGCCAGGCGCGAACGCTCGCCGCGGCGCAAGGTGACGTGCGCGCTGTGCGGCCAGGCCTTGAAGCGGTCGACCGCGTAGGTCAGGCCGGAGGTGGTCTCGGTGAGGTAGGGCGTGTCGATCTGCTCGACGTTGCCCAGGCATACGATCTTGGTGCCGGGGCCGGCGCGGGTGATCAGCGTCTTCATCTGCTTGGGCGTGAGGTTCTGCGCCTCGTCCAGGATCAGGTAGCGCGACAGGAAGGTGCGGCCGCGCATGAAGTTCATCGAGCGGATCTTGATGCGGCTGGCGAGCAGGTCGTTGGTGGCGGCCCGTCCCCAGGCGCCGCCTTCCTGGTTGTGCGTCAGCACTTCCAGGTTGTCGGTCAGCGCGCCCATCCACGGCGTCATCTTCTCCTCCTCGGTTCCGGGCAGGAAGCCGATGTCCTCGCCGACGCTGACGGTGGCGCGCGTCATGATGATTTCGCGGTAGCGCTGCTGGTCCATGGTCTGCGCCAGGCCGGCGGCGAGCGCCAGCAGCGTCTTGCCGGTACCGGCGGTGCCGAGCAGGGTGACGAAGTCGATCTCCGGGTCCATCAGGGCGTTGAGCGCGAAGTTCTGCTCGCGGTTGCGCGCGGCGATGCCCCAGACCGCGTGCTGGCCGGTGCGGTAGTCCTCGACCAGGCTCAGCGTCGCCTTGCCTCCGGCGAGCTTGGCCACGCGCAGTTCGACTTCGTCGTCGCCCGGCAGGTACAGGTACTGGTTCGGATAGAAATCCTCGTCCTCGGCGAGCCGGATCTCGTAATGGGTGCGGCCCTTGTCGCTCCAGCTGCGCAGGTCCTGGTTGTGCTTCTGCCAGAAGTCCTCCGGCAGCTCGAGCGCGCCGGTGAACAGCAGGCTGAAATCGTCCAGCGCCCGGTCGTTCTCGTAGTCCTCGGCCACCAGGCCGCTGATCGAGGCCTTGATGCGCAGGTTGATGTCCTTGGACACCAGCACCACCGGCACCTCGGGGTGGGCCTCGCGCAATTCCAGCACCGCGGCGAGGATCTTGTTGTCCGGCATGACGTTGCCGAAGGTGCGCCCGGGCTCGCTGGCGGTGGTCTGGAAGTACAGCTTGCCGATCCCGGACTGGCCCTTGAGCTGGATGCCCTGCGGGTGGCTGAGGGTGATGCCGGCCTGGATCTGCTCGGCGCTGGCGCTGCCCAGCAGTTCGTCGAGGAAGCGGCTGACCTGGCGGGCGTTGCGGCTGACTTCGGAGGTGCCCTTCTTGGCGTTGTCCAGCTCCTCGATCACCTGCATCGGCAGGAAGACGTCGTGCTCCTCGAACTTGAACAGCGCGGTCGGATCATGCATCAGCACGTTGGTGTCCAGCACGTAGATGCGCTTGCCTCGGGTCATCATCGGTTCCTGGGTGAGGGACAGGGGCAAGCCATCACGGCCTGCGGTGCAGGGTGATGGCGTTTGCAGGGAGCGGGTGCGATCACTTCTTGACGTGTGCCTTCAGGGCTTCGAGTACGGCTTCCGCGTGGCCGGCCACCTTGACCTTGCGCCACGCCTGCACGATACGACTGTCCGGCGAAATGAGGAAGGTGCTGCGCTCGATGCCGAGCACCTGCTTGCCGTACATGTTCTTCATCTTGATGACATCGAACGCCTTGCACAGCGCCTCGTCGGCATCGCTGACCAGCGGGAAGCGGAACCCCTGCTTGGCGCAGAAATTGTCGTGCGACTTCACCGAGTCGCGCGAGACGCCCAGCACGACCGCGCCGGCGCGCTTGAACTGGGGCAGCAGCGCGTTGAAGTCCAGGCCTTCGGTGGTGCAGCCCGGGGTGCTGTCCTTGGGGTAGAAGTACAGCACCAGCCAGTGGCCGGCCTGTTCGGCCAGGGTGGTGCCGGCGCCGCCGGACAAGGCGAGCGGAAGGTTCAGTACCGAGGCCGGCAATTCGATCCGTGATTCAGTCATGGCTCCTCGACCAGGATTGGGAAGCGGGGAATCAGTGGGGAGGCGGACCGGCGTCCACGCGGTCGCAGGCCGCCGCGCCCGGGCGGCAGCCTTGCCATGCGGACGCTGCGCCAAGCCGGCGCAGCGCGCCGGCGTCGATGTCGGTACAGGAGTGGCCCCACGGCATGGGGCCGTCGACGTTCCAATCGGTATCGGCGCGGGGGGCGGCAGGCAGCGGGTCCAGTGCGGATATCTCGATGGCCATCGCGGCTCCGGCGATCAGAACTTCATCGGATCCATGATCGCGTCGAGGTTGAGGTGGTCGCAGAACTCGAGGAAGTCGTCGCGCAGCGCGGCGATGTGCATGTTCGCCGGCACGCCGATCGTCACCTGCGCCGAGAACATCTCCGCGCCGGTCTGCATCGCGCGGTAGCGCGAGCTCTGCAGGTTCTCGATGGTGATGCCCTGGCGGTCGAAGAAATCGGCCAGCTGGAACAGGATGCCCGGCTTGTCGGCGGCGATGACTTCGACGATGTAGGGAAGCAGGTTGGACTGGGTCTGCTTGGGACCGGTGCGGTACCAGATCAGCTTCAGTCCTTCCTCGCGCTCCAGGCGCGTGAGCATCGCTTCCAGCTTGGCGACCGAATCCCACGACCCCGTCGCCAGCGCGGTGACCGAGACGTCGCGGCCCACGGTGGCCAGGCGCGCGTCCACGAGGTTGCAGCCGCTGTCGGCGATGCGGCGGGTCACGGGCAGCAGGGGGGACTCCGGATGCGTCGTGTAGGCGTTGATCAGGAGGTGGTTTTCGTTCGGCGAAGGCCGGGGCGTGGAGTCGGTCAAAGGGGATTCCGGCATTGCGAGGTAAGGCTGAATGGCGGCCGGCAGGGCCCGGTGCGCTGTGCGCAGCATACTTGCCCGTGCTTTCGCGCCGCAAGTAACATGCGGGATGCCCCGAACCCGCCCCGGCGGGCCTTTCACCACGCACAGAGCCGTTTCCATCTTGTCACTTTCCGGCATCATCACCGCGCTGGCGACCCCCTTCGGTCCCGATGGCGCTCTCGATCTGGACGCCTGGCATCGCCTGCTCGACCAGCAACTGGATGCGGGCATCCAAGGCGTGGTCGTGGCCGGTTCCACCGGCGAGGCGGCCACCCTGTCCGACGACGAATACGACCTGGTCCTGCGCGCGGCGGTCGCCCGCGTGGCCGGGCGCGTGCCGGTGCTGGCCGGTACCGGCCTGTCCGGGACCGCCAAGACCGTGGCGCAGACCCGCCGCGCGGCCGCCAACGGCGCCGAGTACGCGCTGGTGGTGACGCCGCCGTACGTGCGCCCCACCCAGGAAGGACTGAAAGCGCACTACCTGGCCGTCGCCGAGAACGGCGGCCTGCCGGTGGTGCTGTACAACGTGCCGGGCCGCACCGGGTGCGACCTGCTGCCGGAAACGGTGGCGACCCTGGCCGGGCACCCGAACATCGTCGGCATCAAGGAAGCGCGCGCCGAGCCGGAGCGCATGCAGGCGCTGCTGGCGTTGCGCAGCGAGAGCTTCGCGGTGCTCAGCGGCGACGACGGCACGGCCGCGCGCGCCATGCTCGCCGGCGGCGACGGCCTGATCTCGGTCGGTTCCAACGCGCTCCCGGGCGCCTACCGCCGCCTGTGCGACCTGGCGCGCGCGGGCGATCGCGCCGCGGCCGAGGCCTGGGACGCGCGCCTGCGCGAGTTCCATGAGTTCTGCGGCATCGAATCGAACCCGATCCCGGTCAAGGCGTTGCTGCAGCGGGCCGGGATCGGCCATGGCCTGCGGCTGCCGTTGCTGCCGCTGTCCGAGCCGCACCATGCGGCCGCCGACCGCCTGGCCGCGCAGGCCAGGGCGTTGGAAGAACTTTCCAGCCGCGAACGCCTCGCGGCCTGACCCAGGAGATTTACCGATGCGTCATACCGTTTCCTCCGTCCGCGTGCTGTCGCTCGCGTTGCTGGCGACCGCCGCCGTCGCTGCCACGAGTGGCTGCAGCTGGTTCAAGAAGGGGGCCCGCGGCGACTATGCGCTGCCGGCCGAGCAGCGCCCGCTCGAAGTGCCGCCGGACCTGAACGTGCCCGACACGTCCGGCGCGATGAAGGTGCCGGCGCTGGCCTCGGCGGTGCAGGGGCAGGCCGCGTCTTCGCAGCCGGCCGCCGCCAGCAACAACAGCGGTTTCATCGTCAGCGGCAGCAAGGACGCCGTGTTCGGCCAGGTCGGCGACGCGCTCGGCCAGATCGAGGGCGTGACCATCGCCAGCCGCGCGCAGATGCTGGGTTCGTTCGACGTGAGCTACGAAGGCAGCAACTTCCTGGTGCGCGTCACCACGGTCGATGCCGGGAGCTATGTCTCGGCGGTCGATCCGCGCGGGCTGCCGGCCACGGCCGAGGCGCCGGTCAAGCTGATCGCGGCATTGAAGGCCAAGCTCGGCGGCAACTGAGCCGCTCGCGAGAGCGTACGAAAACGGGCGCCGATGGCGCCCGTTTTCGTACGCTGGAAGGGGACTTGCCGGTTACCGGCCGCCCTCGCGCGCTCAGCGCTCCAGCAGCGACAGCTTGCCCGGCTTGCCGTCCCAGTCGGCGGCATCGGGCATCGGTTCCTTGCGTACGGTCAGCACCGGCCAGGCCTTGGCCAGCTCCGCATTGAGGGCGACGAAGTTCTCCTGGCCCGCCGGGACGTCGTCTTCCGGGTAGATCGCGTTCGCCGGGCACTCCGGCTCGCACAACGTGCAATCGATGCACTCGTCGGGGTCGATCACCAGGAAGTTGGGGCCTTCATGGAAGCAATCGACGGGGCATACCTCGACGCAGTCGGTGTATTTGCACTTGATGCAGTTTTCGGTGACAACAAAAGGCATGAGGAGGTCCAGCGTTAAGCCGGGCAATTCTAGAACAGTCGGGCGGGCCAGGTGCGGATGGTTCTCAACGCCGGCACGATGGCGCCTTCCCGGTCACAGGCCCCGCTGGCGCGCCAGCAGGTGCAGGCCGGTGGCGGCGAGGTCTTCGCCATGGCGCATGGAGCCCACGCCCAGAAGGCCCAGGGCGCGTGCGTAGCGCTGGGCCAGGCCCGAGCCGCCGACCAGGTGCACCACGTCGCCGATCGGCTGGCGGTCGCGGATTTCGTGGCCGATCAGGATGCCGGACAGGTAGGACGCCAGCGCGTTGGAGGGCAGGCGCTCGAACAGGCCCAGCGTGCGCGTGCCGAACAGGTGATGGCCGAGCCCGCCCGGCTCGCCGCTGCGCGTCACGCCCCGTTCGAAGGCGTCCTCGTGCAGGTCGTCGCCATCGCCGTCCATCAGCTTGCCCAGGATGCTGTGCCGGCGCAGCAGCGCGTAGAGTTCGCCGGTCATGGTCGTGGCGAAGTCGACCAGCCGGCCGCCCTCGACGCGCGCCCACTTGCAGTGCGTGCCGGGCAGGCAGACGGTGTGCCGGCCGGGGCCGAGCGTAGGCAGCAGGCCGACGATCTGGGTTTCCTCGCCACGCATCACGTCGGGTACGCCGCTGCGTTCGCGGGTGGCGACGCCGGGCACGAACCATAGGTGGCGGCCGGGCAGGCTGGCATCCTCGTGCCGTTGCATCGCCGCCGCCAACGCCGGCGTGTCGGCCGGGCAGGGCAGGTACGGCAGTTCGATCCAGCCGTTGCGGCTGCCGATCATGCCGCACAGCAGGAGATCGCCTGGCCATCCGTCGATCTGCCCGCGCAACACCTCGGCGAAATGGCCGGCGCTGGCGAGGATGCCCTGGTCGCTGCGGCGCGCGTCGACGACCTGCCCCTGTGCGTCGAGGCGGTAGGCGCGCAGGCTGCTGGTACCCCAGTCGACGGCGATCATGCGAGGGCGATCCGGCTTTCGGGAAGGCCGGCCGTGCCGGGGCTGCATTCGAACAGGCTGCCGGAGGAGGGCGTATCCGCCAGTTCGGACGGGGTGTGGTCCAGCCGGGAACTGACCACGTACAGGCGGTCCAGCGCGCTGCCGCCGAAGGCGCTGCAGGTCGGGTGCTTGACCGGCATCCGGACGATGCGGTCGACGCTTCCGTCCGGGCGGTAGCGCACCACGCGCCAGGCGCGCCATTGCGCGTTCCAGACGAAGCCTTCGGCGTCGACGATGGAGCCGTCGGGTTCGGCATCGCCCAGGTCGAGCGTGGCGAACACGCGCGGGTTGGCCGCATGCGCGGCGTCCGGGTCGTAGTCGCAGCAGAGGATCTGCGGACGTACCGAGTCGCAGTAGTACATCGTGCGGCCGTCCGGGCTGAAGCAGATCGAGTTGGGAATCGATACGCCGCCGAGCGGCAGCCGGCGCAGGCCGTGGCGCAGCGAGAACTGGTAGAACGCGCCGCGCCCGGCCTTCTCGGCATGCTCGTCCATGGTGCCGAACACGAAATTGCCATGGCGATCGGCACGGCCGTCGTTGCTGCGGGTATGCGGGTCGCCGGGCTCGACATCGGCCAGGTGCCGCAGCGGCAATTCGCCGGCCGGCGCGGCCGGATCGGCCAGGGCGATCGATTTGGCCATGACCACCAGCAGGCGGCCGTCCTCGAGCAGGCCGAGGCAGCCAGGGCGGTCGGGCAGGGTCCACTGCAGGGTCCGCGCGCTGCCCGGGTCGTGGCGCCAGATCCGCTTCCCGCTGATGTCGACCCAGAACAGCGCCTGCCGGCGCTCGCACCAGATCACGCCTTCGCCATGGGTACAACGGCTGTCGACCGCCAGGGTCGCCACGATCGGTTCCACGCGGTCACCTACCATTCGGCGATGCTGCCGTCGGCATGGCGCCATACCGGGTTGTGCCAGTCGGGCGGGTTCTCGTTCGCACGCTTGAGCATCTCTTCGTCGATCTCCACGCCCAGGCCGGGCTTGGGCAGCGCGGCGATACTGCCGGCGGTGCACTGGAAATCTTCCTTGTTGAGGACGTAGTCCAGCAAGTCGGCGCCTTCGTTGTAGTGGATGCCGATGCTCTGCTCCTGCAGCACCGCGTTGTGCGAGACGAAATCCACGTGCAGGCAGGCGGCGAGCGCGATCGGGCCGAGCGGGCAGTGGGGCGCGAAACCGACGTCGTAGGCATCGGCCATCGCGGCGATCTTGACGCACTCGGTGATGCCGCCGGCGTGCGAGAGGTCCGGCTGCAGCATCGCGATGCCGCCGCCCTGCAGGACGTGCTTGAACTCGAAGCGCGAGTACATGCGCTCGCCGGCCGCGAGTGGGATCGAGGTGCTCGCCGCCAGGCGCGGATAGTGCTCGGCCTGTTCGGCGAGCACGGGTTCTTCGACGAACAGCGGCTTGTAGGGCTCCAGTTCGCGCAGCAGCACCTTGGCCATGGCCGGGCCGACGCGGCCGTGGAAGTCGATGCCGAAGTCCACGCCGTCGCCGAGCGCGTCGCGGATGCCGGCGATCTTGGCCACGGCGGCATCGACCGCGCGCGGGGTGTCGATCAGCTTCATCTCCTCGGTGCCGTTGAGCTTGAAGGTGTCATAGCCCAGTTCGCGATAGGCCTGCATCTGCGCGACGATGTCGGCCGGGCGGTCGCCGCCGACCCAGCGGTAGGTCTTCATGCTGTCGCGCACCAGGCCGCCGAGCAGTTCGTAGACCGGCACGCCCAGCAGCTTGCCCTTGATGTCCCACAGCGCCTGGTCGATGCCGGCGATCGCGCTCATCAGGATCGCGCCGCCGCGGTAGAAGCCGCCCCGGTAGAGGGTCTGCCACAGGTCGTTGATGCGGCGCGGGTCCTTGCCGACCAGGTAATGGGACAGCTCGTGCACGGCGGCCTCGACGCTGCGCGAGCGTCCTTCGATGACCGGCTCGCCCCAGCCGGTGATGCCTTCGTCGGTCTCCATTTTCAGGAACAGCCAACGCGGGGCGGCGTGATAGGTGGTGAGGCGGGTGATCTTCATCCCTGGGCTTCCTGGTAGGCCTGCACGAACGCGCGTGCCTGCGACTGGGTGGTTTCGAGAGGTTGTGCGGGCCGGTACAGCTCGCCGCCGATGCCGGCGCCGGCCGCGCCCTGGGCGAGGAAATCGGCGAGATTGGCAGGCGTAACGCCGCCGACGACGTAGACCGGCACGCTTGCCGGCAGCACCGAGCGCAGCGCACGCACGTGGCCGCCGCCGTAGGTCGCGGCCGGGAACAGCTTGAGCAGTTGCGCGCCGGCGTCGATCGCGTCGAACGCCTCGCTGGCGGTGGCGAAGCCGGCCAGCACGACCAATCCGCGCGAGACCGCGTGGCGGATCAGCGCGGGGCGCGTGTTGGGGGTGACGATGAAGCGCGCGCCGATGTCGGCCAGCGCGTCCACGTCTTCGTTGCGCAGCACGGTACCGCCGCCGATCCAGGCGCGGTCGCCGTATTCGCGTTGCGCCAGCGCGATGCTCTCCGCCCAGCGCGGCGAATTGAGCGGGATCTCGATCGCGTCGAAGCCGGCCTCGACCAGCGCACCGACGTGGGCGGAGGTCTCCTCCGGCGTGATGCCGCGCAGGATCGCGACCAGGGGCAGCTTGAAGGAGGCGGAGGCAGGGGTCATGGCATCACTCGTGGTGGAACGGGGGAACGGTCGCCATCGACCAGGACGTCGATGGCGCTCGGAAGGGCTTCGGCGCCGGCGATGGCCCGGCGGGCGGCCATGCGGCGGCAATGCCGGCGCCGGTCACGGGGGCGGGCTTGCCGGCCAACAGATCGCTCACGCGTGGACACCACGCGCAAGGCGCCGGCGACCCGATGACGGTCGAAGGGTTGGCGTCATGTCACTCCTCCTGATGTTCCTGGAAACCGGTCCGCCGAGGGCGGCCAAGGTTCCGCATTCATTCTCCTGCCGCAGAAAGGAGTGGGGCTCCAGCATCGGCGATGATTAGCCTCGCGCGGGCGAGATATGTGCTGCAAATGAATTTTTCGTCATATCCTATTCCCCTCGTGAATACACCAACGCAGCGAGTCCCCAATGGCAAGTCCCGGTACGCCCTGGTTCAATGCTTCCCGTCTGAAGACCCGTCAGTTGTTGCTGTTGCTGCACCTGTATGAACAGCGCTCCGTGCTGCGCGCGGCAGAAGCCGCCAGCATGACCCAGCCCGCGGCGTCCAAGCTGCTGGCCGAGATGGAGGACATGCTCGGGGTGAAGTTGTTCGAGCGCCATGCACGCGGCGTCGAGCCGACCTGGTACGGGCAAGTGTTGATCCGGCGCGCGCGCGCCGCGATGTCCGAGATCGGCCGCGCCCAGGAGGAGATCGCCGCGCTCAAGAGCGGGCGGATGGGCCAGGCTTCGATCGGGACAGTAGTCAATCCCGGCAGCAACCTGGTGCCGCAGGCCATCGCCGAGGTGAAGCGCGAGTACCCGGACATCCTGGTGCGCGTGGAGATGGACTACAGCCGCCCGTTGGTGGCCAAGCTGCTGGACGGCCAGCTCGACATCGTGATCGGCCGCATCCTGGGCCCGGAAGGCGCCGGCGAACTGGAGTTCGAGCCGCTGGCGGACGAGCCGCATTCGGTCGTGGCCCGCGCCGGCCATCCGCTGGCGAACCGCAGCGGCCTGCAGCACGCCGACCTGCTGCGCTACGGCTGGATCCTGCCGCCCGCCGACAGCATCTTGCGGACGCGCCTGGACTCGATGTTCCTGGAGCACGGGCTGCACGCGCCGGGCAACACCATCGAGACGTCCTCGCTGCCGGTCACGACCAACCTGCTGCGCGGCAGCGACCTGCTGACCGCATTGCCGGCGGACGCGGTCGCGCCGCTGGTCCAGGCCAAGATGCTGACGATCCTGCCGATCGAGCTGGGGGTGCGCATGGAATCGTTCGGCATCATCCGCCGCCGCGACTACATCCTCCCGCCCGGCGCGGAACGCATCCTCCAGGCATTGCGGACCACCGCCCGCCGGCTCTATCCGGAACCGAGGGCGTAGGCGGGTGGCGATGCCGCCGCGCTCGAGCTTGTTGCATGGCGCAACGCCGATCCGCGAAGGGCGGGGACGGCCGCGATTCGTCGCGAATACCTTCCTCGATGAACGCGATCCAGGAAGTGGTCGTAAACGTTTTCCTTATCGATTTATGTCGGGGGATTTCGAAAACGTATATGTATTGCAGTTTTTTTTATTGGTGTAGATGACAGCGCTGCCCGTAGGTTTGTAGCGGGCAGCGCCGGAGCGACGTGACGTCGGGTGCGGGCCCCCAACAGAGGTGTGCTGCACGCGGCAGAGGGGCAGCACGGCAAGGCAGGTCGTTTGCTTGCCTGTTGACAAAAACTCGTGGTTTCGTCGTTTCCTGGGAGGGAGTTGCGATGTCGATACATGCAAGCCGTACGTCGGCGGGGACGGGCGTGCGCCCGCGTCATGCTTATCTGTCGCAGCGCACGCTGCTGGCAGCGGCGATCGCCATGCAGTTGGCGATGCCAGCATTCGCGCAGCAGGCCGGGGCGCAGGATGATGCCGGTGGCGGGAAGAAGGACGAGGCGGTCAATCTGGACACGGTCGAAGTGCGCGGCGTGCGCGCCAGCCTGATCAAGTCACAGGTGATAAAGCGCGACGCGGCGCAGATCGTCGACTCGGTGAGCGCCGAGGACATCGGCGCGCTGCCTGATCGCTCGGTGACCGAGACGCTGCAGCGCGTGAGTGGCGTGACCATCGACCATTTCATGGCGCGCAACGACCCGGACCACTTCTCGGCCGAAGGCAGTGGAGTGATGATCCGCGGCATGACCCAGGTGCGCGGCGAGCTGAACGGCCGAGATATCTTCAGCGCCAACAGTGGGCGCGGGCTGAGCTTTGAGGACGTGCCGGCCGAACTGATGGCTGGCGTGGACGTGTACAAGAACCCGTCGGCGGAGATCATCGAGGGCGGCCTTGGCGGCACCGTCAACCTGCGCACGTACAAGCCGTTCGACTTCCCCGGCCGGAAGGTCGCCGGCACGGTCGACGTGAACTATGGCGACATGAGCAAGGAGAAGAAGCCGTCCGGCTCGTTCCTGTTCAGCGACCGCTGGAACACCGGCATCGGCGAGGTCGGCGCGATGATCGACCTGGCCTACTCGGAACTGGCCACCGAAAGCGACGGCATCCAGGTGGAACCGTTCTACCGCTTCAAGCGCGGCGACGGCCAGGCGAACACGGATGCGGTGCTGGCCGGTTCCGGGCTCGACAGCGTCTACGTGCCCGGTGGCGTGAACTGGCGCCGGCTGGACTTCGAACGCAAGCGCCAGGGCATCGCAGCGGCTTTCCAGTGGCGGCCGAACGAGGATACCGAGTTCTACCTGCAGTACCTGCGGTCCAAGTACGACATGAACTGGACCGAGCATGCGTCGTTCTTCAACGACTATACCCCCGACCTGCGCCCGGCGACCGGCACCACCTATACCTACGACGCGAACGGCGTGTTCGTGAGCGGCAACCCGGTGTCCACCTCGTGGCGCGGGGAGGGCGGCGTCACGGACGGGCGACTGCCCGAGAGCGAGGCCGTCAAGTTCGTCGACGACACCCGCTACGCAACACAGAAGACCGTCACTCAGGATATCTCGGCAGGCTTCAAGCGCTATCTCACCGAGAACGACACGGTGCAGTTCGACGCGCAATTGGTGCAGTCCAAGAGCGACCAGCTCGACTTCACCGTGGCGCAGAGCATCTACCTGCCCTCGATCAATTTCGACCTGAGCGGGAAGTACCCGCAGGTGGACATCGCCAACACGGACTTCACCGCGAACCGGGACAATTACTACTGGTTCTGGGCGATGGACCACCTGGCCAACAACAAAGGCCGCGAACTCGCGCTTCGCCTGGACTTCGAACACCAGTTCGACAGCGCTTGGCTGAGGACCCTCCGCTTTGGCGTGCGCAGCACCGACCGTTCCCAGACGAACCGCAGCTCGGCCTATAACTGGCAAGCCATCAGCGAGACCTGGGCGGCCATTCCCAATGCCGACGGCACCACCAGCCTGGCCTGGCTGGACCAGTACATGACCGACCAGTCCTCGCTCTACAACTTCTCCGACTTCTTCAATGGGAAGGTCTCGATTCCGACCAACATGTGGTTCCCGAACGTTGGCATGGTGAAGGACTACAGCGGAGCCGCGGCGCTGATCAAGCCGATCGTGGATGCGCGCGGTTCTGGATGGACGCCGGTCCAGTACCTGATCGGCGACGTCAACCGGCAGCACGAGCGTACCCAGGCGGCCTACGGCGTCCTGTATTTCGGCAACGACGAGACGCGGTTCCCTATCGATGGCAACGTCGGCGTCCGCGTCGTGCAGACCCGGGGCGAGGCCGACGGCTGGTGGCAGCTGCCCAATGTGGCGGGCACCAGTGCGAGCGAGCAATGGCAGCAACGCTACCAGGGCCAGTACTTCGAAAACGACGGCAACAATCGCTACACGGACGTGCTGCCGAGTCTCAACCTGCGCGTCAAGTTCACGGACAGCCTGCAGTGGCGCTTCGCCGCTTCCAAGGCGATCGCCCGTCCCAGCTTCGACGACCTGAAGGCCTACCTGCGGCTTGCGGTGACCACCGACCAGGAGACCGGCGAGATCCTCACGCGGACAGGTGACGGCTCCAATCCGCTGTTGGATCCCATGCGCGCGACCCAGTTCGATACCGCCCTGGAGTGGTACTTCGACGATACCGACATGCTGTACGTAACGGCGTTCTACAAGGACGTGAAGAACTACATCGCGCGCGAGGTGCGCACCGAGGTCTATGACGACGCCGAATGGCAGGTCACGCGTCCGTACAACATGGACAACGGGAAGATCAAGGGTGTCGAGTTCGGTTATACCCAGTTCTTCGACTCGTTGCCGGGATGGCTGAGCGGCTTCGGTGTCAGCGGCAACTATACCTACATCGATAGCGAGGGTTCGCCGCTGAAATTGGTCACCCCGGTGACCAAGGCGCCGGTCGATGTGATGACAACCCTGCCGCTCGAGGGCCTGTCGAAGAACAGCTACAACGCGGCCCTGATCTACGAGAAATACCGGTTGTCGGCTCGGCTGGCATACAACTGGCGTTCCCGGTACCTGTTGACCACCAGCGATGCGGCCACGGGGCTTCCGACCTGGTCGGACGACTTCGGCCAACTCGATGCGTCCGTGTTCTATGGCATCACCAAGAACATCCAGATCGGCCTCCAGGCCAACAACCTGACCGATACCGTCACCAAGGTGCTGATGGGACCGTCCGGTTATGCCGACGGCGAGATCGACAAGCGTCTATATACGCGTGGCTGGTTCGTCAACGATCGCCGTTATTCGTTGGTGCTGCGCGCCAACTGGTAGGACCTCCGCTTGGTATGGTTTCCGAAGGCCCGCCTTCCGGCGGGCCTTCGTTTTGGGGCAGAGAACGGACGCGGACTCCATGCCTATCCATACGTGCAATGATCGTTCAGATATGCAATATGCTGATATTTGTCCGTAAATATTTCATTGGTCCGGCCTGAAAACGGCTTCTATGCTCCCCGCCGACCCGTGACGGAACGCCTCCGGCATTCCCCTTGCGCATTCAGGGTGCCCGCAACGGGCGCCTGCTCAGGCAGCGGTCATCACTACAACGAGGCAGGGCCGCCGCTGGCGTGACCGCTGCCGAAGATCAATACACATGCATCCTGGGAGGGAGTTCCATGTCAGCACATCATGGCCGTGTTCCGGCCGGCCGCCTCGTGGCTTCGCAGTCCATCCGTGAAGTCCGCCGTTCGATCATGGCGGCCAGCATCGCCGCGTTCCTGAGCGCGAACGCCTATGCGCAGGAAGCTCCCGGGCAGGACGCGACCCAGTTGGATACCGTGCAGGTGACCGGCACGCGCTCCAGCGTCACCAAGGCGCAGCTGGTCAAGCAGAACGCCGAGCAGATCGTCGACTCGATCGTCGCCGAGGACATCGGCAAGCTGCCGGACAACAACGTCGCCGAGGCGCTGCAGCGCATCTCCGGCATCCAGATCTCGCGCAACTACGGCGAAGGCAGCTCGATCGCGATCCGCGGCCTGACCCAGGTGCGCACCGAACTCAACGGCCGCGACATCTTCACCGCCAACGACGGCCGCGGGCTGAGCTTCGAGGACGTGTCGGCCGAGCTGCTGGCCGGCGTGAACGTCTACAAGAACCCGTCGGCCGACATGATCGAGGGCGGCCTGGGCGGCACGGTCGACCTGCGCACGCGGCTGCCGTTCGACTACGACGGCCGCAAGATCGCCGGCAGCGTGCAGTACAACCACTACGACCTGGCCGACGACAGCAAGCCGGCGTTCTCCGGCATGTACAGCGACCGCTGGCAGACCGGCATCGGCGAGATCGGCCTGCTGGTGAACTACTCGCAGCAGACCAGTCCGTTCCGCCAGGACACCATCTCGGTCGAACCGTGGTACACGCAGACCGACCTGCCGGGCTACGAAGGCCAGGAAATCTCGGTGCCGCACGGTGCGGGCATCAACACCACGGTGGGCGAGCGCAAGCGCAAGACCGGCGCGTTCGCGCTGCAGTGGCGCCCCAACGACGACGTGGAAGTCACCGCGCAGGTGCTGCGCTCGGACTACGACTTCCGCTGGCACGATTACTCGTTCTTCGCCTATAGCGGCCAGGACGCGATGAAGGGCTACGACGACATCGTGGTCAACGACCGCAACGAGTTCGTCAGCGGCACCTTCCGGGATACGCCGGCCGATTCCAACACCAGCCTGACCACGCGCCACTCGGTGACCACCGACTACTCGCTGGGCGCGAAATGGACGGTGAATCCCAGCCTGACCCTGAGCACCGACCTGCAGTACGTCGATGCGACCACCAAGGGTACGCGCTACATCCTGGGCACCGGCATGACGGCGGTGCCGTTCTACACCATCGATTTCAGCGGCGACCTGCCGCGCCTGTCGGTAACCGATGCCAGCGGCGGCGCGGGCTACCTGACCGATCCGGCCAACTACACCGGCTGGAAGTTCCACCTGGACAACAAGGACGACAACAAGGGCACCGAGTTCGCCTGGCGCGCCGACATGGACCTGGCGTTCGACGGCGATTTCGCGCGCAGCTTCAAGGCGGGCGTGCGCTATACGGACCGCGATGCCGAGAACAAGGGCAATGTGTGGCGCTGGATGGCGCTGGGCGTCCCATTCTCGCAGTACCCGGACGTGCAGCTGGTGGCCAACCCGATCACCGATTTCTTCCGCGGCGATTCGCTGGCGTTCGGGCCGACGCTTTCCGCCTCCGACGACGCGGTCAACAACTACGAACAGACGCTGGCGACGTTCGGGGCCTCGCCGCTGGTGTTCGCGCCCAACAACATCAACAGCCAGAACGAGAAGACCTACGCGGCCTACGGCGTGCTGCGGTTCGGTACCGACGGGGACATCCCCTTCGACGGCAACATCGGCGTGCGCATCGTCCGTACCGAGGTGAACTCGCAAGGCGTGCGCACCGCCACGGATGCGGAAGGCGGCGGCCTGCTGCCGATCGACGCCAAGCAGACCTACACCGACGTGTTGCCGAGCCTGAACCTGCGTTGGATGCTGACCGACCAGCTGCAGTGGCGCTTCGCGGCCTCGCGCGGCATCTCGCGCCCGGGCTTCGACAAGATGAACCCGAACCTGAGCTTGAGCGCTTCGGATACGGGGGGCGGCGTAACCCGACGCACGGGATCGGCCGGCAATCCCGACCTGGAACCGATGAAGGCCGACCAGTTCGATACCGCGCTGGAGTGGTATTTCGGCAAGGGTTCGATGATGTACGGCACGCTCTTCTACAAGAAGGTGAAGGGCTTCATCGCCGATGCCGTATTCGAGGAAGTCTACGATGGCCAGACTTGGGAGATCACCCGCCCGGTCAACGGCGACGAGGGCACGATCAAGGGCGTCGAGGTCGGCTACACGCAGTTCTTCGACTTCCTGCCGGGCTGGCTGAGCCACTTCGGCCTGCAGACGAACTACACCTACGTGGATTCGAAATCGCCCAGCCCGACCGCGACCGATACCAATGGCCAGTCGCTGACGGTGCCGCTGCAGGGATTGTCCAAGAACAGCTACAACCTGATCCTCAGCTACGAAGTGCCGAAGTTCCAGGCGCGCGTGGCGTACAACTGGCGCAGCGACTGGCTGGTGACGACGGCGGGCAACGGCACGGACAATCTGCCGGTCTACAACAAGGGCTTCGGCCAAATGGACGCGTCGTTGCGCTACAACATCAACGACGTCTGGTCGGTTTCGCTCGATGGCGTGAACCTGCTCGATACCCGCAACGAGAGCTACCTGGGCTTCGAATCGCGCTACCGCGATTTCGTGATCAACGACCGTCGCTACGGCCTGACCGTCCGCGCCAGCTTCTGATCCGCGACATCGCGTTGTTCCAGCCCGGCTCGCCCCGCGCGCCGGGCTTTTCTCGTGTCGTGGACATCGCCATCGGTGCGAACGGGGTGGCGATTCGGCACGGGATCGCTCGGCGATCGTTCGCGACCGTAGGGGGGGGGCTGCGATTCGGCGGGAAACCAGGCTTTCAGCGGCGTCCGGCGCGAGATTCCGCGCGTGGAAAGCCTATTCCCGAGGCTGATAGCTCGGCGTCATTTTTCTATTGGCCGGAAATGGGACAAGGGCCCTATGCTCGGATTTTTGCAGGCGCCGGCCTGATGGCCGGGCGCGCGCCGCGCGGGAGGCAGGTACGTTCGAACGAGCGCACCTGGGCGTCGGTGGCTGGTGCCTGCGTATGCAGTACATGTGTCCTGGGAGGGAATCATGTCGAAGCAGCATATCCACGCTCCGCGTTCGCGGAATGTGACCGTTCCCACGTGCCGCCGGAGGGCCGCGACGTGGCAGCGATGATCAACGGGATGGCCTCGCAGCGCAGGTCGTCCCAGAAACGCGCCGTAGGAAGTGCGTCTCCGGTCCGGCACGCCGAGCAGGCGGCCGGGCCGGTGTTTTTTCTTCGCCGCGCAGGCGGCCGGGCCATGGCCCTGCTGCTGGCCTGCGCGGCACTGCTGGCTCCGGCCATCGCCTCTGCATCGGCCGCTTCGACCGCCTATGCCTGGCGCAACGTCGCGGTGGGCGCGGGCGGCTTCGTCAGCGGCGTGCTGTTCCATCCGCGCGAGCGCGGCCTGGCGTATGCCCGCACCGACATCGGTGGCGCCTACCGCTGGGACGCCGCCGCCAAGCGTTGGGTGCCGCTGCTGGATTGGCTGCCGCACGACGATGCCAACCTGATGGGCGTCGAGAGCCTGGCGGTGGATCCGTCCGATCCGGAGCGGCTGTACCTGGCCGTGGGCACGTACCTGAAGCGGGGCAATGGCGCGATCCTGCGCTCGTCGGACCGCGGCCGCACCTTCCGGCGCGCCGACCTGCCGTTCCCGCTCGGCGGCAACGAGATGGGCCGGGGCAACGGCGAACGCCTGGCGGTGGACCCGAACGACGGCCGCGTGCTGTTCTTCGGCTCGCGCGGGGCCGGGCTGTGGCGCAGCGGCGATGGCGGCGCGAGCTGGAAGAAGGTGGAGGCGTTCCCGGCGGTCGCCACCGCGCCCGAATCCGGCACGCAGACCCGTTGGGCGGGCCTGCAGCCGGTCGGCATCGTCTCGGTGCTGTTCGATCCGGCCAGCGGGCGTCCGGGGAAGGCCACGCCCACGCTCTATGCCGCGGTGTCCACGCGCGGGACCAGTCTCTACGTCTCGCACGATGGCGGCGCCCGCTGGGCGCCGGTGAAGGGCCAGCCGAGCGGATTGCGCCCGACCCGGATGGCATTGGCGTCCGACGGCGAGCTGTACATCGCCTACGGCGACGAGCCCGGCCCGAACGTGATGAACGACGGCGCCCTGTGGCGCTACTCGCCCGCGGGCGGCGCCTGGCGCGACATCAGCCCCGTGCCGCAGTCCAGCGACCTGCAGCACGACGGCTTCGGCTGGGGTGCGGTGGCGGTGGACCCGGCCAATCCGAAGGTATTGATCGCCTCGACGTTCTGCCGCTACCAGCCGCACGAGGAAATCTTCCGCAGCGTCGACGGCGGCGAACACTGGACGCCGATCCTCGGCGACTCGCAGTTCGACCACAGCGTGGTGCCATGGACGGAGCAGGCGTTCCCGCACTGGATCGCCTCGCTGGCGATCGATCCGTTCGATCCGGATCGCGCGCTGTTCGTCACCGGTTACGGTCTGTGGGCTTCGCGCAACCTGACCGAGGCCGGCCGCGCGCCGGTGCGCTGGGGGTTCGACGACGATGGCCTGGAAGAGACCGCCGCGCTCGCCCTGGCAAGCCCGTCCGAGGGCGCGCACCTGATCAGCGGCGTGGGCGACATCGACGGCTTCCGCCACGACGACCTGGACAAGTACACCTTGCAGTTCGGCGGTCCGCGGCTGACCAACACCGAAGCGATGGCATGGGCCGGGCAGGCGCCGCAGGTACTGGTGCGCGCGGGGCGCATCCGCCATCACGAGGGCGAGGTGCGGGCGCTGTATTCGCAGGACGGCGGCCGCAGCTGGAAGGCGTTCGCCAGCGAGCCGCCGCAGGGCGAGGGCGCCGGCCGCATCACCGTCGGCGCCGATGGCAAGCGTGTGATCTGGACGCCGAGCAAATCCGATACCGCCTGGGTCACCGCCGACTTCGGCCAACGTTGGCAGGCGGCGAAGGGACTGCCGAACAACGCGGTGGTCGAGGCCGATCGTTTCGATGCGGGCACTTACTACGGTTTCGATCCTGCCAGCGGGAAGCTCTATCGCAGCGGCAACGGTGGCGTCGAGTTCAAGGAGGTCGCTGCCGGCCTCGGCGAGCCAGGCCCGTGGTATCGCGCGGAGCTGCGGCCTTCGCTGACCGATCCGGCGACGGTCTACATCGCGGCGGGCCAGCATGGCCTGCGACGCTGGTCCGCAGGTGGGCCGGAGCGCTTGCCGGGCGTGGAGAACGCGATGTCGCTGGGGCTGGGCGCGCCCAGGCCGGGGAGCAAGGCGCCGACGCTGTTCCTGTATGGCCAGGTGGGCGGCGTCACCGGGCTGTTCCGTTCGGACGACGACGGCAAGCGCTGGACCCGCATCGACGACGACGCCCACCGCTATGGCGGCATGCGCCTGGTCACCGGCGATCCGCGGCTGTATGGACGTGTCTACTTCGCCGCGGAAGGGCGCGGCGTGATCTACGGCGATCCGCACTGAATTTCGAGGAGATCAGATGAACGTGCGTCTCACCTTCGCATCCCTCGCGCTGGCGCTCGCCGGTGCGAGCGGTGCCGCTTCCGCACAGCCGCAGCTGCCGCTGCTGTTCGCCGACGGCGCAGTGCTGCAGCGCGACCAGCCGATGCCGGTATGGGGCTGGGCGACGCCGGGGGCGAAGATCCGCGTGGCGTTCGACGGCCGCCGCGCCGAAGCGACCGCCAACGCGCAGGGCGAGTGGAAGACGGTGCTGCCCGCGCATCGCGCCGGCGGGCCGTACGTGCTGTCCGTCGAGGGCGATGGTGGTGCGTTGCAGGTGCGCGACGTGCTGGTCGGCGACGTATGGCTGGCCAGCGGCCAATCGAACATGGAATGGACGCTGGCGCAGGCGCGCGACGGCGCGCGGGAAGTGGCCAACGCCCGCGATCCGCAGTTGCGCCATTTCAAGGTGCCCAAGTCCTGGGCCGAGTCGCCGCAGCCGCGCCTGCAAGGGGGCGAGTGGAAGGCGGCCACGTCGGAGAACGCCGGCGCCTTCACCGCCGTGGGCTATTTCTTCGCGCGCGAGCTGCGCAAGAGCACCGGCGTGCCGATCGGCATCGTCAACAGTACCTGGGGCGGCAGCGCGATCGAGGCCTGGATGGACGCAGCCTCGCAGGGCCTCGATGCAGCGCAGGCCGCCGCGCGCCTCGCCGAGGTCCGCAGCAAGGACGAGCAGCAGATGGCGGCGACCCGCAAGCGCGTGGCGCGCTGGCCGCAAGCCGACGACGAAGGCGACGGCTGGGCCGCGGCCGATCTCGACGACGGCGACTGGGACAGCATCCCGGTGCCGGGATTGTGGGAGCAGGGCGGTTATCCGGGCATGGACGGCATCGCCTGGTACCGCACCACGTTCACCTTGAGCGCCGCCGAGGCGAAGGCCGGCATCACGCTCGGCATCGCGGCGGTCGACGACACCGACTTCACCTACGTCAACGGCCAGCAGGTCGGCCATACCGAGAACCGCTACGGCGATCCCCGGGCCTATGCCGTGCCGGCGGCGGCGCTGCGCGCGGGCGTCAACCACGTCGCGATCAAGGTGGTCGATACCGGCGGCGGCGGTGGTATCCACGGCGATGCCTCGGCGCTGTACGTGCAGCCGCGGGACGGAGCGCGGCGGCCGATCGACGGCGCGTGGAAGTTCCGCCCGGCCAAGGTCACGATCGCGGCCCAGGACGACAAGAACCAGGTGCCGACGCTGCTGTACAACGCGATGATCCATCCGCTGCAGCCGTTCCCGGTCAGGGGCGTGATCTGGTACCAGGGCGAGAGCAACGCCTACGAGGGCGGCGCATTGCGCTATCGCGACCAGTTCGCGGCGATGATCCGGCAGTGGCGCACCGAGCGCGGCCAGCCGAAGTTGCCGTTCCTGTGGGTGCAGCTGGCCAACTGGAAGGCCGGTTCGGACAAGGGCGACCTCAGCCCGTGGGCGCAGCTGCGCGAGTCGCAGTCCAAGACCCTGGCGCTGCCGGCGACCGGGCAGGCGGTGATCATCGACGTCGGCACGCCCGACGACATCCATCCGACCAACAAGCAGGACGTCGGCCATCGCCTGGCCTTGGCGGCGCGCCATGTCGCCTATGGCGAGTCGCTGGTGTACAGCGCGCCGGTGTTCGAGCGCGCCGAGTTCGCCGGCGGCCAGGCCCAGGTGCGCTTCAAGGCGATGGGCAGCGCCCTGGCGGTGCGCGGCGGCGGCACGGACGTGCACGGCTTTGCCCTGGCCGGCGCCGACCGGAAGTTCCATCCGGCGCGGGCGCGCATCGAGGGCGACCGCGTCGTGGTGCGCAGCGACGCGGTGCCCGCTCCGGTCGCGGTGCGCTACGCCTGGAGCGAGAACCCGGTCGATGCCGACCTGGTCAATCGCGAGCAACTGCCGGTGTCGCCCTTCCGGAGCGACGAATGGTGAGCACCGCGAGCTCCGTCCGGAACGTTTCCCGCGCGTGCCGGGGGAACCCGGCGCCTCCGTGCCTCACGGCACCAGGTCTCCGCCAGTGCGGGGACGACGACTCATCGAACAACTCAGGAGCCGCCTGTCCATGACGAACTTCCATTCTTCCCGCGCCCGCCTGTTGCTCGGCGTGGCCTGCACGCTCGCGCTGGCGGCCTGCCAGCGCACGGAATCGCCAAGCGCGGCCGCAGCCGGCGCACGAGCACCGGACGGGCAGGCGGCGTCCGCCGACCCGGCCAGGCAGGCGCCGATCCCGCAGTTCGTCAGCAAGGACGGCAAGCACGCGCTGCTGGTCGACGGCGCGCCGTTCCTGATCCTCGGCGCGCAGGTCAACAACTCCAGCAACTACCCCGCGACGCTGGAGCAGGTCTGGCCGGCGATCAAGGCGATGGGCCCCAACACGGTGCAGGTGCCGATCGCGTGGGAGCAGGTCGAGCCGGAGGAGGGCAAGTTCGACTTCTCGTTCGTCGACACGCTGCTGGAGCAGGCGCGCGCGAACGACGTCCGGCTGGTGCTGCTGTGGTTCGGTACCTGGAAGAACAACGGCCCGAACTACACCCCGCGCTGGGTCAAGACCGACAACAAGCGCTTCCCGCGCGTGGTGACCCGGGACGGCCGCACCCTCGGCTCGCTCTCGCCGCACGCGCCGGCCACGCTGGAGGCCGACCGCAAGGCGTTCGTCGAGTTCATGAAGCACCTCAAGCAGGCCGATCCGCAGCGCACCGTGATCATGGTGCAGCCCGAGAACGAGGCCGGCACCTACGGCAGCGTGCGCGACTTCTCGCCGATGGCGCAGCAGCTGTTCGAGGGCCAGGTGCCGGAAGAGCTGTTGAAGAAGCTCGGCAAGCAGCCGGGCACCTGGGCGCAGGTGTTCGGCAAGGACGCGGACGAGTTCTTCCATGCCTGGTCGATCGCGCGCTTCATCGACCAGGTCGCCGAGGCGGGCAAGGCGGTCTATCCGCTGCCGATGTACGTCAACGCCGCGTTGCGCGGGCCGTTCAACCCCGGCCAGCCGGGGCAGTACGCCAGCGGCGGGCCGACCGACAACGTGCTGGACGTCTGGAAGGCCGCCGGACCGCATATCGACCTGCTGGCGCCGGACATCTACATGCCCGAGTACACCATGTACACCACGGTGCTGGACCGTTACGCGCGCCCGGACAACGCCCTGTTCGTGGCCGAGACCGGCAACCGCACCGAGTACGCCCGCTACCTGTTCCCGGCGCTGGGCCACGACGGCATCGGCTGGTCGGCGTTCGGCATCGACTACACGCGCTACTCCAACTATCCGCTCGGCGCCAAGCAGGTGAACGAGGAGACGCTGGCGCCGTTCGCGCTGAACTACAAGCTGGTGGGCCTGGGCATGCGCCAGTTCGCCAAGGCCGCGTCCGAGGGCAAGCTGCACGGCGTGGCCGAGCAACCGGGCGTGGCGGTGCAGGAAATCCCGCTCAACGAGCGTTGGGCCGCGACCGTGACCTACGGGGTGCCGCAGTTCTGGTTCCAGGGCGAGCCGCCGGGCAACCCCGAGCCGATCGGCGGTGCGCTGATCGCGGAGCTGGCACCGGACGAGTTCCTCGTCACCGCCGTGCACGCCCGCGTGACCCTGCATCCGGCGAGTGAGGCGACCGCCAACATGGTCTACGACCGCGTCGAGGAAGGTTTCTACGACAAGGCCGGGCAGTGGCAGTTCCAGCGCAACTGGAACGGCGACCAGACCGACTACGGCGTGAATTTCTCGAGCGCCCCGCAGCTGCTCAAGATCAAGCTCGCCACCTATCAATGATCCAGGCGCCCCAGAGCGTCCAGACCGCAACACAAAAGGGAGAGAACATGCGCAAGTCCACCCACGCGGCCGCAGGCCTGCAACCCACGCCACTGGCACGCAGCCTGGCGTTCTCGTTGATGCTGCTGGCCGGCGCGGCCGGCGCCCAGGAAGTGAGGAAGGCCGCCGACGGCGTCACCGTCGTGCCCAGCGCCAAGGGCGCCTCGCCGGTGCGGCTGCAGGTCGTGGATGCCGGCATCATCCGCGTGAGCGCCGACCAGGACGGCGATTTCCAGCGTTCGCCCAGCCTGATGCGCGTGCCGGTGCAGGGCGACACGGGCTTCACCCTGGACCAGCAGGGCGACGCGGTGACGCTGAAGACCGCCAAGGTCACCGCGACCGTCTCCACCACGGACGGCCACGTCAGCTTCGCCGACGCCAGCGGCAAGCCGGTGCTGTCCGAAGTGGCGGGCGGCCGCAGCTTCGCGCCGATCACCGTCGATGGCACCCAGCGCCTGCTGAGCACGCGCCAGCGCTTCGTCTCGCCCGATGGCGAGGCGATCTACGGTTTCGGCCAGCACCAGCAGGGCTGGATGAACCAGAAGGGCCACAACATCGAGCTGCTGCAGAGCAATATCGACATGGCGGTGCCGTTCCTGGTGTCCAGCCGCAACTACGGCATCCTGTGGGACAACAACTCGATCACCCGCCTGGGCGATCCGCGCGGCCTGCAACCGCTCGACAAGTCGCTCAAGCTGTACGACGCCAAGGGCAAGCCGGGCGCGTTGACCGCCACTTACTCGGTGGACGGCAAGGTCGTGGCGACGCGCCGCGAGAGCGAGGTCAACTACCAGTACATCAAGGACCTGGCCAAGTACCCGCAGAACGCCAAGACCAAGAACGGCCGCATGCAGGCCAGCTGGGAGGGCCAGATCGAGGCGCTCAGCGCCGGCGAGCACACCTTCTCGCTGTACGGCAGCGAGTACCTCAAGCTCTACGTCGACGGCAAGCCGGTGATCGATCGCTGGCGCCAGAACTGGAACCCGTGGCACCACGAGTTCGCGCTGCAGATGAAGCCCGGCGAGCGCCACACCGTCAAGATCGAGTGGGACCTGATCGACCCGAGCTACATCGCGCTGCTGCACCGCGACCCGCTGCCGGCCGCCGAGGCCAAGGACCTCTCGCTGTGGTCCGAAGCGGGGCAGATGATCGACTACTACTACGTCGCCGGCGACAACGCCGACCAGGTGATCGCCGGCTACCGCAAGCTCACCGGCAAGGCGGTGCTGCTGCCGAAGTGGTCCTATGGCTTCTGGCAGAGCCGCGAGCGCTACAAGAGCCAGCAGGAGATGGAGGACGTGGTCGCCGAGTACCGCAAGCGCGGCCTGCCGCTGGACAACATCGTGCTGGACTGGTCGTACTGGCCGGTCGATGCCTGGGGCTCGCACGACTTCGACAAGCAGTTCTTCCCGGATCCGGACGGGATGGTCAAGTATTTCCATGACCACCACACCAACCTGATGATCTCGATCTGGCCGAAGTTCTATCCCAACACCGAGAACTACAAGGAACTCGCCGCCAAGGGCTACATGTTCACCAAGAACGTCGAGGCCGGCGAGCTCGACTGGATCGGCAAGGGCTACCTCAACGCGTTCTACGATCCGTTCGCCACCGAGGCGCAGAAGATCTACTGGCGCCAGATCAACGAGAAGCTCAACAGCAAGGGCATCGACGCGTGGTGGATGGACGCCGACGAGCCGGACATCCATTCCAACCTGGACATCGCCACCCGCAAGGAGCGGCTGACGCCGAACGCGCTGGGCAGTTCCACCGAGTACTTCAACGCCTATCCGTTGCCGCATACCCACGGCGTCTACGAGGGCGACCGCGCCGCCGACGGCAAGCGCGTGTTCATCCTCTCCCGCAAGGGCTACGCCGGGACCCAGCGCAACGCCGTGGCGGTATGGAGCGGCGACATCGTCTCGCGCTGGGACGACCTGCGCGACCAGATCTCGGCCGGCGTGAACATCTCCATGTCGGGCCTGCCGAACTGGACCTTCGACATCGGCGGTTTCTCGGTCGAGAAGCGCTACGAGAACCAGGACCCGGCGCACCTGCCGGAATGGCGCGAGCTCAACACGCGCTGGTTCCAGTTCGGCGCGTTCGTGCCGCTGTTCCGCTCGCACGGCCAGTTCCCGTACCGCGAGATCTGGAACATCGCGCCGGAGGGCACGCCGTACTACGCCTCGCTGGCCTATTACGACAAGCTGCGCTACACGCTGATCCCGTACATCTACACGCTGGCGGCGGATACGTACTTCAAGGACGGCGTGATCATGCGCGGCCTGCCGATGGACTTCCCGCACGATCCGAAGGTAGCCGACCTGAACGACCAGTACCTGTTCGGACCGGCGTTCCTGGTCGCGCCGGTGACCAGGTTCGGCGCGACCTCGCGTCCGGTCTACCTGCCGGCCGGCACCAGCTGGATCGACTTCGCCACCGGCAAGCGCTACCAGGGCGGGCAGACCATCCAGGCCGATGCGCCGATCGAGCGCATGCCGCTGTTCGTGCGCGCCGGTTCGATCGTGCCCACCACCACCGTGCAGCAGTACGTGGACGAGAAGCCGGACGCGCCGCTGACCGTGGTCGTCTACACCGGCGCCGACGGCCAGTTCTCGCTGTACGAGGACCAGGGCAAGGACTACGGCTACGAGAAGGGCGAATACAGCCGCATCCCGTTGAGCTGGGACCAGGCCAAGGGCGTGCTGAGCATCGGCCAGCGCGAAGGCAGCTGGCCGGGCATGCCGGCCAAGCGCACGATCAACGTCCGGTTCGTGGACGGTCCGCGCGAGGATGCCGGGGCGCTGGAGCCGAAGGTGGACGCGACCGTGCAGTACACCGGCAAGCCGCTGACCGTGGCGTTCAAGGGCGGCCAGGCGAAGTGATGCCTTCGATGCCGTTGCCGGCCAAGGACCGTCGTCCCCGCGCAGGCGGGGACCCGGCGGCTTTTGCGTCGCTGGCCGGAATGCCTGCGCGAAGAATGCCGGGTGGTCCAGGGCCATCGGCCCGGGCGGATGCTCGGGAAAACCTGCCGGGCATGGATTCCCTCCCACGACGAGCGTTGGCCTGATGAGCGTCGGACTGACTCGCCGCGAGCTGTGCAAGGCCCTGGGCGCCGGCGGTCTCGCGGCCGGCATGACGATGCGTGCCGGAAGCGTGGCGGCGGCGCCGGAACCGGCCGAGCTGCCGCCGGTTGCCCCGCAGGGCGCGCTGGCGCTCTGGTATCCCGAGCCCGCCAAGGAGTGGGTGGAGGCATTGCCGGTCGGCAACGGCCGGCTGGCGGCGATGGTCTGGGGCGGCATCGGGCACGAACGCCTGCAGCTCAACGAGGACACGCTCTATGCCGGCGGCCCATACGACGCGACCAGTCCCGACGCGTTGGCGGCGCTGCCGCAGGTGCGCGAGCTGATCTTCGCAGGCCGCTATGCAGAGGCCGAGAAGCTCGCCGACGAGAAGCTGCTGTCGCGCCCGCACAAGCAGATGCCGTACCAGCCGCTGGCCGACCTGCTGCTGGATTTCGACCGCGCCGACGGGATCGGCGACTACCGGCGCGAGCTCGACCTGGACAGCGCCCTGGCGACCACCACCTTCAGTTCGGGCGGCGCCAGGCACCGGCGCGAGGTGTTCGTATCGCCGGTGGACCAATGCATCGTGGTGCGGCTCTCGTGCGAGCAGCCGGGCGGGGTGTCGCTGCGCATCGGCATCGACAGTCCGCAGGCCGGCGACATCGCGGCCGATCGCGAGGGCCTGCTGTTCAGCGGCAGGAACGCGGGCTTCGCCGGCATCGAGGGCAAGCTGCGCTTTGCCCTGCGCGTGCTGCCGCGGGCCAAGGGCGGCACGGTGCGCGTCCTGCGCGACCGCATCCACGTCCAGAACGCCGACGAGGTCGTGCTGCTGCTGGCCGCGGCCACCAGCTACCGTCGCTACGACGACGTCGGCGGCGATCCGCTCGCGGCGACCGCGCAAGCGTTGCGGAACGCAGCCGGGTACGACTATCCGGCGCTGTTGCGGCGGCACCTGGCCGAACATCGGCGGCTGTTCCGCCGCGTCGCCATCGACCTCGGCACGAGCGAGGCGGCGGCGCTGCCGACCGACGAGCGCGTGCGCCGTTTCGCCCAGGGCGACGACCCCGCGCTCGCCGCGCTCTACCACCAGTACGGCCGCTACCTGCTGATCTGCAGTTCGCGGCCGGGCAGCCAGCCGGCCAACCTGCAGGGCGTCTGGAACGACCTGATGGCGCCGCCGTGGGAGAGCAAGTACACCATCAACATCAATACCGAGATGAACTACTGGCCGTCCGAGCCGAACGCGCTGCACGAGTGCGTCGAGCCGCTGGAAGCCATGCTGTTCGATCTCGCGCAGACAGGCGCGCGCACCGCCAGGGCGATGTACGGCGCGCCGGGCTGGGTGGTGCACAACAACACCGACCTGTGGCGCCAGGCCGGGCCGATCGACGGCTCCAAGTGGAGCCTGTGGCCGATGGGCGGCGTGTGGCTGCTGCAGCAGTTGTGGGACCGCTGGGACTACGGCCGCGACCGCGCCTGCCTGGAAAGGATCTATCCGCTGTTCAAGGGCGCGGCCGAGTTCTTCGTCGCCACGCTGCAGCGCGATCCGGCCACCGGCGCGCTGGTGACCAACCCGTCGATGTCGCCCGAGAACCAGCATCCGTTCGGCGCGGCCGTCTGCGCCGGTCCGGCGATGGATGCGCAACTGTTGCGCGACCTGTTCGCGCAGTGCATCGCGATGGGCAAGCTGCTGGGCGTGGACGAGGCCTTCGGCGCGCAGTTGGCGCAACTGCGCGCGCAGCTGCCGCCGCACCGGATCGGCAAGGCCGGCCAGTTGCAGGAGTGGCAGCAGGACTGGGACATGGAGGCGCCGGAGATCCACCATCGCCACGTCTCGCACCTGTACGCGCTGCACCCGTCCAGCCAGATCAACGTGCGCGACACGCCCGGGCTGGCCGCCGCGGCGAAGCGCTCGCTGGAGATCCGCGGCGACAACGCCACCGGCTGGGGCATCGGCTGGCGGCTGAACCTGTGGGCGCGGCTGCGCGACGGCGAGCACGCCCATCGCATCCTGCAATTGCTGCTGTCGCCGGACCGCACGTATCCGAACCTGTTCGACGCGCACCCGCCGTTCCAGATCGACGGCAATTTCGGCGGCACCGCCGGCATCACCGAGATGCTGGTGCAGAGCTGGGGCGGGACGGTGTTCCTGCTGCCGGCCCTGCCCAAGGCGTGGCCGAGCGGGCGCCTGCGCGGCGTGCGCGTGCGCGGGGCGGCGACGCTGGACCTGGCCTGGGAGCAGGGTCGGCTGTCGAATGCGGTGCTGCACAGTGACAAGGGCGGGCGCTACGAGATTTCCTATGCGGATCAGGTCCTGGCATTCGGGCTCGGCGCCGGACGCACGCAGCAGGTGGGCTTCAAGAACGGTCGATTGGTGAAGCAATGAGTCTTTATGTAGGTCTGGACGTAGGCACGCAGAGCGTGAAGCTGGTGGCCTACGATCCCGAGGCGGGGGAGGTGGTGTCCACGCAGTCGTCGGCGCTGGCGCTGACGAGCGCGGAGGACGGCACGCGCGAGCAGGAAGCGG
>BNBA01000016.1 GCA_014654535.1 Xanthomonas boreopolis
ACGGGCGGGATCAAAGGTTCGATGCGCTTCCACAGCGCGGCGGGAATCTCTTTGCGACGTGCCATGCAGGCGATTTTGTCATCACCGCTCAGGTGTACAAGGCGGTTTTGTTAGCCGCTCTAAGCCGTTCGATACCCAGCGTCCACTGACGCAGCAGGAGCGGAAGGCCGCGTTGACCAGTGCCGATGTGCGGTGTGCGGGGCCGGACGAGCAATTAAGCCTGGTCAAACTCAACGGCACGTTCGCAGAGTTCATCGATCGTGCTTTTCGCATGCGTGGAAGCGTGGTGACCCTTTTTGCGCTGGCCTGTTCATCAATCATCGTTGGCGCTTTTGTATATGTCGTCAGCGTGGTGTGGGGGCTCAACAGGCAGGGGCTGCATAGTGCCGGCACGTTGCTTACGATGGTTTCAATAATGACAGTGGTGTTTGCCCTCATCCTGACCAGTTTGTGGCGCCGTGGTCTGGGGCGTGAGCTGTTTGCGTACGTCTATTATCCGGTGCGGTTCGACCGTGTCCGGAAGCAGGTGCATGTGTTTCGCCATAATGGCAAGGGTGGGGTGCTTTCTGTGCCGTTCGACGAGGTGTACTGGTTTATCGGCCGTGGCGAGCGCATGGACTTTCTGTACGACTTGCGGGGTGCGGTGCTAGAAGGAGACCGCATCGTGCATATGTTCGCGGTGGGTCAGTATTTCGAAGCTAATGGCGAGGAGCGGGTGCGCTCGCTGTGGTCGTTCATCTGCACCTACATGCAGGGGGGGCCGGACGCGCTGGCCGCGTGTGGTGTGGCCCCCAGAATCGATCTGTCGGTCCGGCCCAGCTGGCGGAATTGCTGGCGCTGGAAGCTGCTGATGCTGGGCGAGGGAGCAGCGCGATTGCGCTACGTTCTGGCTCCCTTTTATTACACAGTGCTGACGATCATGACGGCTTGGCGCTGGCTGATTTTCAAGACCTGTCGAATGCCGCATTGGCCCGCGGAATTGTTCGATGCAACCAATGAGACGAGCGAAAGATCGCGCTGGCCCGAGCCGATGCTGATCGGTGGCGACGAACCAGCGCCGAATGGACATTTGTGAGGTCGATCCACGTCAGTCGTGGCGATGTGCAGCTCCATCGTGGCATCACGATGATGCGCTGTCCGGCGTGATCATGGGCACATGGAGCGTCGGAATCCATGCGATTCCACGAACCGAGGCGCCGGCTAAGCTGCCTTTCCGCACTCCGTCGGACAGGTAATATCCGCATGCACGGTGCCGGGATGGTCGTGGTGATCCGCCTCGACGGTCACCTGCATGGGGCGCAGGCCCAGGCGCTGGAACAGGGCCATGTCGCGTTCGGTGTCGGGGTTGCCGGTGGTCAGCAGCTTTTCCCCGTAGAAGATCGAGTTGGCGCCGGCCAGGAAGCACAAGGCTTGCAGTTCGTCGCTCATCGTTTCGCGGCCGGCCGAGAGGCGGACCATCGACTTGGGCATCGCGATGCGGGCGACGGCGATCATGCGCACGAACTCGAACGGATCCAGTTCGGCGGTGCCGTGCAGCGGGGTGCCGGCGACCTGTACGAGGCGGTTGATCGGCACCGAATCGGGATGTGCGGGGAGGTTGGCCAGCGCCAGCAGCAGGCCGACGCGGTGTTCGCGCGTCTCGCCCATGCCGACGATGCCGCCGCAGCAGGTCTTCAGGCCGGCCTCGCGCACGTGTCCGAGCGTGTCCAGGCGGTCCTGGTACTGGCGGGTGTGGATGATCGAGTCGTAGAAGTCCGGCGAGGTGTCGAGGTTGTGGTTGTAGTAGTCCAGGCCGGCATCCTTGAGCGCCTGGGCCTGCCCGGCCGTGAGCATGCCCAGGGTGGCGCAGGTCTCCAGGCCCAGCGACTTCACTTCGGCGATCATCGCCGCCACCTTGGGGATGTCGCGATCCTTGGGCGAGCGCCAGGCGGCGCCCATGCAGAAGCGCGAGGCGCCGGCGGCCTTGGCCTGGCGGGCCTTGGCGACCACGGCTTCGGTGTCCATCAGTTTCTGCGCGTCGACGCCGGTGGCGTAACGCTGGGCCTGCGGGCAGTAGGCGCAATCCTCGGGACAGCCGCCGGTCTTCACCGACAGGAGCGTGGAAACCTGCACTTCGGCCGGGTCGAAGTGTTCGCGATGCACCGCCGCGGCGCGGAACAGCAGTTCGGTCAGGGGCAGGTCGAACAGCGCATGCAGTTCCTGGGCTTGCCAGTCGTGGCGGATGACAGCGGACATCGGGGTTTCCTGACAGAAAGCGGCTCGGAAGCGCGGCAGTCTGGTGGGCACGGGAATGTCTGTCAACCTGGCGGAGGTGTGGTTGGTTTACGGTTGGCTCGCTCGCCGGATCGCGGCCTGGATGCCGACGCATTGCCTGGTCTGCGGCGAGGCCGGCATGGCAGGGCAGGACGCCTGTGCGGCCTGCCTGGCCGCGATGCCTTGGCTGCAGGCCGCCTGCCCGCGCTGTGCGTTGCCGCTGGGGCCGGCGGAGCAGGGGACGACCGCGTGCGGCGGCTGCCAACGCGCGCCGCCGCCGTTGGAGGCCACGACGGCGGCGTTCCTTTATGGCTGGCCGGTCGATGGCCTGCTGCGGCGCTTCAAGTTCCACCAGGATCTCGCGGCCGGGCGATTGCTGGCGCAGTTGCTGGCCGAGCGCTGCCGGCAGGCGCCGCGGCCGCAAGCCCTGGTGCCGTTGAGCCTGCATGTGGCCCGGTTGCGCCAGCGCGGTTACGACCAGGCGCTGGAACTGGCGCGGCCATTGGGGCGTGCGCTCGACCTGCCCTGCGTGCCGGCGCTGGTGCGGATCCGCGCGACGCGGCCGCAATCGGAACTGGGCTCCGGCGCACGCGCGCGCAACGTGCGCGGCGCGTTTGGGGTGCAGGCGGCGCTGCCGGACCACGTGGCGCTGGTGGACGATGTGATGACGACCGGCGCCACCTTGCATGCGGCTGCGCGCGCGCTGCGCAAGGCGGGTGTGCAGCGCGTGGATGCCTGGGTCTGTGCGCGGGTGCCGTGATCGGATCGGGGCGGTTTCATCCGCGTCCGATGCCTTGCCGGTGCGGCCTGGTCGGGACCGATGTCCTTCCTGCAAGAGCGCGGCTCCTGCGGCCGGGGCCGTTGCGGCTTCGGTCGAACGGGGGCGGCGTCAGGCCGTCGCGAGTGCCACGGCGATACCGGCAAACAGCGCGGCACCGACCCAGTTGTTGTGCAGGAAGGCGCGGAAGCAGGGGCCGCGTTCGCGCCGGCGGGCAATGACGAACTCGTAGGCCACCAGGGCGATCGCGACCAGCAGGCCGATCCAGAAGTACAGGTTGAGCTGCATGCGCTGGCCGACCAGCGCCACGGCCGCGAACGTCAACGCGTAGAGCACGCCCTGCGCGACCAGGTCCAGGTCGCCGAACAGGATGGCCGTGGACTTGGAGCCCATCTTGATGTCGTCGTCGCGGTCGACCATCGCGTACCAGGTGTCGTAGGCGGTGGACCACAGGATGTTGGCCAGGTACAACAGCCAGCCGACCACCGGCACCTCGCCCTGTACCGCGGCGAACGCCATCGGGATGCCCCAGCCGAACGCCATGCCCAGGTAGACCTGGGGCAGGTAGGTGTAGCGCTTGAGATACGGATAGGTGGCGGCGAGGAACAGGCCGACCACGCTCAACAGCACGGTGAGCCGGTTCAGCGTGAGCACCAGCGCGAACGCGACCAGCATCAATACCGCGAACACCACCAGCGCCTCGCGCCCGGACACCGCGCCGGTCGCCAGGGGGCGCTGCCGGGTGCGCTCGACGTGCGGATCGAGCCAGCGGTCGGCGTAGTCGTTGATCACGCAGCCGGCCGAACGGGTGAGCCAGACGCCGGCGGTGAACACGAACAGCGTCCAGAGCGATGGCACGCCGCCGGAGGCCAGCCAAAGCGCCCACCAGGTGGGCCACAGCAACAGCAGGCTGCCGATGGGGCGGTCGCCACGGACCAGCTTCCAGTAGAGCCCGAGCCGGTCCCGCCAGTACGGTTGCGGCGGCGGAGCGGTTTCGAAACGTTCGTAAGCCATCGCGAAAGCGTAGCAGCCCATGCCCGAAGCGGCCACGGCGCGGCGGTCGAGGGCTCCATCGGGCACGGCGGGGTGCGCCGGGCGGCGGTTCGCTGGGTGCATGGCCCGCGCGGGCCAGGTTCTGGCATAATGGCCGGCCACGCGCCCGTAGCTCAGCCGGATAGAGTAGTGGCTTCCGAAGCCATTGGTCGGGGGTTCGAATCCCTCCGGGCGCGCCATCGAAGTCCCTGCGGCACGAAAGAGGCCGGACGACCCGCGATACCCGGGAGTCCGGCTTTTTTGTTGGCTCGCGCCGGCCTCCATCGCGATGCGATGTTCCGCGGAGGCGGCCCGGGCGCGACGGGCCATCCCGAGATCCTGCGGGGGAGCCGCGCGGTTTCGGTCGCGGACATCGAGCGCGCGATCGCGCACCTGCACGCAGCGGTGACGCGCTGCGACATGGAGGCGCTGGCCAACTGTTTCCACGCGCAGCGGAAGTACCGCGCAGGCGCGGTGCTGCCGGCATCTTGGCCTCTCATGATCGGGATGCCGCACGGCTGCAGCCGTGCGCGTGCGAGTTCCTTTCCCGGGAGAAGCCTTCCTCCTGCGGAAGGAACTGCGGTCCCGGAGCGGATGCCCGTGGTGCCGCCGTCTCCCACAAAGCTCGGGCACCGCGTTAACCTGCATGCATCTTTCAGGTCGGAGGTATGGGCATGATCCAGCTGATCCTGTTGCATGGCGGCACGCGTTTCAGCCGCGAGCGACGCGAGGATGCGCCGGAACTGATCGATCACGAGGGCGTGAGCTATTCGTTGCGCGCGGGGCCGCGCACGCCGTTGCCGACCGACCGCGAATGGGAGCCGGTCGCGGTCTATGCGCCGGACGAGCTGAACGAGGAGGAGTTCCAGGCGCTGTACGCCGCGGTGCGCCCGCAGGTGCCGGAGTTCAACCTGCACTACTGAGCCGGGCGCGTCGTCGCGCCGTTCCGGCGGGCTGGCATATAGTGCGCGCCACGCGCGGTGGTCCGCGCTTCCCGACGTCCCGCCCGTGCCCCGCATCCGGTTCCGTTCCCTGTTGACCCGCCTTTTGTTGGGCTTGCTGCTGGGCCTGTGGCTGGCCGCCGCGCAGGCCCAGCCGGAGCCGTCGCAGGACGACCCGCAGGCGCTGCTCGATGGCGCGGGAAAGGCGCTCGACGACGTTCGCGCCAAGCTGGAGAACGGTGCCAAGGAGGACGACTTCGGCGAGCTCTCCGCGCGCACGCTGGCGGCGCAGCGCGATGCGCAGGCCGCTGCCCAGGCGATCGCGCCGCAGCTCGACCAGATCAAGGCGCGGCTGACCCAGCTCGGCCCGGTACCGGAAGGCGTCAAGGAAGCCCCCGATATCGCGCGGGAGCGCAAGGACCTGGCCAGCCAGCAGAGCGCGCTGGATTCGGCCCTGAAGCGCGCCAACCTGGTGGCCACCGAGGCGCAGCAGGCCCTCGACGACATCGAGCGCGCGCATGCGCAGCAGTTCGGCGAGCGCCTGTCCACGCGCGTGGCCTCGCCGTTGTCGTCGGCGTTGTGGAGCCAGCTGAGGCGGAACTTCCCGGACGACTGGGGCAAGCTGCTGCGGTTGTACGCGCAGGCGGTCCGCACCGGGCAGGACGCGGTGGCCGCGCGCGGCTACGGGCTGTTGATCACCGGCCTGGCGATCGCGCTGGTGCTGGTGTTGCCGCTGCGGCTGTTCCTGCGCCACCTGGGCCGTCGCTATGCGGCCTCGCGCGCGCCCGGCGGGCGACTGCGCCGGTCCGGCCTGGCGCTGTGGTTCCTGGCCGTCGGCACGATGACGCTGGGCCTGGCCGCACTGGTGCTGGTGCAATGCCTGCATGCGATCGACGCGGTGCCGGAGTCGCTGTCGGACATGGCCGACGCCTTCGTGGTGGCGAGCTTCATCGCCGCGTTCATCAGCTCGCTCAGCACCAGCCTGCTGATGCCGGAAACCCCGTCGTGGCGGCTGTTCCCGCTCGACGACGACATCGCGCGGCGGTTGCGCTGGTATTGCCATGCCACCGCGCTGCTGGCATGGGCCAGCACGCTGGCGCTGGAACTCAATCGCTCGGCCCGTACCGGCACCGCACTGACGGTGGCGATCGAAGGCGTGGCCGCGCTGCTGTACGTCGGCTTGATCCTGTCGGCGCTGTCGAGCCTGGCGCGTTCGTCGGCGGCGACGCAGGCCGGGACGGAAGGGAAGGAAGGGCCTGCGCCGGTCACCAGCCGCCGCAGCGGCGTGATCGTGCTGGTGCGCCTGCTCGGCCACCTGGTGGTGATCGCCGCGCTGGCCGCCGCTTTGTTCGGCTATCTCAACCTGGCGCTGCTGCTGGTCAGCCAGGTGATCTGGGTGGCGGTGGTGGTGGGTTTCGCCGGCCTGCTGATGGCCTTCGTGGACGACCTGGCGACATGGCTGTTCAAGCCGGACGGTCGTTTCAGCCGCGCGCTGTCGCATGCGCTGGGCGTGGGCAGCGGACGGCTGGAGCAGGCCGGCGTGCTGCTGTCGGCGGTGCTGCGGGTGGTGCTGGTGCTGGCTAGCCTGATGGCGCTGGTGGCGCCGTACGGGACCAACCTGGCGGTGTTCACCGGCTGGCTGGACGTGCTGGCGCACGGGCTGACGATCGGCGAGTTCACCTTGACCCCGGTCAAGCTCGGCCGGGCCGCGCTGGTGCTGGCGGTGGGCCTGTGGATCGTGCACATGGTGCAGCACTGGCTGGTGCACACCTACCTGCCGAAGACCGAGCTGGAAGCGGGCTCGCGCAATTCGGTGAGCACCGTGGCGCGCTACGTGGGGTGGGTGGCGGTGGGCCTGTGGACGCTCACGGCGCTGGGCGTGGGCGTGGGCCAGCTGGCCCTGGTGGTGAGCGCGCTGTCGGTGGGCATCGGCTTCGGCCTGCAGGCGATCACCCAGAACTTCATCTCGGGTTTGATCCTGCTGGCGGAACGGCCGGTGAAGATCGGCGACTGGGTGCGCATCGGCGACCAGGAGGGCGACGTGCGCAAGATCAACGTGCGCGCCACGGAGATCCAGGTCGGCGATCGCTCGACGCTGATCGTGCCGAACTCGGAGCTGATCACCAAGAGCGTGCGCAACATGACGCTGTCCAATCCGCTCGGGCGGGTGCAGCTGCAGTTCTCGGTACCGCTGGGCGAGGACATGGAGCGGGTGCGCTCGCTGCTGTTGGAGATCTATGCGGCGCACGAGCGGACGTTGAGCGAGCCGGCGCCGTCGGTGTTCATCGATTCGCTGGCCAACGGGATGGCGAACTTCAACAGTTTCGTCTACGTGGGCAGTCCGCGCGAGGCGTACGGGGTGCGCAGCCAGCTGTTCTTCGCGTTGTTGCGGCGGATGGCCGAGGAGGGGATCGCGTTGCAGTCGCCGCAGGACGTGCGGATCCATCGGGTTGACGATGGGGTGGTTGGGGAGAAGTGAGCTGGGTGGTGTGAGCGGGTGCGAAGGGCTGCTGCTTGCGGACCAGCCTTCGCGCGGCGCCGAGCGCCATCGGGCCATGCCTGATGGCCGGGAGTCGGAGATCCAGCGTCTTTGACGTTATCTGTCCAGCCCACGCAATCTCACTGTTCTGCGGAATCTCTCTACCATCATCCCCGCGAAGGCGGGGATCCAGGGACGTTGCTTTTGCTTTGCTTTTTTTCAGGAAGCAATGGCTTTCGCCTTGCGGCGAGTCACTTTTCTTTGCTTGTGCACGCGCGCTGCAGGAACAGCGCCGCACGGCGAAGCCGCCCGAAGGGCGCGGCACAGGGATGTGCCGCGTAAAGAAACGTAACCAAAAGAAGCGCTTCACAGCAGCCGAAGCGCTTCGCAACAGCCGAATGGCTGGTCATGGCTGATCAAGCACACCCCGCCTGCGCGCCCGCAGCTTTGCTGCGGGTCCGCGAAGCCAATGGGATTTTCGGACGCGGCATCCTGCCGCGGCCGAAAACGGCGCACTCGTCCGCTACGCGGACGAGCCCGGGGCATTCGCCGCGCGGCGAATGCCCGCCCGCCGGGGCGAAGCAGTGCTTCGCCTTTTCCGGCGAGCCCCTGTGCGCCGCCCCTCGGGTTTTCCCATCGTCTCCGCCGCTTCGGAGGGGCCGCGCCGCAGTGACATTCGTAGGCCATCGAGGTTGGCGCGCCGCCGCGCGAGGAGATGTTGCCCATCTCGTGCAACAGCAACAGAGCGCCGCTACTGTCCACTTCCGGCCGTCACGACCGCTTGCCGCCCCGCGCGGTGCGTACCAGCGCCAGGGCCACGTCGTCGGGGGTCACGGCTTCGGTGTAGTCCAGCCAGGCGCGGATTTCCAGGTCGTCGACTTCGTGGTCCACGCCCAGCGGGATGCGGATGCGGCCGTCGGCGTCGGGCTGTACCCATTGCTGGGCGAGCACCACGTTGCGTCCCGAGGCGACCGCCTCGACCCAGAACGGCCGCGAGGGCAGGCGCTTGGCGTACATGTCGAGGACGTACTGGCCCGGCAGCGTCTTGCGGCTCTCGCGGGTGAGCATGATCGGCTGGCGCACGCGCGGGGGCGGGCCTTGCAGCTTGCCGTCCAGCGGCGCGTCCACCGCGATGCCCTGGCGGAGATCGGGGTCGCGGTAGAGCCTGATGCCGCCTTCGCGGTTGACCAGCAGCGCGCACCAGTCGCCGTCGGCCGAGCCGTCCTCGAAGGCGGTGCAGCGGTCCACGTAGGCGAAGGTGTTCTTGGGGCGCGCATTGTCGAACTTGCGCGAGGTGTTCTCCAGGTACACCGACTTCAGGTTCCACTTGCGGTCGTACTCCAGCAGCACCGGGGGCCTGACCTGCTGCACGCCGACCAGCACCTGGCCGCTGTCGTCGATGCGCAGCCTGTGGGTGTCGCCGCCGGTCCACAGCGTGCGCGCGAAGGCCAGGTAGCGCGGGTAATCCTTGCCGTGTTCGCGCATCGCGGCGGCGCTGGCGCTGGGCGCGGCGTGGTCCGCCAGCAGCGAGCGTCCGAAGCCGAGCGCCTGGAAACCCGGGTCCAGCAGCTGCAGCAGGGTCGCGCCGGAATCGAGCGTGCTGCCGGTCTTGGCGGCGATCTGCCGCGGCTCGATCCCCTCGCCCAGGAACAGCAGCAGGTTCTCGCGCTTCTCGCGGGCCAGCACGTCGCTGAGATCGTTCGGCATCGCCAGGTGGTCGGAGGCGATCACGATCAGCGTGTCCTTGCCGTAGGGACTGGAGCGCACGCGCTCGACGAACTCGCCGATCAGGCGATCGCTGCACTTGAGCGCGTCCAGCATGCCGATGCGGCCGAGGTCGCTGTCGTAGTGCTGGCCCTTGCACGCCAGCGGCAGGTGCCCGGCCGGATGGTGCGTGTCCATCGTCAGTGCGGTCAGCATGAACGGCTGGCCGGCGCGCGACAGGCGCTGGAAGCTGTCCCAGGCTTCCTCGAGCATCACGTCGTCGTGCGCGCCCCAGGCCGAGAAATGCTTTCGGGCGATGCCCTTCTGCTGGAAGTAGGCCACGTCGCGCACCACGTCGAAGCCGTGGCTGGTAAGGAACTGGCCCTTGCCGGCGAAGGCGGCGTTGGCGCCGCCGACGAACTCGTTGCGATAGCCCTGCGTGCGCAGGTAGTCGCCCAGGCACTGGGCCTCCGGGAGGAAGCGGCCCATGCGGTCCATGCTGTTCTCGTCGCCCGGCGCGGTGGTCAGGGGCACGCCGCACATCGAGGCGACCAGGCCGGCGATGGTCCAGCCGCTGCCGTCCGGGGAGGCGATGTCGCGGAAATCCAGGCCCTCGCCGGCCAGGCGCCGCAGGTTGGGCATCAGGCCCGGAAAGGTCTTCTCGTCGAAGTAGGTGCGCTCCAGGCTCTCGCCGTAGATCCAGACGATGTTCCTGCGCTGCTGCAGCGGCCGCTGCGGCACTTCGTACTCCGGCGCGATGCGGGCGTAGTCGACCGGGCGCAGTTGGTACCACAGGCGCTTGCCGTCGGCGTAGAGCGGGCTTGCGACCAGGGCCGCCACGAACGCCATGGCGAATCCCGCCGAAGCGGCCGCGCCGAAGCGTCGCCAGCGCCACCGCTTCACCTTCACCAGCGCCAACGGCAGCAGCGAGAGCAGCGCCATCGCCAGGAACACCGCGATGTAGCCGCGGAAATCGCCGACGCCCGCGCCCTCCATGTCCGAGCGCAGGTGGTAGAGCGTGGCGGCGTTTATGCCGTCGCCGCTGAGCCGGTCGATCAGGCTCCACGCGCTCAACGCCAACAGCAGCAACGACAACAGACCCGCCTTGATCCAGGCCGGCCGCGGCGAGGCGAGCAGCAACCAGAACAGCAACAGCAGCGACAGCGCGAGAATCCACGACATGGGGCCTGCTCCCGGTGAAAAGGGTGGCAAGCCCGCAATCCCGCAACACTCGCCAGGTCCATCGGCGCCAAGCACGATTGCATGACCGCCGTATGACGGAATATGCCGCGGCGAACCTGACTGAAATGTTTGTTGGCGCGTTGACACGGACGCAACAAATCGGCTTGCCCGTGCGGGCAAGCCGGACGGACCGGCCTCAGCGGTGGCCGCGCTCCTCGCGCGCCCGCGCGCGCCGGTCGAACAGCAGCGCGCTCCCCACCAGCCCGAGCCCCAGCGCCACCGCGAGCACGAACAGCACCAGCGCGAAGGCCGGATAGCCCCACAGCCTGAATCCGGTCTCGATCCGCATCATCTGGACGGACGCCAGGATCAGCGCGGCGGTGACCACGCCGGCGGCGATCCGGTTGGCGATCTTCTGCAGGTTCTCCATCAGGCGCGACTCCTCCAGTCCGGTCACGCGCATCTGCAGGCGGTTCTCGGCAAGCAGCGAGAGGATGTCGGTCACGCGGCGCGGGCCCTCGCGCAGCAACGCTTGCACCTCCATCGCCTCGCTGGCGAGGTTGGCGGCGGACAGGGACTTCTTCAGGCGCGCGCGCATGACGTGCTGCAGGTGCTTCTCGACGACCGAGCGGATGTCCAGCTCCGGCGAGAGCGCGCGGCAGACCGCTTCCAGGTTGAGCAGCGTCTTGCCTAGCAGGCTCAGCTCGGGCGGCGTGCGCAGCCCGGTCGCGGTGGCGATGCGCACCAGCTCGAGCACCACCTGGCCTTCGGTCGTGGCCGCGTGCGCGGCGTAGCGCGCGATCATCTGGCCGACCTCGCGCAGGTAGCGCTCTTCGTCGTAGTCCTCCAGCCGCGTGCTCAGCGCGATGGTCTCGTCGGCCACTTCCTCGCCGCGTCCGTCCACCGCGGCGAACAGCAGCTTGAGCAGGCGCTCGCGCAGGCGCGGCGGCACGTGCGCGACCATGCCCAGGTCGAAGATCGCCAGGCGCCCGTCGGGGGTGACGCGCAGGTTGCCCGGGTGCGGATCGGCATGGATCTCGCCGTGCACGAACATCTGGTCGAGGTAGCCGCGGATCAGCGCGCTGGCGAGCGGCGCCATCGGCTGCTCGGTGCGGCGCAAGCCGGAGATCGCGTCCACGCGCACGCCCTGCACGAACGCCAGCGTCAGCACGCGGCGGCTGGTGAAGTCCCAGACCGGCTGCGGGATCCACAGCTCCGGGAAGGGCAGCAGGTGCTGTCCGAAGCGCACCAGGTTCTCCGCCTCGATCTGGTAATTGAGTTCGGCCAGCAGGGTCTTGGCGAACTCGCCCAGCCAGTCGCCGAAGTGCACGCGCCGGCCGATGCCGGTGAACCGGTCGGCGGCGCTGGCGAAGCTGCGCAGCACCTCCAGGTCCGAACGCACCTGCGCGGCGACCTCGGGTTTTTGTACCTTCACCGCGACCTCGATGCCGCTGCGCAGCACCGCGCGGTGCACCTGCGCCAGCGAAGCGCTGCCGACCGGGCGTTCGTCGAACTCGACGAAGGCGCGGCTGACAGAGACGCCGAGTTCCTCCTCGAACGTGGCGCGGATGCGCTCGACCGGCACCGGCGCGAGCTGTTCCTGCATGCGCTCCAGCGCGGTGGCGAACTCCGGCGGCACGATGTCCGGGCGCGTGGACAGCATCTGCCCGAGCTTGACGAAGGTCGGCCCCAGCGCTTCCAGGTCGCGCACGAACTGCTCCGGCGTGCCGTCGGCCGGCACTTCGTGCTCGATCCCGGGTTCGAGCTTCATGCCGGAGAACACGCCGGAGTTCCGGTAGCGCAGCAGCAGACGCAGGATCTGCGTGCGACGGCTTATCCCGCCGACGACGGCGCCGTGCTCGGCCCCGTTGCGGGGAAGGTCGGATGGTGCGGTCAAGATCGCCTCCACGGGGTGGAAGAGACCGGAGTGTGGCCGGGCGCCGGTGGTGGCGCGGTGAACTGGCGCGGCGGGGATGCCACGGGCGCGCGGGATCGGCGAGAATCCGGGCTGGATCCCCTCGAACGGAAGCCGCGCATGGCCGGTGCCAGCCTGTTGACCCTGCTTGACGATATCGCCACGTTGCTCGACGACGTCTCGGTGATGACCAAGGTCGCCGCGAAGAAGACCGCGGGCGTGCTCGGCGACGACCTGGCGCTGAACGCGCAGCAGGTCACCGGCGTGCGGGCCGACCGCGAACTGCCGGTGGTGTGGGCGGTGGCCAAGGGTTCGCTGGTCAACAAGGCGATCCTGGTGCCGGCCGCGCTGGCGATCAGCGCCTGGCTGCCGGCGGCGATCCCGTGGCTGATGATGATCGGCGGCGCCTTCCTCTGTTACGAGGGCGTGGAGAAGCTGGCGCACAAGCTGCTGCACTCCAAGGAGGAGGACGAGCGGGCGCATGCCCGCCAGCGCCAGGCGCTGGCCGACGAGAGCGTGGACCTGGTCGCGCTGGAGAAGGACAAGATCAAGGGGGCGGTGCGCACCGACTTCATCCTGTCGGCGGAGATCATCGTGCTGTCGCTGGGGGTGATGACCGCGGGCACGCCGCAGCCGTTCCTGAACCAGGTGCTGGTGCTGGTGCTGATCGCGCTGGCGATGACCGTCGGCGTCTATGGATTGGTCGGCGGGATCGTGAAGCTGGACGACCTGGGCCTGTGGCTGTCGCGCAAGGGCGGGGCAGCGGCGGCGCTGGGGCGCGGCATCCTGGCGGCGGCGCCATGGTTGATGAAGACGTTGTCGGTGGTGGGGACGCTGGCGATGTTCCTGGTCGGCGGCGGCATCCTGGTGCACAACATTCCGGTGGTGCACCACCTGGTGGAGGCCATCGCGCCGCCGGGGGCGGTCGGGGTGTTGGTCTCGAACCTGGGTAATCTGGTGGCGGGGCTGGTCGCGGGGACGATCGTGCTGGGGATGGTGATGCTGGTGCAGAAGGCCCGGGGGCGTTCTGGGGAGCATTGAGTCCGTGTCGTCGTCGTCCCCGCGAAGGCGGGGCGAAGGGCCGCTGCTTGCGAGCCATTGGCTCGCGCGGCACGGAGCGCCATCGGGCTATGCCCGATGGCCGGGATCGAAGATCCGGCGTCTTTGTCTTTCACGCTATCAGTCCGTTCTCTGCCATCTATCTACCGTCATTCCCGCGAAGGCGAGAAGCGCTGTTCAGCAGCCGAACGGCTGATCATCCAGGGACTTTGCTTTTGCTTTGGGGCCTTTGGCAATAAAGGCCAAAGCTTTCGCCTTACGGCGAGTCACTTTTCTTTGCTTGTGCACGCGCGCCGCAGGAGCGGCGCCGCACGGCGAAGCCGGCCCGAAGGGCGCGGCACAAGGATGTGCCGCGTAAAGAAAAGTAACCAAAAGAAGCGCTTCACAGCANGCGCGCCCGCAGCTTTGCTGCGGGTCCGCGGAGCCAATGGGATTTTCGGACGCGGCATCCTGCCGCGGCCGAAAACGGCGCACTCGTCCGCTACGGGGACGAGTCCGGGGCATTCGCCGCGCGGCGAATGCCCGCCCGCCGGGGCGAAGCAGTACTTCGCCTTTTCCGGCGAGCCCCTGTGCGCCGCCTTTGGGGTTTTTCCCATTGTCTCCGCCGCTTCGGAGGGGCCGCGCCGCAGTGATATTCGTAGGCCGTGGAGGTTGGCGCGCCGCCGCGCGAGGAAGCGTTGCCCAGCCCAACGCAGAATCGACAGCAACAGCAACGATTGCAGTCGTTGGCTCAGCCGTTCTTGATCCGGCTGGCGCGCACACCATTAGGCCCAGGCTGCGCAAACATCGCGCTCAGCACGACTCAAACGCCCAATTTCCCTAATCCGCACTCACGACCCGATTCTTGCCAGCCCGCTTGGCCTCGTACATCGCGTGGTCCGCGCGCTTCAGGAGTTCGTCCTGGGTTTCGTGGGGGCGGCTCATGGCCACGCCGGCGCTGAAGGTGAGCATCACGCGCACGTCGTCGTGCACCAGCGAGCGCTGCAACAGGGCGCGCTGCAGCCGGCCCACCGCAGCGGCGGCCTCGAAGATGGTGGCGTCCGGCAGCAGCAGTACGAATTCCTCGCCGCCCAGGCGGGCGATCGCGTCGGTGGCGCGCAGTACGGTGCGGGCCACCTCCACCAGGTGTTTCAATGCGGCATCGCCGCCGGCGTGGCCGTGGGTCCGGTTGACGTGGCGGAAGTCGTCCACGTCCAGCAGGGCCACGCACAGCGGCTGGCCGCCTTGCCGGATGCGCGCCGTTTCGCGCCGGAACAGGTCGTCGAAGCCGCGCCGGTTGAGCGCGCCGGTCAACGGGTCCTCGCGCACCAGGACCGCGACGTCCTTCAGTTCGCGCTCCAGCGTGGCGATGCGCTGCTCGGCTTCCTCGACGCGGCGCTGCGCCAGGCGCAGGTCGTCGCGCGCGCCCAGCGCCTGCGCCTGCATCGTCGCGGTGTCCTGCAGCACTTCCTGCAGCAGGCGGTTGAGGTCGGCGATGCTGCGCGCCTGGCCAATCGCCTGCGAGTAGCCGGCGACGCGCTGGTGGTACTGCCCGGTGCTGGCCGCCATGCCGTCCAGGCGCTCGACGAAGGATACCATCATCTCGCGCATCGCCTGCTTGGAGTCGGCGATGCCCTGCTTGAGCAGCCCCTGCTTGTAGATCACCTCGCGCAGGCGGCCGCGCGCCTGTTCGATGGCGTCGTTGTCGAGCGGCCCGGCGATCAGTTCGCGCACCGCGCCGATCTGGCCCTGCAGCCAGCTGCGGTCGTCGAGCAGTTCGCCGACGTTCTCCAGCAGCAGGTCGAACAGGCCAAGCAGCATGTTCTGCTGCTCGGCGGCGTCGTCCACGCGCAGGCCGATCTGGTGGGTCAGCTCGCGCAGGCGGTGCTCCAGCGTCACCAGCTCGTGCCCGGGACGCCAGTGGCGCAGCGCCGCGGCGAGGGTGTCGGCCTCGCGCGCGAGCTGCGGCGTGCGTTGCAGCAGGATCACCATCGCGTTGCCGAGCGCATGGCGCAGCAGGTCGCGCAGCTGCTCGGCCTCGGTGCGGCCATCGGCCAGCGAGTCGGCGATGTCGATGGTGCGGATGTACTTGTCGATCAGCTGGCGCATGGCGCGGCCATAGCCGGGCCAGTCGGCGGCCGCGTAGGCGGCGAGCAGGCGCTTGCCGAGGTCGCGCAGTTCGCCGTGCAGGCTGGCCAGGCCCTCGGCGAAGGCGAGCAGCAGCGCCTCCGGGCTGTGCACGTGGCCGAACAGCCGGATCAGGTGCGCGGTGGCGGCCGCCGGGTCGGCGGGCAGGGAAGTCTTGGGCGCCAGCAGCGGCCGGTAGTCCGCCTCCGGCGGTGCATCGGCCTCGCCGTGGCGCGGATGCACCGATGGCCCGCCCGTGCTGCCCCAGGGCAACAGCCGACGCAGGCCGCGCCGTGTGCCGGGGGGAGATTCGCGTCGGTCGGACATGGCAGGCGGGGTCTGGCGGGGAAAGAACCGGGCCATGCGCCCGATATCGGGTGATCGGCCATGCGCGCGCGGACTTGAGCCCCCGCGCGGCGGGATGCTTGCAGCTGCAACGGGTGCCGCGGGCGGACCGGGGTGGTATAACGCCGGCCCCCGACGTCGGACGTCCCCCGCTGTGACGCTGTTCCCTTCCCGTGCGCTGCTTGGCGCCGTGCCGTGCTTTTGCCTGTTCGCGAGCCTGCCGCTGCAGGCGGCCGAATTCGACTTCGCCGATGGCGAAGGCAAACTGACCTGGACCGCCCGCGCCGTGGCCGGTGCCGGCATCCGCACCACCGGCGCCTCGCGCCACCTGGTCGGTAAGGGTTTCCGTTCCGATGGCGTGCCCAAGGGCGGCGACGGCAGCGACACCTCCGACGACGGCAACCTCAACTACGGTGCCGGCGACGCCTACTCGGGCCTGTTCAAGCTGAGCAGCCGCATCGAGGCGCGCTGGCGCGATCTCGGCCTGGCGGTGAGCGGCCGCGCCTGGTACGACGCGGTGCAGAAGGACGGCGACGTGCCGCAGGGCAACGTCGCCAACGGGTTCAGGCCGGACGCGCCGCTCGGCGACCGCGGCTTCTCCACGTCCAACCGGTTCTCCGGAGTCATGCTGCTGGACGCCTATGTCCATGGCGGCCGCCCGCTCGGCGCGTCGGTGCGTTGGGACGCCCGCATCGGCCGGCAGCGCATCAAGTGGGGCGAGGGGCTGTTCTTCGCCGGCATCGACCAGGCCAACCCGTTCGACTACACGACCCTGCGCCGGCCGGGCACGGATGCCGCCAGCGAGGCGCAGTTGCCGGTGGAAATGGTCTGGAACCGCTTCGCCTTCGACAACGGGTTGAGCGTGGAGGGGTTCTGGCAGTGGAAGTGGCGTGCCGCCGAACTCGACCCGTGCGGCACGTTCTGGTCGGGCACCGACATCGGCATCGACGCCGGCTGCGCCGGCCTGCAATCGAATGCCTACTACCCGATCAACGCCGGCCATGCCGAGGCCGGGCCGTGGCTCAGCGACGGTTTCATGAACGCAGCGGGCGCCTACCTGCCGCGCGGCACCGACATCCCCGGCAAGGACGGCGGCCAGTTCGGGCTGGCGCTGCGTTACGACGCGGCCGCGCTCGGCACCGAGTTCGGCGCCTACTTCATGCGCTACAACGCGCGCACGCCGATCCTCGACGCGACCACGCCCGACGCCGCGCTGGTCCAGCCCGGCCTGGCCGCGCGCCTGGTCGCCGCCGGCGTGCCGCCGGCCTATGCGCAGCTGTCCACGCGCCTGTCCACGATCACCGAATCGTGGCAATACCCGGGCGGCATCCGCCTGTTCGGGCTGTCCGCGTCCACGCACTGGCGGCAATGGAAGTTCGGTGCCGAGGCCAGCCTCGCCAACGACCTGCCGGTGCAGCTGAACACCGCCGACATGTTCCGCGCGCTGACCGCCAGCGGCGGCCCGATCGGCGCGCGCACGCTTGGCCAGCCCGGCGGCTTCCTGCTCGAGGGCTACGACCGGTTCCGCAAGGTGCAGCTGCAGTTCAACGCCACCCGCACGCTCGGCCCGCTGTGGGGGGCACGGGGCGGCATGCTGGCCGGCGAGGTCGCCTGGCAGCACGTGGACCTTCCGTCGCTGGGCGTGGCGCGCTACGGGCGCGGCTTCGCCTGGGGGTACTCGCCGCAGGGTTTCGACGGCAGCTGCGCGGCGGTGCAGAACCCGGACGGGTGCGTGAACGAGGGCTACTTCACCCGGGTGGCGTGGGGCTACCGGCTGAAGGGGCAGCTCGACTACGCGGTCGGCGGCGCCACCGTCTCGCCCAGCCTGGCCTGGGGCCACGACGTGCGAGGTTACTCGGTGGACAGTGCGCTGGTCGCGCATCGCCGCGTCGTCACGGTGGGCGTGGCGGGCAAGTCCGGGCGCTATTTCGCCAGCCTCGGTTACACCCGCTATCTCGGCGACAACGAATACGACGTGCTGGCCGACCACGACAACCTGGTCGCGGCGATGGGGGCGACGTTCTGACACAAGGCGGGTGGAGCGGGCGTCGCATTCATCGCGCCGCGCTTCACGCATTCTTTCGCGTTCTCCGGTAGATTCGCCGACAGAGGGCACGCGGTGTCCACCGGCCGGCCCTCCACCCGTTACTCGATCCAGATCGCCCGCCCGCAAGGCCGGCGATGGCGGTTGCTCCACCGTTGCACCGGCTGTTTCCGTCTTTCCCCCACACTGACGGATGTAGTGATGGTCGCCCTGTTTACGCTCGACAGTTCCGTCGCGCTGCTGCGCGACGCTCCCCCGTCGCCTCCGCCGACGGCGCGCACGCGCGATGCGCGCGGACGTTTCGTCCGCCACCACGAGGCCCTGCCGCCCCCGCAGCCCGATACCCGCAACGCCTTGTTCGTGGTGTCGGAGATGGCCGACTTCGTCAAGGCCGGCGGGCTCGGCGACGTGGCCGCCGCGCTGCCGCGCGAACTCCGGCGGCGCTACGACGTGCGCGTGCTGATCCCCGGTTACCGCGCGGTACTGGCGCGCGCCGGGCGGGTGGAGGTGGTCGGCCGGGTGGTGGCGCATGCCGGGTTGCCGGCCTGCGACATCGGGCGCATCGAGCAGGCCGACGGCCTGCCGGTCTACATCCTGCTGTGCCCGGTGCTGTTCGAGCGCGAGGGTTCGCCCTACGTCGCCAGCGACGGCCAGGAATGGGACGACAACGCGGTGCGCTTCGCCACGCTGTCGCACGCCGCCGCGCAGATCGCCGCCGGCCATGCCGGGCTCGACTGGCAACCGCACCTGCTGCACCTCAACGACTGGCCGTGCGCGCTGGCCGCGGCCTACGTGCGCTGGGCCGGCGGCACCACGCCGTGCCTGCTGACCATCCACAACCTGGCCTACCAGGGCCTGTTCCCGTACTCGCTGGCGCCGGTGCTCGGCATCCCGCCCGAGCACGTGCACGAACTCGCGTTCTACGGGCAGCTCTCGTTCCTGCGCGGCGGCATCGTGCATGCCGACCACGTCAACACGGTCAGCGTCAGCTATGCCACGCAGATCACCGGCGCGGCGCAGGGCTGCGGGCTGGACGACCTGCTCGCCGGGCGCGCCGCCAGCGGCGCGCTGTCCGGCATCGTCAACGGCATCGACGACAGCTGGGACCCGCGCACCGACGGCCACCTGCACAGCCATTTCAGCGTCAACCAGTGGCAGGGCCGCAACGAGAACGCGCGCCAAGTGCGCCAGGCGTTCGGCCTGCCGCAGGGCGACGGCCCGTTGTTCGCGGTGGTGTCGCGGCTGGTGCACCAGAAGGGGCTGGACCTGATCTGCGAGGTCGCCCCGCAGATCGTCGCGGCCGGCGGCCAGATCGTGGTCATCGGCGGCGGCGAACCGCAGATCGAGCAGCAGGTGGCGGCGCTGGCGCGCCGTTATCCGGGTCACGTCGGCGCCTACATCGGCTTCGACGAGGCGCTGGCGCGGCGGATGTTCGCCGGGGCCGACTTCCTGCTGATGCCGTCGCGCTTCGAGCCGTGCGGGCTGAGCCAGATGTACGCGCAACGCTTCGGCTGCCTGCCGATCGCGCATGCCACCGGCGGCCTGATCGACACCGTCGACGACGGCGTCACCGGCTTCCTGTTCCACGGCGCCAGCGCCGACGCGCTGCGTCGCTGCCTGCAGCGCGCGTTCCGCACCTTCCGCCTGCCCAGCCTGCTGGGCGCCATGCGGCGCGCGGCGATGTTGCGTCCCAGCGGCTGGGACGTGGCCGCGAGCAAGTACATCGCCCTGTACGAACGCACGACCGCGGTGGACGCATGAGCGAGCGCGAGCAGGGGACGGTGGGCGGCGAGGGCGAGGCGGGCATGGTGGCGATCGGGCAGGACGGCGCGGCGGCCCCGCCTGCGGCGTTGCGGGCCCTGGTGTGCGGCGAGCCCGCCGACGCGTTCGCGTTCCTGGGACCGCACGGGCAGGAGGACGGCACGCTCAAGGTGCGCGTGCTGCTGCCGGAAGCCGAGGCGGTCGGCCTGGTCGATGCGCAGGGCCGCCTGTTGGCGCGGCTGCACCCGGGCGAGTTCCCGGGCCTGTTCGAGGGCGTGCTGCGGGAGCCGGCCGGCTACCGCCTGCGGATCGTCTGGCCGGACGCCGTGGAGGAAATCGAGGACGTCTACGCCTACGGCCCGGTGATCGCCGAAGAAGACCTGCAGCGGATCGTGCAGGGCGACGGCGAAGCGCTGCGCCGCGCGCTCGGCGCCCACCACGAACGGCGCGACGGCGTGCCCGGCGTGCGCTTCGCGGTGTGGGCCCCGAATGCGCGCCGGGTCGCGCTGGTCGGCGACTTCAACGGCTGGGACGGGCGCCGCCACCCGATGCGCCTGCGCCACACCGCCGGAGTGTGGGAGCTGTTCGTGCCGCGCGTGGCCGCCGGCGCGCGCTACAAGTACGAGATCACCGCGGCCGACGGCAGCCGCCTGCCGCACAAGGCCGATCCGCTCGCGCGGCAGGCCGAGGCGCCGCCCGCGACCGCCTCGGTGGTGCCGGCCGGCGAGGCGTTCGCCTGGCGCGACGGCGACTGGCTGGACGCACGCGCGCAGGGCTTCGACCGGCGGCCGCTATCGGTGTACGAGCTGCATGCAGGCTCATGGCGCCGCGCCGCCGATGGCGGCCTGCCGGACTGGGATGCGCTGGCCGCGGAACTGGTGCCGTACGTGCGCGAGCTGGGCTTCACCCACATCGAGCTGCTGCCGGTCACCGAGCATCCGTTCGGTGGTTCGTGGGGCTACCAGCCGCTGGGCATGTACGCGCCGACCGCGCGGCACGGTTCGCCGGAGGCGTTCGCGCGGTTCGTCGACGCCTGCCACCAGGCCGGCATCGGCGTGATCCTGGATTGGGTGAGCGCGCACTTCCCCGGCGACGAGCACGGCCTGCAGCGCTTCGACGGCACCGCGCTGTACGAACATGCCGATCCGCGCGAGGGCTTCCACCGCGACTGGCACACGCTGATCTACAACTACGGCCGGCACGAAGTGGCCGCCTACCTGATCGGCAGCGCGCTGGAGTGGATCGAGCGCTACCACGTCGACGGCCTGCGCGTGGATGCGGTCGCCTCGATGCTCTACCGCGACTACAGCCGCGAGGACGGGCAATGGATCCCCAACGAGCATGGCGGCCGCGAGAACCTGCAGGCGGTGGCCTTCCTGCGCAGGCTCAACGACGAGATCGCGCGGCGCTTCCCGGGGGTGATGATGATCGCCGAGGAGTCCACCGCCTGGCCGGGCGTCACCGCGCCGACCGCGCGCGGCGGGCTGGGATTCACCCACAAGTGGAACATGGGCTGGATGCACGACACGTTGCAGTACCTGCAGCGCGACCCGGTGCACCGCTCGCACCACCACAGCGAGATGACGTTCGGCCTGGTGTACGCGTTCTCCGAACGCTTCGTATTGCCGCTCTCGCACGACGAGGTGGTGCACGGCAAGCGCGCGCTGCTGGCCAAGATGCCGGGCGACGACTGGCAGCGCTTCGCCAACCTGCGCGCCTACCTCGGCTTCATGTGGGCGCACCCGGGCAGCAAGCTGCTCTTCATGGGCGGCGAGTTCGGCCAGTGGCGCGAATGGGACCACGACGGCACGCTCGACTGGGGCGCGCTGGCGCACCCGGCGCATGCCGGGCTGCGCCGGCTGGTGGCCGACCTCAACCGCGTCTATCGCGGGCATCCCGCGCTGCACCGCGGCGACCACCTGCCGGAGGGCTTCGACTGGAGCGTCGGCGACGACCATTCCAACAGCGCCTTCGCCTTCGTCCGGCACGATCCGGACGGCGCCGCGCCGCCGCTGCTGGCGGTGAGCAACTTCACGCCGGTGCCGCGCCACGGCTACCGGGTCGGCGTGCCGCGCGCCGGGCTCTGGCGCGAGATCCTCAACACCGACAGCGGCCATTACGGAGGCAGCAACGCCGGCAACGGCGGCGGCCTGCGCACCGAGCCGGTGCCGATGCACGGCCATGCGCAATCGCTGCAACTGCAGCTGCCTCCGCTGGCGACGCTGTACCTGCAGGCGGAGAGATAGTGCCGTGCCGCGCGGAACGTCGGCATCCATCCTTCCCGCCCGGCGGGAATGACGGATCGGGGCACGGGCAAAGAATCCGCCAGGAAGCCACGCGATGAGCGAAACCGACGACCTGCACGCCCTGGCACGCGCGGCCGGCCTGCGGGTCGATTGGACCGACGTGGACGGCCGCCCGCGCCGGGTCGCGCCGCCGACGTTGCGGGCCGTGCTCGAAGCGCTCGGCCGGCCCGCACGCGATGCACGGCAATGCCGCGACAGCCTGCGCAGGCTCGGCGGTGCCGCCACGCCGCCGCCCTTGCCGACCGTGCAGGCCGGGGCCGCGCTGGAGCTCGCCTGCGGCACCCCGGCGCAATGGGTGGACGAGGACGGCAACGCCTGCGATGCGGTGCGCGATGCCGGCGGTGCCCTGCGCGCGCCCGCATGCCCCGGCTACTGGACCTTGCTGCACGGCACGCAGGCGCAGGCCGTGGCGGTGGCGCCGGCGCGCTGCTTCTCGGTGGCCGATGCCTGCGGCAGCACGCCGGCGCGCGCCTGGGGGTTGGCTTTGCAGGTCTATTCGGCGCGCAGCGAGGGCGATGGCGGGATCGGCGACGCCGGCGGGGCCGACGACTGGGTGCGCCGCGCCGCGCTCGCACGCGCGGATGCGCTGGCCTTGAGCCCGGTCCATGCGGCCCGGCCGATACGCACCGCCTACAGCCCGTATTCGCCGAGCGACCGGCGCTTCCTCGATCCGCTGCATGCCGCGCCGCGCCGCGTGCTCGGCAGGCTCGCGCAGGACGTCCTGGCGCGCGATCCCGGCCTGTCCTCGGCGTTGCGGCAGCTGCAGGACGCGGAGCTGATCGACTGGCCGCGCGCGGCGCATGCGAAGGGGCGATGGCTGCGCGCGCTGCATGCCGCCTTCGGCGAAGCCGCGCCGGTCCTGCGCGACGACCTGGCCGCGTTCCGGCGCGAAGCCGGGCCGGCGCTGGCCGATTACGCCGGTTTCGCCGCCGCCGACTTCGGCGATGGCGATCCCGGGCTGCATGCGTTCGGGCAATGGCTGGCCGCGCGCAGCTGGCAGGGCGTGCAGCGCGACGCGCGCGAGCGCGGCATGGCGATCGGGCTGATCGCCGACCTGGCGGTGGGCTTCGATCCGCATGGCGCCGAAGCCGCGGCCTGGCCGCGGGAGGTGCTGCGCGGCGTCGGCCTGGGCGCGCCTCCGGATGCGTTCAATGCCGACGGCCAGGCCTGGAACCTGGCCACCTATTCGCCCGATGCCCTGCGCGATGCCGGGTACGCGCCGTTCCTGGCGTTGCTGAGAGCGGTCATGCGCGACCGCGGCGGGATCCGCATCGACCATATCCTCGGCCTGCAGCGATTGTGGCTGGTGCCCGACGGGGCCGGTTCCGGCGACGGCGTCTACCTCGACTACCCCCTGCACGACCTGCTCAACCTGCTGGCGCTGGAATCGTGGCGGCACCGGGCGGTGGTGATCGGCGAGGACCTGGGCGTGGTGCCGCCCGGCATCCGCCAGGCGCTGTCGGCGCGCGGCGTGATGGGCATCGACGTGCTGATGTTCACCCGCGCCGCCGACGGCGCGTTCCTGCCGCCGGCGCAATGGCGCGCCGACGCGGTCGCCACCACCACCACGCACGACTTGCCGACCCTGGTCGGCTGGCGCCAGGGCGTGGACATCGCCTGGCGCGAACGGTTGGGCCTGTCGGAGCCGGACGACGCGCCGCGCAGGCGCCAGGCCGACCTGGTCGCCCTGCAACGCGCGATCGCGCTGGCCGGCCTGGATACCGGGCATCCCTGGCGCGATGCGCTGGCCTACGCCGCGCGCGGACCGGCTCCGCTGGCGTTGCTGCCGGTGGAGGACGCGCTCGCCTTGCCCGAGCAACCCAACCTGCCCGGCACCGTGGCGGGCCATCCCAACTGGCGCCGGCGCCTGCCCGATCCCGTGCCGGCGGAAACCTTGCACGCCGCGGTGCAGGCCTTCGCCGAAGCCCGGCGCCTGCCGTTGCCGGAGGAGGCGACCCGATGATCCCCTTGCGTGCCGCCGCGCGCCTGCAACTGCAGGCGTCCTTCGGTTTCGATGCCGCCGCCGCACAGGTGCCGTACTACGCCGCGCTCGGCGTCAGCCACCTGTACCTCTCGCCGATCGGGCAGGCCGTGCCCGGCTCCACGCATGGCTACGACAACACCGATCCGGGCACGGTCAATCCCGAGCTCGGCGGCGAAGCGGGCCTGGTGCGCTTGTCGCGGGCGGCGCGCGCGCATGGCATGGGCCTGTTGCTGGACATCGTGCCCAACCACATGGCCACGCACGCGACCAATCCATGGTGGTGGGACGTGCTGCGCCACGGCCGGCGTAGCCGCCACGCGCAGTGGTTCGACATCGATTGGCAGGCGCCCGGCTGCGACGGCAAGCTGCTGCTGCCGGTGCTCGACCGGCCTTTGGCCCAGGCCCTGCGCGAAGGACGGCTGCAGGCAGTGGACGCGGACGGGCAGGTGCAGCTGGCCTACGACGACCAGCGCTTCCCGCTGGAGACGGACGGGGCCGGCATGCCCGTCGACGGCGAGCGGCTGCGGCAACTCATCGAGCGGCAGCCGTACCGGTTGCTGTGGTGGCGCGCCGGGAGCGACCTGGTCAATTACCGCCGGTTCCTGGACATCGCCTCGCTGGTCGCGCTGCGGATGGAGCGGGCGGAGGTGTTCGAGGCCGTGCATGCGCTGCCGCTGCGGCTGGTGGCCGAGGGCCATGTCGATGGCGTGCGCATCGACCATATCGATGGCCTGGCCGATCCGCGCCGGTACCTGCGGCGATTGCGCGCCGCGCTGGATGCGGCCGGCCGCGGGCGGGGCCTGCCCGCCGGCAGCATCGCGCTGTACGTGGAAAAGATCCTGCCCCGCGGCGAAGACCTGCCGCAGGGCTGGCGCTGCGACGGCACCACCGGCTACGACTTCATGGACCAGGTCGGCGGCTGGTTGCATGCCGCCTCCGGCCGGGCCCCGCTCGCCGCCGCGTGGCGCCGCCTCAGCGGGCGCGACGGCGACTTCGACGCGGAAGTGCGGCAGGCGCGCGCCGAGCTGTTGCGCGGCCCGCTGCAGGCCGAGTTCATGCGCGCCGTGGCGGCGCTGTCGGCGGCGGCGCGGCACCAGCCCGACGCACGCGACTTCAGCCCGCAGATGCTGGCGCGCGGACTGGCCACGCTGTTGTGCGGAGTGCCCGGATACCGCGCCGATGGACGCGCGGGGCTGGCCGCGGACGCGCGCGAGCGGCTGCAGGCGGCCGCTCGTGCCGTCGGCGAGGGCATGCCCGAAGCGGTGCGCGCCGCCATCGCGGCGGTCCTGCCGTGGCTGCAAGGCGACGACGGCGCGCCCGCCGCGCAGGTCGCATCGCGCCGCGCCGCGCGCCTGCGCATCGAACAGCTCGCGACCGCGCTCAACGCCAAGGCGATCGAGGACACCGCGTACTACCGCCATGGCGTGCTGCTCTCGCGCAACGAGGTGGGCAGCCTGCCGGACGCGGCGAACTTCGCGTTGGACGCGGCGGGTTTCCATGCCGCCTGCCGTGCCCGCGCCAAGCGCCATCCGCGCGCGCTGCTGACCACCGCCACCCACGACCACAAGCGCGGCGAGGACGTGCGTGCGCGCCTGGCGGTGCTGTCCGCGCGACCGCGCTGGTGGATCGGGCAGGTCGAGCGCTTCGAAGCGCTGGCGGCGAGCTGCGGGCTCCAGGCGCTGCACGGCGGCGACCGCTGGATGCTGTGGCAGACGCTGGTGGCGGCCTGGCCGCCGCCCTTGCGCCCGGACGATCCGGACGCGCTGCGCGATCTGGCCGTGCGCATCGTGGCATGGCAGCGCAAGGCCTTGCGCGAGGCCAAGCTGTCCACCAGCTGGATCGATCCGTGCCCGGATTACGAACGGGCCGCGCAAGCGGGCGTGCAAGCCCTGCTGTGCGAGCCGCGCGGACAGCCGTTGCGGCGCGCTCTGTGGCGGGCGGCGCAGGCGATCGGCCCGGCCGGTGCATGCAACGGGCTGGCGCAGGCGGCGCTGCGCCTGACCGTGCCGGGCGTGCCGGATCTCTACCAGGGCTGCGAGGGATGGGACCTGTCGCTGGTCGATCCCGACAATCGCCGCGCGGTGGACTACGGCCTGCGCCAGGCCTGGCTGCACGACGAGCGTGGCTGGAGCGCGCTGCTCCACGACTGGCGTGACGGGGCGGTCAAGGCGCGCCTGGTCGCGCGGCTGCTGCGACTGCGCCATGACCATCCGGCGCTATTCTCGCAGGGCGACTACCAACCGCTGCCCACGCCGCGCATCGCCGGCGCGCAGCTGTTGGCGTTCCGGCGCCGGCAGGGCGGCCGGGACCTGGTGGTGGCGGTCGCGCGCGCCAGCGGCGCCGGCGCCGATCCCGCGTTGCCGCTGCCGGCCAGGACCTGGGGCGACGCCCGGCTGGCGTTGCCGCCGGGGCGCTATCGCCACGTGCTGGCCGGCACCGAGCTCGACGCGCGTGGCGGGCGGCTCGCCGCCCCGGCGCTGTTCGCGGGCGGGCCGGTCGCCGTGTTGCTTTCGACATGACGGGAAAACCGATGGACGCAGAACAACGGAAGCGACGCATCCAGCAGCTCGCGCGCGAAATATGGGAGGCCGAGGGCCGCCCGGACGGCCAGGAGCTGCGGCATTGGGCGATGGCCGAGCGGTTGGTGGACGCGGAGATCCGCGCGGCCGAGCAGGACGCCGCGCCGCCGCCGGGAGAGCGCTGAGATGCCGCCGCGCAAGCTGGGCCAGCGCTCGCGCATCCGCGAAGGCCGGCCGTTCCCGCTCGGTGCGACCTGGGACGGGTTGGGCGTCAACTTCGCGTTGTACTCGGTGAACGCCACCAAGGTGGAGCTGTGCCTGTTCGACGTGCGCGGCCGCGAGACCGAGCGCATCGTGCTGCCCGAGTACACCGACGAGGTCTGGCACGGCTACCTGCCGGAAGCGCGCCCGGGCCTGCGGTACGGCTATCGCGTGCACGGCCCCTACGTGCCGGATGCCGGCCATCGCTTCAACCCCAACAAGCTGCTGCTCGATCCGTACGCCAAGCAGATCGTCGGCCACCTGAAATGGGCGCCGCAGGTGTTCGGCTACACGCTCGGGCACAAGGACAAGGACCTGAGCTTCGACCGCCGCGACAGCGCGCCGTTCGTCCCGCGCAGCGTGGTGGTCGATCCTGCGTTCACCTGGGGCGCCGACCGCGCGCCGCGCACGCCGTGGAACCACACGGTGATCTACGAGGCGCACGTGCGGGGCCTGAGCATGCGCCACCCGGAGATCGGGCAGGACCAGCGCGGCACGTTCTCCGCGCTCAAGCACGAGGCGCTGGTCGGCCACCTGCGCGAGCTCGGCGTCACCGCGCTCGAACTGCTGCCGGTGCATGCCTTCGTCGACGACCAGCCGCTGCTGGAAAGAGGCCTGCGCAACTACTGGGGCTACAACACGATCGGGTTCTTCGCGCCGCAGCCGCGCTATCTCTCCACCCACACCGTCGCCGAGTTCAAGGAAATGGTCGCGCGCCTGCATGCGGCCGGGCTGGAGCTGATCCTCGACGTGGTCTACAACCATACTGCCGAGGGCAACGAACTCGGCCCGACGCTGTCGTTCCGCGGCATCGACAACGCCAGCTACTACCGCCTGGCCGACGAGCGGCGCTTCTACATCAACGACACCGGCACCGGCAACACCTTCGACCTGACCAACGCCGGCGCGCTGCGCATGGTCCTGGACTCGCTGCGCTACTGGGTGCAGGAAATGCACGTGGACGGCTTCCGCTTCGACCTGGCGACGATCCTCGGCCGAGAGCGCTACGGCTTCGATCCGTCCGGCAGCTTCCTCGACGCCGTGCGCCAGGACCCGGTCCTCAACCAGGTCAAGCTGATCGCCGAACCGTGGGACATCGGCCCGGGCGGCTACCAGGTCGGCAACTTCCCGCCCGGCTGGGCCGAGTGGAACGACAAGTTCCGCGACAACGTGCGCGCGTTCTGGCGCGGCGACCGGGGCACGCTGGCCGAGCTGGCCACGCGCCTGACCGGTTCGGCCGACCTGTTCGACCACCGCGGCCGCCGGCCGACCGCGTCGGTGAACTTCATCACCGCGCACGATGGCTTCACCCTGCACGACCTGGTCACCTACGAACAGAAGCACAACGAAGCCAACGGCGAGGACGGCCGCGACGGCCACAACCACAACCTGTCCTGCAACCACGGCGTGGAGGGCGAGACCGACGACGTCGCCATCAACGCCCTGCGCCGCCGCCAGATGCGCAACCTGCTGGCGACGTTGCTGTTCTCGCAGGGCACGCCGATGCTGCTGGCCGGCGACGAGTTCGGCCACAGCCAGGCCGGCAACAACAACGCCTATTGCCAGGACAACGAGCTGACCTGGATCGACTGGGAGGCCGCCGCGCGGCCGCCGGCCTCGGACCTGTCGGGATTCGTGCGCCGGTTGCTGGCGCTGCGGCGGCGCTATCCGCTGCTGCACCGCTCGCGCTTCTTCGACGGCGAGTACGATGAGGCGCTCGGATTGAAGGACGTCACCTGGCTGCGCCCGGATGGCGAGGAGATGCGGAACGCGGACTGGCGCAATGGCGAGCAGCGCGCGCTGATGGTGCGCCTGGACGGCCGCGCCCCGGCCAGCGGGCTGCGCCAGATCGCCGCCAACGTGACCTTGCTGATGCTGTTGAACGCGTCGGAGGAGGAACTGTCTTTCACGCTGCCGGCGATGCACGACGAGCACTGGAAGGTGCTCGTCGATACCGCGCGTCACGGAGGGCGCGCGGTGGCCGGCGGCAGCGTGTTGACGGTGGCGTCGCGCGCGCTGGTGCTGCTGGCGGTGGAGCGCGACCGCATCGCGAGCACGGCGAAGGTGGTGTCGAGCCGCAGTGGAAGCTAGGCGTTCCGCCACGGAAGCGGCTGGCTCTTCGGATCCAGGACGCAGGGGCTCCAGCAGCGTCGTTCTTGCTTGTCGATGCGATGGGTACGGTGGCACCCGGCGCGGAACGCGTACGCGTCCGTTCCGCTCAGGCGGCGGCCGCGGTGCGGATGCTCAGCATTCGCCGTTGTTCACCAGGGTCCGGCCGAGGCGGAAGCCTTCCAGTACGGCCTGTTCGGCTTGCGGCCATGGCGTGTCGTCCTCGATGCGGCGGCAATGCTCGCCATTGGGACGGCGCACGTCGACGCGCACGCGCCATGCATCCCCGGCGCGTTCGCGGTGCGCGCGCACGCGGATGTCGTGCAGCAGATAGGTCTCGATTTCGTAGCGGCTCTCGCGGGCCATCAACGTTTCCTGCTGGATCGGTGATGCCATTCTCGATGCCGTTTCCTTGAGGGCATGTGAGCGGGCGGCCGCCGAAGTCAGGCGCCAGACAGCATGGAACATGGTCCGCGCGGCGCCTTTCTGCGTCTAGAATCCGGCATTTGGAGGCGAAACGATGCTCAAGATCTGGGGACGTCACAATTCCAGCAACGTGCGCAAGGTGTTGTGGTGCGCGGAGGAAATCGGCCTGCCGTACGAATCGGTTCAGGTCGGCGGCGCATACGGCGGCACCGACGAGCCCGCTTACCGCGCGATGAATCCCAACGGCCTGGTGCCGGTGATCGAGGACCACGGCCTGCCGCTGTGGGAGTCCAACACCATCGTGCGCTATCTCTGCGCGCGCTACGCGCTCGACGTGCTGTACCCCTCCGATCCGGCCGAACGCGCGATCGGCGAGAAGTGGATGGACTGGACCACCTCGAGCTTCGCGCCGGCGTTCCGCGACCTGTTCTGGGGCGTGTTGCGCACCGCGCCGGAGCAGCGGGACGCGGCCGCGATCGCCGCGGCGCTGGAGCGTTCGGGCCAGTTGCTCGCCCGCGCCGATGCCGCGTTGTCCAGGCAGCCGTGGCTGTCGGGCGAGCGCTTCGCCATGGGCGACATCCCGTTGGGAGCATTCGCCTATGCCTGGTTCGGGATGCCGATCGAGCGTCCCGAGTTGCCGCACCTGCAGGCCTGGTACGAACGGCTCGTGCAGCGGCCGGCCTACCGGGCCGGCGTGATGACCCCGCTGACCTGAGATCGCACCGGTGGCGAAGCGGATCGTGCTGGCGGGAGCCACCGGATTGGTCGGCGGCCATGTCCTGGCGCGATTGCTGGCCGACGAGCGGGTGGCCGAGGTGATCGCGCCGACCCGCCGTGCGCTGCCGCCGCCGCTGGCGGCGAAGCTGCGCAATCCGGTGATCGACTTCGAGCGGGTACGCACGGCGGCGCGCGACTGGCAGGCGGACGCGGCGATCTGCGCGTTGGGCAGCACGATGAAGCAGGCCGGTTCGCGCGAGGCGTTCTTCCGCATCGACCACGACTATCCCCTGTGGCTGGCGCAGGCCCTGCGCGAAGCGGGCGTGCCGGTCTTCGTGCTGAACTCCGCGATGGGCGCCGATCCGGGCTCGAGGTTCTTCTACAACCGGGTGAAGGGCGAACTGGAGCGCGACCTGCGCGCGCTCGGCTTCGATTCGCTGACGTTGGTGCGGCCGGGATTGATCGGCGGCGAGCGCGAGCGGCCCAGGACGCTGGAGCGCGTGTCGGGCCTCGTGCTGGGCGCGCTGGGACCGCTGCTGCCGCGCGCATGGCGGATCAATCCCGCGCCGCGCATCGCCGCGGCCATGGTCGCGGCCGCGTTGGCGCCCAGGCCCGGTATCGAGGTGATCGGATCGGCTGCGCTGGCCTGAGCGCGCACGCGCCGGTGCCGTCTCCCGCGGCTGCTCGTCCTATGCGCCGAGCGACTGGCCGCCGTCGACCGCCAGCACCTGGCCGGTGATCCAGCGCGCCTGCGGCGACAGCAGGAAGCGCGCGGCATCGGCCACGTCCTCGACCGCGCCGAAGCCGCCGAACGGGATGCTGGCGCGAATGCGCGCGTACAGCTCCGGCTCCTGCTCGCGGCGGCGGTCCCACAGCCCGCCGGGAAATTCGATCGAGCCGGGCGCGATCGCGTTGACCCGGATGCGTTCGCGCGCCAGCTCGGCCGCCAGCGTGACCGTGTAGTAGTTCAGCGCCGCCTTCGCGGTGGAATAGGCCGTCGCGCGCGGCGTGGGGCGCGAGCCGTTGATCGAGCTGATGTTGAGGATCGCCGCGGCATGGCCCCGGCGCAGGTGCGGCAGCGCCGCGCGGTTGACGCGCACCGCGGCCATCAGGTCCACCTCGAATCCGGCGCGCCAGCTCGCGTCGTCGCTGCCGTTGCCGTAGCCGGACGCGTTGTTCACCACCGCATCGATGCCGCCGAGCGCGTCGGCCGCCGCGGCGATCCAGGCCTGGACCTGGGCGTCGTCGGCGAGGTCGCAAGCATGCCAGTGCACCTGCCGGCCGTGGCGCAGCAGGCGCTCGCCGGCGGTGCCGAGCGCCTGGCGGTCGCGCGCGCAGATCGATACCGCCGCGCCGGCATCGGCGAGCGCATCGGCGATGGCGAACCCGATGCCGCGGCTGCCGCCGGCGACGAGCGCGCGCAGTCCGTGCAGGGAAGCTGGATTCATGCAGTACCTCGGTCCAGATAGCCAAATGCCATTATCGCCGCCGGCGCGATCCGCGCGCGGGCGGGCCTTGCCGCGGCAGGCTCATCGCCATGCGGCATAAGCTCATGATCGATCGCCAGCCGGGCATTAACCCGCGCTTTACACATCGCCTTGGGCATCGGGCGAAAACGTCCGCCGGTCCAACGACGGGGAATACGCATGACCACCCATGTCACGATCATCGGCGCAGGCTTCTGCGGCACCGCGCTGGTCCGCGAGCTGGCTCGCCAGGCGCAGGGCGCGCGCATCCGCGTCAGCCTGGTCGGCGTGGCCGATACCTTCGGCAGCGGCGTGGCCTACGGCGCCGCGCGGCCCGAGCACCTGCTCAACGTCCGCGCCAAGGACCTGGGCATCGATCCGGACGAGCCCGGCGGATTCTCCGATTTCCTGAAGCTGGGCGAGGGCGGGCGCCTGGAGTTCCTGCCGCGCCTGGCCTATGGCGACTACCTGCGCTCGCACCTGGAAACCGCGGTGGAGCAGGCGCCGTTCGAGGTCGAGCGCATCGGCGAGGAGGCCGTGGCGATTGAGCGGGCGCCGGGCGGCGGCTTCCGGATCTTCCTCGCCAGCGGCGAGGGCCTTCGCAGCGACGTGGTGGTGCTCGCGCTCGGCGCGCTGCCGCCGCAATCGCTGCCCGGCATCGGCCCGCGCCTCGGTGTGCATCCGCGCTACATCGGCTGGCCGTGGCAGGGGCCGGTGCTGGAGGCGATCGCGCCGGACGCGCGCATCCTCGTGGTCGGGGCGGGCCTGACCATGGTGGACGTGGCCGCGACATTGGCGGCGCGCGGGCACCGCGGCACCATCACGGCGATCTCGCGGCGGGGACTGGCGCCGCAACCGCATACCGCGCTGCCGGCGCCGTCGCTGGAGCTGCCGCCGAACGTGCTGCGCGCGCTGCGCGAGCACGACCTGGCCGGCGTGCTGCGCGGGGTGCGCCAACTGATGGCGGTGCTGGACGACTGGCGCCGCGTGATCGATGCGTTGCGCCCGTACCTGCAACCGTTCTGGCGCGGGCTGGGGCAGCCGGAACGGGCGCGTTTCCTGCGCCATCTGCGGCCGTACTGGGAGGTCGCGCGGCACCGCGTCGCGCCGGAAGCGTACGCGCGGCTGCAGATCCTGCAGAAGCTGGGCCGGCTGCAGATCCGCGCGGCGCGCCTGCTGCGCGCCCGGCTGGTCGAGGACGGACTGGAAGCGGTGCTGCGCGAGCGCGGCCGCGAGCAGGCCGTGGCCGAGCGCTACGACGTGCTGATCCGCGCCACCGGCCTGGATACCGACGTCGATCGCACCAGCGATCCGCTGGTCTCGAGCCTGCGCGAGGGCGGATTGGTGCGGCCCGATCCGCTCGGCCTCGGCTTGGAGGTGGACCCGTCGCTGCACGTGCTGGACGCCGCGGGCGCGCCGGTGAAAGGACTGTACTGCGTCGGCCCGCTGCTGCGCGGCGCGTTGTGGGAGATCACGGCGGTGCCGGAGTTGCGCGTCGCGGCGCGCGGCTTGGTCCGGCACCTGCTCGAGGATGCCGGCGGGGCGGCGAACCGGCGCGAGGTGCATGCGCCCGTGCGCGTGGTGGGCTGAGCCCAGGGCCTGCCGGCGCGAGGGGGTAGCCGGGGGCGCGTCGCGTCGACGGGCCCCCGGGTCAATCCTCGCCGGCGGAGTCGCCGGGCGGATCGTCGCCCGGCTCGTAGACCAGCAGGTCGCCGGGCTGGCATTGCAGGTATTCGCAGATCTTCGAGAGCGTCTCGAAGCGGATGCCGCGCACGCGCCCGGACTTGAGCAGCGACAGGTTCGACTCGGTGATGCCCACGTGCTGGGCGAGCTCGCGCGAACGGACCTTGCGCAGCGCGAGCATCACGTCCAGGCGCACGACGATGGCCATGCCCGCGCGCCTCAGACGATCGAGCGCTGGTCTTCTTCGAGGCGCGAGGCCTCGGCGAAGAAGCGCGCCACCAGCCACAACACCGCCGCCACCAGCAACGCGAGCAGGTCGGCGGCATCGATGTCCAGCACCAGCCGGCCACCGTCGCGCGCATAGGCCGACCAGCCCTCCAGCAGCGCCGACAGCACCCCGTGCACCAGCACGGCGCACAACAGCAGCGCCGCGAAGCGGCCGAAGCGGCGCGCCGCCTGGGGCGGGAACACCTGGCCGGGCGCCACCTGGCCCAGCAGCACGGCCAACTGGTGGAGCGCGCCTGCCACCAGGCCGCCCTGCGCGATCGCCAGCGCGGTGGCCCAGCCCAGGCCCAGGTTGCCCGGATGGAGCGTCGCGCCACCCCAGCCGGCCCCGCCCTGCCAGGCTCCGATCACGCCGGACAGCGTCAGCAGCGGCGCCAGGACCACGCCCAGCCAGACCGCCCAGCGCAGCCGGCGCGCAGCCCGGATGAGCTGCATTGACTTTTTCGTATTTTGCATATTAATTTCTGTTTTACAGAAAACAATTGTCTTGGATCAGGATACCCCTATATGTCCTCCCGTACCATCCGGCCGGTCCGTGCCGGCCTGTTCGCGATGCTGGTGGCGACGACCTGCGCCGCCTGGGCGATTCCGCCGGCGGACGCGGACGCACGAGCGCGCACCCTCCTGCAGCAGGCCGCGGACGGCGACGTGGCCGCGCTGGCCGCCTCCGCGCCCTCCCTGGAGCCGCGCTGGCAGTCCCTGGCGCAGGCCCGCTTGGCCGCCGCACGGTTGGACGAGCGCCATGCCATCGCCCTGGCCGAGGATTTCCTGCGCGGCGACGGCGAGGGATGCGACGCGGCGCTGGCGCAAGGCGTCATCGCCGATGCCGCATTCGCCGCCGGGTCGTACGCGCGTGCCGCCGAGGCCGGGCGCGCGCGCCTGGCCCTGCTGCGGCGCTGCGATGGCGGCGCGGCGCAGATCGAGGGGGCGAGTACGCTGGCCGGCCTGGCGGGCAGCCTCGCCGCGGCGCCTGCGCAGCGGGTGGTGGCGTTCGAGCCCGGCCAGGCGCGATTCGCGCGCGACAAGGTGGGCCTGCCGCGCGCCCAGGTCGCGATCAACGGCCATGCGCAGGAGGCCGTGCTCGATACCGGCGCCAACCTGTCGGTGGTGTCGGCCTCGACCGCGGTCCGGCTGGGATTGCGCGAACTCGGCCAGGCCCGCGTGGGGACGTCGAGCCGCAGCTCGATCGCGACCCGCGTGGCGGTGGCCGATCGCCTGGAACTGGCCGGGCTCGTGCTCGAGCACGTGGTCTTCCTGGTGCTGGAGGACGCACAGCTGGAGATGCCGGTCCCGGGCGGCTATCGCATCGACGCGATCGTCGGCTTCCCGGTGTTCCGCGCGATGCAGCGCGTGCGCTTCGGCCACGACGGCGTGCTGAGCGCGGGGGGCGAGCACGCCGGCCCCGTGGCCGGGAGCCCGCTGGCGCTGGCCGGCAGCGATCTGTTCGTGGAGGCGCGCGTCGGCGGCATCGCCGTGCCGCTGCACCTGGACAGCGGCGGCAACGGCTCGTCGTTGTCGGCGCGCTTCGCCGCGCTGCACCCGAAGCTGGTGCGGCCGCTGCCGCGCAGCCGCCAGCGGCTTGCCGGCGCCGGCGGTGCCACCGAGCAGGAAGTCGCGCAATGGAAGGACGTCGAGGTCGCCGTGGGCGGGCGCCGCCACCGCCTGGGCTCGCTGCCGGTCGCGCTGCGCGATTCCACCGACGTGCAGGCGCGCAGCCAGGGCGTGCTGGGCGGCGACATGCTCAACGCGTTCGACAGCTGGACGCTGGATTTCCGCAGCATGCGGTTCGAGCTGGGCGAGCCGTTGGCCGCGCCGGCGCGCTGAATCGCGCCCGCGATGAAAAAGGGCCCGGGCATCGCGCGATGCCCGGGCCCTGCCGACGAGGAATCGGCCGTTACTGTGCCAGCGCGAGATCGTCGATCAAGGCGCGCAGGAAGCGCGCCGCTTCGCCGCCGGTGCAGGCGCGATGATCGAAGGTCAGCGACAGCGGGATCACCTTGTGCGTCTCGATCCCGCCCATCACCGGCACCAGCTGGTGGCGGGCGCGGCCGGCCGCGACGATCGCCACGCAGGGCGGCACCACCACCGGCGTCGCGTAGCGGCCGGCGAACATGCCGAAGTTGCTCAGCGAGATCGTGTAGCCGGTCAGCTCCGAGGCGGGGATGCTGCGGTTGCCGACCTGCTCGCGCAGGCGGTTGACGCCCTCGCGGATGCCGCGCGCGTCGAGCATGTCTGCATTGCGCAGCGCCGGCACGAACAGGCCGTCGTCGGTGTCCACGGCGATGCCGACGTCGACATGGCCGTGCAGGGTGCGGGTCAGGGTCTCGCCGTCGAACCAGGCATTGAGCGCCGGCACCGCCTGGCAGGCGGAGACGATCGCGCGCACCAGGCGCACGGTGACGTCGTTGCCCGGCAGCCAGGCGTGTACGTCGGCATCGTCGTTGAGCGTGGTCGGCACGACCTTGCTGTGCGCGTCGGCCATCACCCGCGCCATGTTGCGGCGCACGCCCTTGAGCGGTTCGGGCTGGCCATTGGCGGCCACGCCCGGCGGCTGGGTGCGCATCGGCTTGCCGGAGGCGGACAGGGGCGGGCGCTGCGCTTCCAAGCCCCTCTCCGCCCGGGAGAGGGGTTGGGGCGAGGGTTCGGTGGACACGGGGGCGATACGGGCAGCCGCATCCTCACCCCCGACCCCCGCTCCGCGCCCCGGCTCGCGCTCGTCGCGCGAGCGCTCCGACGCATGCGCGCCAGTGGCGCGCGAGGCATGCGCCGTCGCCCCGGAGGGCGAGGGGAGCAGGGCACCGCCATTTGCCGCCTGCTTCAGGTCCGCCATCGTCACCGTGCCGTCGGCACCGCTGGCGCGCACGCGCGCCAGGTCGACGCCGAGCTTCCTGGCCATCGCGCGTACCGCCGGCATCGCCTTGATCCCGCCGACCGCGACCGCCTGTTCGGCATGCACCGCGTTGGAGCTCTGCATCGCGCCGACCACGGTACCGGCGTCGGCCGCTTCCGTCTCGGCGCCGGTGCTTTCGCGGGAAGGCGCCGTCGGGGCTGAAGCCCCTCCCGCAGGGTCCTGGTGCGTGGCGGAGGCGCCGCCATGGTGGTGCCCGGTGTCCTGGCCCTCGGCGCGCTGCGGCAGGTTCGGGTCGATCTCGAACTGCGCCAGCATCGCGCCGGTGACGACCACGTCGCCGGCCGCGCCGGCCAGCTTGACGACCTTGCCGGAAACCGGCGAGGGCACTTCCACCACCGCCTTGGCGGTCTCCATCGACACCAGCGGCTCGTCGAGCCGGATCGTGTCGCCCTCCTTGACGAACCATTCGACGATGGTGGCGTCGGGCAGGCCTTCGCCGAGGTCGGGCAGGTTGAAATTCTTGGTCTCGCTCATGGTGTTTCGCATTCCAGCAGAGGTTCTTCGAGCAGTTCCAGGTCGGCTTCCGGCAGCCAGCCCAACGCGCCGTCGGCGCGTTCGGACCACCACCAGCCGCCGTGTTCGTGATGCAGCAGCACGGTGTCGCCACGGTCGGCGTCGAGCTCGCGCGCATCGTAGTCGCGCAACGCCTCGGCGCGGCCGTCGCCGAGCGGGCGCAGCCAGGCATGCGGCGCCCAGCCGGCGTTGCCGCCGTCCAGGCGCACCCAGGCGAACGCCGGCCATTCCTCGTCGCGCACGCCCACTTCGACCACCTGGCCGGCGTCGAAGCGGATCGGATTGGGATAGGACGTGCGGTAGTCGCAGAGCAGTCGGGCGCGCAGCATGTCGGAGCGTGCCACGCGCTATCCCGCGGCCACGGCCCGCCTCGCGGCGGCGGCGATGCGTTCCACGCTCGGCAGGTACTTCATCTCCAGCCGGAACAGCGGGATGTGGGTGTCGTAGCCGGTGACGCGCTCGACCGGGGCGAGCAGGTCGTACATCGACCGCTCGGCCAGGCGCGCGGCGATCTCGGCGCCGAAGCCGGCGGTGCGCGGGGCTTCCTGCACGATCACGCAGCGGCCGGTCTTGGCCACCGATTCGGCGATGGTGTCGAAGTCCAGCGGGCGCAGCGTGGCCACGTCGATCACCTCGGCGCTGATGCCTTCGCCGGCCAGCTTGTCGGCCGCTTCCAGCGCTTCCTTCACCTGCGCGCCCCAGGCCACCAGGGTCACGTCGGTGCCGTCGCGCAGCACGAAGCACACGTCCAGCGGCAGCGCCTCGCCGTCGTCGGCGACCACTTCCTTGTACTGGCGGTAGATGCGCTTGGGTTCGAAGTAGATCACCGGATCCGGGTCGCGGATCGCCGCCAGCAGCAGGCCGTAGGCGCGCTGCGGCGAGGACGGCATCACCACGCGCAGGCCCGGCACGTTGGTGAACAGCGCCTCGTTGGCCTCGCTGTGGTGCTCCGGCGCGCGGATGCCGCCGCCCCACGGCACGCGCAGCACCATCGGGCAATGCAGGCGCCCGCGGGTGCGGTTGCGCAGGCGCGCGGCGTGGTTGATCAGGTGGTCGAGCATCGGGTAGACGAAGCCGTCGAACTGCGATTCGGCCACCGGCTTCATGCCCTGCGCGGCCAGGCCGACGCTCAGGCCGGCGATGGTGGTCTCGTCGAGCGGGGTATCCAGCACGCGCTGCGCGCCGAAGCGCTGCTGCAAGCCGGCGGTGGCGCGGAACACGCCGCCGTTGACGCCGACGTCCTCGCCGAGCACCAGCACCGACGGGTCGTGTTCCAGTTCCCAGGCCAGCGCCTGGGTGATCGCTTCGATGAGGGTGATGGGGGTCGTGGTCATCTGGGTCTCTCCCCGCGCACCGGCGGCGCTGTCGAAAGTGCCTGCGTCGTGCGGGGCGTGGCTGTCGTTCGGACGCTGCTTCAGATCATCCATGGCGTTGCTCCAGTGCGAGGACCGCGGCGCGCTGGGACAACAGCTCCGGCGGCGGATCGGCATACAGGTAGTCGAACATCGCCTCGACCGGCTGCACCGGCGTGGCGAGATAGGCATTGACCTCTTCGTCCACGTGCGCGGCGCACTCGGCCTTCCACGCGTCTTCCTGCGCCTGGTCCCAGGCGCCCTGGGCGACGAGATAGTTGCGCAGGCGGTGCATCGGCTCGCGCGCCCAGGCCGCCTTGACCTCGGCATCGTCGCGGTAGCGACGCGCGTCGTCGGCGGTGGTGTGGTCGGACAGACGGTAGGTGAGGAACTCGATGACGGTGCCGCCTTCGCCGGCCAGCGCGCGCTCGCGCGCCTGCCGCATCGCTTCCAGCACCGCGATCATGTCGTTGCCGTCCACCTGCAGGCAGTGCAGGCCGCCGGCGATGCCCTTCTGCGCCAGCGTCTGCGCGCCGGTCTGCGCCGAACGCGGCACCGAGATGGCCCAGCCGTTGTTCACCACGCACAGGATCAGCGGCAGCTTGTAGGCGCCGGCGGAATTGAGCGCGGCGTAGAAATCGGTCTTGGAGCTGCCGCCGTCGCCGCATACCGCCACCGCGACCTGCGGCTTGTTCTGCAGCTTGAACGCCAGCGCGGCACCGGCCGCGTGCAGGCACTGGGTGGAGATCGGCACGCAGAACGGGAAATCGATGCCGGCCGGGGTGTCGCGCGGGAAGTCGTTGCCGCGCTCGTCGCCGCCCCAGTACAACAGCACGTCGCGCGGGCGCACGCCGCGTTCGAACAGCGCGCCGTATTCGCGGTAGCTCGGCGCGAACACGTCGCCGTCCTTCATCGACGCGCCGATGCCGACGTGCGAGGCCTCGTGGCCCAGGCAGGCGGCATAGGTGCCGAGCTTGCCGGTGCGCTGCAGGGCGATCGCCTTGCTGTCGAAGGTGCGCACGTACAGCATCCGCTTGAACAGCTCCACCAGCCGGCGCGGGTTGGCGGCATCGGCGGGAAGGTCGTCGCGGAGCGGCCTGCCGTCCGCGTCCAGGTACTGGAGAAACTCGATCTCGAACTGCGCGGCAACGGTCATTGCGTACGGCACCTTCATCAAGAAGTTTCAGATGATATGAAGTGCCATGTTAAGGAACTCGTAGCGGGAACCCGTCCTGCGCTGCAGCACGTTTTCATGCTGGCGTGCACCATGAATGGGCCGGTTTCGCGCGCGCAATCCCGGCGGCGCAGGCAGTTGCGCCGTGCTGCGCTGCGGCGTTCGGAGGCACGATACGCACATTGGTGCTGGCGGGCAGGGCACGGGTCGCGAGAGGGCTCCAACTCCGGCAGGGTGACCGGTAAGGCTCCGTCGGGACTGAAGTCCCCAAAATGCACTCCCATCGTGCACTCCCACCCTCGGATGGTCAGGTATCGAGCAGGGGAGTCTTGCAAAGAGCTGGCATGCGCCGCGGGCCTTCGCCCCATCCCCTGCGGGCCGGACCAGCTGGCGATGCCCTTGTGGGAGGGACTTCAGTCCCGACGAGGCCGTGCCGGTGACGCCTCGTCGGGAACGAAGTCCCTCCCGCGGAGTACGCCGTCGACAAGGCGCAGGGCAAACGTCCAAAGAAAAGGGGCGCGGCTCGCGCCGCGCCCCTTCGGACCCACGCCGCTCGCTCAGCGGCCGCGGCCGGGGCGCTGGATCCGCGTGCTCCAGCTCGCCGCATCGTCGCTCGGGTCGGTATCGGCCGAGCGGGAATGCGCGCTCGCCCGGATCGTCACCACGCCGTCGGCCGGCGGCGGCACGATCGGCGTGACCAGGGCGAACGAGACGGAAGCGCCCACCGCCACGTCGCGCGCGGCCACGCACTGGAAGCGTGCCGAGCGCGGTCCGCCCTGCAGCTGCTTCTGGCAGGTCCAGCCGCGCGGCGCGGCCAGGCTCGACAGCAGCGACAGCGTGTCGCCTTCCACGTCCAGGCCGACGCCGCGCGCGGGCGCGGTGCCGCGATTGGCCACGGTGATCGCGTACTGCGCGCTGACCGCATTGATCGGCAGCGTGGCCGGGCCCTGGATCGCGACCGCGAGGTTGCCGGCCGGGCGCGCCTGCAGCGTGACCGTAGCCTGGTGCTCGTTGTCGTCCGGCTGCGGGTCCTGGGTCTGCGAGCGCAGCGAGGCGGCCAGGGTCAGCGCGCGGCCGGCCATCGTCGCCTCGCTCGGCACGCTGATGGCGAACGACTGTGCGGCGCCGCTGGCGAAGCGGGCGATGGTGCAGGTGACGCTGGTGTTGGCGCCTTCCGGCTGCGCGGCCTGGCAGCTCCAGCCCGGCGCGGCGGTCACGGCCGGCGCGACCTGCGCATCGATCGCGAACGCCACCGCCACCGTCTCGGCCGCCTCCGGCCCGCGGTTGGCGACATCCACGGTGAACAACACCGCGTCGCCGGCGTAGACCGGATCGTTGGCCGCGCTCACCGCCACGCCCAGGTCGGCGCGCTGCACCGACTTGAGCCGGAGCAGGACTAGGGCCGGGTCGTGGTCGGACAGCCGGGTCGGCGCGGCGAAGTCGTTGCGCGCGGTCTCCGGGAAGTCGGCGTTGATGCGGGCATGGCCCAGCACCAGCGTGGCCACGTCCTGCGCGTTCATCAGCGCGTGGTTGGCGAGGATGTGGTCCAGCGACTGCACGTTGCCGTCGTAGGCGTAGGAGTAGCTGAGGTCGGGCGTGTCGAGCCAGGTCAGGTCGGTGTAGTCCGGCGTGACCAGGTCGGTGCCGTCGCCGGCCACCACGGTCTCCTCGTCCGGCGCGGGCTTGCCGGTGACGGTGCCCATCGCGTCGACGTAGCCGTCGTTGAACTCGAACGCGTTGAAGTCGCCCATCACCAGCACCTTCTCGCCCGGGTCGGCGAGCTGGCGGGCCTGCAGCAGGTTGGCCAGCCATTCCGCCTGCGCCTGGCGCTTGGCGCGCACGCGCTGGCCGGCCGCGTCGTCGGCCTCGGCGCCGTTGAGCGAGCGTTGGTGGACCACGATCGCGGTCAGCGGCAGCTGGCGGCCGTCGGCGAAGTGCACGACCGCTTCGAGCACCAGCGGCGGGCGGTCGTTGAGCAGGCTGACGGTGCCGCTCGGCTCGGTCCAGGTGACGTCCTTGCCCTGCTGGCTGACCGCCTTGACCTCCACGCGCGCCAGGCCGGCGGCGACTTCGGCCTGCTTGACCAGGAAGCCGACGTCGATGCCGCCGACGTCGTTGCCCTCGACCAGGTACGCCGCGTACTGCGGGTCGGGCTGGCCGGCGGCGACCGCGTCGGCGTTCACCTTGGCGGCGATCTGCTGCAGCACCGCCAGGTTCTCGACCTCGACCGTGCCGAGGATGTCCGGCAGGTGCAGGTAGTCGCGGATCGCCAGCGAGGCCTTGTTGAGGCGGCCCTGGTAGGCGGTGCTGCTGAGCACCGGCTCGCCGATCGCCGGGTCGTTCTGGTCGTCGAAGAAGCGCTCCATGTTGTAGGTGGCGACGCTGACGTCGTCGGCCGACGGTTGCGGCGCCGGGGTCGGGCCGGCGCGGCTGCAATCGACCTGCGGGGCGCTTTCCGGTGCGATGGTGTAGCGGCGGTAGCTGTAGTCGAGCGGGCCGGTGACGCCGGTGACGATGCAACCGGAGGCCACGTCGATGCGCGCGCCGCCGAGCGAGGCGCTGGCGACCGCGATCACCTGCGGATTGGTGTTCCAGCGCGGCACGCCGGCCGGGGAACCGGCCGGCAGCGGATCGGGCATCTGCACGCCCGGGCCGCGCCAGGCGCGCGGCAGGCCGGTCACCACCGCATGGAACACGCCATTGCTGGTCGCGGTCGCGCTGGACTCGGTGACGCCGCCGCCGGTGGGCGCGTTGACGGTCAGGCTGGCGGCGGTGACGCGCATGCCTTCCAGGCGTTCGAGCTGGTCGTAGGCGCCATTCGGGTCCGGGAAGGTGGTGGTCAGCGCGACCGGCGCCGGCAGCGCGTTGCCGGTGGACTGCAGCACCACGGTCGGCGAGCCGCCGATCTCGGTCAGCGGCGGCTGCGCCGGATCGGCGCTGGGCACGTATTCCTGCACCGTGCCCTGCACGGTGACGCGGTTGCCGACCATCGCCGCATCCGGCGGCGCGCTGCCGGTGTAGACGTAGATGCCCTCGGAGGTCAGCGGATCGCCATCGGCCTCGGCGTCCGGCGCCTGCAGGAAGAAGCCGCTGCCGCGGCGCGCGGTGACGATGCCCGAGGTGGCCACCACCTGGTTCTCGTACGGCGAGCGGGCGCCGCTGCCCTGGATCGCGTGGATCGGGATGCGGTCGAAGTCGTCGTCGACGATCGTCGCGGTGGCGCGCGTGGTGCCGAGGCGGGCGCCATTGATGTCGCTGAAGTCGACGCGGAAGGTCTCGTTGCCCTCGACGAGGGTGTCGTCGACCAGCGCGATCGCCAGCGTGGCGCTGCTCTGGCCCTCCGGGATCGTCAGCGTGCCGGAGGCGGCCTGGTAGTCGCTGCCCGCGGTGGCGGTGCCGTCCGCGGTGGCATAGGCCACGCGGACGCCGCCGCTGCCCGCGGGCCGGCTCAGCACCGCCTGCAGCACCAGCGAGCCGGCGTTCTCGGCGGCCGAGGCATCGGCCACGGTCAGCACCGGCGTGCCGTCGCCATCGCACGGGTGCAGGCTGCTGGCGCTGTTGCGCGGCGTGGGTGCGCCGGTGGCGAAGTCGGCGCCGTTGTTGTCGCTGTCGGTGCAACCGCCGTTGCCGCGCAGCACCGCCAGGGTATTGCTCGGCGCCGGGGTGGGCGCGTTGCCTTCGGCGCAGCTGGCGGTGCCGCCGAAGCCGACCAGGTCGACGTTGCCGGTCGGGCAGGCGCCGCTCAGCGCGGTGGACGAGCGGCCCAGCGCGACCTTGCCCGCGGTGCCGCTCATCGCGATGGTGCCGGTCGCGTCCGGCGTGGGCAGGTCGACGCTGCCGCCGCTGCCGTCGGCCTGCTTGACCAGGTAGTAGGCGCCGGGCGCGAGGCTGCCCGACAAGCGGGTCACCTGCCAGCTGGTGCCGGCGGCCGAGGCGTACTGCACCGACCAGCCGGCCAGGTCGACCGCGCTGGTGCCGTTGTTGTGCAGCTCGATGAAGTCGCTCTTGTAGGTGGCCCCGCTGTTGCCGCCGCCGCCGTACACCTGGCTGATGACGACCTGGGCCTGGCCGCTGCCGGCGTACGCTAGCGCGCACGCGAGCGCCACGGCTCGAAGCAGTCTGTGATGCATGTGGTTCCCCCAGGAATCCTCGAGAAGGATGAAGCTGCCTTGCCGGAGCCGGCCCCCCTGCCGCTCCCGGCCGGATTGTGCACTGTGCGTCGGGTTCCTGACGCATTCGTGACAGCGGCCGCGTTGCGCTACCCTTGCCGACCCCGAACCCGGCCCTGCCTCCCGGCCATGTCCGTCGACAAGAACCTGCGTGAACTGGAAGCCGGCATCCACACCGACCTGGAAGGCCGCCTGACCTATGGCGGCTACCTGCGGCTGGAACAGCTGCTGTCGGCGCAACAGCCGCTGTCCGACCCGCCGCATCACGACGAGATGCTGTTCATCATCCAGCACCAGACCTCCGAGCTGTGGCTGAAGCTGCTCGCCCACGAACTGGGCGCGGCGATCGGCCACCTGCAGCGCGACGAGGTGTGGCAGTGCCGCAAGGTGCTGGCGCGCAGCAAGCAGGTGCTGCGGCTGCTGACCGAGCAGTGGTCGGTGCTGGAGACGCTGACGCCGAGCGAGTACATGGGCTTCCGCGACACGCTCGGGCCGGCCTCGGGCTTCCAGTCGCTGCAGTACCGCTACATCGAGTTCCTGCTCGGCAACAAGAACGCGCAGATGCTGCGGGTGTTCGACCACGACCCGGCCGGCCAGGCGAAGCTGCGCTCGGTGCTGGAGGCGCCGGGCCTGTACGACGAGTTCCTGCTCTACCTGTCGCGCTGGGGCCATGCGATCCCGCCGCAGCACCTGCAGCGCGACTGGACCCTGGCGCACGTCTCCGACCCCGCGCTGCGGCCGGTGTTCGAGCGCATCTACGAGCACACCGACCGCTACTGGCGCGAGTACTCGCTGGCCGAGGACCTGGTGGACCTGGAGACCCAGTTCCAGCTGTGGCGCTTCCGCCACATGCGCACGGTGCAGCGCATCATCGGCTTCAAGCGCGGCACCGGCGGCTCCAGCGGCGTGGGTTTCCTGCGGCAGGCGCTGGAGCTGACGTTCTTCCCCGAGTTGTTCGAGGTAAGAACCTCGATCGGCATGCCGCCGGAGCCTTCCCCGTAGGCGCGGCTTTTGTGGGAGCGGCTTCAGCCGCGACGGGGCTTTGCCGGTAAAGGCCCCCCCAACGTCGCCGGCATCCGTCTCAATTGACATCAATTTGACGTGAAGACCGCGGTCGGTGATCCTCGCCCGTCGCCCCGGCCCGTCCGCGGGCGTGCAAGCCATTGACTGAATACGCAAGGGAACCCTTCATGAGCGTCGACGCCGCCGCGCCGAACCCCGCCACCCCAACGCCCCCGCAGATCCCCGGGTTCAAGACCCTCCTCGGCCATCCCAAGCCGTTGTGGATGCTGTTCATGACGGAGTTCTGGGAGCGCTTCGCGTTCTATGGCATCCGCTGGGCCCTGGTGCTGTACATCGTGCAGCAGTTCTACGCCGGTAGCGGCACCGGCGAGCAGCCGGCCAACCAGCTCTACGGCGCCTACCTGGCGCTGGTCTACGCGGCGGCGATCTTCGGCGGCTACGTGGCCGACCGGGTGATCGGCTACCAGCGCTCGATCCTGCTCGGCGCGGCGATCATGTCGGCAGGCCTGTTCCTGATCGCCACCTCCAGCCAGGAGCTGTTCAAGCTCGGCCTGGCCACGATCATCGCCGGCAACGGCCTGTTCAAGCCGAACATCTCGACCATGGTCGGCAAGCTCTACAAGGTGGGCGACGAACGCCGCGACTCGGGCTTCACCATCTTCTACATGGGCATCAACCTGGGCGCGATGATCTCGCCGGTGCTCACCGGCGCGCTGGCCAGCAAGGTGTTCGGCTCCGAGGCGATGCCGGACTACAAGGTGGTGTTCATCGCCTCCGGCGTGGGCATGCTGCTGAGCCTGGTGTGGTTCTGGTTCGGTCGCCGCCAGCTGGCCGGCATCGGCCGTCCGCCGGCCGGCGGCGAAGGCCGCGCGCGCGTGCTGTACACCCTGATCGGCGCGCTGGTCGCCATCCCGACGGTGTACTTCCTGCTCACCATCGAGGCGGCAACACTGAACTGGTGGGTGCTGACCCCGATGTTCCTGCTGCTGTGCGCGCTGATCGTCGCCGAGGGCATCCGCGAGGGCGCCGTGCAGCGCGACCGCGCGCTGGCCATGCTGGTGATCTTCGTCTTCAACATCCTGTTCTGGATGTTCTTCGAACAGGCAGGCAGCTCGTTCACCTTCCTGGCCGAGAAGATCGTCAACCGCGAGTTCGGCGACTGGACCTTCCCGGTGGCCTGGTTCCAGTCCGTCAACTCGCTGGCGATCATCACCATCGCGCCGCTGCTGGCCTGGCTGTGGGTCAGGATGGGCCGCGCCAATCCGTCGATCCCGCGCAAGTTCGGCCTGGGCCTGATCTTCAACGGCCTGGCTTTCCTGCTGCTGATGTTCGCGCTGTCCTCCCTGGTCAGCGACATCGGCAAGATCCCGTTCTGGACGCTGTTCATGGTCTACGTCATCCAGTCGGTGGGCGAGCTGTGCCTCTCGCCGATCGGCCTGTCCATGGTGACCAAGCTGGCGCCGCTGCGCCTGGTCGGCTTCGGCATGGGCGGCTGGTTCCTGTCCACCGGCATCGGCAACAACCTGTCGGGCATCTTCGCCGGCCACGTCAGCGGCGAGGGCGGCATGACCGTGCAATCTTCGCTCGCAGGCTATACCTTCGGGTTCTGGCTGCTGTTGGGCGCCGGCGCGCTGCTGTTCCTGATCGCCCCGCTGATCAACAGGCTGATGCATGGCGTGAAGTGACCTAGTGAGGACCCCCACGATGGCGAAGAACCAGACCCCGCACACCGTCCGCGCACTGGCGGCCGCCGCCCTGTGCGCGGCCGTGCTGGCCGGCTGCGGCCAGGCTCCCGAGCCGCCCGCGCCGCGGCCGCTCGATACCTCGGTCCAGAAACCGCCATCGCCCGATCCGACCCAGCCGGTGGCCTCCGGCAACACCCCGGCCGCCGCGGACATCGCCGCGGTGGCCGCGCTCAGCGCCGGCTTCGATCCTGCGCGCGACCCGTTCGCCGACCTGGAGACCGCCAAGGTCGAGGCCAAGCGCGGCGGCAAGCGCATCCTGATCGACGTCGGCGGCGAGTGGTGCTCGTGGTGCCACACCCTGGACGAGTTCATTGGCGGCGACGCGGAGATCCGCGGCTTCCGCGACGAGAACTACGTCTGGCTCAAGGTCAACTACAGCGAGGAGAACGAGAACAAGCCGTTCCTCTCGCAGTACCCGGCGATCCAGGGGTATCCGCACCTGTTCGTGCTCGACAACGACGGCAAGCTGCTGCATTCGCAGTTCACCGCCGAGCTGGAAAAGGGCAAGGGCTACGACCGCAAGAAGTTCTTCGACTTCCTCAAGCAGTGGGCGCCGCCGAAGGCGTGAGCCCCGGGGGAGCGGGAGCGGCCGAAGCCGCTCCCGCGAAATGCGCGGGCCCGCTTCAGCCCTTCTGCACCATCCGCGGCAGGCCGTCCTTCGCCAGCCGGTCGATCAGGCTTTCCAGCGTGCGGCGCTCCTCCTCGGACAGCGCCGACATCAGCCGCCGCTCCATCTCGTTGACCAGCGGCGCCACCGTCTCGTAGACCTGCCGCCCGGCCGAGGACAGCGCCAGCATCGAGCGGCGGCGGTCGTCGCCGTGGGTCTCGCGGCGGATGAAGCCGCGTTCCAGCAGCCGCGCCACCGCCCGGCTCACCGCCACCTTGTCCATCGCGCTGCGGTCGGACACCTCGCTCGCCGAGGAGCCCGGGTAGAGCGCCAGGATCGTGATCACGCGCCACTCCGGGATCGCAATGCCGTAACGATCGCCATAGATCTTGGCGATGTTGGCGCTGACCCGGTTGGAGAGCACGCTGATCCGGAACGGCAGGAACTGTTCCAGGTTGATCAGGACGGGATGGTGGCTGGAGGCGGAGTAGTCGGATTCGCTCATGCTGCGCTGCGTCTTGATGGTGGTTTCATATGAAACTACAAAGGGCACGTGGCCTGCCATTCTCGCGGGTCTTCTGCCGCCGCGCATAGCCCTGGCGGCCTGGAAGAGGAGCAAACAACCATGAGCGCACAACCCCATACCGCCGGCGTCCGGCCCGACCCGGGCATGCAGGTGACCACCTTCGAGAACCCGATGGGCATCGACGGCTTCGAGTTCGTCGAGTTCGCCGCCCCCGCGGGGCAGGGCGGGCAGCTGCACGACTACTTCCGCAAGCTGGGCTTCACCGCCGTGATGAAGCACAAGCGCCGCGCGATCACCCTGTACCGGCAGGGCGGGGTGAACTTCCTGGTCAACGAGGACCCGGATTCGTTCGCCGCCGATTTCGCCGCCCAGCACGGCCCGTGCGCCTGCGGTTTCGCGATCCGCTTCCGCAAGCCGGCCGGCGAGGTGTTCGAGGCGGTGGTCGGCAACGGCGGCGAGGCGGTCGCGCACAAGGCCGGCACGCGGGCGGTGTCCGTCCCGGTGGTCAAGGGCATCGGCGACTGCATGCTGTACCTGGTCGACCGCTACGGCGAGGCCGGCAGCGTGTACGACGAGGAGTTCGAGCCGGTGCCGGGCGCCGAGCCGCATCCGGCCGGGTTCGGGCTGACCTTCATCGACCATCTCACCCACAACCTCTACTTCGGCAACATGCAGAAGTGGTCGGACTACTACGAGCGGCTGTTCAACTTCCGCGAGATCCGCTACTTCGACATCAAGGGCGCCAAGACCGGCCTGGTGTCCAAGGCGATGACCGCGCCGGACGGCATCGTGCGCATCCCGCTCAACGAGTCCTCCGACCCCAAGAGCCAGATCAACGAATACCTGGACGCGTACCGCGGCGAGGGCATCCAGCACATCGCCTGCTTCACCGACGACATCTACGCGACGGTGGAGAAGATGCGCGAGGCGGGCGTGGTGTTCCTGGACACGCCGGACACCTACTTCGACGTGATCGACCTGCGCATTCCCGAGCATGGCGAGGACGTGGAACGGCTGCGCCGCAACAGGATCCTGATCGACGCCGACCCGGACACCAAGAAGCGCAAGCTGCTGCAGATCTTCACCGAGAACTGCATCGGCCCGATCTTCTTCGAGATCATCCAGCGCAAGGGCAACGAGGGCTTCGGCGAGGGCAACTTCCAGGCGCTGTTCGAGAGCATCGAGCGCGACCAGATCAAGCGCGGGGTGCTCTGATGCCCACGTGGGGAAGATGCCGACAATGCAGTTAGCCCCTCTCCCGGGGGAGAGGGGCTCAAAGAGCGAGATATCCATGAACACTGCATCCACCTACATGACCGGCTTCGGCAACGAGTTCGCCAGCGAGGCCGTGCCGGGCACGCTGCCGGCCGGGCAGAACTCGCCGCAGCGCGTGGCGCATGGGCTGTATGCCGAGCAGCTGTCAGGCACGGCGTTCACCGCGCCGCGCGGGCAGAACCGGCGCAGCTGGCTGTACCGCATGCGGCCGGCCGCCGTGCACGGCGCCTTCTCGCCGCTGGCGCAGCCGCGCTTCCACAACGATTTCGGCGATGGCGGCCCGGTGTCGCCGGACCAATTGCGCTGGAGCCCGCTGCCGCTCCCCGACACGCCGACCGATTTCATCGACGGCCTCTACACCGTGGCCGGCAACGGCGCGCCGGGCGCGCACGCCGGCGTCGGCATCCACTTGTACGCGGCCAACGCCTCGATGCAGGGACGCTACTTCTACGATGCCGACGGCGAACTGCTGATCGTGCCGCAGCAAGGGCGGCTGGTGCTGCGCACCGAGCTGGGCGTGATCGAGCTGGAGCCGCAACAGATCGCGGTGATCCCGCGCGGCGTGCGCTTCCTCGTCGAACTGCCGGACGGGCCCTCGCGCGGCTACGTCTGCGAGAACTTCGGCGGCCTGCTGCGCCTGCCCGACCTGGGACCGATCGGTGCCAACGGGCTGGCCAACCCGCGCGACTTCCAGACGCCGCAGGCGGCCTACGAGGCGCTCGACGGCGCGTTCGAGCTGGTGGCCAAGTTCGACGGCCACCTCTGGCGCGCCGACATCGACCACTCGCCGCTGGACGTGGTCGCCTGGCACGGCAACTACGCGCCGTACCGCTACGACCTGCGCCGGTTCAACGCGATCGGCTCGATCAGCTTCGACCATCCCGATCCGAGCATCTTCACCGTGCTGACCTCGCCGAGCGAACTGCCGGGCACGGCCAACATGGACTTCGCGATCTTCCCGCCGCGCTGGCTGGTGGCGCAGCACACGTTCCGTCCGCCCTGGTTCCATCGCAACGTCGCCAGCGAGTTCATGGGGCTGGTGCACGGCGCCTACGATGCCAAGGCCGAGGGCTTCGTGCCGGGCGGGGCGTCGCTGCACAACTGCATGAGCGGGCACGGCCCGGACGCGGCGACGTTCGAAAAGGCTTCGCAGGCCGACCTGTCGAAGCCGGACGTGATCGCCGACACGATGGCCTTCATGTTCGAGACGCGCACGGTGCTGCGCCCGACCCGGCAGGCGCTGGCCGCGCCGCACCGGCAGGCGGACTACCAGCAGTGCTGGGCGGGCCTGCGCAAGCACTTCCGCGCGCCGTGAGGCACGCGCCGCGCCGTCCGGCTACGTGCCGATCGATCCCGGCCGCGCTTCCAGCGCGGCCAGTGCCGGCAGGTGCGGTTCCGGCAGCACTTCGGCGACGCGTTCGCGCACGCGCCGCGCGTAGCCGGCCGCGGTCATGCGCGGCAGCTCGGCCAACGCCTCCAGCAGCGCGCTGACGATCGACGGTTCGTCGTGCGCCATCATCAGGCGCCGGCGCAGCGACTGGGCGGCCTCGTTGCGCTGCAGCTCCAGCATGTCCTGCACGTAGATGCGCGCGGCGCCGAGCGAGCGCCGCCGCGCCGGTGCGCCGCCGGATTGCGCGGCGGGCGCCGTGGCGGAGGGGGCGCCGGGCGCGTCGTCGCCGCCCTCCAGGTAGCCGTGTTCGCGCAATTGCCGCACCAGCGCCGGCGTTTCCGGTCCCAGCAGCCGGGTCAGCTCGGCGACGCTGCGCTGCCCGTCGCACAGGATCAGCGTGCGGCGCTGGCGAAGGTCCAGCGCCGTGCGGTGCGAGTCGAGCGCACGACGGGCGAGATCGGTCTTGCGGGGATGCATGGGGGGACTTCCGGAACGTCCATCAGGCTGCGCGCGGGCGGTTAAACGCCGATGACAGCGCCGTACCGGGCCGGACCGTAGACGCCCGCGGGCGTCCTGGCGCATAGAATCGGCCCATCGAGGCGAGGGAGGGGACGCTCATGGCAGCTGCGATCGCATGGCTGGTGCTGGGACTGGTGCTGCTGGGCCTGGGGGGCGATTCGATCATCAAGGCGGCCTCCGGGCTGGCGCAGCGCTGGGGTGCGTCGTCGTTCATGGCCGGGTTGCTGCTGGTGGCATTCGGCACCTCGTTGCCGGAACTGGCCGTCAACGTGCGTGCGTTCATGGTCGGAGCGCAGGAACTGGCCCTGGGCAATGCGGTCGGCAGCAACATCGCGAACGTGGGCCTGACGCTGGCGCTGGCCGCGCTCGCCGCGCCGTTGCTGCTTGGGATGAGATTGCTGGCGCCGCTGCTGGTGGTGTTGGTGGTCGCTTCGCTGGCGTTGATCGGGTTCGGGCTGGACGGTGCGATCGGCCGCATCGAGGGCCTGGCGATGCTGGCCGGGTTCGCCGGCGTGCTGGCGTTCCTGGTGCGCCGGGCGCGCCGCGAGAGCGACGGGGTGCAGGCCGCGGTCGGCGGCTATGCGGTCACCAGGACCGGGCTCGGCCTCAACCTCCAGCGCCTGGCGATCGCGCTGCTGTTGCTGGGGTTCGGCGCGCGCTGGGTGGTCGATTCGGCGGTCGCGCTGGGCGGCATCTGGGGGTGGAGCCCGCTGCTGATGGGCCTGTTGCCGGTGGCGATCGGTACCGCCCTGCCCGAGGCGGCGGCCGCGATCGCGGCGGCACGCCGCGGCCAGGGCGACATGGTGGCCGGGCACGTGATCGGTTCGAGCGTGTTCAACCTGCTGGTGGTGGTCGGAGGCATGGCCGCACTGCGGCCGTTGCCGCTGCCGGCCTCGTTCGTGCGCCTGGAGCTGCCGGCGGCGATCGTGCTCGCGCTGATGCTGTACCCGATGCTGCGCGGCGACTTGCGCGTCAGCCGCGGCGAGGGCGCGGTCCTGCTGGCGGCGTTCTGCGGCTGGATCGGGCTGGAGCTGGCCTTGGCCGCCTAGCGGCGACGGGCATCGCGGGTCCTGGTCGCGAGGCCCTAGAAGGGCCAGTCGCGGATCACCATGTGGGTGCGGACCCGGCGGATGCCGGGGAAGCGTTCGATCTGCTCGAGGATTTCGTTGACGCGCTGCATCGTCGCCGCTTCGACCTGGATCAGCATGTCGGTCTCACCGCTGATGCCGTAGCAATGGCGCACTTCCGGGAACGCGCCGAGGCGTTCCACGTAGTCCTGGCACTGGTTCTGCTGGTGGAAGATCTCGAAGAAGGCCTTGACCGAGGATTCCCCGGCCGGCGCCACGCGGGCGTGGTAGCCGCGGATCACGCCGCTGCGTTCCAGGCGCTGTATGCGCTCGCTCACCGCCGGGCGCGAAAGGCTGACCTCTTCGGCGATCCGGCTGACCGGCATGCGCGCGTCCTGGCGCAACAGGGCCAGGATCCGTTGATCGAACTTGTCCATGGGGCTCGGCGGCAGAAAGGACGGGATCATCCGACGCAACGCAGGCGTGTTCCGACGCAATGGCGGCAACCGGCGGCCTAGAATTCCCGCCCCGGATCGCGCAGAGCATAGCCGAATGAGTCGACTCGAAAAGCAGCTTGGCCTGTTCCAGGGCATGGCCCTGCTCAGCACGTCGCTGCTCGGCACCGGCGTGTTCGTGGTGCCGGCGCTGGCGGCGACCGCGGCCGGCGCCGCGTCGCTGTGGGCCTGGCTGCTGCTGATCGTGCTGGTGCTTCCGATCGCCTTCACCTTCGCGCAGCTGGGACGCAGGTTCCCGCATGCCGGCGGCGCTCCGCACCTGATCGGCAGGGCGTTCGGTACGCGGCTGGAACGAGTGAGCGCGATGCTGTTCCTGGCGGTGATGCCGGTCGGCGTGCCGGCGGCGCTGAAGATTGCGGTGGGCTTCTGGCAATCGGTGCTGGCGCTGGGCAGCCTGCAGGCGCTCGCGGTGCAGCTCGGCACCTTGCTCGTGGTGCTGGTGCTGGGGCAGCGGCCGGCCAGGGCCACCGGGCTGGTGCAGGGCCTGATCGCCGTGGCGATCGTCGCCACGATCGCCGCGATCTGGTGGGCCGGCCGACTGCCGCGCGCGGACCAGCCGTTGCTGCCTTCGCTGGACGGCACCTGGCACCTGCTGCCGGCGGCGCTGGGCGTGATGTTCTGGTGCTTCGTCGGGCTGGAGGCGTTCAGCCACATGGGCGAGGAATTCCGCCGCCCCGAGCGCGATTTCCCGCTGGCGCTGATCGCCGGCGTGCTGCTGGCGGGGCTGTTGTACTGGGCCTGCTCGGTGGCGCTGCTCACCTTCGGCGGCTATGGCGATCCGGTGGCCGACGCCAGCGCGGTCGGCAGGCTGTTCGGCCGCCTGCTGGGGCCGCACGCGGCCTGGTGGATGGCGCTGGTCGGCTACCTGGCGTGCTTCGCCTCGATCAACATCTACCTGCAGGGATTCGCCCGCCTGATCTGGAGCCTGGCCGACGAGGGCAAGCTGCCGCCGGTGCTGGCGCGGCTCAACGGCCACGGCGTTCCGGGGCGGGCACTGCTGCTGGTGGTCGCGGTCTGCGCCTGCAGCCTGCTGGCGGCCGATGCGCTCGGGTTGTCGCTGGATCGCCTGATCCGCTACGCGAACGGCAGCTTCGTGGTGATCTACCTGCTCAGCATGGCGAGCGGCTATCGGCTGCTGCGCGGCGCCTGGCGCGGGCTGGCGCTGCTGGGAGCGGTGCTGTGCCTGGCGGTGTTGGCGATGCTCGGCTGGCAGGCGCTGTACGCGCTGGCATTGCTGGCGCTGCTGCTGGCGTTCGACCGCCTGCGCGAACGCGGCGACGCCCGCCCGGTCGCGCCGGCGGAGCCGTGATCGCCGGCGCGGTCAGGTTTCCTGCGGCGGAGGCGTGCCGCCGTCGCGATCGTCGCCACGCGGGTCCTGCGGCCGGTCGGCCAGCATCAGCGACAGCGCCGCCTTGGCCATCAGGTGCGCGCTGATCGGCGCGGTGATGAACAGGAACGCGGTGATCAGCAGCTCGCGCGGCTGCGGGTCCTCGCCCAGGAACAGGTGGTAGCCCACCGAGGCGAGCAGCACGCAGCCCACGCCGAGCGTGCTGGCCTTGGTCGGCGCGTGCAGGCGCTTAAAGAAGTCCGACAGCTTCACCAGCCCGAGCGCGCCGATCACGATGAAGAAGGTGCCGACGATCAGCAGCACGCCGAGCAGGTATTCGGTGAAGGCGATCATTCGACGATGTCCCGGCGCAGCACGTACTTGCTCAGCACCACGGTGCTGCCGAAGCCGAGCATGGCGATCACCAGCGCGGCCTCGAAGTAGATCGGCGAGTCCAGGTGCATGCCGAACAGCATCAGCTCGGCGATCGCCGTGATCGAAAGCGTGTCCAGCGCCAGGATGCGGTCGGGCACGGTCGGCCCGCGCAGCAGCCGCCACAGCGCCAGCAGGATCGCCACGCCCACCGCGTGCATGCACACGACGATCGTGGTCTCGATGAACATGTGGCCGGTCATGGGAAGATCTCCATCAACGGTTTCTCGTAGCGGTGCTTGATCTCGGCGATCAGCGTGTCCGGGTCGTCCAGGTGCAGCACGTGCACCAGCAGGTACTTGCGGTCGTCCGACAGCGCCACCGACACCGTGCCGGGCGTCAGCGTGATCATGCTGGTCAGGGCGGTGATGCCGTGGATGTTGCCGATGTCCAGCGGAATCCAGATGAAGCCCGGCCGGATGCGCGACTCCGGGCCCAGCACCTGCGTGGCGACCTTCACGTTGGAGCGCACGATGTCCCAGGCCACCACGCACAGCATCTTCGGCACCGAGCGCAGCGAGCCGATCCGGGCGAACTCGCGGTCCAGCCGCGCCGCCGCCAGCGGGACCGCCACGCCGAGCAGCATGCCCACCACCGCCGCGCCCAGGCCGAGGCTGTCGCTCAGCAGCAGCCAGAACACGAACACCGTCGCGCTCAGCGGCGGGGAAGGGAACAGGCGGCGCAGCAGCGGCTTGCGGTCCTGGCTCATGGCACCCTCACTTCCGGCGTGGTGTCGCGGACCTGCTCGAAATAGCGGCCCGGATCGCGCAGCTGCTGCGCGGCCGCATCGGCCATGCGCATCAGCGGGCCGGCGGCGACGGTCATCGCCAGCACGTAGCCCAGCAGCAGCACGGTGGCGGCGGTTTCCACCGGACGCATGCGCGCGCGCCGCGGCGGCGCGCGCGAGGGTTCGTCCTCGGCCGAGGCGGGGACGCGCCAGAACAGGCGCACGCCGGCGCGCGAGAGGCCGATCACCACCAGCAGGCTGCCGCCGAGCACGGCGCCCCAGACCGGCGGCAGCCAGGCGTCCGGCACGTGCTGCAGCAGCGCCGCCTTGGCCAGGAAGCCCGACAGCGGCGGCAGCCCGGCCACCGCGATCGCGGCGACCAGGAACATCGTGCCCGGCAGCGCCCGGCCCGGCAGCGGCGCGACGATCTCCTTGCGGTCGGAGGCGCTGCCGCGGCGCCGGCGGATCAGGTCGGAGACCATGAACAGCGCGGCGGCGATGAACGTGCTGTGCGGCAGGTAGTACAGGCCTGCGCCGATCGCGCCGGCATTGCCGAGCGAGAAGGCGACGAACAGCGTGCCCGCCGAGAAGATCACCAGGTACGACACCAGCACGCGCAGGCGCGCCGCGGCCATCACGCCGAGCCCGGCCAGCACCAGCGTGGCGATGCCGGCCCACAGCAGCGCCACCTGGCCGAAGCCGGCCATCGCGCCGGCCTGGTCGCCGAACCACAGCGAAGACACGCGCAGCACCGCGTACAGGCCGACCTTGGTCATGATCGCGAACAGCGCGGCGATCGCCGCCGGCGCGCGCGAGTAGGTTTCCGGCAGCCACAGGTACAGCGGCAACAGCGCCGCCTTGCTGCAGAACACCAGCAGGAGCAGGCCCAGGGTCGCCTTCAGCAGCGGCAGGTCGTGCGCCGGCGTCTGTGCGATGCGCAGCGACAGCTCGGCCATGTTGAGCGTGCCGAGCAGGCCGTACAGCAACCCGAGCGCGATCAGGAACAGGGTCGAGGCGGCGACGTTGAACACCACGTAGTGCAGGCCGATGCGCATGCGCAGGCCGCGCCCGCCCGACAGCAGCAGGCCGTAGGAGGCGATCAGCATCACCTCGAAGAACACGAACAGGTTGAAGACGTCGCCGGTCAGGAAGGCGCCGTTGAGGCCCATCAGCTGGAACTGGAACAGCGCGTGGAAGTGCGGGGCGCGCCGCTCCCAGCCGGCGCAGGCGTGCAGCAGGCAGGCCGCCGCCAGCAGCGTGGTGGTCAGCAGCATCCAGGCCGACAAGCGGTCGGCCATCAGCGCGATGCCGAGCCGCGCGGGCCAGTCGCCGAGCAGGTAGACCTGCATCGCGCCGTCCGCGGTGCGCGCGAACAGCGCCAGCACCGCCGCCGAGAGCGCAGCCAGCGCGATCCAGGCGACCATGCGGCGCGCGCGGTGGCCGTACCGGCGATGCTCGACGAACAGCGATGCCGCCGCGCCCAGCATCGGGATCAGGATGGGCAGGATCGGCAGGTGGCTCATTCGCGCGCCTCCGCCTCGCCTACCGGCGCGGTGGCGTCAGGATCGTCCTCGTGCGCGTCGACGTGGTCGCTGCGGTTGTCGGCACGGCTGCGCATCGCCAGCACCAGGCTCACCGCGGTCATCGCGAAGGCGATCACGATCGCGGTCAGCACCAGCGCCTGCGGCAGGGGATCGGTGTGCTCGGTCAGCGTCGCGGGGATGCCGTCGCGCAGCACCGGCGCCTGCCCGACGCGCAGGCGGCCGCCGGCGAAGATCAGCAGGTTGGTGGCGTAGGACAGGAACGTGAGCCCGAGGATCACGTCGAAGCTGCGCGCGCGCAGCAGCAGGTAGATGCCGATCGCGGTCAGCACGCCGATGGCGCTTGCCAGGGCCAGTTCCATCAGGGGATGCCTCCGAATCCATCTGCCGTCGTTCCCGCGCCGGCGGGAACCTCGTGCCTTGGCTTTCCCACGGGCGCTCGAAGTCGCCGGGTCCCCGCCGGCGCGGGAACGACGCACATGGAGCCGGCCGCGGATCGCGCCATCAGTGCGCCTCCCCGGTCCGAGCAGAGCGCTGCCTGGGATCGAGCGCGCCGCGCAGCGAATCGCGCGTGCGCGAGGGCTTGATCGTGCCCAGCATCGACAGCATCAGCATCGCCGAGCCGAACACCACCAGGTACACGCCGGTATCGAAGCCCATCGCGCTGGCCAGCTCGATCTCGCCGATCAGCGGCAGGTGCAGCGTGGCATGGCCGCTGGTCAGGAACGGCACGCCGAACAGCATCGAGGCCGCGCCGCTGGCGATCGCCACCAGCAGGCCCACGCCGACCAGGCGGATGTAGTCGAAGCCGAAGCGCGATTCCACCGAGGCCGCGCCCTGGATCACGTACTGCATCAGCAGCGGTACCGCCAGCACCAGGCCGGCGATGAAGCCGCCGCCCGGCGCGTTGTGGCCGCGCACGAACAGGAACAGCGACACGGTGAGCGTGAGCGGGAACATGATCTGGGCCAGGTCCGCCGGCACCGGCAGCTTGACCGGCCCCCCCGGCATCACCCGCTCCGGCGCCATGCGGGCGCGCCGCAGCAGCGCGTGCACGACCAGCCCGGCGATGGCGAACACGGTGATCTCGCCGAAGGTGTCGAAGCCGCGGAAGTCCACCAGGATCACGTTGACCACGTTGCGGCCGAAGGCCTCCGGCAGCGAGCGCGCCAGCATCTCGCCGGCGATCGTGCTGCCCGGGCGGGTCATCAGCGTGTAGGCGAGCACGGCGATGCCGGTGCCGGCGGCGATCGCGAGCGCGGCGTCGCGCCAGCGGCGCAGGCGGCCGCGCTCGGGCAGCGAGAACTCCGGCAGGTAGTTCATCGCCAGCAGCATCAATACCAGCGTCACCATCTCCACCAGCAACTGGGTCAGCGCCAGGTCCGGGGCGGACAGGAACACGAAGGCCAGGCTCACCGCCAGTCCGGTGCCGCCCAGCACCAGCACCGCCAGCAGGCGCTGCCGGTACAGGAACAGGCTGGCCATCGCGCAGACGATCATCAGCAGCCACAGCGCCCAGCCCAGCAGCGGCATCGCCTGCGGCTCGCCCCAGGCCGGCAGCGAGCCGCCTTCCAGGAACGGCGCCGCCGCCACCGCGATCGAGGCGAGCACGAGCAGCATCAGCATGCGCTGCAGGCTGCCGTTGGCGATGCCGTCGGTGAAGCGCGAGGCCAGGCCGAACAGGGAGCGGAGTTGCCAATCGAACAGCGAGCGCCCCTGCGAGCGCGTCTCCACCGCATGCAGGTCCAGTACCCGCCGCAGGAACACGTACAGCGCCACGCCGCCGACCACGCCCAGCGCGCTCATCGCCAGCGGCCAGTTCAACCCGTGCCAGATCGCCAGGCTGTAGTCGGGCAGGGCATCGCCGAGGATCGCGCCGGCGCCGGCGCGCAGCACCGGGGCGACGGTCAGGGCCGGGACGATGCCGACCATCACGCAGATCAGGACCAGCACCTCCACCGGGATCTTCATCCAGCGCGGCGGTTCGTGCGGCACCGGATCCAGCGGCCGCGCCGGTTTGGCGAAGAAGGTGTCGTGCACGAAGCGCAGGCTGTAGGCCACGCCGAGCACGCCGGCCAGCAGGGCCGCGACGGTGGCGAACACCCGCATCGGCTGCGAGGCCTGGGTCTCCAGCGCGACGGCGAAGAACATCTCCTTGGACAGGAAGCCGTTGAGCAGCGGGATGCCGGCCATCGACAGCGAGGCGATGATCGCCAGCGCGCTGGTGAACGGCATGTAGCGCCGCAACGCGCCGAGCCGGCGCATGTCGCGGGTGCCGGTCTCGTGGTCGATGATGCCCGCGGCCATGAACAGCGAGGCCTTGAACACCGCGTGGTTGAGGACGTGGAACACGCCGGCCACCACGGCCATCGGCGTGGACAGGCCGAACAGCATCGTGATCAGGCCCAGGTGCGAGATCGTCGAGTAGGCCAGCAGGCCCTTCAGGTCGTGCTGGAAGATCGCGTACCAGGCGCCGATCACCAGCGTGACCGCGCCGACCGAGGTCACGGTGTAGAAGAACAGGTCGCTGCCGGCCAGCGCCGGATGCAGGCGCGCCAGCAGGAATACCCCGGCCTTCACCATCGTGGCCGAGTGCAGGTACGCCGACACCGGCGTGGGCGCGGCCATCGCGTGCGGCAGCCAGAACTGGAACGGGAACTGCGCGCTCTTGGTGAACGCGCCGGCCAGGACCAGCGCGAGCGCCCAGGGATACAGCGGGCTGGCGCGGATGACGTCGCCCGCGGCCAGCACCGCATCGAGGTCGTAGCTGCCGACGATGCGCCCGATCAGCAGCACGCCGCCGAGCAGCGCCAGGCCGCCGCCGCCGGTGATCACCAGCGCCATGCGCGCACCGTCGCGCGCGTCCTTGCGGTGCGACCAGAAGCCGATCAGCAGGAACGAGCTGATGCTGGTCAGTTCCCAGAAGATCATCAGCAATAGCAGGTTGCCGGACAGCACCAGGCCCAGCATCGCGCCCATGAACAGCAGCAGGTAGGCGTAGAAGCGCGGCGCGCTGTCGCGCGCGCTCAGGTAGTAGCGCGCGTACATCACCACCAGCGCGCCGATCGCCAGCACCAGCAGCGCGAACATCCAGGCCAGCCCGTCCAGGCGCAGCGCGAAGTCCAGGCCGATCTGCGGCAGCCAGGCGTGGACGACGCGCGGCACTTCCCCGGCGAGCACGGCCGGCGTCATCGCCGCCAGCAATCCCAGCCCCAGCAACGGCGCGCTGCCCGCCAGCCACGCGGTGGTGGCGCGGGATACATGGCGCAGCGCGGCCACGGCGGCGGCCATCAGGAATGGCAGCGCCAGCAGGAGGTCGAGGAGGATCATGCAGGGAATCCGGGATTCGCGAGCAGATGCCCGAGTCTAACAAACACCTTCACATGGCTGGTCCGCCAGATGAACGGCCGTTCGGGTTGGGCGACCGCGGCCTTTGCCGGAGCGGCGGGAGGCTGTGCGGAGCCAACCGGTATCCTTGCCGGATGAGCGATGTCCAGGTTCCGTCCCATTCCACCCCGTCCCGCCGCGCGCTGGTGTTCGGCGCCAGCGGCCAGATCGGCGAGCGCGTGCTCGAGCGGCTGGCCAGGCAAGGCTGGGAGATCGTCGCGGTGTCGCGCCAGGCGCGCGCGTCGCGGCCCGGACTGGCCTGGTTGCAGGGCGATCTCTCGATGCCGCCGCCGCCGGGGCCGTTCGCGGCCATCGTCAGCTGCGGTCCGCTCGACCATTTCGCGCGCTGGTATGCCGGCGCGGAAACGGAAGCCGCGCGCATCGTCGCCTTCGGCTCGACCAGCCTGCAGGTCAAGCAGGCCTCCGGCGACGCGCACGAGCGCGACCTGGCACGCCGCCTCGCCGATGCGGAGCAGCAGTTGTTCGCCGCGGCCCGGGCGCGCGGCGCGGCGGCGACGGTGCTGCGCCCGACCCTGGTCTACGGCGCCGGGCGCGACCTGACGTTGAGCCGGATCGCCGCGTTGGCGCAGCGCACCGGCCACTTCGCGTTGCCGAGCGGGGCGACCGGGCGGCGCCAGCCGGTGCATGTCGAGGACCTGGCCGGGGCCGCGTGCGCGGTGCTGGCCGCACCGGCGACCCACGGGCGCAGCTATGCGCTGGGCGGCGGCGAGGTGCTGGCGTACGAGGACATGGTCGGGCGCGTGCTGGCGGCGCTGCCGCGGCCGGCCAGGCTGTGGCGCATCCCGCGCTGGCTGTTCGCCTCCGCGCTGCACGGCGCGCACGCGCTGGGCCGCCTGCAAGGCATGAATGCGGCCGCCCTGCAGCGGATGCGGGAAGACCTGGTGTTCGACCTGGAGCCGGCCCGCCGGGACTTCGGCTACGCGCCGCGGGCGTTCGCCCCCACCGCCGGCGAGCTCGGCGTGCGCGCGTAGCGCGGCGGATCGTTCCGGCGCGTCAGTAGCGCCAGCCCATCCGGCGGTAGAACTTGGCCAGCACCCAGATCGGGCCGATCAGCAGGTAGACCAGGTCGGTGAGGAAGCTCGGGCGGCGCCCTTCGATGTGATGGCCGATGAACTGGGCGATCCAGGCGACCACGAACACGCCCACGGCGGTGGCCAGCAGGCCGGCGATGCCGAGGTTCGCTTCCAGCAGCCGGCACAGGCAGCCGCAGAAGAAGAACACCGCCAGCATGCCGAGCCCGAGCGGGCGCGAGAGGCGGTTGTAGAACATCCACGCCGCGAACATCGCCAGCGCCGCCCACACGCCGCTGCGGAACCAGGTGCCGCCGACCGGGATGCACCACAGCAAGGCCACCACCGACCACAGGATGGCCGGCACCGCGACCACGTGGATCGACTGGTTGGTGGCGTTGCGGTGGTCGCCGGAGTAGCTGGAAAAATACTGCTCGATCGGACGCGCGCTGGTCTGCATGGTTTTCCCTCCCAGGAACCGGGGAGAGGATACCGCGTGCGGCGCAGTACGGTGCCGGTCAGGCCGGCCGTGCCATCGGGGTGGCCGCTGCGCCGCGGCAGCGCCGGGCGGGCCCGGCGGCCCGGTTGCCGGCGAAACGGGACATCCGCCGCTCCAGGCGGGCCGGTTCCTGCTCGACGTCGTGGCGGGCCTGCTTCATGGCGGTCCGGCCCGGCGTGGGTCAGGCGCTGCGCCGGCTGAGCCGCTGCCAGCAGTCGGTGGCGAGCTGCTCGTAGTTCTCCTGCGTGCTCGACGAGATGAAATGGTGCTCGATGCGACGGCGGAACAAGCGCAGGCGCTCCACTTCGCTCGAATGCGGCGCCTGCAGGTAGATGTCGCACGCCATCTTCACCACCGGCGACAGCTCGCTGAACTTGCCTATGCCGAGGTTGCCCTCCGCATGGCGCGATTGCCAATGCGCGATTTCTGCCTGTACGTCGATGACGGCGGGGTCTCTGTTCATGGCCTTGTGCCTCCTTGAGGTCGTGGGCGATGGCCCATCACCGTAGCGAGCGCAGCGTCAACGGGAGATCATCGGAAAGTCGTTTTCGCTGCATACGCCTCGTCGAGCGCATGAACGCGTCAGCGTCGTGATCGGTCGTATGTGAGGCACCGCACTGATTAGCGCAATCGCAAGTCCCGCCAAACATCGTGCTAACGGGCCGCAAGCGAAGGTCGGCCGTGCATGGCGATGCCGCGATGGGCGGCACCGGATGGGAGGTATGCATGGCCGATGACCGGCGCGAGGGCGACAAACGCAGCAGTGGCGTGGCCGAGGCGGCGACGTGGTGGCGGGCGCTGATGGCGTCGCATGCGTTCCGCTCGGTGCTCGCGGTCGTCCTGGTGGCGGTGGGGATCGTGGTGTTCGCCGTGTCGGTGAAGTGACGGGGAAGGGCACGCGGCGCCCGGATAGCGACGGCGGACACGGTTCGTCGCCGGAGCCGGCCTTGGCCCTGCTCGGCGGCCGCGCTCCCGGCCGGTATGCTTGGCAAGGGAGTCAAGGGAGCGGGGATTGTGCGGGTAAGAATCGAGGATGTGGCGCTCGCGGCAGGGGTGTCGATGAAGACCGTGTCGCGCGTGCTCAACGGCGAGCCTGGCGTGCGACCGCACATCCGCGAGCGCGTCAACGAGGTGGCCAGGTCGATGAACTACCGGCCGGATCCGTCGGCGCGGCGGCTGGCCGGCAAGCGCTCGTACCTGGTCGGCTTCGTCTACGACAATCCGTCGGCGAACTACCTGATGGAACTGATCGGCGGCGTGGTCGAAGCCTGCGAGGAACTGCACTACGGCATGCTGGTGCAGCCGGTCTCGTTCAAGCGGCCAGACTTCGTGCAGGCGATCAAGGCGCTGGTCGACTTCTCCAAGCTCGACGGCCTGATCCTGACGCCGCCGCTGACCGACAGCGACGCGTTGCTGGGCGCGCTGCGCGAAGCCGGCATCGCCTTCTCCTGCGTGTCGCCGAAGGATTGCGACAGCAACATCGGCGCCACCCTCGACGAGCGCCAGGCCGTGCACGAGATCGTCGGCCTGCTGGTCGCGCACGGGCACCGGCGCATCGGCCATATCCAGGGACATCCGGAACACGGCGCCAGCGCCTGGCGGCTGGACGGCTATCGCGACGCGCTGGCCGAACACGGCTTGCCGTTCGATCCGGCGCTGGTGGTGCCGGGCGAGTTCTCGTTCGACTCGGGCGTGCACGCGGCGCGGCGGCTGCTGGACCTGCCCGACCCGCCGACCGCGATCTTCGCCGCCAACGACGACATGGCCGCCGGCGTGTTCAGCGCGGTCCAGCAGCGCGGGCTGCGCATTCCGCAGGACATCTCGATCTGCGGCTTCGACGACATGCCGGTGTCGCGGCAGATATTCCCGCCGCTCACCACGGTGCACCAGCCGGCCCGCGACATGGGCCGGGTGGTGACCATCGAGCTGATCAAGTCGATCCGTGCGCCCGGCTCGGGCACGATGGTGCGGATGCCGCACTCGATGTGCCTGCGCGGCTCGGTGGGGCCGGTGCCCGCGTCCTAGGACGCGTCCCGAGGCGGGCGCGAAGCGGCCTGGCCGCGCGCCGCGACGGCGTGCAGTTCGGCCAGCAACTGCCGTTGCGCGGCCTCGCGCTCCGGCTCGCGCATGCGCAGGATCGCCGACGGATGCCAGCTGGCCAGCGCCTGCACGCCGCCGGGCAGTTCGCGCCAGCGGCCGCGCTCGAGGCTGATGCGGAAGCCGGCGCCGAACAGGGTCTGGGCCGCCATCGCCCCCAGCGCCATCACCGCATGCGGCCGTACCCTCAACAGCTCCGCCGCCAGCCACGGGCGGCAGGCGGCCTGCTCTCCGGCCGAGGCGCGCTGGTGCAACCGGCGCTTGCCGCGCGGCACGAACTTGAAGTGCTTCACGGTGTTGGTCAGGTACACCTGCGCGGGATCCAGCCCGGCCTCGAGCATCAGCCTGCGCAGCAGCTGGCCGGCCGGCCCGACGAAGGGATGGCCCTCGCGATCCTCGCGATCGCCGGGCTGTTCGCCCACCAGCATCAGCCGGGCATGCGGCGGGCCTTCGCCGAACACGGTCTGGGTCGCGTCCCGCCACAGCGGGCAGCGCCGGCAGTCGCGGGCTTGCCGGCGCAGCGCAGCCAACGTGCCGGCGGGCACTTCGTCGACCGGCTTGGCGAGCGGGATCGGAGGTGAGCGGGTCACGGCGGCTCCGGGAAGCGGACGCCGCCAGGTTAGCCGGCCTCCGGTGAGGGGCGCGGCCAGGCGGTGCGCGGAACGTGCACGCCGGCGAAACGCCCGGGCGTCAGTCGCCCTGCGCGCCCATCGTGCGCGCGCCGACGATGATCATGCGCAGCATCGTCGAGATCTGCTCGACCAGTTCCGGATCCTTTTCCGGTGGCAGGTCCATGGCGGTGGCGCCCATCGCGAACACCAGCCGGGTGATCGCCTTGGACACCAGCGCCGGCTCGTGCAGCACCGCGCCATCGGCGGCGGCCAGCCGCACCAGGTCCTGCTGCAGCTCTTCCTCGAAATAGTGCAGCTCGCGCTCGACCGCGTGCTTGAACGCGTCCGAGCCGACCGCGCCCTCGCGCAGCAGCACGTGCAGCAGCTTGTCGTCGGCGCGCAGCTGTTCCATGAAGGTCTCCACCGATACCCGCACCACGCTGCGGTCGGTGGAGGTCGCGCGCTGGCGCGCCTGGCCGATGATCGTGCGCAGCGAGCGGCCGGCCAGGTCGATCAGCGCGACCGCCAGCTCGTCCATGTCGCGGAACTGCCGGTAGAAGCTGTTCGGCGCGATCCCGGCCTCGCGGGCGACCTCGCGCAGGCTGAGCGTGGACAGGCTGCGGTGCGGGCCGATCAGCTTGAGTGCGGCCGCCAGCAAGTCCTCGCGCGTGACCGTCCGGCGGGACGGGGCGGAGTCGTCGGACGGGGACAGGGCGGTCGAAGTCATGGGCAGGTCATGGCGGGCTGGCTGAATCATACCCTCGGTCCCTGAATATACACTTGTATACACACATGTACTCTCATGTGTATAGTGCATCGTCATGAAACCCTCCCCCCGCTCCCGTCGCCCCGCAGGCCTGCAGCGCTGGATCTCGCCCAAGCTGTTCGACTTCTGGGCCGGCCAGGTCAACCCGCTGTGGTCGCTGGACCGCCCGCTCGCGCGCCTGGTGGAGCGCCAGCCGGCCGGCCGCGGCGCGGCGACGCTGGTGCTGCGGACCAACCGCCATTGGCAAGGCCTGCGGGCCGGCCAGCACGTCAACCTGGGCGTGGAGATCGAAGGCCGCCGGCTGCTGCGCAGTTACAGCCCCACGCCGCTGGACGCGCGCCACGTCGCGATCACCGTGAAGGCGGTCGAGGGCGGCAAGGTCAGCGGCCACCTGGTCGAGCGGGCCGTGCCGGGCGAGGTGTTCACGCTGGAAGCGGCGTTCGGCGACATGGTGCTGCCCGACGTGCCCGCGCCGCTGTTGCTGCTCGCCGCCGGCAGCGGCATCACGCCGATGCGCGCGCTGCTGCGCGAGCTGGCCGCGCGCGGCATGCCGGTGGACGTGGACCTGCTGTACTGGGCGCGCACCCGCGAGGATTTCTGCTTCGCCGACGAGCTGCAGGCGCTGGCAAGGGCCCATCCGCGCCTGCGCCTGGAGCTGCTCGCCACGCGCGACGCGCAGGCATCGGCGCCGAGGATCGGCGGCTACGCGTTCGAGCGCGTGGCCGGGCTGCCGGGCCGGCACGCCATGGCGTGCGGACCGGCCGGCTTCGCGACCGCGGCGCGCCAGGCGCTGGACGGGCAGGTGGCCCGCTTCCAGGCCGAGGCGTTCACGCCGGAAACCCCGCTGGCCGGCGAGGACGGCGAGGTCGAAGTGCAGCTGGCCCGCAGCGGCCGGCGCCTGCGCCTGCCGCGCGCGCTGTCGCTGCTGGAAGGGCTCGAGGCCCAGGGCCTGAAGCCCAAGCATGGGTGCCGGATGGGCATCTGCAACAGCTGCGCCTGCGGTCGCCAGACCGGTACCACCCGCCACGTGCTGACCGGCGAGCGCAGCGACGAACCCGCCGTACCCGTGCGCCTGTGCGTGAACGCGCCGAGCACCGACCTGATCCTGGACCTGTGAGGAACACCGCATGAGCCGCCCCCACAACCGCGCCCTGTCGCCGGCCGAGCTGCAGGCGTTCGGCGACGAACTGGACGCGCTGCGCGCACGCACGCTGGCCGACGTGGGCGCGCGCGACGCCCGCTACATCCGCCGCGTCGCCGCCGCCGTGCGCTGGGCCGGGCTGCTCGGGCGCGCGCTGCTGTTCCTCGGCGCGTTCGTGCACGGCGCGCTGGTGCCGGCCTGGATCGCCGGCGTGCTGCTGCTGGCGCTGTCCAAGATCCTGGAGAACATGGAACTGGGCCACAACGTGATGCACGGCCAGTTCGACTGGATGGGCGATCCGCGGCTGGACGGCAACACCTACGAGTGGGACATCGTCGCCACCGCCGACAACTGGCGCAAGACGCACAACTTCCGCCACCACACCTACACCAACGTGCGCGGCATGGACGACGACATCGGCTACGGCCTGCTGCGCATCTTCCCCGAGCAGCGCTGGCGGCCGTTCTACCTGCTGCAGCCGCTGATCGCGCCGGTGTTCGCGCTGCTGTTCCAATGGGGCGTGGCGATCCAGGACCTGCGCCTGGGCCGCTGGCTCAAGGGCAAGATGAGCAGCCAGCAGCTGTGGCGCGCGTTCCGGCCGGTCGGCGCCAAGATGGGCCGGCAGCTGTTCAAGGACTACGTGTTCTTCCCGCTGCTGGCCGGCCCGTTCTTCCTGCCGGTGCTGCTCGGCAACCTGGCCGCCAACGGCCTGCGCAACGTCTGGACCTATGTGATCATCTTCTGCGGCCACTTCACCGCCGATGCCGAGACGTTCCCCAAGGAATGCCTGCGCGACGAATCGCGCGGCCACTGGTACCTGCGCCAGCTGCGCGGCTCGTCCAACCTCACCGGCGGCTGGCTGATGAACGTGCTGTCGGGCAACCTGAGCCACCAGATCGAGCATCATTTCTACCCGGACATCCCGGCCAACCGCTACGCCGAGATCGCGGTCGAGGTGAAGGCGATCTGCGCCCGCTACGGCCAGCACTACAACACCGGTTCGCTGCCGCGGCAGTTCGGCCAGGTGGCGTGGCGGATCCTGCGCCACGCGTTCCCGAGCCGGCCGCGCCGCGCCGTGCGGGCGCTGGCGACGCAGGCCGGCTGAATACGGCATTCGCGAATTCGGCGTGAAGCCGCCCGCCACGCCGGCTTCACCCGGGTCGAAGCACGCCGACGCTAGCGTCCGTGGTTCCTGAGCCAAGCAGGTAACCACACATGATCATCAAAGACGTGATGAGCCGGGACGTGACCGTGATCGGCCCCGAGCAGACCTTGCGCGAAGCGGCGGTGCTGATGCGGCAGAACGACATCGGCAGCCTGCCGGTCGGCGAGCACGACCGCCTGGTCGGCATGCTGACCGACCGCGACATCGTGGTGCGCGCGCTCGCCTCCGGTTCCGACGCCGACAGCCCGGTGCGCGAAGCGATGTCCGGCTCGATCAAGTACTGCTTCGAGGACGACGACGTCGACAGCATCGCCTCCAACATGGCCTCGCTGCAGATCCGCCGCCTGCCGGTGGTCGATCGCGACAAGCGTTTGGTCGGCATCGTCTCGCTCTCGAACATGGCGCACAGCGAGGACATGGCCTGCGGCGTGGTCGCGCGGGGCGTCGCGCGGCCGCATTGAGCCGCGTCAGCCGCCGCGCTCCAGCCGCCGGTAGCCGATCGCTTCGGTGAGGTGCGCGGTGGCGATGTCCTGGCTGCCGGCGAGGTCGGCGATGGTGCGCGCCACGCGCAGGATCCGGTGCATCGAGCGCGCCGAGAGCTGGAGCTGCTCGATCGCGCGTTCGAGCAGTTGCTGGTCGGGGGGCGCCAGCCGGCAATCGCGGTCGGTCGAGGCCTGGTCGAGCTGCGCATTGGGACGACCGGCGCGCTGCAACTGGATCCGGCGCGCGCGATCCACGCGTTCGCGCACGCTGGCGCTGTCCTCGCTCGGCGGCGCGCCGGTGCGCAGTTCGTGCGGCGGCAGGCGCGGGACCTCCACGTGCAGGTCGATGCGGTCGAGCAGCGGGCCGGAGATGCGCCCGCGGTAGCGCCGGATCGCCTCGGGGCTGCAGCGGCAGCGCCCGCTCGCGTCGCCGGCCCAGCCGCAGGGACAGGGGTTCATCGCCGCGACAAGCTGGAAGCGCGCGGGGAAGTCGGTGCTGTGCGCGGCGCGCGCGATCGTCACCACGCCGGACTCGAGCGGTTCGCGCAGCACTTCCAGCGTCGCGCGGTTCCATTCGGGCAGTTCGTCGAGGAACAGCACGCCGTTGTGCGCCAGCGATATCTCGCCGGGACGCGGTTGCGCGCCGCCGCCCACGAGCGCCACCGCGCTGGCGGTGTGGTGCGGTGATCGATAGGGTCGCTGACGCCAGCGGCCCAGGTCGATGCCGCGGCCGCTGACGGATGCGATCGCCGCGGTTTCCAGCGCTTCGGATTCCGCGGCCGGCGGCAGCAGGCCCGGCAGGCGCGAGGCGAGCAGGGTCTTGCCGCAGCCGGGGCTGCCGAGCAGCAACAGGTGGTGCGCGCCTGCCGCGGCGATCTCCAGCGCGCGGCGCGCATGCGGCTGGCCGCGCACGTCGGCAAGGTCGGGCATCGCGTTCGTGGCGGGCCCGGCCGGGTGCGCGAGCTGCGCGCGCGGCAGCTCGGCCTGGCCGTTGAGAGCCGCGCAGACTTCCAGCAGGGTGCGGGCGGTATGGGCCTCGACGTTGCCGGCGATCGCCGCCTCGGCGCCGTTGCCGGCCGGCACCACCAGCTTGCGGCCGGCCCGCGCGGCGGCGAGCGCGGCAGGCAGCACGCCGTCGACCGCGCGCAGCTCGCCGGTCAGCGCGAGTTCGCCCAGGAATTCGTAGCCGTCCAGCACGCCACGGTCGATCTGGCCGTTGGCGGCGAGGATGCCCAGCGCGATCGGCAGGTCGAAGCGCCCGCCGTCCTTGGGCAGGTCGGCCGGGGCGAGGTTGATCGTGATGCGGCGCGCGGGATATTCGAATTGCGCACACAGCAGCGCGGCGCGCACGCGTTCGCGCGACTCGCGCACCGCCGCTTCCGGCAGGCCGACCAGTTGCGTGGCCGGCAATCCGCCGGCGAGATGGACCTCGACCCTTACCGCCGGCGCATGCACGCCGGCCCGTGCACGGCTGTGCACCAGCGCCAGGCTCATGGTGGCGGGGATCAGGCGGCGGGAGGGATGTCGCCGGCGGCGCGCGCTTCGAGCGCTGCCACGGTCTTCTCCAGGGCTTCCAGCTTCTCGCGGGTGCGCAGCAGCACCGCGCGCTGCACTTCGAACTCCTCGCGGGTGACCAGGTCGAGCTTGGCCAGGCCGGCCTGCAGGGCGCCCTTGAAGGTGCTCTGCAGCTCCTCGCGCGATTGGCGCAGGCCGGGCGGCACCAGGTCGCTGAGGCGGCGGGCGAGGTCGTCGATGTGGTTGAGGTCGATCATCTGGGTTCTCCGGGTCCTGCAACGAAGCTAGTCGGTGCCTGCCACGCGGACCATCGGCAAGTCGTGCTTCCGCAGGTAAGGATAATCCTAGCCGCGCGGCGTGATGAGACTTGCGCGGCGGCACGTTATCCTGCCGGCCTGGCGCAAGCCCTCCGCGAGCGCCTCCATGTCCTGCGCGGGCGCCGACCGGGCGAACCCTCGCAAGCGCCCGCGCGTTCGCGCGGGAGGTTCGAACTACGGAGCATTACGCGATGAAGATGATCATGGCCATCGTCAAGCCGTTCAAACTGGACGACGTGCGCGAGGCGCTGGCCGGCTGCGGCGTGGCCGGCATCACGGTGACCGAGGTCAAGGGCTTCGGCCGGCAGAAGGGGCATACCGAGCTGTACCGTGGCGCCGAGTACGTGGTGGATTTCCTGCCGAAGGTGAAGATCGAGGTGGCGGTCACCGACGCGCAGGTGGACGCGGTGGTCGAGGCCATCGTGCGCGCGGCCGGCACCGGCAAGATCGGCGACGGCAAGGTCTTCGTCTACGACCTGGCCACCGTGGTGCGCATCCGCACCGGCGAATTGGATGCCGACGCGCTGTGATGCGCTGGTGAGGCCGGGGCTCGGGACCCGGGACCGGGGACCCGGGAAAGCGACAAGCCTGCTTCGGATCGGGTGGCGATGTGGGAGGGACTTCAGTCCCGACGGGCTTTATCGGCCCTCTGTCGGGACTGAAGTCCCTCCCACAAAAAAGCAAACAGCCGCAAAAAGCATCAGATCGATTGACAGCCGAAGTCGGGCAAAGATGCTTTTCCCGAGTCCCGAATCAGGGCCTGCCGCGCTTGATCCGCTGGTAGAAGCGCTTCCAGCCATCGCGGATGCCGCGCACCCAGCGGGGTTCGGCGGCCATCGCCGCTTCTTCCGGGGTCGGGGCGACGCCGGCCAGGCGCTGGCGCATCTTCTGGAAGTTGGCGACGTCGCCGCGGAGCAGCTGGCGCGAGATCGGGTTGCGGCGCAGCCAGCGCGGCACGCGCATCGCCGAGGTGAAGTCGATCAGCACGGGCACGCCTGCGCTGACCACGACGTTGGTGCCGTGCAGGTCGTTGTGGGTGATGCCGGCCGAATGCAGCTTGCGCAGCGCGACCTGCAATTGCTGGAAGACGTCCTGCCCGACCGCGGCGCTGGCGCTCAGGGTGTCGCCGGGGATGAACTCCATGCCCAGGGCCAGGCCGCCGAGCGTGCCGAGCAGCGCCGGGGCATGCTTCCAGCCGCTGAGGCGGCGCAGCATCTTGGCCTCGTGGCGCACCATCAGGCGGGCGATCGGCGCCAGCGGCGTCCATTTGTAGCGGCTGTAGTCCTTCACCACGGCCAGCTGGCCGTTGAGGTGGGTGCGATAGACGTCCGGCTCCAGGAGCCGGGTGCCTTGCTTGAGCAGGACGGGGGCGTCCAGGGGGGCGACGGCCTGGCCGGCGCTGGGAATGGCGTTCATGGGCGGTTTTCTCCAGGGGACCCGGCCGGGGTTCGTCACGGCGGCGGGTCGAGGCGCGGTCCATGCGAGGAAGGCGCCGGAGAATTTTAGAACTTGCCAGTATTGGAATGCTTATTGTTAAAAAAATGAAATGTTCCGCTGCTGGAACGCCGAGGCGTCCCTGGTCCCCGGCAGAGCTCGGTCGCGCACCCTCCCCGGCGCGGCCAGGAACGGCTCCTTGGTGCCGGGCCGGTCTGGAAAAACCCCTGGCGGCCCGGCCGTGCCGGCGTCGAAGCGCCCCGGGCGCCCCCGGAACGGACGAGGGCCCGGTTTCCCGGGCCCTCGCGGGGGATCACTCGCCCAGGGCCTGGGCGACGAACGGCGGCGCCACGCTGGCGCCGGTGTGCAGGTGCGCGGTGTAGTAGAGCGTCTGGAACGGCTTGGCCTGCGCATCGGCCTCGCGGAAGCCGAAGCCGAAGCCGGCCTGCTTGCTGGCCAGGGTCACGCTCCACCAGCCGGTCGGGTAGCACGGCTGCGGGAACGGCAGGGTCTTGAACGAGCGGAAGCCGGCCTTGCCCATCTCGGCGCGCATGTCCTTGATGAGGTCGAGCAGCGCCAGCGGCGATTCGGACTGCTGCACCAGCAGGCCATCGTCCTTGAGCGCGCGGAAGCAGCTTTCGAAGAACGCCTTGTTGAACAGCCCTTCGGCCGGCCCGACCGGGTCGGTGGAGTCCACGATCACCACGTCCACGCTGCCCGGCTCGCAGTTGGCCATGTAGGCCACGCCGTCGTCGAACAGCAGCTCGGCGCGCGGATCGCCGTTGGATTCGCACAGTTCGGGGAAGTACTTCTCCGACATGCGCGTGACCTGCTCGTCGATGTCGCACTGGGTGGCCTTCTCCACGCCCGGGTGCTTGAGCACCTCGCGCAGGGTGCCGCAGTCGCCGCCGCCGATGATCACCACGCGCTTGGGCGCCGGGTGGGTGAACAGCACCGGGTGGCTGATCATCTCGTGGTAGAAGAAGTTGTCCTTGCTGGTCAGCATCATCGCGCCGTCGATGACCATCAGCTTGCCCCAATCGGTGCTGTCGTAGATCTCGATCTTCTGGAACGGCGACTGCACTTCGTCCAGCTTGCCGGTGATGCGGAAACCGATGGCCGAACCGGTCGGCTGGAAGTGTTCGATGTACCAGTTGTCGTTGGTGGTCATTGCGGATGATCCTTGGAGGAAGGTGGGATGCGTTCCCTTCTCCCTCCGGGAGAAGGTGCCCCGAAGGGGCGGATGAGGGTACGAGCGAAGCCTTGTGCCGCCTGGCATCGCAAGGGGCTTGGCCCGACCCTCACCCCAGCCCCTCTCCCGGGGGGAGAGGGGCTTCAGCGGGCGCGCATTGTAACGGCCGCGCGTGACCGCTGCTTGTAGAATGCGCGTCCGCGCCGCGCCGGCCCTTCCGCTGCGGCAATGGAAACGAATCCCCCGCACGGGATGTGCGGGTTCCTGCGAGGGAATCGCATCATCATCGCGCCGCCACGCGCCTGCCACAGCGAATAGCCATGACCCCCAGCCGTACCTGGTCCGCCGACCAAGCCCGCAAGACCTACTCGATCCCGCACTGGGCCGACGGGTACTTCGACGTGAACGCCGCCGGCCATGTCGTGGTCAGGCCGACCGGCGGCGACGGCCCGGCGGTGTCGCTGCCGGAAGTGGTCGATGCCGCGCGCGCGGCCGGCGCCAAGCTGCCGCTGCTGGTGCGCTTCCCGGACATCCTCGGCCAGCGCCTGGGCAAGCTGCAGGCGGCCTTCGCCCAGGCCCAGGCCGATTGGGACTACGCCGGCGGCTATACCGCGGTCTACCCGATCAAGGTCAACCAGCACCGCGGCGTGGCCGGCACCCTGGCCGGCCACCAGGGCGAGGGCTTCGGTCTGGAGGCCGGCAGCAAGCCGGAGCTGATGGCGGTGCTGGCGCTGTCGCGCCCGGGCGGGCTGATCGTCTGCAACGGCTACAAGGACCGCGAGTACATCCGCCTGGCGCTGATCGGCCGCAAGCTGGGCCTGCAGACCTTCATCGTCATCGAGAAGCCTTCCGAGCTGAAGCTGGTGCTGGAGGAAGCCAGGGCGCTGGACGTGCTGCCCGGCCTGGGCGTGCGCATGCGGCTGGCCTCGCTGGGCGCCGGCAAGTGGCAGAACAGCGGCGGCGACAAGGCCAAGTTCGGGCTGTCGCCGCGCCAGGTGCTGGACCTGTGGAAGAGCCTGCGCGACACCGAGTACGCGCCGTGCCTGAACCTGCTGCACTTCCACATGGGCTCGCAGATCTCCAACGTGCGCGACATCGCCAACGGCATGCGCGAGGCCACGCGCTACTTCGTCGAGTTGTCCAGGCTCGGCGCGAAGATCAGCCACGTCGACGTCGGCGGCGGGCTGGGCATCGACTACGAGGGCACGCGCTCGCGCAGCTATTGCTCGATCAACTACGGGCTGAACGCCTACGCCAGCAACATCGTGCAGCCGCTGGCCAGCGCCTGCGAGGAGCACGGGCTGCCGCCGCCGCGCATCGTCACCGAATGCGGGCGCGCGATGACCGCGCACCATGCGGTGCTGATCGCCAACGTCTCGGAGGTGGAGCAGGCGCCGGAAGGACGCGTGCCGGACGCGCACGCCGACGAGCCGGCGGCGATCCGCCACCTGCGCGAGATCCACGACGAACTCGACGTGCGCCCGGCGGTGGAGCTGTTCCACGAGGCGCAGCACTTCCATGCCGAAGGCCTGGCGGCCTACGCGCTGGGGCAGATCGACCTGGTCCACCGCGCCCGCATCGACGACCTGTTCTATGCGATCGCCCACGGCGTGCGCGCGCGCCTGAGTCACGAGGAAAAGAGCCACCGGCCGTTGCTGGACGAGCTCAACGAGCGGCTGGTCGACAAGTACTTCGTCAACTTCAGCGTGTTCGAGTCGATCCCGGACGTGTGGGCGATCGACCAGGTATTCCCGATCGTGCCGATCGAGCGCCTGGACGAGGCGCCGGACCGCCGCGGCGTGGTCTGCGACATGACCTGCGACTCCGACGGCATGGTCAAGACCTACGTCGAGAACGAGAGCCTGGACTCGTCGCTGCCGCTGCACGCGCTGCGGCACGGCGAGAGCTACCGGATCGGCTTCTTCCTGGTCGGCGCCTACCAGGAGATCCTGGGCGACATCCACAACCTGTTCGGCGATACCGACGCGGTCGAAGTCACGGTCGAGGACGGGCGCTACCGCATCTCGCAGCAGCGTCGCGGCGACACCACCGACGTGATGCTCGACTACGTCGGCTACAAGCTGGACGAGCTGCGCGCGGCCTATGCCGCGCGCGTGGCCGCCGCGCAGCTGCCGCCCGCGCAGGCGCAGGAACTGGCCGCCGCGCTGGAGGCCGGGCTGACCGGTTACACCTACCTGTCGGACGAACCGCTGGGTTGAGCGGCGGCCGGCGCGCTCCCGGGAGTCGCGCGAGCGCAGGCGGCTTCGATGGTCGTTCCCGTCCCGGCGGGAACGACGGGGCCGCGACGGACGTCAATGGGCGCTGGCCGGCGCGGGAGACGCGGTGGAAGCGAGACCCGGCGCTTGCTTCGGCATGTCCCGTTCCAAACGATCGCCCACCGCCTGCCGGATCAGCTCGGCGAGATGGGCGACCGCCGGTGCGCCCGAGGCACGGTGCAGGCGCAGCTTGATCGAACCCAGCGGCGGCAGGCCCATCGCGGCCGGCGGCAGCGGGCGCAGCCCGGGCGGCAGGCACAACGGCGTACGCAGGCCGATGCCCAGGCCCGCCTCGATCGCCGCCCAGACCCCGGCCAGGCTGGCGCTGCCGAAGGCGAGCCGCCATGACAGGCCGGCGCGGTCGAGCGCTTCGATCGCCGCGCTGCGCAGTGGGCAGGGCGCGTCGAGCATCGCCAACGGCACCGGCGACGCCGTGCCTGGCTGCCAAGCCGGCGGGCTCGCCGCGATCCAGCACATCGGCACGTCCGCGAGGACCTGGGCATCGTCGTGCACGACCGGGCCGGCGGTCTCGTCGTGCCAGGCGAGCACCAGGTCGAAGCGCCCCGCCGCCACGCCTTCCAGCAAGGCGGCGCCGCGACCGATCTGCGCCTCGACCTGCAGCTGCGGATGCGCACGCGCGAAGCGGCCGAGCACGGCAGGCAGCAATTGCTCGCCGAACTCGGCCTGCAGGCCGAGCCGGATCTGGCCATGCCAGCGCGGGCCGGCCAGGGCCTCCATCGCCTCGTCGTTGAGCGCGAGCAGGCGCCGGGCATAGCCGAGCAGGGTCTCGCCGGCCGGCGTCAGCGCCAGGCCGCGGCCCTGGCGCGCCAGCAGGGGCACGCCGGCTTGCTGTTCCAGCTTCTTGAGCTGCGCGCTGACGGCCGAGGTCGAGCGGTGCAGGCGCTCGGCCGCGCGGGCGAAGCTGCCCAGCGCCATGCCGGTGGCGAAGCTGCGCAAGGCGTCCAGGTCCAGGGTGGGCTCTCGCATCGATTATCCCGTTTTTCGGAATATAGGATTCAGAATTATCCGTTTTACAGGACATTTGGCCAGGCCTAACGTGGCTCTCCCATCCACCGAGCGTCTGCCATGTCCCCTCCGGCCACATCCCCTTCCCTGGAACCGCTGCGCACGCTCGCGCCGGCCTTCGTAGACCTCAGCGAGCGCGTGCTGTTCGGCGAAGTCTGGCAGCGGCCCGGGCTGTCGCCGCGCGATCGCAGCCTGGTCACCGTGGCCGCCCTGGCGGCGCTGGGGCGGACCGCGCAGTTGCCGTTCCACCTGGAGTTGGCCGAGCGCAACGGGCTGGCCCGTGCCGAGTTGAGCGAGGCGATGACCCACCTGGCCTTCTATGCGGGGTGGCCTGCGGCGGTGTCGGCCTTGCAACGGCTCGCGGCGGCGGATGTCGAGGCGCGCTGAACGTTCCCCTTCCTTTCGTTCCTGCTTACGGAGTCACGACCATGCCCCTGATCCAGATCGACCTGCGCCGCACCACCTCCGAGCGCCTCCATGCGATCCAGGAGGGCGTCTACGCGGCGTTGCGGGAAACCTTCGAGGTGCCGGAAAACGATCGTTTCGTCGTGGTGAACCAGCACGAGGCGGATGAATTCTTCTACGACCCGGGCTATCTCGGCATCCAGCGCAGCGATGAGCTGGTGTTCGTGCGCATCACGTGCTCGGCGTCGCGCGGCGTGACGCAGAAGAAGGCGTTGTACCGGCGCATCGTCGAGAAGCTGGTGCAGTCGCCCGGGCTGCGGGCGGAGGACGTGTTCATCAACCTGGTGGAGACCTCGCGGGAGAACTGGTCGTTCGGGCTGGGGGAGGCGCAGTACGCGTAGAACCGCGACGGCGCGTGGCATCGCGGGTGCATGCGTGCCCGGTTTCAGGGCCGGGCGCGCACGGCGTGGCGCTGCGCGCGGCGACCCGGGGCATTGCCGCGGGTCGGGCAAGGTACAGGGCGCGCCCTGCAGGGCGGCATGCCGGGCGACACCGTAAACATGTTATAAGGTATCAATAAGAGACTGCCCTGCCGTAATGCCCGACACGACCCCTCGCTCCCCGCGCCTGGCTTCCGTCGACCAACTGCGCGGCAGCGTGATGCTGCTGATGCTGCTCGACCACGTGCGCGAGACCTTCTACCTGCACCAGCAGGTCGCCGATCCGATGGACGTGGAGACGGTCTCGCCCGCGCTGTACCTGTGCCGGTTGCTGGCGCACCTGTGCGCGCCGGCGTTCGTGCTGCTCACCGGCCTGTCGGCATGGCTGTACGGGCAGCGCCAGGCCGATCCGTGCCGCGCCACGGCGATCTTCCTGGCCAAGCGCGGCCTGTTCCTGGTGGTGCTGGAACTGACCTTGGTCAATTTCGCCTGGACTTTCGATTTCCCGCCCCGGACCGTTTACCTGCAGGTGATCTGGGCGATCGGCCTGAGCATGCTGGCGCTGTCGGTGCTGCTGTGGATGCCGCGTCCCTGGCTGGCGGCGTTCGGTTTCGCGTTGGTGGCCGGGCACAACCTGCTGGACGGCGTGCGCGTGCAGGGCGATGGGGCGTTGGCGGTGCTCTGGAAGGTATTGCACCAGCGCGACTGGATCGTGCTGGCCGACGGCGTGCGCCTGCGCACCTCGTACCCGGTGCTGCCCTGGATCGGCGTGATCGCGCTCGGCTATGCGATGGGACCCTGGTACGCCATGCCGGCGCCGCGGGCGCGCCAACGCCGCCTGCTCGCCGCCGGCGTGGCGGCGCTGGCGGTGTTCGTGCTGGTGCGCGCCTGGAACGGCTACGGCGACCAGCCATGGACCACCTTTGCCGACCCGGTGCGCACGGCGATGAGTTTCTTCAACGTCACCAAGTACCCGCCGTCGTTGCTGTTCCTGTCGCTCACCCTGGGCATCGTGCTGCTGGCGCTGTGCGTGTTCGAGTGGGCGCCGTTGCAGCGCCAGCGCTGGCTCGCCCTGTTCGGCGCCGCGCCGATGTTCTTCTACCTGCTGCACCTGTACGTGCTGAGGCTGCTGCAACTCGGGGCGCAAGCCGTCCTGGGGGCCAACCACGGCGGCCAGTACGGGTTCGAAGGCATCGCCGCACTGCCGGCCTGCACGTTGCTGCTGGCGCTGGCGCTGTATTGGCCGGCGCGCGCCTTCGCCCAGTTCAAGGCGCGCCGGCGCGACCTGGCTTGGTTGCGCTATCTCTAGGCGCTGCGCCGATCCCCTTGAACGGGGGACGGCCGGAAGCGCATCGTCCAACGCGAAGATCGCACCCGTTCCTCGGTTCGCCGGTGGGCATCGCGCCGTCCGCGACCGAGGTCGTGCCGTGCGCGCGACTGGCATGCGCGAAGTTCCCGGCACGACGCGGATGGCGCGTGACAGCGGCGTGAAGCTTGCGCGCGCCGGTGCGATGCGCGCGAAAAAAGCACGAAAAAACAGTGACTGATCGACGCAATGCCGCATTCGAATGTGCAGCACGGCCGGCGAAATCGTGACTGCGATCGCGGCCTCGTCCTTAACTGGGGAGGCGCGAATGGCGTTGCCGAAAATGCACATTGCCGATGTCGCCGGCGTGCTTCGATCCAGCGGACCCGCTATCGATGATCTGGTGGCGAGCGTGCTCCAGTCCAAGCCGCATCCGCGCGCCAGGGCTGGGCGCAGAATGATGCTTCGGGGAATGGGTTTGAACGTTTTCGTGCGGCGCCTCGCCGGGGCGCCGGCGCCCATGCTTGTGGTGCCATTCCGTTCGCGAATGCCACACGGATGATCGAGCCGGTGCGCGATGCGCATTGCAGAGAAGGCTGTGCGTCGGGGCCGGTGCGGGCCATCTCTCCCCCCGCACATACGAGGACGCCCCATGAACGGAGTTCACCGCGCTTCCCTGCCCTTGACGACGGCCCAGCGCGGGCTATGGGTCGGGCAGAAAATCAATCCGGCCACGTCGCTGAAGATGGCCGAGGCGCTCGAGCTGCTCGGGCCGATCGACCCCGAACTGCTGCTGCGCGCCTCGCACCGGGTGGCCGACGAGTTCGACAACATCCGCGTGCGCATCGTCGAAGAACAGGGCGTGCCGCGGCAGATCGTCGATCCGGAGTACCTGCATACGTTCCCGTACTTCGACCTGTCCACCGAGCCCAGGCCGCGCGCGGCGGCCGAGCGCTGGATCGCCGGGGAACTCGAACGCGCCGACGACCTGCGGAACGGCCCGCTATGGACCTGCGCGCTGTTCCGGCTCGGGGACGAGCATTACCTGTGGGTGCAGATCGTCAACCACCTCGTCGTCGACGGCTACGCGGGAGGCATGGTGGCGCAGCGCCTGGCCGAGGTGTACAGCGCGCTGGTCGCCGACGCCGAGCCGCCGCCGTGCACCGCGCTGCCGATGGCCGGGCTGGTCGAGCTGGAAGAGGCGTATCGCGCCTCCGACCGCAATCGCCGCGATCGCGAATACTGGTTGAAGCAGCTGGCCGATCCTCCCCCGGCGGTCACGCTGGCCCGGCGGCAGGACTTCACCAAGGGCGGGCTGCTGCGCGGTACGGGCCATCTCTCCAGCGACCAGGTCGAGCGGCTGCGCGAGCTCGGGCGCGCGCACGGGGCGAGCCTGCCGCAAGTGCTGATCGCGCTGGTCGGGGCGTACTACCACCGCCTGACCGGCGCGGAGGACCTGATCTTCGGCATGCCGGTGACCGGTCGCGTCAACGCGCAGTACCGCAATACGCCGGGCATGGTCGCCAACGCGGTGTTCATCCGCCTGGCGATGCGCGCCGACGAACCGTTCCATGCGCTGTTCGGACAGGTCGCCTCGGTGGTGCGGCAGTCGTTGCGCCACCAGCAGTACCGCTACGAGGACATCCGCCGCGACCTGGGCCTGGTCGGCTACGACCAGCAGCTGGCGCGGCTGGCGGTCAACGTGGAGGCGTTCGACTACGCGCTGGATTTCGGCGGTGCGCGTGCCATCCCGCACAACCTCTCCAACGGCTCGGCCGAGGACCTGACGATCTTCTTCTACGAGCGCGGCAACGGCGAGTCGCTGCGCTTCGACCTGGACGCCAACCCGGCGCTGTACGAGCGCGCCGAGATCGACGCGCATTGCGATCGCCTGGTCCGCCTGGCCGATGCGGTGCTGCAGGACGCCGGCCAGCCGCTGGGATCGATCGACCTGCTGGGCGAGGACGAGCGCCGCCGCCTGCTGCACGACTGGAACGACACCGCCGCCGCGCTGCCGGAGCCGGCCACGCTGCTGCACCTGTTCGAGCGGCAGGTGGCGGCGGATCCGGAATCGATCGCCGTGCAGGACGGCGAGCGCACGCTGGGCCGGCGCGCGCTGTACGAGCGCAGCGGGCGCCTGGCCGCGCAGTGGATGGAGGACGGCGTGCAGCCCGGCGACGTCGTCGCGGTGATGCTGCCGCGCGGCGAGTCCCTGCTGGTGGCGCTGCTGGCGGTGATGTGGACCGGCGCCGCCTACCTGCCGCTGGACCCGGACGGACCGGTCGAGCGCAACCGCCGGATGCTGGCCGATGCCGGCGCGATCGCGGTGGTGTGCGAACCCGCGTTGAGCGAGCGCTATGCGCAGGGCGGCGTCGAATGGCTGGACCTGCGCAGCGACGCGGAAGAGGTCGCGCCGCTGCGCGCCGACCCCGACGGCGTCGCCTATGTGCTCTACACCTCGGGCTCGACCGGGACGCCGAAGGGCGTGGAGGTCGGCCATCGCGCGCTGGCCAACTTCCTGCTGTCGATGCGCGAGGACCTTGCGCTGGACGCCGACGACCGCGTGCTGGCGCTGACCACCATCACCTTCGACATCGCCGGGCTGGAGCTGTACCTGCCGCTGCTGACTGCCGCGCGCACCGTGATCGCGCAGGCCGCGCTGGCGCACGATCCGCGCGCGCTGGCGCGCCTGCTCGCGAGCGAACGCATCAGCCTCGTGCAGGCTACGCCGTCGCTGTGGCGCATCCTGCTGGCCAACGAGGACGCCGAGCTGGGAGCGGTGCATGCGCTGGTCGGCGGCGAGGCCCTCAGCGGCGAACTCGCCACGCGGCTGCTGCAGCGCGCCGCGCGCGTCACCCAGCTCTACGGGCCGACCGAGACCACCATCTGGTCGACGATCATGCCGTTGCAGGCGATCGACGCGGCGCTGCCGCCGATCGGCCGGCCGCTGCGCAACACGTGGCTGTACGTGCTCGATGCCGGCGGCCGCCTGTTGCCGCCCGGCGCGGTGGGCGAGCTGTACATCGGCGGCGAGGGCGTGGCGCACGGCTACCGGCGGCGCCCGGAACTGACCCAGGCGCGCTTCCTGCCCGACCCGTTCCGCGGCGAGGGCCGCATGTACCGCACCGGCGACCTGGTGCGCTGGCGCGAGGACGGCGTGCTCGAATTCGTCGGCCGCGCCGACGCCCAGCTCAAGATCCGCGGCCACCGGGTCGAACCGGGCGAGGTGGAGAGCGTGCTGCTGCGCCACCCGCAACTGGCCGCCGCGCTGGTGGTCGGGCACGGCGACGGGCAGGGCGCGCAGCAACTGGTGGCCTACGTGGTCGGCAGGGACGGCCTGGCCCCGAGCGCCGAAGCGCTGCGCGCGCACCTGCAGGGCGAGCTGCCGGCCTACATGGTGCCCTCGGCGTTCGTGCCGATGCCGGCGCTGCCGCTGACGCCGAACGGCAAGCTGGACCGCAAGGCCTTGCCGCCGCCGGAACGCAGCGAGGTGCGCAGCTTCGTCGCGCCGCGCGACGCGCTGGAGCGGCAGCTGGCGGAGCTGTGGCAGTCGCTGCTGGGCGTGGAGCGGATCGGCATCCACGACAACTTCTTCGAGCTGGGTGGCGATTCGCTCACCGCCGCCGAACTGCTGGCGCAGTTCCCGAACCGGTTCGGGGTCGAGCTGCCGCTGGGCAGCCTGTTCCATGCTTCCACGATTGCCGGCCTGGCCGCGGCGATGCGGCGCGCGGAAGGCCCGCAGGGCGACCCGCTCGCGGGCGTGCTCAAGCTGCGCGAAGGCGAGCCCGGGCGTACCGCGCTGTTCTGCATCCATCCGGTGGTGGGCCTGGGCTGGTCCTACCTCACCCTGCTCGGCTCGCTGGACGCGCATTGGCCGGTGTACGCCCTGCAGTCGCCCGCCCTGCGCGCCGTGGAGGCGCTGCCGGAGCGCATCGAGGACATCGCGGCCGACTATCTGGCCAGGATCCGCGGCGTGCAGCCGCGCGGTCCCTACCGCTTGCTGGGTTGGTCGCTGGGCGGCCTGATCGCCCACGCGATCGCCACCTTGCTGCGCGCCGAAGGCGAAGAGGTGGAGCTGCTGGCGATGCTGGACGCCTACCCGCACCTGGAGCAGGCCGAGGCGCTGGACGAGACGCAGCGCGTGCAGGCGGCGGTGCGCTTCCTCGGATTGCAGCCGGCGGCCGGCCAGCCGGTGCCCGCGACCACTGCGGAAATGGCGGCCCTGGTGTGCGAGCACTACGGGCTCATGTCGCTGCCGCTGGTACGGCAGTTGCTGGAACGCGAGCCGCAGCTGCTCGACAACATCGGCACGCTCACCCATCGCCACCTCGATCTCGCCCGGCGCTATCGCCCGGCGCAACTGGACGTGGACCTGCTGTTCGTCGAGGCAGGGGTACGCCCGCAGATCGACCTGTCCGCGGCGATGGACTATCGCCCGGAGGCTTGGCGCGGCCACGTGCGTTCGTTGAGCAGCCATGCCATCGACAGCGATCACCAGTCGATGCTCGGCCTGCAGCATGCGCCCGCGATCGCCGCGTTCCTGCAGGAACACCTGCAGCGGCATCGGCAGGACGATCGTCCTGCGATCACCGCCGCCGCCGTGGCGGTGGCGACGACCGACGAGGCCGACGCGGATGTGTCCTATGCCTGAGTCCGCGACGATGGCGCAGCGCGAAGGGCCGGTGGTCATCATCACGCTGGGTACCCAGGGCGACATCCGGCCGCTGCTCGCGTTGGCGCGCGGGCTGCAGCGCCACGGCCAGGCGGTGCGCATCCTGACCAGCGCCAACTTCGCAGACATGATCGCTTCGCACGGCATCGAGTTCTGCCCGCTCACCGGCGATTTCCAGGCATTGCTGGGTGGCGACCGCAGCATCGCCGAGCGCGGCCTGGACATGCGCGCGATGCTGCGCGTGTTCCGCGCGCAGATGTCGGCCTGGGCGCGGGACTGGGCCGAGCAGGGGCGCGCCGCCTGCGCCGACGCCGGCCTGATCCTCGGCACCGGGAGCGCCAGCCTGCTCGCCGCCGCGCTGGGCGAGGTGTACGCGATCCCGGTCGCGTTCACGCAGTTGCAGCCGCTGACGCCCTCGCGCCACCTGCCGCCGGTGGCGCTGGCCGGCAAACGGTTGCCTGGCCTGTTGAACGTCGGTGCCTATCAATTGCTGCGCCTGCTGGCGTGGCAGGCGATGCGCCCGGCGATCGACGGGATCGTGCGGCCTCAGCTCGGGCTTCGCCCTTATCCCTGGTATGGACCGTACTTCAGCCGGCCCGAGTCGATGCGGGTGCTGTACGGCTACAGCGAGCAGGTGCTGCCGCGCCCGCAGGACTGGCCGGCAAGCGTGCAGGTCTGCGGCTACTGGCAGCTGCGCGACGCGCATTGGACGCCGCCGCCGGCGTTGCAGGCGTTCCTGGACGCGGGCGAGCCGCCGGTCTACGTCGGCTTCGGCAGCATGACCAGCCGCGACGCCGATGCGCTCACGTCGGTGGTGACCGAGGCCGTGCGCGCCTGCGGCGTGCGCGCGGTCCTGGCCAGCGGATGGGGCGGGTTGAGCGCGACGTCGCAGGCCGACCCGCAGGTCCTGCACATCGACCACGCGCCGCACGACTGGCTGTTCCCGCGCATGGCCGTGGCGGTGCACCACGGCGGTGCCGGCACCACCGGCGCGGCGGCGGCGGCGGGCATTCCCTCGGTGGTGGTGCCGTTCTACGGCGATCAACCATTCTGGGCGCATTGCCTGGCCCAGCGTGGCGTCGCGCCACCGGCGCTGGAACGGCGCAAGCTGGACGCGCCGGCGCTGGCGATCGCCTTGCGCCAGGCGTTGCGGTCCGGCATGCGCGAGGCCGCGCGGCAGCTGGGCGAGCGCATCCGCGCCGAGGACGGCGTCGCCACCGCGATCGGGCACCTGCAGCGCTGGAACTTGCTGCCGGCCCGGCAGCCGCAGGAAGCGGCATCGCCGGCGGAAATCGATGCGTCGGCGCAGCCTGCGTAGACCGGGTGATCCGGTTCCGACAGGGGCGGGGCGGACCGGATTGAAGCCGGCCTTTTGTGGAGGGACTTCGGTTTGTGGGAGGGACTTCAGTCCCGACGGGCCTTGCCGATGTTGCCACGGCCAAGACAACCTTCTCCCATAGTGGGAGAAGGTGCCCGGAACCACGCGGTCAGACGTTCTCTCTTGCGACCTGGAATCCAGCGAACGACTGGTTGACCGGCATGATCTCCAGCCGGTTGATGTTGAGGTGCGGCGGCAGCGTGGCGACGTAGAAGATCTGCTCGGCGATGTCCTCGGCCGTCATCGGGTCGGCGCCGCGGTACAGCGCGTCGGAAGCGGCCTGGTTGCCGCCGGTGCGCACCAGCGTGAACTCGGTTTCGGCCATGCCGGGCTCGATGCTGGTCACGCGCACGCCGGTGCCGTGCAGGTCCGAGCGCAGGCCCAGCGAGAACTGCTTCACGAAGGCCTTGGTGCCGCCGTAGACGTTGCCGCCGGGATAGGGGTAGGTCGAGGCGACCGAGCTGATGTTGACGATCGCGCCCTTGCGCTCGATCAGGGTCGGCAGCAGGCGGTGGGTGAGCGTCACCAGCGAGGTCACGTTGGTGTCGATCATCTGCCGCCACTGCGCCAGGTCGGCCTGCTGCGCCGGCGCGGTGCCCAGCGCGAGGCCGGCATTGTTGACCAGCACGTCGACGCCGGCGAAGGCGTCCGGCAAGCCGGCGATCGCCGCTTCCAGCGCGTCGCCGTCGCGCATGTCGAACGCGGCGACGTGCACCTGGCCCGGCGGCAGCTCGGCGGCCAGGGCCTGCAGGCGTTCGGCGCGGCGGCCGGTGGCGACGACGTTCCAGCCTGCGGCAGCGAAGCGGCGCGCGGCGGCGGCGCCGAAGCCCGACGTGGCGCCGGTGATGAAAGCGGTCTTGGTCATCGCGGATTCCTTGTGGGAGAAACCCGCCGATTCTCTCACCATTGCGGGACGGCGGTCCCATGGGGCCACTGTCCTACAGGAAGTTTTCCCGGTGTTCCCCCTGCATGCCAATCGAGGAAACAGCCCCCTTGAGTCAAGGGGGCGCGCCGACAGGCGCGGGGATATGGGGATAAAGGGCATGGGGCCCAAGGTTTGCTCCGCAAACCTTGGGGTAACACCGCCAAGGCGGTGTTACTGCGCCTTGATCGCGATCGCCGGCAGCCCGGTGCCGGCGAGCTTCTGCTTGGCTTCGGCCAGTTCGCTGGCAGTGCCGTACGGCCCCATCCGCACGCGATAGACGGTCTTGCCGCCGATCTCGGCCGATTCGACGCGCGCGGCCAGGCCCAGCATCGCCAGCTTGGCCTTGGTCGACTCCGCATCGCCGGACGCGCCGAACGAGCCGGCCTGCAGGATGTAGCGTGCGTTGTCGGCCGGCGCGGCCGGGCTGCCCGCCGGGGCCGCCGGCGGGTTCGTGGCCGCGGGGCCGGAAGCCGCCGGTGCGGGCGTGGCGGCGGCGGTGCGGGCCGGTGCCGGTTGCGGCACCGGTGCGGCGTTGGCTGGCGTTTCGGGGATCGGGGCCGGCGCGGTCGCGGTCGCGGCCGCGGCGACCGGCGACGGCGACACCGGCTTGCCTTCCAGCGCCGCCTTGGCGCGTGCCGCCTCCTCGGCGCGCGCGCTGGCGGCCAGCTCGGCATCGGACATCGGCACTTCCTTGCCGGGCAGCAGCGTGTAGAAGTCGTACTGCGTCGGCTGGCCGCTGGCCGGCTTCGCGGGCTGCGTCACCGCCGGCTTGGGCAGTTCGGCCGGCGCGTCCACGTCGGCATCGGCCACCGGCGCCGGCTGCGCGTCCGGATTGGGGCGTGGGCCGGCGCGCAGGAAGCCGTCGCCTTCCTTCTTGAACAACCCGGGCGCGGCCAGGAACACCACCGCGGCGATCGCCGCGCCGGCGACCAGCCACACCCAGGCGGGCGTGCCGTTGCCGGTATTGCGCCGTGCCTGACTCTTACCGCGTCGTGCTGCCATGACTCGCTTTCTCTCCGATCACTGCGAAGGGCCTCGCGGCCCGTTACATCTTTTCCGGTGCGCTGACGCCGAGGATCTCCAGGCCGTTGGCCAGCGCCTGGCGCGCGGCCAGCGCCAGCGTGAGCTTGGCGTTGCGCTCGCCGGCATCGTCCACCAGCACCGGGGTGCCGTGATACCACGTGTGGAATGCATGCGCCAATTCACGCAGGTACTGCGCGACCTGGTGCGGTTCCAGGGCCTGGCCGGCGGCCTCGACCACTTCCGGGTAGCGCGACAGCTCGATCATCAGCCACAGCGAGGTCTCGTCGTCCAGGCGCGCGAGCTCGGCGATGCCGGCTGCCTGGTCGTAGTCCAGGCCCTTCTCCTGCGCCTGGCGCAGCAGGCTGCACACGCGCGCATGCGCGTATTGCACGTAGAACACCGGGTTGTCGTTGCTCTGCTGGCGGGCCAGGTCGATGTCGAAGGTCAGCTGCGAGTCCGGCTTGCGCGCGATCAGGAACCAGCGCACCGCGTCGGCGCTGGTCTCCTCGATCAGGTCGCGCAGGGTGACGTAGCTGCCGGCACGCTTGGACAGCTTCACTTCCTCGCCGCCGCGCATCACCGTCACCATCTGGTGCAGCACGTATTCCGGCCAGCCCTGCGGGATGCCGACCTCCAGCGCCTGCAGGCCGGCCTTCACCCGCGCCAGCGAGCCATGGTGGTCGGCGCCCAGTTCGGTGATCGCGCGTTCGTAGCCGCGCTGCCACTTGGTCAGGTGGTAGGCCACGTCCGGCACGAAGTAGGTGTAGGTGCCGTCGGACTTGCGCATCACGCGGTCCTTGTCGTCGCCGAAGTCGGTGGTCTTCAGCCACAGGGCGCCGCCTTCCTCGTAGGTGTGGCCGGAGGCGATCAGCTTCTGCACCGCTTCCTCGACCTTGCCGTCCTTGTACAGCGAGCTTTCCAGGAAGTAGATGTCGAAATCGACCCGGAACGCGGCTAGGTCGTGGTTCTGCTCGTTGCGCAGGTAGGCCACGGCGAAGCGGCGGATCGCCTCGAGGTCCTCCGGATCCCTGGCGCCGGTGACCAGCATGCCTTCAAGGTCGACCGTCTCGCCGGCCAGGTAGGCGCGGGCGACGTCGGCGATGTACTCGCCGTTGTAGGCCTCTGCCGGCCAGTCGGCGTCGCCGGGCTTGAGGCCGCGCGCGCGCGCCTGCACCGAGCGCGTCAGGTTCTCGATCTGCACGCCGGCGTCGTTGTAGTAGAACTCGCGCTTGACGTTCCAGCCGTTGGCTTCCAGCAGGCGCGCCAGCGAATCGCCGATCGCCGCGGCGCGGCCGTGGCCCACGTGCAGCGGCCCGGTCGGATTGGCCGAGACGTATTCCACGCCGACGGTATGGCCCTTGCCGGCCAGCCCGCGGCCGTAGTCGTGGCCCTGCTTGATTACCGTGACCACCTCGCGCTGGTAGGCGCTCGGGGCCAGGTGGAAATTGATGAAGCCCGGTCCGGCGATCTCCACGCGCGCCACGTCGTCGCTGGCGGGCAGCGCATCGACCAGCGCCTGGGCCAGGGCACGCGGATTGGTGCGGGCGGCCTTGGCCAGCAGCATCGCGGCATTGGTGGCGAAATCGCCGTGCTCGCGGGTCTTGGGGCGCTCGACCACGAAGTCCGGCGGCAGGGTGTCGGCGGGCAGGGTGCCATTGGCGCGCAAGGCTTCGATGCCTTGGCCAATCAGGGCGCGGAGTTGGGGTTTCACGTCGGGGTCTGCTTGGAGCAAGAAACGGGAGATTTTAACCGACCGGGCGAGGCGGGGCCCGGGGGACGGTTCAGCTGCCGGGGGACCCGGGAATCGAGAGCGAGACTGCTCCCCCGGGCTTTTGCTTTTCGAGCCTCGAGCCCCGGGTCCCGGCACCTTCAGATCCAGCCGCGCGCGGCCATCGACACCGGCGGGCCGTCGCCGATCACGAAGTGGTCGAGCAGGCGCACGTCCACCAGGTTCAGGGCGTTGCGCAGCCGCTCGGTGACCGCGCGGTCGGCCGCCGACGGCTCCGGGTTGCCGGAGGGGTGGTTGTGGCCGACGATCACCGCCGCGGCGTTGTGGGCCAGGGCGCGGCGCACCACCTCGCGCGGATGCACCTCGGTGCCGTCGATCGTGCCCCGGAACATCTCCTCGAAGGCCAGGGCGCGGTGGCGGTTGTCCAGGAACAGCCCGGCGAACACCTCCTGCGGTTGCGCCCGCAGGCGCCGGGCGAAGTACTGGCCGGCGCTGAACGGATCATTCAGGGTGCTGCCGCGTTCCAGTTCGGCCGCCACGTGGCGCTGCCCCAGTTCCAGCGCCGCGGCCAGCTTGCAGGCCCGCGCCGGGCCCAGCCCGGGCAACCGGGCCAGTTCGGCCGGTGCGCGATCGAGCAGCCGCCGCAGCGGGCCATGCGCCTGCAGCAGGTCCCGCGCGGTCTGCACCGCGTCGCGGCCCTTCAGGCCCGAGCCGAGGAAGATCGCCAGCAGTTCGGCGTCGGACAGCGCGCCGGCGCCGCGGGCCAGCAGTTTTTCGCGGGGACGTTCGGTGGAGGGCCAGTCGCGGATGTGCATATGGCCAGATTGCCGCTGCTCATGCGCCCGGGGCATCAGGCCGCCATGGCGCTTGGGCTAATCTAGTTGTCCTTGAAACGGTAGGAAATCCCCGACGTGACCGGCTCCATTCAGGCACGCCCACTGGACGGACAGCGCGTGCTGCTGTGCGTCGGCGGCGGCATCGCCGCCTACAAATCCCTCGAACTGGTGCGGCGCCTGCGCGACGCCGGGGCGCAGGTCCAGGTCGCGATGACCGAGGGCGCGCAGCAGTTCGTGACCCCGCTCAGTTTCCAGGCCCTGTCCGGCCAGCCGACCCGCACCACGCTGTGGGACAGCGCGGCCGAGCAGGCGATGGGGCATATCGAACTGGCGCGCTGGGCCGACCGGGTGGTGGTCGCGCCGGCCACCGCCGATCTGCTGGCGCGCTTGGCGCACGGCCTGGCCGACGACCTGGTGACCACCTTGTGCCTGGCCACCACCGCGCCGCTGACCGTGTGCCCGGCGATGAACCACCGCATGTGGCTGCATCCGGCGACCCAGGCCAACCTCGCCACGCTGCGCGCGCGCGGCGTGCAGGTGGTCGGGCCGGAGGACGGCCCGCTGGCCGAAGGCGAATCCGGCCCGGGCCGGCTCAGCGAGCCGGACGCGATCGTGGCCGCGCTGGCGGACGCGGCCTCGGCCAAGGCCGCGTCGGTGCCCGCCGCACCCGCGGGGCGGCTGAAGGGATTGCGCGTGGTCATCAGCGCCGGCCCCACCTACGAAGACCTAGACCCGGTGCGCTACGTCGGCAACCGCAGCAGCGGCAAGATGGGCTATGCGCTGGCCGGCGCGGCCGCCGCGCAGGGCGCCACGGTCGTGCTGGTGAGCGGGCCGGTGCACCTGCCGACGCCGCCCGGCGTGGCCCGCGTGGACGTGCGCTCGGCCGCGCAGATGCGCGAGGCGGTGCTCGGCGCGCTGCCGGCCGACATCTACATCGGCGCGGCCGCGGTCGCCGACTACACCCCCCGGCGCGTGGCCGACCAGAAGATCAAGAAGACCGGCGACACGCTGACGCTGGAACTGGTGCGCACTCCCGACATCCTGTCCGAGGTCGCCTCGCAGACCGGCACGCTCAAGCTCGTGGTCGGGTTCGCCGCCGAGACCCACGACGTGGAGAAGTACGCGCGCGGCAAGCTGGCCGCCAAGCACCTGGACCTGATCATCGCCAACCAGGTCGGCATCGCCGGCGGCGGTTTCGAGAGCGACGACAACGCCGCCACGGCCTACTGGCAAGGGGGCGAGCGGGCGTTCCCGAGCAGCAGCAAGACCGAACTGGCCGAGCGGCTCCTCGACCTGATCGCCGAGAGGCTGCAGGCATGAGCGCGCCCCAGCCGTTGCAGGTCAAGCTGCTCGACCCGCGCTTCGGCGACGCCTGGCCGCTGCCGGCCTACGCCACCGAGGCCAGCGCCGGCATGGACCTGCGCGCCGCCCTGGAGGCGCCGCTGGCGTTGCAGCCGGGCGACGCCGCGCTGGTTCCCAGCGGCATCGCCATCCATGTCGCCGACCCCGGCCTGTGCGCGATCGTGCTGCCGCGCTCCGGGCTCGGGCACCGCCACGGCATCGTGCTCGGCAACGGCACCGGCCTGATCGACGCCGATTACCAGGGGCCGCTGCTGATCAGCGTATGGAACCGCGGCCGCGAGGCCTTCACGATCGAGCCGGGCGACCGCATCGCCCAGCTGGTCGTGATGCCGATCGTGCGCGTTGCCTTGCAGGTGGTGGATACTTTCGCCGACAGCGCACGAGGAGCGGGTGGATTCGGCCACACCGGCGTGCGCTGACAGGGGATCGTCACCATGAGCAAGGCACACGAAGGCAGGCTCCGGCCTGCTGAGTTGCGCAAGGCTGCGCCGCTGCTGGCGGTGCTGCTGGTGTTGCTGGCCGGTTGGCTGGGCTGGAGCGGCTACGCGCAATGGCGCGCGGACGCGACCGCCGAGCGGGTCCGGCAGGCGCGCGACCAGGCCGTGGACGGCGTCGCGCAGGCCCTGGCCGCGCAGACCCGCCAGCTCGATGCCTTGCTCAAGGACGCCCGCGTGGCGGCGGCGCTGGCCGGCGGCGATACCGCGGCCGCCGCCGCCGCGATCCACGGCGGCTTCCCCGGCGTCCAGGACGTGCAGGTGCTGCCGGCCGACCTGGCCGATGCCTACGCCCAGCCCGATCGCTTCGGCTATGCCCGGCTGGCGCTGCTGGAAGGCGCGCAGGCGAGCGGGCAGGCGATGGCGCAGGTGGTGCGCGACGGCGGCAAGGCGCAACTCGGCGTGGCGGCGCCGGTCGCGCTGGGATCGGCGCCGGCGCTGGTCTACGCGCGCCTGCCGCTGTCGAAGCTGACCGCCCCGCTGGAAGGGGTCGATCTGCCGTCGCAGGCCTACCTGGCGCTGCGCCAGGGCGGCTACAACGTGGTGGAAAAGGGCGTTGCCGCCCTCGGGGCCGGCGGCGAATCGATGGCCCGCCCGGTCGGCAAGAGCGGGCTGCGCATCGCCGCGGCGACCGAAGAACCCGACAGCGGCCCGCTGGGCATCGGCGCGCTCCCGAGCCTGATCGTCGCCGCGCTGCTGGTGCTGGTGGCGGTCCTGGTGATGGCCCTCGAGCGCGGCCGCATCCGCCTGGCGCGGGGCCGTCCGGACGCGGGCGGCGACCAGGATGCACCGACCTTGCGCGAGGCCATGCAGGAAATACCGGCGGCGCCTGCCGCCGGCGCTCCCGAGGCGGAGCAGAAGCCGGCGCCCGCGCCGGTGCAGGTGGAGCCGGGCATGTTCCGCGCGTACGACATCCGCGGCGTGGTCGGCAAGGAACTCACCGCGGGCGTGGCCACGTTGATCGGCCAGGCCATCGGCAGCGTGATGCAGGCGCAAGGGCTGCGCGAAGTCGTGGTCGGCCGCGACGGCCGGCTGTCCGGGCCGGAGCTGTCGGGCGGGTTGATCGAGGGCCTGCGCCGTGCCGGCTGCCGGGTGATCGACATCGGCCTGGCGCCGACCCCGGTGGTCTACTTCGCCGCCCATCATCTGCATGCCGGCAGCTGCGTGGCGGTGACCGGCAGCCACAATCCGCCGGAATACAACGGCTTCAAGGTCGTGGTCGGCGGCGAGACCCTGGCCGGCGAGGCCATCGCCGAGCTGTACCAGCGCATCAGCGAGGGCCGCCTTCATCGCGCCGAAGAACCGGGCGCGCTGGAACAGCGGGACGTCGGCGACGACTACATCCAGCGCATCGCCGACGACGTGCAGCTGGACCGCCCGCTCAAGGTCGTGGCCGATGCCGGCAACGGCGCCGCCGGCGAGATCGCGCCGCGCCTGCTGGAGGCGATCGGCGCCGACGTCATTCCGCTGTACTGCGACATCGACGGTACCTTCCCCAACCACCATCCCGACCCGAGCGAGCCGCACAACCTCGACGACCTGGCGCAGATGGTGCAGCGCTTCGACGCCGACCTCGGCATCGCCTTCGACGGCGACGCCGACCGCCTGGGCGTGGTCACCCGCGAGGGCGCGATGGTGTACGCGGACCGGCTGCTGATGCTGTTCGCCGCCGACGTGCTGCAGCGCAATCCCGGCGCGCTGGTGATCTACGACGTGAAGTGCACCGGCAGGCTGACCGACTTCGTGCTGCGCAACGGCGGCAGCCCGATGATGTGGAAGACCGGTCACTCGCTGATCAAGGCCAAGATGCGCGAGACCGGCGCCGAACTGGCCGGCGAGATGAGCGGCCATTTCTTCTTCAAGGAACGCTGGTACGGGTTCGACGACGGCCTGTACGCGGCCGCGCGCCTGCTCGAGATCCTGGCGCAGCGCGAGGAGCCGCTGTCGGAGATCCTGGCCGAGTTGCCGTCGAGCGTGGCGACGCCGGAGATCAAGGTGCCGGTCGAGGCGTCTCCGCATGCGCTGGTGGAGCGCTTCGTCGCTGCGGCCAGCGCCGAGGAGGGAGGCGCGTTCGCCGGTGCGCGCCTGTCCACGGTCGACGGGCTGCGGGCCGATTTCGCCGATGGCTGGGGCCTGCTGCGCGCTTCCAACACTACGCCGGTGCTGGTGCTGCGCTTCGAGGCCGACGACGAGACGGCGCTGGCGCGGATCCAGGAGGTGTTCCGTGCGCAGTTGCGGCCGCTGTTGCCGGACGGGGCGGTGATGTTCTGAGTGCGGCGGGGGATTGCGGGTGCGCTTCAGTTCGCACGCGATCCCTTTACCGCCATTCCCGCGAAGGCGGATCGCCACTTGCAAGCTACTCGCTCGCACGGCGAGCGTCGTCAGGCTATGCCCGATGCCCGATGCCCGGGGATCGAAGGTCCCGCGTCTTTCACGCACTCCTACCGCCCACGCCTTCTCTCGCCGTCATTCCCGTTCTCGCGAGGACGCCGGGGCTCCTGCTTGCGGTTCCCGGTCGTCGCGAACGGCGCCTAGCCCCGGGCAGGCACGTCCGGGATTCCGGCCGACGCGCCCTTCAACGCCCGGTAGCGCTGCAGGATGCCGTCGATCTCGCCATCCAGTTCGCGGCGCTGGCGCTCGAAGTTCGCCTGCATCTGCTGTTGCCACACCAGCGCGGCATGGCGCTGGCGGATGTCGCCGGCGAGCTTGTCGCTGACCTTCTGCCCGGCCAGCTCGCGTTCGCCGGCGCTGCGCAGCAGGGTCACCAGGCCCTCGCGCAGGCTGGCGACGTTGTAGCGCGCGGTGCGCACGTTGTTGTCGATGATGGTGGTGCGCTCGTTGAACACGCGGCGCAGGTCGTCCTCGGTCTGGTAGGACATCAGCATCGCCTGGTCGGTACGCTTGCGGGTCTGCTCGGCGGCCTCGTCGGCGCGGCGCTGGGCTTCGGCCGCGGCGGCGGCGGCGCGCTCCTCGGCGTTGAGCGCGCGCTCGACCTCGGCGCTGCGCAGGCCGCTCCTGGCGTTGAACTCGTCGCGGGCCTGGTTCACGGCTTCCGGGGGCAGGGTGTCGCTGCAGATGCGCTGGCCGTCCTGGTTCCAGCAATACAGCTTCTTGTTCGCCGCCGGCTTGTCCTGCGCGGCCGCGGGAACGGCCATGCAGGCGGCCAGCGCGGCACCCAGCGCCGCCCGGCGGGATTGGTTCGACCTCATGGCAGCCCCCTGCTGTCTGTCGGTTTGCGTCCCCGCGCACGGATGCGCGGGGCGCGCGATTACGCGTCGGTTCCGTAGCGACCGCGGTAGGCCAGCAGCGGCTCGCGGAAGCCGACAAGGTCGGCGTTTCCGGCAGCGAATGCAAGCAGGTCGCCCAGGTTGGCGACCGCCACCACCGGGATGCCGGCCTCGGCCGCCACCGCCTGTGCCGCCGAGCGGCGGTCGTCCTCGGAGGCGATCTCCTGCCGGTCCAGCGCGACCACGATCGCGGCCGGGGTGCCGCCGGCGGCGCGGATGATCGCCAGCGCTTCGCGGATCGCGGTACCGGCGGTGATGACGTCGTCGACGATCAGCACCTTGCGCCCGGCCAGCGGCGCGCCGATCAGGGTGCCGCCTTCGCCATGGTCCTTGGCCTCCTTGCGATTGAACGCCAACGGCAGGTCGCGCCCGCGCCGGGCGTATTCGCAGGCCAGCGCGGTCGCCAGCGGGATGCCCTTGTAGGCCGGCCCGAACACCAGGTCGAACTCGAGCCCGGCCGCGTCGATCGCGTCGGCGTAGCATTGCGCCAGGGCGGCGGTGCGGGCGCCGGAGTCGAAGCGCCCGGCATTGAAGAAGTAGGGGCTGACGCGCCCGGACTTCAGCGTGAACTCGCCGAAGCGCAGCGCATCGGCGTCCAGGGCCAGCTGCAGGAAGCGGTGGCGGTGGTCGGACATGGAGGAGAATTCCGGAGTGGGGTTCTGGATGCGCGAAAGCATAGCGGGTCCGGGCGCCGGGGGCCGAATGGGGTACGCTTCCGCGAATCCCCATCTCCAATCGCCGTCCCCATGCGCATCATCAGTTTCAACGCCAACGGCCTGCGCTCGGCCGCCAGCAAGGGCTTCTTCGAATGGTTCGCCGGCCAGCAGGCCGACGTGCTGTGCGTGCAGGAGACCAAGGCCCAGGAGCACCAGCTGGCCGGGCCGGAATTCCTGCCGGCCGGCTACAAGGCCTGGTTCCGCGACGCCACCACCAAGAAGGGCTACAGCGGCGTGGCGATCTATGCCAAGCGCGAGCCGGACGAGCTGCGCACCGCGCTGGGCTGGCCGGAATTCGACGAGGAGGGGCGTTACCTGGAGGCGCGCTTCGGCAACCTGAGCGTGGTCTCGTTCTACATCCCGTCCGGGTCCTCCGGCGAGCTGCGCCAGGGCTACAAGTTCCAGGTGATGGACTGGCTCAGGCCGATCCTCGACGAATGGCTGGCCAGCGGCCGCGACTACGTGCTGTGCGGCGACTGGAACATCGTGCGCAGCCGGCTCGACATCAAGAACTGGACCAGCAACCAGAAGAACTCCGGCTGCCTGCCGCCCGAGCGCGACTGGCTCAACGGCCTCTGCGCCGATCTCCCGGAACAGGCCGACCTCGCCGCCGGGCGCGGCTGGGTCGACAGCTACCGCGCGCTGCATCCCACCGGCGAGGACTACACCTGGTGGAGCAACCGCGGCGCGGCGCGCGCCAACAACGTGGGATGGCGCATCGACTACCAGTTCGTGACCCCGGGGCTGCGCGAGCGGCTGCGGAGCTGCTCGATCTACCGCGAGCAGCGCTTCTCCGACCATGCGCCGTTCACGGTGGACTACGCGCCGTGAGCCAAGCCGATCCCGCCGCGGACGCACAGCCGGTCTCCTACAAGGGCTGGCAGGGCATCCGCCGTGCCTTCGCCACGCCGTCCGCGGCGGCCATGGCCTTCCTCGGTTTCGGCAGCGGCCTGCCGTTCCTGCTGATCGCCTCGCAGACCCTGTCCACGCGCCTGCGCGACGTCGGCCTGGACCTGGGCAGCATCGGCCTGATCAGCCTCGCCAGCTTCTTCTACCTGCTCAAGTTCCTGTGGGCGCCGCTGATCGACCGCTACGCCTTCCCGCTCACGGCGTTCCTGGGGCGCCGCCGCTCCTGGCTGCTGGTATCGCAGCTGGGCGTGATGGCGGGGCTGTTCGCGCTGGCGTTCTCGCGGCCGGACCTGGGCGTGGCCGGGCTGGTGAGCTGGGTGCTGGTGGCCTCGTTCTGGGGTGCGACCCAGGACGCGGTGGTGGACGCCTACCGCATCGAGATCGCCCCGGAAAGCGCCCAGGCCGCTTTGGCCGCCACCTATACGCTGGGTTACCGGATCGGCCTGATCCTCGGCGGCGCCGGCGCCCTGTACCTGGCCGAGTTCCTCGGCTGGAGCTGGGCCTACGTGGCCATGTCGGGGCTGATGCTGCTGCCGGTCGCCACTACCCTGGCCTGCCGCGAGCCGGTCGCGCCGGAGGCGACGGTGGCGCGCCGGATCGACGTGGTCGGCGCGTTCTGGCAGCCGGTCGGCAGCTTCTTCGGCAGCAATGGCGTGGTGCTGGCGCTGGCGCTGCTGCTGTTCGTCGGCCTGTTCAAGTTCCCGGACCAGGTGATCGGGGTGATGGCCGGGCCGTTCTACCTGGATTCGGGCTACACCAAGGCCGACATCGCCACCGTCTCCAAGCTGTTCGGCGTGTGGATCGGCATCGTCGGCGCCTTCGCCGGCGGCGTGTGCCTGGCGGCGTTCGGGTTCCGCCGCATGCTGCTGGTCGCGGCCCTGGCGGTGGCGTTGTCCAACGTGGCCTACCTGTTGATGGCGCAGCACCCCGGCCAGGAGTGGGCGTTCTTCGCGGCGATCGGTGCCGACAACCTGTCGCAGGGGTTCGCCGGCACCGTGCTGGTGGCGTTCATGTCGTCGCTGACCGACCGCAACTTCACCGCGACCCAGTACGCCCTGCTGGCATCGCTGGCCAACCTGCCCGGCAAGTTCGTCGGCGGCGCGTCCGGGTTCATCGTCGAGGCGACCTCCTACAGCACCTTCTTCGTCCTGAGCGCGTTGACGGTGATCCCCACGCTGCTGCTGCTGGCGTGGCTGTGGCCGCATATCCGCGAACGCTCTTCGCCCGGCAAGGTGGCGGATTGAAAGACGCTGCCCAGTTGCCGATCATGCGCACCGGGGGATCCGGTACGTCGTCGCTGGGGAGTGACATGACCGATCTGGTGTTGCGCGACATCGACCCGATGCTGGTGGACCGCATCCGGCGCATTTCCGTGGCGCGGGGCTGGACCCAGTACCAGACGGTCGTCAATCTGCTCGAACAAGGGCTGTTCGCCAGCGAACAGGAAGTCCATGGCGGACTGCGGCACCCGGAAGTGGATGCCCTCGCCGAGGCGATCGCTGCGCTCAAGGCCCTGCCGGCCGGCAGCGATTTCTGATCCGTGCGGTCCCTGCGCGGGCAGGGACGGGCTATTGCGCATCCGGCCCGGTGCGGCTCAGGCCGGATGGATCGCGCCCAGGATGCGCGGCCCGCGCGCGCCGCTGACCGAAGGCAGGTTGGCCGGGCGTCCTGCCAGTGCCTCGGCGGCCAGCCAGGCGAAGCCCATCGCCTCCATGTAGTCCGGGTCCAGCCCGTGCGCCGCGCTCGACTCGACCACCGTGCCCGGCATCCGGGCCGCCAACCGGGCCATCAGCACCGGATTGCGCACGCCGCCGCCGCAGACCAGGACCCGGCGCGTATCCGGCTGCTGCCGGTGCAAGGCCTCTGCGACGGTCGCCACGGTGAGTTCCAGCAACGTCGCCTGCACGTCGGCGGCGGCGCGCGGCGTCGCCCCCAGGCGCGCCTCCACCCAGTCCAGGTGGAATTGTTCGCGGCCGGTGCTCTTCGGCGGCGGCAGTGCGAACCAGGGATCGGCGAGCAGGCCCGACAGCAGCGCCTCGTCCACCTGGCCGCTGGCCGCGAACGCGCCGCCGGCATCGAATGGTTGCCCGAGATGCCGCTGGCACCAGCTGTCGAGCAAGGCATTGGCCGGCCCGGTGTCGAAGCCGAGGATGGTGCCGGTGCGCGGGATCAGGGTGAGGTTGCCGATGCCGCCCAGGTTCAGCACGGCCCGGTCCTCGTCCGCGGCCCCGAGCATCGCTAGGTGGAAGGCCGGCATCAGCGGCGCGCCCTGGCCGCCGGCAGCGACGTCGCGGCGGCGGAAATCGGCCACCGTGGTGATCCCGGTCAGCTCTGCGATGCGGTGCGCATCGCCCAGTTGCCAGGTGAATGCCGGATCGGCCAGTGGGCGGTGCCGCACGGTCTGGCCATGCGAGCCGATCGCGCGGATGCGCGCGCGGTCCACCCCGCTCTGCGCGATCAGCCGGTTCGCCGCCTCGGCGAACGCGATGCCGACCTGCGCATCGAGCCGGCCCAGCACGTCCAGCGAGCCGGCATCGCCGCCCTGGCCGAGGGCGACCAGTTCCTCGCGCAGCGCCGGCTGCCAGGGCGCGGTCAGTCCGTCGACCAGTTCGCAGCGCGGACCGTCGCCTTCGTGGAAGCGGACCAGCGCGGCATCGATGCCATCGGCGCTGGTGCCGGACATCAGGCCGATGAAGAAGGGAGCGGATGGCATGCGTGGACCGGGCAGGGGAGACGGCGCAGCTTCGGTCCGCGCGCGCCTCGGGTCAATCGCGGCGGATGGCGGCAAGCACCGGACGCGCGCTGCGCCCGGCGGCTCTTCAACCGCGGCTCTTCTCGCCCTTGCGGGCCGGCTTCTCGCCGCCGGCGTCGGCGAACATCAACTGCTCCATGCCCTTGATGCGGGCCATCGCCGGCGTGGTCTGGGCGCGGAACGCGGCCAGCTCGGCGCCCTTCAGCGGCTCCGGTGGCGGCATCGTCACCGAGGCAGGGTTGCGCTGGGTGCCGTTGACGCGGAATTCGTAGTGCAGGTGCGGGCCGGTCGCCAGGCCGGTCATGCCGACGTAGCCGATCACCGTGCCCTGGTTGATGCGCTGCCCGGCCTTGACCTTGCCGAAGCGCGACATGTGCCCGTACAGCGTGCTGTAGCCTCGGCCATGGTCGAGGATCACCACGTTGCCGTAGCCGCGCTGCTGGCCGACGAACTGCACGCGCGCGTCGCCGGCGGCCATGATCGGCGTGCCCGACGGCGCCGCGTAGTCGATGCCCTTGTGCATCCGCATCGTGCCCAGCACCGGGTGCTTGCGCGCGCCGAAGGTCGAGCTGATCCGGCTGTACGCCACCGGCATGCGGATGAAGCTCTTCTTCAGCGGGCGGCCGTTGATGTCGAAGTACTCGGCCGGCTTGCCGGCGCGCTCGAAGCGGAAGCCGGTGTAGGTCTTGCCGCCCGTGGTGAACGTGGCGGCCAGGATCTTGCTGGTGTCGATGCGCTCGCCTTCGCGCCAGGTCTCGTCCATCACCACGCTGAAGCGGTCGCCCGGCTGCAGATCCTTGTCGAAGTCGATGTCGTACTTGAAGATCTCGTCGGTCATCGTCGCCACCGCGGACAGCGGCAACCCGGCCTTGCCGGCGGCGGCGTAAAGCGAACTGGTGATCTCGCCGCTGGTGACGACGGTGCGGGTCACGGTCGCACGCTCGGTCACCTTCTCGCGGATCGCGTCGCCCTGCAGCTGCAGCTCGATCCGGTGGCTGGGATCGCGATCGAACCGCAGCGCCCGCAACTGGCCCTGCTTGGGCAGGTCGAACGCCAGTTCGGCGCCGGGGCGCAGCTTGGTCAGCACGTCGCGGACGCCCGGGTGCTCCAGCACCTGGTACATCACCACGGTCGGGATGCCCAGCTCGCCGAACAGGCTGCTCAGGGTCTGGCCCGGCTTGATGTGGACGATCTGCCAGCTGTCGCCGTGGGCCGGGGCCTTCTCGGCCAGCGACAGCGGCGGCAACGGCAGCGGCAGCGTGGAACGGCTGGCCAGCGACGGGTCGATCGCGTTGGAGAAGCCCGGCACGATCGTCGCCACCAGGGCCCCGATGGTCGCGAACAGGCTGGCGTGGATCCAGTGGCGGCGCGTCCAGCGCTCGTTGAATGCGGCGGGGAGATGCTGCTTGAGCCTTCGATGCAGGGCCGTGTCGTGGAGGACGTGGAGGCGTTCCCGGATGCGCTGTTTGCGTGCGCGGCCCTGTTCGGAGTTATGCATCTACCGGTTCCTCTGCTCGAAGCGCGAGCTCAAACGCCGGTACCATAGAGACCCATCAACAGCGCGTCAAACCATTGAGCCTGTTCATTTTTTGCCTTGTCGTCGAATTAACCCACGTTTAACATCGCCGGCGATTTTGTGCGGCGCAGCGCCGCTGGAGCCCTCCTTTGTCCTCGATCGCAGATTCGCTCGCTCTCATCGGCCGCGGCGCCGACGAGATCCTCAAGCCCGAAGAGCTGGAAACCCGCCTGAAAAGCGGCCGCCCGTTGCGGGTGAAGGCCGGTTTCGATCCCACCGCGCCCGACCTGCACCTGGGCCATACCGTGCTGCTCAACAAGATGCGGCAGTTCCAGGACCTCGGCCACCAGGTGATCTTCCTGATCGGCGACTTCACCGGCATGATCGGCGATCCCACCGGCAAGAACGTCACCCGCAAGCCGCTCACCCGCGAGGACGTGCTGGCCAACGCCCGCACCTACGAGGAGCAGGTCTTCAAGGTGCTGGACCGCGGGCGCACCGAGGTCCGCTTCAACTCCGAATGGTTCGGCCGGATGAACGCGGCCGACATGATCAAGCTGGCCGCGCAGCACACCGTCGCGCGCATGCTCGAGCGCGACGACTTCGCCAAGCGCTTCGCCGCGCAGCAGTCGATCGCCATCCACGAGTTCCTCTACCCGCTGGTGCAGGGCTACGACTCGGTCGCCCTGGAGGCCGACGTCGAACTCGGCGGCACCGACCAGAAGTTCAACCTGCTGATGGGGCGCGGGCTGCAGGAGCACCATGGCCAGCCTGCCCAGGTCGTGCTGACCATGCCGTTGCTGGAAGGCCTGGACGGCGTCAACAAGATGAGCAAGTCGCTGGGCAACTACATCGGCATCAGCGAGCCGGCCATCGACATCGTCACCAAGGCCATGAAGATCGGCGACGACCTGATGTGGCGCTGGATCGAACTGCTCAGCTTCGAGATCTCCGCCGCCGAGGCCAAGCGGCTGCGCGGCGACGTGGAGAGCGGCCAGCTCAACCCGCGCGACGTGAAGCTGCGCCTGGCCCGCGAACTGGCCACGCGCTTCCACGACGCGGCCGCCGCCGAGCAGGCCGTCGCCGGCTGGCATGCGGTGGTCACCGGGCAGGGCGATACCTCGCTGCTGCCGCTGCAGCAGGTCCAGGTGCCGGCCGAAGGCCTGCGCATCGCCGCGCTGCTGACCGCCGCCGGGCTGACGCCCAGCAACTCCGAGGCGATGCGCAAGCTCAAGGAGCGCGCGGTACGGGTCGAGGGCGAAGTCGTCGAGGATCCGCAGCGCCAGTTCGCGCCGGGTTTCGAGGGCGTGATCCAGGTCGGCAAGCGCAATTTCGCGCGCGTGGCGTTGGTGGCGGGCTGAGCGGCGGGCGGCGCGGAAAAATATTTCCCGCCGCCTCTTCCCAAGCGCGGCAAAAGCGCCCATACTTCCGCTCCTCCCGACACGGGTGCCTCGCAAAGCGCGGCAAACGGAAGGGTCCTCGAATCAACGACTTCAGCGACAAAGGTGTTGACGATTCGAGGAAGTGGCCGCAGAATGAGCGGCTCGCTTCGAGAGGGTCTTCGGACCGGATTGAAGTGGCGGCAACCTCCTCGGCGACGAGGGGTTGACGAGGTGGGAAAGTCCGCTATGATGGCGGGCTCGCTTCGGCAAAAACCTTCGGGTGGCTGGGGCGGCAGGTTGAAGTCGGCGCCTCGCAACGAGGTGTTGACGGAAACGAAAAGCCGGCTATAATGGGCGGCTCGCTTCGAAGGAAACTTCGGGGCATGCGGGAAAGGCGCTGAGGCCGGCCCCGGGGTTCTTTGAAAGTGTGCGCAGGTAATTTGTGCGGACGCCTGCAGGAAGGATGATTGTCCATCTTGCAGACGTTTAATCAAGCAACAAGTCAATTGCTTTGCAAGCGATACGTTGCCAGAGATTGGA